>DASXDA010000038.1:0-86628 GCA_036490875.1 Solirubrobacteraceae bacterium
CGCGGATCGACCGGTCGGAGAGCCCCGGCCGAGTGACTTCGAGCTGGCCGAGGTCGACCTGCCCGACCCACGGCCGGGCGAGGTCCTCGTCCGCAACCGTTGGATGTCGGTGGACCCGTACATGCGCGGGCGGATGAACGACCTGCGCTCGTACGTCCAGCCGTTCGAGATCGGGGCGCCGCTCGAGGGCGCCGCCGTCGGCGAGGTCGTCGCCTCCCAGGCGGACGAGCTCCCGACCGGTCAGCAGGTCCTGCACCAGCTCGGGTGGCGCGAGTACGCGCTCCTGCCCGCCCGCGCCGCGCGGCCGATCGACACCGACGTCGCCCCCGATTCCGCGTACCTCGGAGTGCTCGGCATGCCGGGGTTGACCGCGTACGTCGGCCTGCTCGACATCGCCGAGCACCGCGAAGACGACATCGTGTTCGTGTCGGCCGCGGCCGGCGCGGTCGGCTCGCTCGTCGGGCAGCTCGCCAAGACGCGAGGGTCCCGCGTGATCGGCAGCGTCGGCTCGTCCGAGAAGGTCGCCTTCCTGCTCGACGAGCTCGGTTTCGACGCCGCGTTCAACTACCGCGACGGCGACGCGACGGAGTTGCTCTCCAGAGCGGCGCCCGAGGGGATCGACGTGTACTTCGACAACGTCGGCGGCGACCAGCTGGTCGCGGCGATCTCGACGATGCGCCCCGGTGGGCGGATCGCCCTGTGCGGTGCCGTCTCGGTCTACAACGCGACAAGTCGTGAGCCGGGACCGTGGAACCTGCCGCTCGCGATCGGCAAGCGACTGACGCTGCGGGGATTCATCGTCTCCGACCACGGCAAGCGGTTCCGCCAGCTGATGGAGGAGGTCGGTCCGCTCGTTCGCGACGGCAAGATCAAATTCCGCGAGTCGGTCGTGGAGGGGATCGCGAACGCGCCCGAGGCGTTCATCGGGCTGCTCCGAGGGGAGAACCTCGGGAAGATGCTGGTGCGGCTCTCCTGACGGGGGCGCGCATGCGCGCCCCCGCCGGCGGCGCATGCGCCGCCGGGAGCCGGCCGCATGCGGCCGGCTCTAGAACCGAATCGCGCCGGCCGGCAGCGCGACGTCAGGGAACACTCGCGCGCCCGCGGTCAGCATGTTGCCCTCGCCGAGCGCGACGCGGTCGCCGAGCACGACGCCGGCGTCGAGGTGGCAGTGATCGCCGATCCGCGCGCCCGCCCCGACGATCGAGGAGCTGATCGTGGTGTGGGCGCCGATCGTCGCGCCGGCGAGCACGACCGAGTTCTCGACGTGCGAACCGGGCCCGATCGTGACGCCCGCGCCGAGCACGACCCGCCCGCCGACGATCGCCCCCTGCTCGATCGTCGACCCGCCGGCGACCAGCGCCGGTGCGACGAGCCGCCCGTCGACGCTCACGCCGTCGGCGAGCACGCCGCGCGCGTCCTCGAGCCGCGTGCCGACCTCGGTCTCGACGTTGCCCTCGAGGATGTCGAACGTCGCCTGCAGGTACCCGTCGGGGGTGCCGATGTCGAGCCAGTAGCCCGTCGCCTCGAACCCGTACAGGCCTCGGCCGACGAGCGTCGGGAACACGTCGCGCTCGATCGAGATGGTCGTCCCGCCGGGCGCCATCTCGTCGAGGATCGAGCGGTCGAGCACGTATGCGCCCGCGTTGATCAGGTTGCTGTCGATCTCGTCGGGGCTCGGCTTTTCGAGGAACTCGCTGACGGAGTTGTCGGGATTGCGCTGCACCAGGCCGTACGCGGACGGATCCTCGACCGCGACGAGCGCGATCGTCCCGCGCGCCCCGGTCTGCTCGTGCCGTCGTAGCTGGGCAGAGAGATCGATATCGGATAGGACGTCGCCGTTGAGCATCAGGAACCGCTCGTCGAGCAGGTCGCCGGCGTACCGGAGCGCGCCGCCGGTGCCGAGCGGCCGCGGCTCCTCGACGTAGCGCAGCCTGACGCCGAGCGACTCTCCGTCACCCAGCACGTCCCGCACGCGTTCGGCCATGAACCCGCACGAGAGGATCACGTCGTCGACGCCGTGCCGGCGCAGCCAGGCGATCATGAAACTGATGAAGGGGCGGTTCGCCAGCGGGACCACGGGCTTCGGGACCGTCGAGGTCAGCGGGCGCAGCCGGGTCCCCTCCCCGCCGGCGAGGATCAGCGCTTGCATGTCGGGCGGACCCTATAACGGAACTACCGCGAGCCGCTCGCCCAGGCGACTGTGACGGCGCCCGGTGTCGGGCGTCCTCGCCGCGCGCTCGATCACGTCGAGCGTCCCCACGATCACGGTGGCGATTCTCGAGCGCGTGACCGCCGTGTAGAGCATCTCGCGCCGGAGGAAGAACGCGCCGCCGGCCGGGTGGGCGACGATCACCGCGACCGGGAGCTCGACCCCCTGGCCGCGATGCACCGAGCAGGCGTACGCGGGGCGCAGCCGGTCGGCCTGCTCGAGCGGCAACCGGAAGATCGCCTCCTCCGCGGTCAGGATCAGCGCCGGATCATCGCCGCCCTCCTCGCCCGAGACCTCGTCGACGAGCCGAAGCAGCGTCCCGTTCATCAGCCCGAGCTCGTGCAGGTTGCGGCCGGTCATCATCAGCTTGTCGCCGAGCCGGAGCCGGCCGCCGCGGACCGGCTCGCCGCCGGGGTTCAGCCGCTCGCGGAGCGCGTCGTTGAGCGCGTCGATCCCGAGCTCACCCTTATAGACCGGGGCGAACACCTGGATGTCGCGAACCGGATCGACCCCGTAGTGCTGCGGCAGCCGCTCGGCGACCAGCGAGACGATCTGCTCGCGCGCGGCGAGCGGATCGGATCGCTCGACCAGGAACAGGTCGCGCCGCATCCCGTCTCCCGGCTTGAAACTCGGTGTCTGACCGCGCCTGATCGCGTGCGCGCCCTGCACGATCATGCTGCCCGCGGCCTGCCGGAAGATGTGGCGGAGGCGCGCCGCCGGAACCGCGCCGGACGCGATCAACTCGGCGAACGGCTTGCCCGCGCCGACCGGCGCGAGCTGGTCCGCGTCGCCGACGAGCACCACATTCGTGTCGTCCCCCACCGCCCGCAGCAGCGTCACCAGCAGCTCGAGGTTCGCCATCGAGGTCTCGTCGACGATCAGCAGGTCGCACGGCAGCGGGTCCTGCTCGTCGTGGGTCGGCCCCTCTCCCGGGATCCATCCGAGCGCTGAGTGGACGGTCCGGGCGCGGACCCCGCTCGCCTCGCTCATCCTGATCGCCGCGCGGCCGGTGGGGGCGACGAGCGTCACCCGCGCTCCGTGCGCCGCGGCCCGCGACGCGATCGTTCGGATCGACGCCGTCTTCCCGGTTCCGGGCCCGCCCGTGATCAGCGACAGCCGGTGCTCGAGCGCGTTGCGGACGCCGTCGAGCTGCTCGGAGGTGAGCTGCGGGCCAGCGGGATCCTGTGAGTGCTCGGCCTCCCGCGCCTCCCGCAGCCGGGTGCTCGGGGGCTGGGAGAGCATCCGTCCGACCCGCTCGGCGAGCTCCGCCTCGAGCTCGGCGGTCTCGGTGCGGTAGATCCACTCGCCGGCGCGGACGAGGTCGCCCGCCTGGACGAGCTCGTCGATCGCATCCGGCGCCACCTCGGCGCCGAGCAACCGCCGGAGCTCCGAGCGGAGCGCGGCATCGGGCATGCAGGTGCTGCCGCCGCGCTCAGCCTCTGACAGCACGTGCAGCGCGCCGGCGCGGGTGCGCTCGGGGTCTCCCGGCAGGCAGCCGAGCGACCGCGCGATCCGGTCGGCGATCACGAACCCCACCCCGAACACGCTCGTCAGCTCGTACGGCCGCCGGGTCACGACCTGGTGGGCGCTGTCGCCGTAGGAGTCGTGGATCCTCGCGACGAGGTAGGAGAGCCCGTGCGGCGCGAGCAGCAGGTGCAGCCGGCGCGTCAGCCGCAGCCGCTCCCACGAGCCACACGCATCCGCGAGCGCTTTTCCGCTCAACCCCGCGCTCGCCAGCACGGCGCGCGGCTCGGCGTCGATCCGCTCGATCACCTCCGAGGCCCCGTAGCGGTCGATCAGCTTGGCGGCGCGCTTGACGCCGACGTGCTTGACCCGCACCAGGTAGATCGCGACGGACTCGGCGTCGGCGGGAGCGATCGGAATCGCCTGGTCGACCTTGACCTGAGGCCCGTAGCGGGGGTCGTCGACCCACCGTCCCTTGACGTGGACCCGCTCGCCCCGCTCGAGATGACCGAGCGCACCGACGATCACCAGCTCCTCGCCGTCCTCGCCGGCGCCGTCGAGCACCGCCCAGCCGTTGCCCTCGTTGGCGTAGCGGATGCGGCGGACCGTCAGCTCGGCGTCGAACGGGCCGAGCAGCGTGTCGGTTGCGGCCATGGCGCTGACATTAGACCCGCTCGCGGCGCCGCCGGGTACGGTGATGCAGAGATGTCACAGGTTGGGCGGGATACGGCCGGAGCAGGGCGGAATCCGGCGCGCGGCTCCTCGGCAACGGGCGAGATCGGCCGCGCGTTCTGGGGTTTCCTGCGCGCGATCGGCCGGCTGATGCGCGGCCAGGTCGTCAAGCGCGCCGGCGGTCCCGCGCGGGCGCGAGTGATCGTGATGTTCGCGGGGGTGCTGGCGCTGAACGGGGCCGACACCGCGACCGTCGGCGCGGTCGCGCCGCAGCTCGAGCAATCGCTCCACATCGGCGACGCCAAGATCGGGGTGCTCAGCGCGGTCTCGCTACTGGTCGGGGCGATCTTCACGCTCCCCGTCGGGCTCCTGGTCGACCGCAGCAAGCGGATGCCGCTGCTGGCGATCAGCGTCGTCCTGTGGAGCCTGGCGACGCTGTTCAGCGCGTTCGCCGGCAGCTACTCGAGCCTGCTGCTGACGCGGCTGCTGCTGGGCGCGGTGGCCGCGACCGCCGGGCCGGCGATCGCGTCGCTCACCGGCGACTACTTTCCGGCGAACGAACGGGGCAAGATCTGGGCCTACATCCTCGGGGGCGAGGTCGTGGGCACCGCCGCGGGCTTCATCATTTCGGGCTCGCTCGCGAGCCTGATCGACTGGCGTGCCGCGTTCGTCGTGCTCGCGATTCCCGGATTCTTCCTCGCGCGCGAGCTCTGGCGGACGGTCCCAGAGCCGCTTCGCGGAGGCCAGAGCCACCTGGAACCCGGCGTGGTCGACCTCGAGCTCGCGGTGCAGGCGGCCTCCGCGCGGGCACAGCGCGGTGCGGGACCCGCGGGCTCGGGTGAGGATGACGCCGCGGACCGCGCGCCCGAGGCCGCCCGCGAGGCCGCCCGCCGTGCCGGGGCGGTTCCGAATCCGAAGCTGGTGCTCCACGAGGACGCACGGAAGATGCCGCTCGTGCGCTCGGTCAAGTACATCCTCTCTGTCCCTTCGAACCTGCTGATGATCATCGGCTCATCGCTCGGGTTCTTCTACCTCGCCGGCCTCAACACGTTCGCGCTGCTGTTCGTCAAGGGCCACTACCACGCCAGCCAGGCGACCGCCGAGCTCGTGCTCGCGATGCTGGTCCTCGGGGCGATCGTCGGGACGCTGGCGGGCGGGCGCGTGACCGATGCGATGCTGCACCGCGGCAACCTGTCCGCGCGCGTCTGGTTCCCGGCGCTCTGCTACTTCGGCGCAGCGATCCTCCTGATCCCCGGGTTCCTCGGCAGCCACGTGATGCCCGCGCTGTGGTTCGACGTCGCCGGAGCGGCGTTGCTCGCGGCCGCGAACCCGCCGATCCAGGCGGCCCGGCTCGACATCATGCCGGCCGGACTCTGGGGGCGGGCGGAGAGCGTGCGCACGTTCATCCGCTCGACCGCGCAGGCGCTCGCTCCGCTCGTGTTCGGCGGGCTGGCGCAGCTGATCGCGGGAATCGTGCCGACTCAGGCGCCGATCGGAACGCGTCCTCACGCGCCGCCCTCGCACGAGGCGACCGGTCTCCAGATCACGTTCCTGATCGCGCTCGCGACGCTGATCGCCGCCGGCATCGTCACCGCGAGGGCGCGCTACACCTACGCGCAGGACGTGGCCAGCGCGGCCGCCTCGGAGGACTGGGCCGACGGCGAGGCCCCCACCGCCATCGCCACCCCCGCCGAGACCGGCGACGACACCGCGGTCACGGTCGTTCAGCGGTCCGCACCGCCACGGCCATCGCGTCGCTCCAGATGAGCTGCTGGAACCCGCGGATCATCGGGCGGACGCTCGCCAGCCCGATCCGTCCCTGCGCGCCGAACGCCGTCACGCGCGTCTCCGAGTGGAGCACCGATCCGTCCGCCGGCTCGGGCTCGACCCAGTTGGCGAACATCACCTTGGCGGTGCCGGACTCCGACCACCGCAGGTAGTCGTCGTCGCCGGCGAGCTCGGGGTAGTCGCGGCGAAGCGTCCAGATCCGGCCGACGAGGCCGGAGACGAGTGCCGTCTCGCCCTCCTCGAGCGCCAGGAAGGGCTGGCTGCGAAACAGCTCGTCAAACGAGATCGTCGCCGGGGTGTCCGGGATCCGCCACCTGATCAGCCGGCCGAGCAGCCGCGTGTCGCCGAGCCGTACGGAGGCCGCCGCCGCCCACAACCGGTCCGGCGGGGCGGCGCTCGGGCGCCGGTGCGCGATCCGGACCGATGGGGAGGGCAGCCAGGCGTCGAGGTCGGGCGGAGTCACTTCGAGGATCATGACCGCGTGCGCAGTGCGATCACAACGCTTGCCCCGGTGCTGCCGCCCGCGGCGCGCGCGTTCGGGATCGCGCGGAGACTCCCTGGCGCGGCGGGCGTCGCGCTCACGTTCGACGACGGCCCGCATCCGGAAGGGACGCCCGCGATCCTCGAGATCCTCGCCGAGCGCGGCGCGCGGGCCTGGTTCTTCGTCGTCGGCGAGCAGGTCGTCCGCCGGCCGGAAGTGGTGGCGAGGATCGCGGCGAGCGGCCACCTGATCGCGCTTCACGGCTACCGGCATCGGCTGCAGCTGCGCCTGGGCGCCTCCGAGGTCGCCGACGATCTCCGGCGCGGGGCCGCAGCGATCGAGGACGCGACCGGGTCCGCGGTCCGCTGGCACCGGCCTCCGTACGGGATCTACAGCGGCTCCGGGCTCGACGCCGCCCGCCGGGCGGCCCTGCACCCGTTGCTATGGTCGCGATGGGGCAAGGATTGGAGAAAATTCACGAGTCCGGAACGGATCACGCGCCGGGCGACGCGCGACCTATCGGCCGGGGACGTGATTCTCCTGCACGATGCGGATTTCTACAGCGCGCGGAACTCCCACCGGCGCACAGCGGAGGCACTTCCGGAGATCATCAACGAGCTAAACCGGTTGGGACTCGATACCGTCCTACCTGTCTGACACGCTTGCGAGCGCGCACGACCGCTGAGAGCATTCGCGAGCGGCATAGATCGTGACCGCCTGCTTGCGAGGGTCGCCGCCCGACCGGGGAATTTGCCGCTCGTACGCTGACGATGACTACCGCTTCCACCACAGAGAGCGTCCCTGACTTCTCCCGTTTCGCGATCGGCTTCGATCACCGCGACCGGGCCCGGTTCCATGCCCTGATCGACGAGGTGCTCGACTCCGAGCGGTGGTCCGAGGCGTCGATGACCCAGCGCTTCGAGGAGGCCTGGGAGCGGTGGAACGAGGCGCCGGCGGTCGCGATGTCGTCGTGGGCCGGCGGCGCGCTCGCGGCGCTCGACTTCGCTCGCGTGGGGGGCGAGACCGTGCTGTGCCCCTCGAACACGTTCATGGCGACGCCGCTGGCGGCGCTGCGGTCGGGGGCGCGCGTCGAGTTCGTCGACTGCAACCGCGAGGACCTCTGCATGTCCTTCTCGGATTTCGAGGCCAAGGCCGAGAAGCACCGGCCCCGCGCGGCGTTCCTGGTCCACATCGGCGGCCACATCGCGTTCGATGTCGAGCGGATCGCGGACTACTGCCGCGAGCACGGGATCTTCCTGATCGAGGACTGCGCCCACGCGCACGGCGCCTCGTGGAACGGCCGGCGGCCGGGAACGTACGGCGACGCGGGCGTCTTCTCGCTGTACGCGACCAAGACGATCTCGACCGGCGAGGGCGGAGTGCTCGTCTCGCGCAGGCCGGACCTGCTCGAGTACGCGCGCGGGTTCCGCAACTACGGCAAGCCCACGTACGAGGTCCAGGGGCTGAATTTCAGGATCAGCGAGTTCACCGCCGCGCTCGGGCTGGTGCAGGTCGAGCGGATGCCCGAGATCGTCGACTGGAAGAACGACGTGGCGCGCCGGGAGCTCGATCCGCAGTACGGCGGCAGCCGCCTGGAGCTCCCGGAGGGGATGACCTCGGGTCTCTACAAGTACATCGTGTTCGACTGGCTCGAGCGCTCGACGGGCCGCGTGTACGACGAGCCGTGCCACCGGGTTCTCGGCCGCGACGTCGAGCTGCCGAACAGCGACTGGGTTGCGAGAAACCATTCCTGCATTCCGTTGTATTACCGGCCGGTGGGTGAACAAGGATGAAGCCATGAGGGTTCTCGTCACCGGCGGTTCGGGGTTCATCGGCTCTCACGTGGTCGACAAGCTCAGGCTGCGCGGGCACGAGCCGGTGATCTACGACCTGCGCCCGTCGCCGTGGCACGAGGCCGGGAGCGTCGACACGGTGCTCGGCTCGATCACCGACCGCGAGGCGCTGGAGCGCGCGCTCCATTCGTGCGACGCGGTCGCGCACCTGGCGGCGGTCGCCGACGTCAACGACGTGCACGCGTCGCCGGAGGACGCCGAGCGGGTCAACGCCCGCGGCACCGTCACCGTCCTCGAGGCCGCCCGCCGGGCGGGGGTCAAGCGGATCGTCTACGCATCGACGATCTGGGTCTACTCGGACTGCCACGACGAGGCGGTCAACGAGGACACGCTGCTGCCGGCGCCGTCGCACCTGTACACGAGCACCAAGCTCGCGGGCGAGCTCTACTGCAAGGCCTACCAGGAGCTGTACGGGATCGACTACACGATCCTGCGGTTCGGGATCCCGTACGGGCCGCGCGCCCGGGAGGCGGCGGTCGTCCCGGCGTTCGTCGGCAAGGCGCTGCGCGGCGAGCCGCTGACACTCGCCGGCGACGGCAGCCAGTCGCGCCGGTTCGTGTACGTCGAGGACCTGGCCGACGGGGTCGCGCTCGGGCTCGAGGAGGTCGCGACCAACCGCGTCTACAACCTCGCCTCCGACGAGAACGTGACGATCAAGCAGATCGCCGAGAACGTGAAGCAGCGGCTCGGCAATGTCGAGATCGTCCACACCGAGGCCCGGCCCGGCGACTTCGGCGGGAAGATCGTGTGTTCCAAGCGCGCCGAGCGTGAGCTCGGGTGGACCGCGGCGACGCCGTTCTCCGAGGGCGTCGCCCGCTACGTCGAGTGGCGCGTCGACCAGGAGCAGCTCGCTTCTGAGCGCGAGGCCGAGACGGTGATCCCCGCCGGTGAGCCGGACACCGAGGCCCGGCCCCGCAAGGTGCTGATCGTCTCCGCGGACATCGGCGAGGGACACGACCTCCCGGCGCGCTCCGTCGCCCGCGAGTTCCACGACGACGATCCCGACGCGCAGGTGTCGATCATCAACGGCCTGCCGGCGATGGGATGGTTCCTTACCCGGACGCTGCGCGAGAACTCGGAGTTCATGTTCCGCCGGGTGCCGTGGTGGTTCGACTTCCAGTACCGGCTGCTCATGTACACGCCACCGATCCGCTGGTTCGCGAAGACGATGCTGAGGCTGCTCGGCGGTCGCGGCCTGATGCGGGTGATCAGGTCCCACGACCCCGACCTGATCGTCTCGACTTACCCCGGAGTGACCGCGGTGCTCGGCGAGCTCCGCCGGCGCGGGCGCCTGAAGATCCCGTGCTACTCGTCGATTACCGACCTCGCCGGGCTCCACTTCTGGGCGCACCCCGGGATCGACCTGCACTTCATCACGCATCCCGAGTCGGCCGAGGAGGTCGAGGCGATCGCAGGCCCCGGCAGCGTCCGCTGGGCCAAGCCGCCTACCTCATCGTCGTTCCTCGCCGCACGGTCGATGGCCGACGCGCGCCGCGCGCTCGGGCTGCCCGCCAACGGGCAGGTGATCGCGGTCTCCGGCGGTGGCTGGGGAGTTGGCGACCTGCTCGGAGCCACCCGGGCCGCGCTGAAGGTGCCCGACGCGATCGTGCTGTGCCTGTGCGGGCGAAACGACACGACCCGGGCTCGCGTCGCGCAGGAGTTCGGCGACGAGCCCCGGCTGCGGCTGATGGGCTTCACCGACCGGATGGGCGATGTGCTCGCCGCGAGCGACGCGCTGATCCACTCCAGCGCCGGGCTCACGGTGCTCGAGGCGATCATCCGCGGCTGCCCGGTGATCTCCTACGGCTTCGGCTACGGGCACGTCCGCGCCTCCAACCGCGCGATGCTGAAGTTCGGCCTGGCACAGGTCGCGGGCACCGAGGCGGAGCTCGGTCCCGCGCTCGAGAAGGCCCTCGCGCACCGGCCCGACCCCGATCCTTCGTTCGCACGGCGACCCGCGACCGCGTCGCTGATCCTGGGCGACGAGCGCCAGGCGCGCACGATCCCGCGCTGGCGGCGCCGCACCACGCGCGCGGCCGTCGCGGCCGCAGCGACGCTCGGGATCGCGGCCTGGGTGCTGACGACCGGCGCGTCCTACAGCCTCGTGTCGCACTTCGTGCACATGCGCCCCGTGACGAACGTCGCGACGACGCGACCGGAGGTCGGCGTGCTCGTCGATGCCTCCCAGGCGGATCTTCCCGCGGTCGCGAGCGTGTTGTCAGATCGCGGATTCCACGCCTCGCTCGCGGTCGGCCAGGTCCCGTCCGCCGCCGAGCGCCCGCTGCTCTTCTCATACGGCGATCAGGTGATCCCGCAGCTGCGCGGCGGCGGGCTCTGGCGCTGGCTCGAGACCGGCGACCAGCTCCGGCGCCTGCGGAGCCCGCTCGGCATCTACCGCCCCCGCGGGCACTTCATGTACGCCTCCAGTGGCCCGAGCATCGGCCAGTGGTGGATGGCGCACAGCGCGGGCGGGCGGCTGATCGCCGGCGCCGTCAAGCTCGACGCCAAGAACGACAAGCTCGGGAAGCTCCATCCCGGGGAGGTCGTCGAGATCACCGCGACCAGCGGCGCCGACATCGTCTCGATCCTCGACCGGCTGCGCAGCCAGCTCGACTCACAGCACCTGACGCCGGTCCCGGTCGGTCGCCTGATGCGCGACGCCGGGGTGTCGGTCTAGCTTTTAGCCCACGCGTCGCGCGGGTTCTTCAGCGGCGTCAGCCGCGGCTCGATCTGGCCGCGAAGGTGCTCGTACTGCGGCGTCAGCGACAGCTTGTGTCCGAGGTCGTCGAGCGGCTCGTCGACGGTGAACCCGGGCCCCATCGTCGCGATCTCGAACAACACGCCGGAGGGCTCGCGGAAGTAGATCGAGCGGAAGTAGAAGCGGTCGATGATCGGCGTCGCGCGGGCGCCGGCCTCGATCACCCGCTGGTGCCAGCCGCCCTGCTCGTCGGGGCGCGATGCCCACGCGATGTGGTGCACGCTCCCGGCGCCCTGCAGCGGGCTTTCGGCGGGCGGCGGGTCGTACAGGTAGAAACCGCCGCGCTCGTCGCCGCGGAGCTCGCGGGCGATGATCGGTCCCTCCGGGTTGGCGATCCTCGGGCTCGAGAAGCCGAGGATCTCCTCGAGCAGGTAGGCGCTCTGCTCCGGGTCGGCCGCATACGCGCGCGCGCCGTGAAAGCCCTGGAGCGCGAGCTCGGCCGGGATCTCGGGATGCTCGGCGATCAGCGGCTCGTCGCTGGTCTTGACCACGCGCAGCTCGTGGGTGAGGCCCTCGGGGTCGTCGAACGCGAGGCTGTCCTCGAGCCGGACGGACTCGTAGCCGTGCTTGACGAGCCGGTCTGCCCAGAAGTCGAGCGCCTCCGGGCTGCGGACCCGCCATACGACCCGGTGGATCATCCCGGCCCCCGGCCGACCGCGGGGCACGCCGGGGTACTCGAAGAACGTCAGGTCGGCGCCGGGATCGCCCCTCTCGTCGCCGTAGAACAGGTGGTAGACGGAGGTGTCGTCCTGGTTGATCGACTTCTTCACCAGCCGCAGCCCCAGCACACCCGCGTAGAAGTCGACGTTCTGTTGTGCCTCGGCGGTGATCGCGGTGATGTGGTGGATGCCCTCGAGCTTCATCGCTTCACCTCCATGGGTGATCTGGAGCTACCAGTGGACCCCGCGCGTGGCCCGGACGAACGCCCGCTCCTCCGGAGTCGGCTCCTGGCTGGAGGGCTTCTTGCCGTCACCCTCGGGAAACAGGTGGTAGGCGCGGTTGGCGACCAGGTCCTGCGCGCCGGGCGCGATCGCGTAACCGAGCTGGCCGATGTTGCCCATCGTCGTCCCGATCCGCTTCGGTCGCTTGCGGATCGCGTCGGTGATCAGCCCCGCGGCCTCGTCGGGGCTGAGCGTCGGGAACCGGTCGTACATCTTTGTCGGCGCGATCATCGGGGTGCGCACGAGCGGCATGTAGATCGTCGTGACGTGGACGCCGTCGCCGACGACCTCTGGTGCCATCGAGCGGCTGAACGCGTCGAGCGCCGCCTTCGAGGCGACGTACGCCGCGAATCGCGGCGTGTTCACCTGCAGGCCGATCGTCGAGATGTTGACGATGTGCCCGGAGTGGCGCTCGCGCATCGACGGCAGCACGTCGAGGATCAGCTTGACCGGCCCGAAGTAGTTGACCTGCATCGTCCGCTGGAAGTCGTGGAACCGCTCGTAGGAGCGGTCGATCGAGCGTCGGATCGACTTACCGGCGTTGTTGATCAGGACGTCGACGTGGCCGTGCTCTTCGAGCACCTCGGCAGCCATCCGGTCGATGTCGTCCATCTCCGACAGGTTGGCGGGGTGGACGTAGGCGATCCCGCCGAGGTCCTCGATCTGCCGCGCGACCTCATCCAGCTTCTCCTTGGTGCGCGCGACCAGCAGCACCGTGCCGCCGGCCTCGCCGATCTTGAGCGCCGTGGACTTGCCGATCCCCGACGACGCGCCGGTGATCAGCACCGTCCGACCGCTGACCGCCCCCTCGAGCGACGGCGCGAGCACGTCGCCGCCGACCGGAAACCGCCGGCCGAATGCGCGCAGGGTGCGGACGCCCGAGGCGGCCATGTCGAGCGGGTTCGGCGGCGCCATGCGGGGACCGTACCACCGCCGAGGCGGCGGCATTTGTCGCGACCCGGTTTGGGCACGGCTTCGCGGCGTGTGCTGTGATCTGGGGCGGTGGCGTCGCCCCAACACGAGTTCGAGACGGGGCAACAGGCCGAAATCGAGCAACGCGAGCCGCTCGAGCCCCGCGCCGGGCTCTGGGGCGACATCCGCGACGAGCTGCGCTGGACCTGGGCCGGTCGCAAGGGCTGGCTGGTCGGCATGCTCGGGAACCTCGTCTTCGCGACCGGGTACCTGCTCGTCACCAACTACGACCCGCACATGTCCGACGACATCAAGGTTGCAAACGTGGGCCTCGCGGTCGTGCTGTGGTGCCTGGCGGACCCGATCAACACCAACCAGCTCGGCAGCGACTCCGAGCGGGTGGTGAACTCGCTGAACGCGGGCGACAGCGTGGCGAGGATCCTCGCGATCAAGAACATCGCGCTCGCCGTGCTGCTGATCCCGCTCGCGCTTGTGATCTCGGCGATCCATTGGCTGCTCGCCGGGCGCTGGCATCTGGTCGCCCACACGGTCGTGGCCGACCTCGGCGCCGTGTTCTTGTGGATGGGAGTCGGCAGCGTCGTCTCCGTCCTGCTCCCGTATCCCCCGATCAGGATCCGCAGCCGGGTGAGGGCGATCCTCGCGCGCAGGTCGCTGGTCCGCTACGCGGCGTGCCTCGCGGCTCCCTACGTGCTCTGGCTCGGCATCGTGAAGGTGCTGCACATCCCCTGGAACGAGATCTGGGATCACCAGCTGCTCGGGTCTCGCGTGGCCGATCTGCCCAAGTACGCGCTCGTCTACCTCGGGATCTCCCTGATCTACTGGGTCATCGGCCTGTCGCTCGCCGAGCTCTACGATCGGCGGTTCCCCGGGAGGTTGATCCGGGATCTGGAGCGGGAGGTGTAGAGGGGGGTCTTGCGCAATCGCGTGAAGCGAGCAGGCATCGCACGGCCGGACCCGCGTGGCGCGCCTGGCCTACGCGGGCTCAGTCGCGACGAGCCACAGCGGGCCGTCGGAGCAGCGCATCGGTGTGCCGCCTTCGGCGTCGTTGTCGCGCACGCGCAGGACACGCACACGCCGTCTCTCGACCGTGGCCAGTGCCCCGTGCGGGCCCGGGCGCCGGGCCGCAACACCCCACGCCACCACCTGGCGCTGGATCTCCGCCCTAGGCCACGCCCAGTCGATCTCGGCGTACTCGGGCTCGAAGAAGCCGGCGTAGCTCGCGCCTTCCGCCGGTTGGGGATCACCGGGGTCGCCGGCCTCGACCCGTGCGAGCGCCTCGGGCAGCAGCGAGCTGAGCAAGGCGAACATCCGCCCAAAGATGTCTTGAGGCTGCTCGGCGTCATGGATAGGCGTAGTGCCTTGGGCGAGCAGGCGGCCGGTGTCGAAATCGCGGTCCATGCGATGGATGGTGTAGCCGAGTTCGCGGTCACCGTTGCGCACCGTCCAACCGATCGGGTTGGGACCGCGGTAGCGCGGAAGGAGCGAGGGATGCGTGTTGACGATCCCCAGGCGCAGGACGCCGAGCGCATCTGCCGGGATCAGCAACGGGAAGGCGGCGCTGAGGGCAACGTCGGCGTCCAACGCGGCCAGCAGCGGCCCGATCCGGGAGGGGGACGCCGCGACGAGGACATCGAACCCCGCGGCCGCCTGCTCCGCGATCGCGCCGAGCGTGTCCGCGCCGTACCGGTCACCCCCGAGTGCAGTGGTGAGCACGCCCACCGGCTCATGGCCTAGCCCACGAAGGACCGAGTTCAGGCCGCTCACTGCCCTGGCGACCCTCGAGATCACAGCGACCCGCATCCGGACGGAGCCTATCCAGCTGTGATGCTTGGTCAGGGCTCCAGTGCGCGGGGTGCAACTCGGGATGCGAGCGCAGCAATTGAGGTGTCGTCATAAGGTGCGCCGGTGAGCGTCGGCAGCGAGGCAATCCCGTACGGCGGACGGACCGCCTGGGCGCGCAACCTCGCCGCCCCCGTCCGGACTTTCCTGAGCACTGAACAGGGCGGGGCGATCGTGATGCTCGGAGCCGCGATCGCGGCGCTGGTGTGGGCGAACGCCCCAGGCTGGCACTCATACGAGTCGCTTTGGACGACGAAGCTGGCGATCCGGATCGGGGGCACGGGGATTGCGACGGACCTGCGCCACTGGGTCAACGAAGGCTTGATGACGCTGTTCTTCCTCGTCGTAGGCCTAGAGGCCAAGCGCCAGCTCGACCTCGGCGAACTGCGCGAGCGCCGGAGGCTCGCGGTTCCGGTGGTGGCGGCGTTCGGCGGGATCACGATCCCGGTCCTGATCTACGTCGCGTTCAACGCCGGCGGCGGGGGGGCGCACGGGTGGGCGGCGGCGATGTCGACAGATACCGCGTTCGCGCTCGGCATCGTGGCCCTCGTGACCCCACGGACAGCGACCCGGATTCGCGTCTTCCTGCTGACGCTGGCGGTCGTCGACGATCTCGCCGCGCTGCTCGTGATCGCAATCGTCTACACCGCTCACGTCTCGTTCGTGGCGCTGGGGGTCGCGATCGCACTGTTCGTGGTACTGATCGCACTGCGGTACGCGCCGTTCGGCCGAAGAGCGATCTCCATCGGATTGGCCGTCGCGATCTGGATCGCGATGTTCAAGTCGGGCATCGACCCTGTCATCTCCGGGCTGGCGATCGGGCTCGCCACCAGCGCGTACCCGCCCGCCCGCGAGGATCTAGAACGGGCAACCGCGCTGACTCGCTCGTTCCGAGAGCAGCCGACGCCTGAGCTCGCGCGCTCGGCGCAGCAGAGCCTGCAGTCGGCGATCTCGACAAACGAGCGGCTCCAGTACGACCTTCACCCGTGGACGAGCTACGTGATCGTCCCGCTGTTCGCGCTGGCGAATGCCGGGATCCATATGACCAGCAAGCTGATGAGCGACGCCATCTCCTCGCCGATCACGCTGGGGATCCTGGTCGGGTACGTGGTCGGCAAGCCGATCGGGATCTTCGCCGGTTCCTGGCTCGCCACGCGCCCCACGCTGCACGGTCCCCGCGCGCTGATCAGCGGACCGGTGCTCGCCGCCGCCGGCGCGTGCGCGGGCGTCGGCTTCACGGTCTCCATCCTCGTGTCGAGCATCGCGTTCACGGGCGAGCACCTCGACGAGGCGAAGCTCGGGACGCTCGCGACAGTGCTCGTCGCGCCCGCGGTCGCATGGGTCGTGACCCGTGTGATCAGGCGCTTGCCAAACGCCCTGCGCGCCCGCCAAATCGGGCGGACCGCCTCGGACATCCTCGACCTCGTGGTTGATGTCGACCCCGATCGCGACCACGTTCGCGGACCCGACAGCGCGCCCGTGACGCTGCTCGAGTACGGCGACTTCGAGTGCCCGTACTGCGGACAAGCGGAGCGCGTCGTCCGAGAGCTCCTGTCCGCCCACGGCGATGACGTCCGCTACGTATGGCGCCACCTGCCACTCAACGACGTTCACCCCACGGCCCAGCTCGCCGCCGAGGCATCGGAGGCGGCTGCCGCCCAAGGCAAGTTCTGGGAGATGTACGACATCCTCCTCGGCCACCAGGACGCGCTATCGATGCGTGACCTGATCGAATACGCCCGGCAGCTCGAGCTCGACGTCGACCGCTTCACCAATGAGGTGCGCCGGCGCGAGTACGCCGCGAGAGTCAGCGAGGACGTCGCGAGCGCCGACGAGAGCGCGGTGTCCGGGACGCCGACGTTCTTCGTCAACGGCCGCCGCCACTACGGCGTCTACGACATCAACACCCTGACGGATGAGGTGAGCGCTGCCAAGACTCGAGCTCAGCAGCTCGCGCTCACGGCCGCGCCGGGCTAGGCGCGGCGGCGTCGCGCCGAGCCCGTGTCCCGAATACGGGTTACGGTCGCGTGGCATGACTCAGAGCACTCGCGTAGCGAGCATCGCCCGGGCGGCCGACCGCCTACGGGCCGCGGCGGACTCTTTCTTTTCCTCCGAGTCCGGGTCGGAGGCCGAGCGGCCAGCGCGATGACGTTCGCGTCAGGCGAATCGATACGCACGTTGGCCGGAGAGCGGCTTGGGTTTAGCCAGCTGCGCCCGGGCCAGCTTGAGTCGATCGCCGCGGCAGCCGCCGGACGTGACGTGCTGGCCGTGCTCCCGACTGGTGCCGGCAAGTCCGCGATCTACGAGCTCGCTGGGCTGATCAGGGGGGGTTCGACCGTGGTCGTCTCGCCGCTGATCTCGTTGCAGGATGATCAGCTGGCGCATTTGCGAGAAGCGGGTTTGTCGGCGATCGTCCTGAACTCGACGCAGTCGAGCGGCGCGCGGGCGGAGGCGCTCGCGGCGTCGCGCGCCGCGGACGCATTCGTGTTCGTCTCGCCCGAGCAGCTGACGAACCCGGAGACGATGGAGGCGCTGCGGCGTGCGCGGCCTGGGCTGTTCGTAGTCGACGAGGCGCACTTGATCAGCCAGTGGGGTCGCGACTTTCGCCCGGATTACTTGCGCCTCGGCGCTCAGGCCGACCTCCTCGAAGCCGACGTACGAGTGGCCTTGACCGCCACGGCGGCCCCGCCGGTCCGCGACGAGATCGTCAGACGCTTGGGCCTGCGTGATCCCGAGGTCGTGGTGGGCGACTTCGACCGCCCGGAGATCTATCTGTCGGTGCACCGCGTCACCTCCACCGAGGCAAAGCAGAGCGAGATCGAACGGGCGGCGTCCGAGCTGGAGGGATCGGGAATCGTGTATGCCGCGACCCGAGCGGGGGCCCACGCCGTCAAGGACGCTCTGGAGGCAGCCGGGCACGACGTCACCGTTTATCACGCGGGACTTCCGAAGGCCGCCCGGCGCGAGGCGATGGAACGGTTCCTCGATGGGTCAGCCCGGATCGTGTCTGCGACCGTGGCGTTCGGAATGGGGATCGACAAGCCCGACGTGAGGTGGGTGTTGCACGCCGAGCCGCCAGGCTCGCTGGACGCCTACTACCAGGAGATCGGACGCGCGGGCCGGGACGGCCACCCGGCCCATGCCCGACTGATTTACCGGCAGGCCGACCTGGCCATCGTGCGATATCTGTCGGCACGCGACGTGTCGGCCGCGACAGTGGCCAGCGTCGCCAAGCGGCTTACCGACAGCGGCGGTCCCATGGGCATCGAGGCGCTGGCCGCCGCATCCGAGCTTGGCGCCCGATCGGTGACGCTGGCGCTCGCGCGTCTGGTCGATGTCGGCGCCTCCCGCTGGGTTGCCGATGGACGTGCCCAGTGGAGCGAATCGATGAGCGTCGCCGACGCGCTCGAGGCATCTGCGGAGGCGACGGCTCGCGAGCACGAGATCGAGGCCTCCAGACTCGAGATGATCCGCCGCTACGCAGAGCACGCCGGCTGCCGGCGCTCGTTCCTGCTGACCTACTTCGGGCAGGACTACAAAGGTCCGTGCGGAGCCTGTGACAACGATCGTCGACGTGCCGCGATCGTCGAGGACTACGAGCCATTCCCGATCGGCGCACGCGTGACGAGCGAGCGCTGGGGGCGGGGCACGATCCAGCGCTACGACGCAGACCAGGTGACCGTCCTGTTCGACGAACACGGCTACCGCGATCTAGCCGTGTCGATCGTCATCGACAAAGCACTGCTCCGCGAGGACTAACTGATCCGCACATTGCCTGGGCGCCGGCCGCGCTCAGACCGTGAATGAACCGCGTACCGCCCGCCCGCCCTTCGGGGTGAGCACGACCCCGTAGCGGCCCTTCTTCAACCTGCCGGTCCTAAACGAGGTGGAGTTACCGCCGGGATGCGCGGCGATCGTCTTGGTGCGGTATGTCTTGCCAGCGCGGCGGACGACGATCTTCACCGTGGCGGGGACCGACAGCGTGAAGCCGACGGTCTCGCGGCGGCCTGTCTTCTTCAGTTTCAGCCTCGAGACGACCGGCGACGACGGTGGCGGCGGTGGCGGTGGTGGCGAGGAGCCGAGCACCGTGATCGTGCCGTGCATCTGCGCGTAACCGTGAATCGTGCAGTAGTAGACGTAGGTGCCTGGGCCGGTGAACGTGTTGTTGTACGTCTGTCCCTGGTGGATCGTGCCGCTACCTGCCCATTTGCCGGTGCCTGTGCCGCCGCCAACACCACCGCACGCGGCCGGCGTACAGCGTGTAATCGTGTGACCGAGTGGAGTGATCGAGTTGTTCGTCCAGGTCACGGGCTCGCCGGAGCTCACCTTCAGCGCCTGGGGCGAATAGCAGAAGAAGAAGGGGCCCGGCCCGCAGGCGTCGCCGATCTTCACGTTCTGCTGTGCCGCACCGCTCGGTGCGGGCGTGAACGCGAGTGTGGCCACGATCAGAAGCAGCAGTCGACGCATCCCTTAAACTCCTGGACGCGCCGCGGGCGTCAAACCTTCCCGCTGGTGCCCATGTCGCTCGGCGGGCATTCCAGAAGGGACCCTTCGCCGATGGTTCGAGCGGGATTCCGATCGGTGCTTGACTCCCGCGGCGATATCGAGGTCGTCGGTGAAGCGGCAACGGGGTTGGGAGCGCTCGACCGGGTGCGAGGGGAACATCCCGACGTGGTCGTGATGGACATACGCATGCCCGAGATGGACGGGCTCGAGGCGACGCGACGCATCACAGCGGATCCCGAGCTAAGCGACACCCGGGTGCTGGTGCTGACGACGTTCGAACTCGACGAGTACGTGTTTGGGGCGCTTGACGCCGGTGCCAGCGGGTTCTTGCTGAAAGGCGGCGAGCTCGCTGACCTCGTTCACGCGATCCGGGTGATCGCAGGCGGCGAGTCCCTACTAGCTCCAAGCGTCACCCGTCGCTTGATCGACACATATGTCTCGCGACCGCGCCGCTCGACCGCAACCAAGCACGACGGTCTGAACGAACTGACAGCGCGGGAGGGCGAGGTTCTCGGTCTCGTTACCGAGGGCCTGACCAACGCCGAGATCGCCCAGACGCTTCAACTCAGCCCCCTAACGGCCAAGACGCACGTGTCGCGGATCTTGATGAAGCTCGGCGCGCGCGACCGAGTGCAGCTCGTGTGATCGCCTACCAAGCCGGGCTAGTCGAGCGGTAGAGGGCCAGGCCACGGGCTGTGGACGATCTCGCTGCACGGCTCCTGGAGAAGACGCGACGTACTGCCCCAGGGCATTCGTCACCGCGGCTGCCAGCCATGCCGATCAGGGCGACCTGATCCTCGCGCTGGAAATCGTCGCCCCGGGCCTGCTCTGGCATCCTACTCGTCCACCCCATATGCGAACATGCGTTCGTATGCAAGGAGTGGTCGTCTGCGCTCTGTTTCCCCGGTTCCAGCTGACCGTCGCGGCCGGCGATCGGAACGAGCTGCTGCAGGTGCCCTGCGCGCTGGCGCCGGAGCCTGGAGGCGTTCAGAACGTGGGCGAGGTGTCGCTCGCCGCCGAGGCGTTCGGCGTCCATCCCGGGATGCGGCTCGGCGAGGCGCTCGCGCGGTGCCCGCGGTTGACGCTGGTCCCGCCCGACCCGGCCGGCGTAGCCGACGCGTGGGAGCGGCTGCTCGTGCGGCTCGAGTCTGTCGGAGCGGCGGTCGAGCCGGAGCGGCCGGGGTTGGTGTGCTTCGAGGCGCAGGGGTTGCTGCGGCTGTATGGAGGTGTTGAAGGAGTGCTGAGGGCTGCGCGACGGGCGGTGCGGGGTCCTGCTCGCTTCGGCGCAGCGCCGTCGCGGTTTGCGGCCGTCGCCGCGGCGACGCGTGCACGGGTACGCCGGCCGGTGATCGTCTCGGGCGGGCGGGCGCAGGCGAAGGATTTTCTGGCGGGGATGTCGGTGGCGCTGCTGCGGGCGCGGCCTGCACTCGCCGAGCTCCCCGAGGCGCTCGAGCGACTCGGCGTCGCCACACTCGGCGAGCTGGCGGCGGTGCCGGCGGCGTCGCTCTCGGATCGCTTCGGACGCGCGGGATTGCTCGCGCACGAGCTGTCGTGCGGCGGCGACGGGGCGCTTCGCCCCAGGCCCGCGAGCGAGATGGTGCGCGAGTCGCTCGAGCTGCCCGAGGCGGGATCGGGTACCCAGCTCGAGCGCGCGCTCGGCCTGCTGATCGATCGCGTGCTCGCGCGCCGTGAGCGGCGGGGACGGAGCTTGCGCGCGGTCGCGCTGTCGGCGGTGCTGGTCGAGCAGGGCGGTACCTGGCGCGACCAGGTCGTGTTCCGCGAAGCGCTGACCGATCCCACGCGGATGCGGCTTGCGCTTGCTCCGCGTCTGGCGCTGATCCCCGCGCCGGCGGAGGAGCTGCGCCTCGCGGTCGAGCGGTTCGGACCGCCCGCGAGCGACCAGCGCGGGCTGCTCGACGATCCGGCGGAGGCCCGCCGCGCACGTCTTCGCGAGGCGATCCGGCAGACCCGTGCCGCCGCCGGCCCCGACGCCGCTCTGCGCGTGCTCGAGGTGGATCCCGACTCCCGTGTCCCCGAGCGCAGAGCGATGCTGACCCCGTTCGAGGGGTAGGGACGTGAGCGGACCGCGCCGTCTGGCAGTACCCCGGCGGGTAGCGGTCAGTGCCGGCGAGCACGGCCGTCCTCTGGAGGTGGGCGGGCGCACTGTCGACGCGGTGCGCGAGTCGTGGCTGGTCGAGGACCGGTGGTGGACCGATCGGCCCCTGCGGAGGCGCTACTGGGAGGTGGTCACGGTTGACGGCCGCGACGAGGTGGTGTTCTGCGATTTGGAGAGCGGGAGGTGGTGGCGGCAGCGGTAGCGCTCATAAACTGATCGCAATGGAAGCTCGCCCCGAGCCGCTCGACCCAGCGGTCGACTCCGCGCTCGACCCCGGACCGGTCGCCGTCGGCACATGGAGCGGCGGACGGTTCATGCGCTTCGGCGCGCCAATCGACGACGAGCGATTCGTCTCGCTGATCGCACCCGACGAGTCGATCCGCACGGTGATCACGGCCGACGTCTACGGTGAGGGCGACGCGGACCGGATGCTCGGGCGCGCGCTGGCGAGACGTCGGCGGGAGGAGTTCTCCGTGGTCGGCGCGATCGGACACGACTTCTACGAGGGCGAGCGCGACGGGCCGCGCGGGTTCCCGCGCTTCACCGACCCCCGCCTGCGCTCGCCGGACGGCTACGCCTCCTACCTGCGGATGGCGACCGAGCGCAGCCTCGAGCGGTGCGGGCTGGACGGCTTCGACCTGCTGCTGCTCCACAACCCTGATCGCACCGGCTACACGAGCGAGGCCGTGTGGAACGGCATGGCCGCGCTTCGCGACGCCGGGTTGACGCGGATGATCGGCGTCGCGCCCGGCCCCGCGAACGGCTTCACGCTAGACGTAATCGATTGCCTCGAGCGGTTCGGGTCGATGATCGACTGGGCGATGGTGATCCTCAACCCGCTCGAGCCGTGGCCGGGCGAGCTCTGCCTCGGGGCGGCCGCGGCCCGGGACGTGCGGGTGATCACGCGCGTCGTCGACTACGGCGGCCTGTTCTTCGACGACGTGCTCCCGGGACAGGAGCTCGCCACGCACGACCACCGCGCGTTCAGGCCCGCCGGCTGGATCGAGGCCGGGCGGAAGCGGATGGAGTCGATGCGCCCGATCGCGGACCGGGCCGGGCTGACGATGATCCAGCTCGCGTGCCAGTGGAACCTCGCCCACGACGCCGTCGCATGCACGGTCCCGACCTTGATCCAGGAGATCGGGCCGGATGCGCGCCCGGTTGAGGACAAGCGCGCCGAGCTCGCCGCGACGCCCGCGGCAATTCGCCTCTCGTCCGACGACCTCGACCAGATCCGGGCGATCGGAGACAACACCGGCTGCATGGCGCTGAAGGGCGCGAGCCCCGAGCATTCCGGCGAGGCCCGACCCGACCGCTGGGGACTCGACCGCGAGCTCGAGCAGGTCGCCGCGCGCTGGGGGATCGAGCCGGGGCGCGACCTCGCGCAGGTGGCGGCGGCGTGAACGCGGAGGGCCTCCCGCTCACTGGCGGCTGCAACTGCGGCGCCGTCCGCTTCGAGGTGACAGAGCCGCTCGGGACCGCGCGCTACTGCCACTGCACCCGCTGCCAGCGCCGGACCGGGACCGCCGCGGCGGCCAGCGCCGCGGTCGTCCCCGGCTCGTTCCGGATCCTCGCGGGCGAGGATCAGCTCAAGGCGTGGAAGCCCGAGGTTGGGGGCGAGAAGTGGTTCTGCGGAGAATGCGGCTCGGCGGTCTTCTCGCGCGGCGGCGCGGATCCGGACCGGGTCGCCGTCCGATTGGGCGCGTTCGACAATGACCCGGGAGTGCGCCCGACTGCGCGGCAGTTCGTCGCCTACGCGGCCCCGTGGGAGCCGATCCCGGAGGACGGGTTGCCGGGCTACCCGGAGGCCCAGCCCCGCGGCTGACGTAGGCCGACGCGCAACTGACGCGGTCGACGCGCGACCAACATAGGTCTACGCGCAACCAAGGCGGCGTCGATCGCAACCAAGCCAGCGTCGACTCGCAACCAAGCCGGGGTCGACTCGCAACTCGGCGCCCGAATCCTGCTGACGCAACATTTCTTGCGGCGATCGTGTTCAATGGCGGTGCCGAATCTCCGGCGCCGCCGACGCCGGGGAACGGGGAACCCAGATTGTTCTGGGGCGAATCCCGCGGTGATCTGCAGGAAGCGTTCGCACACCGAGCGCGAGCCCGTCAGCTAACTCCGTAGGCACCAGGCACCAAACCGAATCCGACGCTGCGGGAGGACGCTCGCGTGCCGAACATCTTGATTCCAGGTAGGAAGGCCAGACGACGGACGCCGTCTCGAGCGCTGCTGATCGCTGCCCTGACGGCGCTGCCGGTGCTCGTCCTAATCGGGTGGGCGGTGCTCAGCGGCCCCGCGCGCGCCGACGGCGGCAACCCCTTCGGGCGAGTGCTTCGCGAGGGGGTCAGCGGGAGCGACGTCCGCACGCTCCAGACGTGGCTCGGGAAGGTCGGCGTGCAGACCTCGGTCGACGGCCAGTTTGGGCCTGGGACCAAGCAGTCAGTTGAAGATTTCCAGGTCGCCGCGAGCCTCAGCCCGCCGAGTGGGACCGTCGGCGACCGCACCGCGACCACGCTTCAGAGCTGGGTGCAGGGCGGCAAGAAGGTCAAGGGCGGGACCAGCCAGCCCCACACGGTCAGCGGCGGCTCGGGCGGCTCGGGCGGGTCCTCGGGCTGGGTCTTCCCGATCCGCCCCAAGAGCCGCGTCCTGCAGCCGTCGTCCTGGTCTCAAGACCAGGGCGTCGACATCGGCACCGTCAACAACGCGTGCGGGTCGGGTGCGGTCGAGGTTGCGGTCACGTCGGGCACGGTCGTCCAGGAGGGAATCGACGGATTCGGTCCCGACGCCCCCGTGATCAAGGTCGCCAGCGGCCAGTACGCGGGGCGCTACGTCTACTACGGGCACGCGCAGCCGGCGCTCGTGAAGGTCGGCGACCACGTGACCACCGGACAGCCGATCGCCGACGTCGGCTGCGGGCAAGTCGGCGAGTCGAGCGCACCCCACCTCGAGATCGGGATCAGCGCTCCCGGCGGCCCCCCGTGCTGCCCGTCGATGCACGAGACCTCGGGTCTGATGTACAGCATCGTGCGCAACCTCTGGAGCACGGCCAGCAACAGCCGCGCGCGGTAGCAGCGGCGCGGATCCGCGCGAAGCCCTTGCTTGATCCGGTGTCCGGGCGTTTCATTCGCCCGGATGCCGGCGTTCGAGCTCCAGTTCCCTCCGCGCGAGATCGGCGCCCTCGCGAGCCGATTCGGGTCGGTCGACGACCCCGGCTTCCTCGCGGCGGGAGTGGGCGCACGTGCGCGCGGCCACTACACGCGGGCCGAGTTCATCGAGGTCTGCGCATGGAAGACCGTGCGCAGCAGGCCGAAGGTCGCCGCCAATCCCGAGGCCGCCGTCGTCGATGCCACCTCGAGGGCGTTCGCGACCGATGACGAGGCGACCCGGATGGCGGCGCTGTTGGAGCTTGAGGGCGTAGGGGTACCCACCGCCTCGACGCTCCTGTACTGCGCGTTTCCCGACGACTATCCGATCCTCGACGTCCGGGCGCTCGACTCGCTCGGCGTCAAGCCGCGTTCGCAGTATCCGATCGCCTTCTGGCTCTCCTACCTCGCGGCCTGCCGCGAGCTCGCCGCTCTGGGCGGGGTCAGCATCCGCACACTCGACAAGGCGCTGTGGCAGCACTCCAAGGAGCGGAGCGCCTGAGGCCGTCGCCGTCCGTGGGCTATGGGAACATACGTTCGTATGGCCTACGTGGAGCTCCACTGCCATTCGGCGTTCTCGTTCCTCGATGGAGCATCGCTTCCCGATGAGCTGGTAGCGGCCGCGCTGGAGCTGGGCCACAAGGCACTCGCGCTGACCGACCACAACTCGGTCTCGGGCTCGATGGAGTTCGCGGTCGCGGCCGGGGCGCTCGGCTTGAGGCCGATCCACGGGGCCGAAATCGATCTTGACGACGAGCGGCACCTGACGCTGCTGGTCGAGGACGCGGGCGGCTGGTCGAACCTCTGCCGCATCTTGACTCGCGCGCACGCGCACACGCGCGATGGGAGGCCCGGCGCGCCGCCGACGCAAGCTCACGTCCCGCTCGAGACCGTGCTCGAGCACTCCGAGGGACTCATCTGCCTGAGCGGCTGCGCCCTGCGCGGCGTGCACGACGAGCCCACCCTCACTCGGCTTCGAGACGTGTTCGGCCCGGACCGACTGCACGTCGAACTGCAACGGCCGTTCCTGAACGGCGATCGCGCCCGTAACCGGCGCTTGGAGCGGCTCGCTCGCCGCCTCGGGGTTCCGTGCGTTGCGACCGGCGATGTCCACGCCCATGAACGCTCTCGCGCCCCGCTCCAGGACGCGCTGGTGGCGGTGCGCCTGCACTCGACGCTCGACGCCTCCGAGCCCGAGCGGCGCGGCAACCACAGCCACGTGCTCACCTCGCCGGCCGCGATGGCGGCGCGCTTCAAAGAGCATCCAGAGGCGGTGGCGGAGTCGGCGCGGCTGGCCGAGCGGCTGCGGTTCGATCTGCGCAGCGACCTCGGCTACCGCTATCCGGGCGCCGAGGATGACGGGGCGATGCGCCAGCTGGTCGAGCTGTGCGACGCGCGCCTGGGGGAGCGCTACACGGGCGATCGCGCGCACATGTTGGACACCGCCGCGTCTCGCCTCCAGCAGGAGTTCACGATCATCGAGAAGCTGGGGTTGCCGGGCTTCTTCCTGCTTCACCACGACATGCTCGAGCTCGCACGCGAGGTCGCCGCCGAGGTGCGCGGACCGGATACGGCGCGCGCGCTGCTGCCGCCGGGGCGCGGCCGGGGATCGAGCGTCTCCTCGATCGTCTGTTACCTGACCGGCCTCTCGCACGTCGATCCGATCGCAAACGAGCTGCTGATCGGGCGCTTCCTGAACGAGGAGCTGACCTCGCTGCCCGACATCGACCTCGACTTCCCGCGCGACATCCGCGAGAAGCTGATCCCCCGGGTGCACGAGCGCTACGGCCGCGACCGCTCCGCGCTGGTGGCGGCGTTCCCCACGTATCGCGCGCGCGGCGCGATCCGCGAGCTCGGCAAGGCGCTCGGGCTGCCGCCAGGCGAGATCGAGCGAGTCGCGCGCGGGAGCGAGGGATGGGATGCGCGCGAGGTCGCAAAGGACATCGACAGCGCCTTCGACGGAACGTCCCGGGGGAAGGCGGGTCGCTGGGAGTGGCTCGCGCGGCTCGCGTCCGAGGCCCACGGGCTGCCACGCCACCTGAGCCAGCACTCGGGCGGGATGGTGGTCGCCACCCGGCCGCTGGTCGACTGCTGCCCGATCGTGCCCGCGGCGATGGAGGGCCGCCAGATCGTCCAGTGGGACAAGGACTCCTGCTCGGACGCCGGCTTTCTGAAGATCGACCTGCTGGGGCTGGGGATGCTGTCCGCGGTCGAGCGGTGCGTGGAGATGATCGCGCGCACGCGCGGGGAGCGGATCGACCTGTCGACGATCCCCTACGACGACCCGGCCACGTACGAGTGCATCCAGGCCGCGGAGACGACCGGGGTGTTCCAGATCGAGAGCCGAGCGCAGATGCAGTCGCTGTACCGGACCCGTCCCCAGACCCTCCAGGACCTGACGATCCAGGTCGCGATCGTGCGGCCCGGGCCGATCCAGGGCGGCGCCGTCAACCCGTACATCGCGCGACTGCAGCGGCTGCGCGTCGAGCCCGACTACGAGGTCCCCTACGAGCACCCGTCGCTCGAGCCGGCGCTGCGCGAGACGCTCGGCACGATCATCTTCCAGGACCAGGTGATCGAGGTCGCGATGGCGTTCGCGGGGTTCTCGGTCGGGGAGGCCGAGGGGCTCCGGCGGGCGATGAGCCGCAAGCGCTCGGACGCGGCGATCGAGGCCTACCACCAGCGGTTCGTCGAGGGCGCGTGCCGCAAGCACGGCGTCGACGAGCCTCTCGCCGAGCGGGTGTTCGAGATGGTCAAGGGGTTCTCGGGGTTCGGCTTCCCGAAGGCGCACGGCGCGGCGTTCGGGCTGCTCGCCTACCAGTCGACGTGGCTGCGCGTGCACTACGGGCCCGAGCTTCTGTGCGCGCTGCTGGGCGAGCAGCCGATGGGCTTCTATCCACCCGACGCGCTCGTGCACGAATCGCAGCGGCGTGGGGTCGAGGTGCTCGCGCCGGATGTCAACGAGAGCGGGGCCGAGTGCGAGCTGGACGCTTTGGGACGCGTGCGGATCGGCCTCGGCTATGTCAAGGGCGTGCGCGAGCAGGAGATCAGGGAGCTGGTCGCTGCCCGCGAGGCCGGCGGGCGCTTCGAGAGCCTCGCTCAGCTCGCCTCGCGCGCGGGCGCCGGCTCGCCCTCGCTCGAGCTGTTGGCGTGGTCGGGGGCGTGCGACTCGCTCGTGCATGGTGATCGGCGGGTGGCGCTGTGGCAGCTCGGCGTCGCCACACCCGGGCACGACGTCCCCGGCGGCACCCAGCTCGCCCTCCCGCTCGACCTCCCGGCGCCACCCGAGCTGCGGACCCTGTCGAAGTGGGAGTCGATGCTCGCCGACTACTCCTCCACCGGGCTCACGACGCGCTCGCATCCGATGGCGCTGCTGCGAGAACGGATGCCGTCCGGTGCGGTCACCAGTCTCGACCTCGAGACGCTTCCGCACGCGACGCGAGTGCGGGTCGGCGGCTTGGTCGTCGCGCGTCAGCGCCCGGGGACGGCGAACGGGATCGTCTTCATCCTGCTCGAGGACGAGCATGGGACGATCAACCTGATCGTCCCCGCGCACGTGTACGAGCGCCACCGGTTGGTGGTGAGAACCGAGCCGCTGATGTCGATCGAGGGCAAGCTCGAGAAGCTGCCGGCGGCGGGCGGGGCGATCAACGTGCTGGTCGACAAGGTCGGATCGATCTCAGCGCCAGACCAGATCCTCGCCGAGGTCAAGGACTTCTCGATGCTCGACGAGCAGGTCAGGCGGGGAAGGGCCGAACAGGAGGCTGCGGCCAGCGCGCGCGAGGCAGAGACGGAGGCCGAGGACTTCCGCGCGGTCGCGCCGCCGGTGATGAGCTTCGCGTCGGGACGGAGGCGGTAGATGGCCACTCATCGCGCCCGCGCGCACGGTATGGTCCGCGCCCACTGTGCTTGGGACGTGGCTGTTCGTTGCCTTCTGGGTCCTGCTGGGGCTCGTGGTGTTCTTCATCGCCGTGCGCGGCGGGATCGGGGGTGCCCGGGCGACGCTGCAGTCCCAGACCCGCGGCGCGCGCAAGGCGTCGGCGCTGATCTTCTTGTTTCTGTACATCGGGTTCGGCGTGGCGATCCCGCTTGGATTCCTGATCGGCAACAAGGACAACGCCAGCGCCCAGGTCGGCGGGATCAAGCTGACCGCCGCCGAGAAGAAGGGCCGCGAGGTGTTCGGCCAGCGGTGCGGCGTGTGCCACACGCTCGCGGCCGCGAACGCGGTCGGCAAGGTCGGCCCCAACCTCGATGTGATCAAGCCCTCGGAGACGCTGGTGCTGCACACGATCACATACGGCTGCCTCCAGGATCCGCCCTCGTCGAGCGCTCCGACGAACTGCCTCGGCCAGGGCACGATGCCGGCCGCGATCATCTCGGGCACCGAGGCCCAGGACGTCGCCCAGTTCGTCGCGAAGGTCGCCGGCAAGGAATAGCTGCAACGAGCGGGGTTCCCGGCGCAGCGCGGCCGCGTTCGGTGCGCAGCCCGCTAGCGCCGCTGTTAGCATGCCGCCCCCGTAAAGGCTGAATTCCCGTCTCGTTCCGCCGCCGGAGCGAGAGGAAGCGGGGGACCCACGTTTGGGGCGAATCGCGTCCGCGCGTAGCGTCACTCTTTCGACGCAAGCCCGTCAGCTAACCCCGTAAGCAGGCGAAAGAGGACGGTTGACATATGCCCCGCGCGCGTGCGTCGGTTCCCCCGGACGCGATCCGGATCGAGGACGAGGTTTGGCAGGAGGCGTTCCGTGAGACCATCCGACCGCGAAGCCGGGCGCGTCTGCGATCGCACGAGGCCGAACGCGTGGCCGCTCGCCCGGCCCGCAGCCGCCCGGGATTCGCCGCGAACACGGCTTCGACAGTCGAGCCTGAGGCCGCCGCCGCGCGCACGGACGAGCGGGCCGTGTTCGACGCCGACGCTCCTCCCGCCCGCCGCACGGTGACGATCACCGGCCGCGGCGCCGAGCGCAACCTCTGGGCGACCGGGGCCGGGCGTCGCCGCCCGCCGCGCCGACCGCACGAGCGCGCCGGATTCAAGCCCGACCGGGTCGCGATGTGGGCGGTGTTCCTCGGGATGCTGCTGCTGTTCGTCGCCGCGGCCAGCGCGCACGTCTAGCGCGGGGTAGCTCGCACCCTCGATTTGGGTGATAGCGCGCCCCCGGGAGCACGAAAGAGCGCCACGTGTGCACTCTCTTACGTAGCTCTCAAACTCGTGTGATCCTCTATTTACCGCCCTTCGTATAAGGGATATGGGGGTGTCGGCTGCCTCCGGAGAACAGGGGGCCCGCGGATCCCGCGAAGTGCGGAAGCCTTTGGCCCCTCCCGACGTCTTAACCGGACGGGCTCCTTGTGCGGGAGACCCCCCGAAGGTAGACTTATAAACCGTAAGCTGGTCCAGAAAAGATAGGAAGACCGCGCGTTTTCCTCCCGGTGGCTCACATGAAGAATTCCATGAGCAGGTTCCAGATCCATGACGACCTGACCGCCCCAGAGGGCTCGGTGCCCGTGCTTCGGGGGGCCCTCGCGACGGGCGGGCAGCTCCCGAACTTCCTCGGCGTGCTCGCGGGCTCGCCGGCGGCGCTGCGCGCGTACGCGCGGTTCCGGTCAGAGCTGCGGCACGGCAAGCTGACGCTCGCGACGCTCGAGCGGATCGCGCTGGCGGTCGCCGAGTACTACCACTCGGAGCCGGGAATCGCGATGCACTCCCGCACCGCGCGTGCGGCGGGCCTCGCGATCGACGAGGTTGCGTTGGCGCGGCAGTTCACGTCGAACGACCCGCGCGAGGCGGCGCTGCTGCGCTACATCCAGGTGCTGCTCGACGAGCGCGGCCGCACGCCGGTGCACCTGCACGAGGAGGCCCGCGAGGCCGGCTGGGACGACGAGCAGATCCTCGAGGCGATCGCCGCGGTGGCGCTCGAGACGTTCTCGGCGATGGTCAACGTCGGTGGCGAGGTCCCCGTCGACGGCTCGAGCGAGGCTTCGCGCGCCCTTCAGGCGGCGTAAGCTTCGCAGCAGATGGGCGCCCGCGAGGACACGGATAGCGCACAGCGGGGAAGACGCTCGGGTTGCTGCCCGCTCTACCACGAGGCCGTTGAGCTCGTGGGGCGGCGGTGGACCGGCGCGATCCTCCGCGTGCTGATGGACGGTCCGCTGCGCTTCTCAGAGGTCGCTCACGCGGTGCCCGAGCTGTCCGACCGGCTGCTGTCGGAGCGGATGAAGGAGCTCGAGGCGCGGGGCATCGTCGAGCGGACCGTGATCCCCGGCCCGCCGCTGCGCGTGGAGTACGCGCTCTCGGAGATGGGGCGGGAGCTCGAGCCGGCTCTGTCCGAGCTCCAGCTGTGGGCCGAGCGATGGCTCGCCCCGCGCGCGACCGCCGGCGTCTGAGCCTTCCGGCGTCGCCTAGCTGAGCGTCGCCGAGCGGTGCTGGCCCCGTTTCGTCCACGTCAGCCGCGAGCCCTGCAATCGGAGCGATCCCGTCGCGACCGCAGAACCGCTGTCGAGCAGCGCCTGGCCTCGCCGGTCGTACCGGTGGACCTCGACGACGGGCCGCCCGCCGATGATCGAGCGCCCAAGTCCGATCCACGCGACGGCACCGTCGGCCTTGACCACGGGCGCGGCGACCGACTGATACGACTCCGCTCCCGCAAAGTGCGTGGTCGCGGAGGCCCTCCGTAGGACGACTCCGTCGGTCAGCCGCCGCACCAGGACCTGCGCGGTGCCGGTGTCGACTCCGAAGCTGCTGAGCCCGTAGGCGACGTCCACCCCGGCGAGCGCGAGCGGACCGGCTCGTCCTTCCCTGAGCGTCCCGTCGCTCGCGCCGAGCCGGTAGCGCCGCTGCGACGCGGTGCAGCCGTAGACGCCCGCCCCAAGCGCGTAGACAGCCGCGCGATCATTCGCGATCAGCGTGCGCGCGCGGTCCGGGGCGCAGGGGCGCGCGCGACCCGATGACGCGGACATCCCGGCTGCCGGCACGCAGCCCGCCACGGCCACCCCGACCACGATTGCCGATAGCCGAATTCGCACGGCTTCACCGTACGGGCCGCTCCACCCGCGAGCAAGTAACGTTCGCTCACCGATGACCAGCACCGCCGCGCCTCTGACTGCCGAGGACGTGATGTCGCTCGTGCAGGAGCGCGACATCCGCTTCGTCCGGCTCTGGTTCACCGACATCCTCGGTCAGCTGAAGGCGTTCTCGATCAACGCGACCGAGCTCGGCGACGCGTTCGAGGGGGGGATGGGCTTCGACGGGTCCTCGATCACGGGCTTCAACCCGATCGAGGAGTCGGACATGATCGCGATGCCCGATCCGAGCACGTTCGCGATCCTTCCGTGGCGGCCGGCCGAGCAGGGGGTCGCGCGGATGTTCTGCAACATCCACACGCCGGAGCGGACCCCGTACGAAGGCGACCCCCGGTACGTCCTGCGCCGGGCGCTGGCGCGGGCGGAGGAGATGGGCTTCGACCACTACTACGTGGGACCGGAGCTCGAGTTCTTCTACTTCCGTGACTCCCGGTCGACCGAGGTCCTCGACGAGGGCGGCTATTTCGACCTGACGACCCTCGATGCGGGCTCGGACCTCCGCCGGGAGACGGTGCTCGCGCTCGATCAGCTCGGGATCCACACCGAGTACGCCCACCACGAGGTCGGCCCGAGCCAACACGAGATCGACATGCGCTACTCCGACGCGCTGAAGATGGCGGATGACTGCATGACCTACCGGATCACGGTCAAGGAATACGCGCTGAAGCACGGGCTGCACGCGACGTTCATGCCCAAGCCGCTGTTCGGCAAGAACGGCTCGGGGATGCACACCCACCAGTCGCTGTTCCAGGGCGGCTCGAACGCGTTCTTCGACGCCGACGACCAGTACTTCCTGTCCGATGTCGGCAAGGCGTTCATCGCCGGCCAGCTCCGGCACGCCCGCGAGATCTGCTCGATCTTCGCCCAGTGGGTCAACTCGTACAAGCGCTTGGTCCCGGGGTACGAGGCACCGGTCTACGTCGCGTGGTCGCGCCGCAACCGCTCGGCGCTCGTGCGCGTGCCGCTGTACCACCCCGGCAAGGAGAAGGCGACGCGGATGGAGCTCCGCTGCCCGGATCCCGCCTGCAACCCGTACCTGACGTTCGCGGCGCTGTTGCAGGCCGGGCTCGAGGGGATCGAGCACGGCTACGAGCTGCCCGATCCGATGGAGACGAACCTGTACCACCTGTCGCCCGACGACCGGCGCCGGCTCGGGATCGAGCAGCTGCCCGAGACGCTCGGCGAGGCGATCGAGCTGACCGCCGAGTCCGAGCTCGTGCTGCGGACGCTCGGCGAGCACGTCTTCAACCGCTACATCGAGATCAAGCGGCAGGAGTGGGAGGAGTACCGGGTGCAGGTCACCCCCTGGGAGCTCGAGCGCTACCTGCCGGTGCTCTAGATGCAGATCGAATCTGAGATCACCATCGGCCGGCCCGCGCCCGACGTGTTCGCGTACCTCGCGCACGCCGAGGACCTGCCCGGCTACGTGACCGACTTCGAGACGGTGAGCCAGGACACCGAGGGCGACCCCGGCGTCGGCACTCGATACAGCTACAAGATGACGCGGGGCGCACGGGGCACCTTCGAGTGGACCGAGTTCGAGCCGACCTCTCACCTTGCCTGGCATGGACCGGCGGTCAAGGCCGGTCCCGGCTCGATGGAGCCGGCCGGCCGCTGGGAGATCACGCCCGCCGGCGACCAGACGCGCGTCAAGCTGGTGATGGCGCCGACGCCGGGAGGGCTATTCAAGCTGCTCGCCCCGTTCATCGCGGCCGGCATGCGCAATGGCAACGAGAAGGCGCTCGAGCTACTCAAGCAGCGGCTCGAATCCGGCCCAGCCGGGGCCTAGACCCGGCTCCAGTCCCGCCGGATTGGCGTAATCCTCGAGGATGCAGCGCGGGTCGTTGGTGACCCGCGCGCTAGAGCGCGGCCGCGAGCTCGTCGGGCACGGTGACCGGCGCCTGGCAGACGAAGTGCTCGCACACGTACGCGGCGGCGCGGCCGTCGACCGGCTCGCGCCCTTCGAGCAGCGGGACGACGTCGCCGCCGCCGCCGACGGCAAGGACAATGTGAGGCTGGAACCGGTCGCGGATCACGCGGACGAGCTCGCGCGGCTCGGGGCCGACGATCGCGACCTCGCGGACGGGGGCGGCGTAGAAGTCGGCCGCGCGCAGCAGGTGGCCGAAGGCGAGCGGGTGGCGGGCTGCGAGCGGGAACAGGAGGCGCAGGACACCGAGCGCGTGGCGCTCGTACTTGCCGTCGCCGGACAGCAGCGCCAGCCGCAGCAACGCGAACGCCGCGGCCGAGTTACCGGACGGCACCGGCGAGTCCTCAAGGTCCTTGCGGCGGATCGGCAGCTCTGAGCGGTCCAACGCGGTGGTAAAGAACCCGCCCTTCTCGCGGTCCTCGAACCGTTCGATTAGCACGTCCGCGAGCGCGACCGCCTCTGCGTACCACCGCTCCTCGAACGTCGACTCGTACAGCGTGATCAGCGCGTCGAGCAGGAACGCGTGGTCCTCGAGATACCCGTCGATCCGCCCCTCGCCGTCCTTCCAGGTCCGCAGCAGGCGGCCGTCGCCGTCGCGCAGATCGCTCAGCACGAAGGACGCGCAAGCGCTCGCGGCATCGAGGTAGTCGGCGCGCTCGAGCACGGCGCCGGCCTCGGCCAGCGCGGAGATCATCATCGCGTTCCACGCGGTCAGCCGCTTGTCGTCGAGCCCCGGACGGACACGCTTCGCGCGGGCGCCGAACAGCTTGCACCGGATCTCTCCGAGCCGCTCCGGCCGGGGCCCGCGGGCCTCGAGCACGTTCATCCCGCGCTCGAAGTTCCCGCGCTCGGTCGCGCCGAAGTACGTGCTCGCCTCCGAGGCGAGCTCCGGCCCGAGCGCGTCGCGGAGCTGCTCGAGCGTCCACACGTAGAACTTGCCCTCCTCGCCCTCGGAGTCGGCGTCGAGCGCAGAGCTGAAGCCGCCTTCGGGTCCGCGCATCTCGCGCAGTGCCCAGTCGAGCGTCTCGACCGCGACCTCGAGCATCCGATCCTCGCCGGACACCTGCCAACCGTGCACGTACGCCCGCGCCAGCAGCGCGTTGTCGTACAACATCTTCTCGAAGTGGGGGACCGTCCAGGTCGCGTCGACCGCGTAGCGCGCGAAGCCGCCGCCGACCTGGTCGTAGATACCACCGCGAGCCATCGCGCGCAGCGTCTCGAGCGCCATCTCGCGCTCGCCCCGCGCGAGCAGGAACTCGATCAGCGAGGACTGCGGGAACTTCGGCGCGCCGCCGAAGCCGCCGTTGGCGGAGTCGAACATCGATCGCAGCGCGTCGCGTGCCTGCGACAGGAGGTCCTCGCGGATCGGCTCGGCCGAGGGCTCGAGCCTGTCCGTCGGCGCCAGCGACCGGAGGATCTCGCCGCCCTGTCGCCGGATCTCCTCACGCCGAGTCTCCCAAGTCTCCGCGACGGCATCGAGCACCATCCGCCATGAGGGCAGCCCGTGACGCGACTCCGGCGGGAAGTAGGTGCCCGCGTAGAACGGGACCAGCTCGGGGGTGAGGAACGCATTCAGGGGCCAGCCGCCGCGGCCGGTCATCGCCTGGACCGCCTCCATGCACATCGCGTCGACGTCGGGACGCTCCTCGCGATCGACTTTGACGCACACGAAGTGCTCGTTCATCGCGGCCGCGGTGGCGGGGTCCTCGAACGACTCGTGGGCCATCACGTGACACCAGTGGCAGGCGGAGTAGCCGATCGAGACGAGCAACGGCTTCTCCTCCTCACGCGCTCGCGCGAGCGCCTCGTCCCCCCACGCGTACCAGTCGACCGGATTGCCGGCGTGCTGCCGCAGGTAGGGCGAACTCTCGCGGGCCAGTCGGTTCGGCACCGGTCCAGGCTACCCCTGCGGACATTCGGGCAATACGATCAAGCGATGCCACCCCGCCGCCAGCCCGTCGACGCAGCGGACGCTCCCGAGGCGATTGGGCCTTACGTGCACGCGATTCGCAGCGGCGACCTGCTGTTCTGCTCCGGTCAGATCCCGATCGATCCGCGGACGGGGGAGCTCGTCGGCGGCTCGATCGGAGAAGAGACCGGAAGATGTCTGGAGAACCTCGCGGCGGTGTGCGCCGCCGCTGGCGCGAGCCTCGGCGACGCTGTGCGCCTGACCGTCTACACCACCGACATGGGCTCGTTCGCCGCGATCAACGACGTGTACGAGTCGTTCTTCGAGGCGGACCCGCCGGCGCGGGTGGCGATCGGCGTGGCCGCGCTGCCACGCGGCGCGAAGGTTGAGATCGACGCGGTGGTGGCGATCCCTGACTGACGTGATCGGAGAGCACGAGGCGACGACCGAGGTGTCGCTCGCGGACATCCGGCTGGCGGCCGCGGCCGGTGCCGGGATCGTGCGCACCACGCCGGTCGTGACCTCCGGATCGCTCAGCGAGCGGGCCGGGGGGCCGGTCGTGCTCAAGGCGGAGAACCTCCAGCGCACCGGGTCGTTCAAGCTCCGCGGTGCGCTCGCCAAGCTCGCGGCGCTTGGCGACGAGTGTGCCCCGGGGGTCGTGACGGCCAGCGCCGGCAACCACGGCCAGGCGCTCGCGTACGCCGCACGTGCGCGGGGGATCCGCTGCGTCGTGTTCATGCCCGCCCAGGCCGCGATCTCGAAGGTCGAGGCCGCTACCGCGCTCGGCGCGACCGTCCACCTCACCGGGCTGACCGTCGAGGAGTCGCTGGCGGAGGCGCGCGCGGCCGCCGCCGACGAGCGGCTCGCGTTCGTGCACCCGTTCGACGACCCGATCGTGATCGCGGGCCAGGGAGGGGTCGGGCTCGAACTGCTCGAGCAGGCGCCTTCCGGTGCGCTCACGGTGCTGGCGCCGGTTGGGGGCGGGGGACTCGCGAGCGGGGTCGCGATCGCGCTGAAATCGGCGCGGCCCGACATCCGCGTCGTCGGCGTTCAGGTCGAGAACTGCGCTCCGTTCGTCGCCTCGATCGAGGCTGGCCGCGCGGTGGCGGTCGACTCGGCAATGACGATCGCCGACGGGATCGCCGTCAAGCGCCCCGGTCGGGTGACCCTGCCGCTGATCGATCGGTGGCTCGACGAGCTCGTCGTGGTCGGCGAGGACGACGTCGCTGAGGCGATGGTGTTCCTGCTCGAGCGGGCGAAGCTGGTCGTCGAGGGCGCCGGCGCGGTCGGAGTCGCCGCGTTGCTCGCGGGCCGCGTGCGGCCGCGGGCGGACGGGACCACGGTCGCGATCCTGTCGGGGGGCAACGTCGACCCCGGCCTGCTCGGCGAGATCGTGCGCCGCCACGAGAGCCAGATCGGCCGCCGGCTCGTCGTGCTCGCGTGCGTCTCGGACCGCCCGGGCTCGCTCGCGCGGCTGCTGACGCTCGTCGCCGAGCAGGGCGCGAACCTGCTCGACGTGATCCACGTTCGCGAGGGGTTCGACCTCCACGTCAGAGAGACGGCGGTCCAGCTCGTGCTAGAGACGCGCGGTCAGGGGCACGCCGAGCAGGTGCGGCGCGCGATCCGCGACGCGGGCTACGCCGACGCGCGAGTATTGCGGTAGGCGCGGGCCTCCTCGACCAGCGCGCCGATCACGGTGCTCGTCTGGTCGGCCTCCGGATGCCACTGGACGCCGAGCACGAACTGCCGCTCGGGCGCCTCGACCGCCTCGGGCAGGTCGTCGCCGAGCGCCGAGTGGCCGGTGATCACGAGGCCGTCGCCGACGACATCGACTCCCTGGTGGTGGTGCGACTTCGTGACGTGTACCTCCTCGCCGGCCGCGCGCGCGGCGAGCGAGCCGGAGTCGAGCCGGACGTCGTGGTCGGCGCCGTCGAAGCTCCCCGGGTTGATCCGGTGATCCGCGTGGCCGACCTCGTCGGGAAGATGCTGGAGCAGCGTCCCGCCTCGCGAGACGTTGAGCAGCTGCATCCCGCGGCAGATTCCCAGCACCGGCATGTCGCGCTCCCACGCACGCCGCACGAGCGCGAGCTCTGAGTCGTCGCGCTCGGACACCGTCGCGTGCGTCTCGGGGTGCGGCTCGGCGCCGTACGTGGACGGGTCGATGTCGTTGCCGCCGGCGAGGATCAGCGCGTCGACCAGATCGAGGATCTGGTCGGGGTCGCGGTCGAACGAGGGATCCGGCGGGATCATCACCACCATGCCGCCGGCGCGGTGGACCGCCCTAATGTAGTTGTACGGCGTCAGCGCGGCGCGCTGTTGCCACACGCTCCACGAGGCCTCGACGAGGCTCGTCGCGATGCCGATCACCGGGCGGTCCATTGCTTCGAGCCTAGCCAGCCCGCAGCAGCGCGCGTCGCACCTTGCCGCTCGAGGTCTTCGGCAGCTCGGGGGTGAAGTCGACGACGCGGGGGTACTTGTACGGGGCGGTCTGCTCGCGGACGTGCTGCTGGAGGTCCTTCTTGAGGGCCTCGCCAGGGGCGAAGCCGTCGCGCAGCACGACCACGGCGCGCACGACCGAGCCGCGCTCGTCGTCCGGCGCCGCGACGACCGCCGCCTCCGCGACCGCGGGATGCGAGACGAGCGCCGACTCGACCTCGAACGGGCCGATCCGGTACCCGGCGGAGATGATCAGGTCGTCGGAGCGAGCCTCGAAGTACAGGTACCCGTCGTCCTCCAGGCGGACGCGGTCGCCGGTGTGCCAGGGATCGCGGTCGGGTGCCGGCTCACCGCCGAGATGCGCGACGAAGAACGTCGGGTCCGTGTGCGGATCGGTGAGCACGAGCTCGCCGTCAACCACCGTGAGCGCCACGCCCGGCAGCGGCCGCCCCATCGACCCGGGCCGCACCGGCTCGCCGGGCGGGTTGCCGGTCAGCTGCCCGGTCTCTGTCTGGCCGTAGCCGTCGCGGATCTCGACCCCGAGCACCTCCTTGAATGCGCGGATCACCTCCGGGTTGAGCGCCTCGCCGGCGGCGACCAGGGTCCGCAGCCCCGGGATCGGCTCGAGCGTCGTGCGCTTGGCGATCACCCGGTATTCGGTGGGCGCCATGCAGAGCACGTTGACTCCCTCCGCCGCGACGATCTGAAGGCGCTCGACCGGATCGAAGCGGGCGTCGTGGAGCAGCGCGGCGGCGCCGTTCAGCCACGGCGCGATGAACGCGTTGCGCGCCGACTTCGACCACCCGGTCGCCGCCGTGCACCACACGAGATCGCCCTCGCGCGCGTCCATCCAGTGGGTCGCCTGCAGCACCTGCCCGGGGAGGTAGCGCTGCCCGTGGACGATGCCCTTCGGCTCGCCGGTCGTACCGCTCGTGAACGTGATCAGGCATGGGTCGCTCGGGTCGAGCTCGACGGGCTCGGCCGGCTCGGCGTTGTACGCGGCCTCGTCGGGGATCGTGAGGACGGGGCATCCGGGCTTAGCGCCGGAGAGCTCGGCGAGGTCGCGCTCGTCTGCGACGACCAGCTTCGGGTCCGCAGCGTCGAGCCGTATCCGGAGGTCCTTCGCGCGGAGCTGCTCGTTGCATGCCAGCGCGACCGCTCCGATCCGGAAGCACGCGACCATCGCCAACACCCACTCCGGGCGGTTGCCGATCAGCGTCATCACCACGTCGCCGCGGTTGACGCCCTGGTCGCGCATCGTTGTCGCGAGCCGCGCGCTGCGGTCGGCCACCTCATCAAACGACCACTCGCGGCGGCCGCCATCGCGGTCGAGCTCGATCAGCGCGAGGCGCTCCGGCGCCGCCGCGTCGACCACATCACGGGCGAAGTTCATCGGCGGCGAGTCTGCCACGATGCCGCGCCATGCCGTTGTGGGACGGGATCCTCTGGCTGCATCTGCTCGCAATGGCGTTCTTCGTCGGCGGCCAGCTGATGCTGGCGGCGGTCGTCGTGCCTGTGCTCCGCGGACGCGAGGAGGGCGTCCCGATGCGGGCCGCCGCCCGGCGATTCGGGTACGGGACGATCGCGGCGATCCTGCTGTTGTTCGTGACCGGCGCGGCGATGGCGAGCCACTTCCATCGCTGGAGCGACTCGACCCTGCAGGTCAAGCTGGGGCTCGTGGTCGTGGTCGTCGGCCTGATCTTCGCCCACCTCCGCAAGCCCGAATGGCATCTGCTCGACGCGGCGATCTTCATCGTCTCGCTCGCGATCGTGTGGCTCGGGATCGTCGTCGCGGGGTGACTACGGCTCGTTGCTAGGCTCGCTGCATGGGTCTGATGAGTGGCGACGGGCCGTTCGGCCGCAAGCCGGCGGGGGTGTTCAACTTCGAGCCGCCGCCGCCCGGGCGCGCGCTGTACCTGGACCCAACGCCGAAGCGGATCCGGGTCGTGGTCGGGGGCGAGACGATCGCCGACACCACCGGCGCGTTCCTGCTGCACGAGTCGGGCCACCAGCCGATCTATTACTTCCCGCCCGAGGACGTCCGATCCGATGTCCTGGAGCCGAGCGACCGCCACACCCACTGCCCGAAGAAGGGCGACGCGTCGTACCACACGATCCGGGTCGGCCCCAACGTGGTCGAGGCCGGGGCGTGGTACTACCCGGAGCCGCTGCCGGACGCGCCGCCGGAGCTGAGGGGCCTGATCGCCTTCTACTTCAAGCGGATGGACCACTGGTACGAGGAGGACGAGGAGATCTTCGCCCACCCCCGCGACCCCTATCACCGCGTCGACGTGATCCCCACCGATCGGCACGTGCGGGTCTCGCTCGACGGCGAGCTGCTGGCCGAGTCGACCCGGGCGATGGCGCTGTTCGAGTCGAACCTGCCGCCGCGCTGGTACCTCCCACGCGAGGACGTGGTCGTCGAGCTCGAGCCGTCGGACACGGTAACCCGCTGCCCCTACAAGGGTGAGGCCGGGTACTACTCGGCGCCGGGGGCCGAGGGCCGCGACCTGCTGTGGTTCTACTCCGAGCCGTTCGACGAAGTGCGCCGGATCGCGGGGATGGTCTGCTTCTTCAACGAGCGGATCGACCTCGAGCTCGACGGCGAGCTCCAGGAGCGCCCGGAGTCGCCGTGGAGCCACGGCGTCAAGACCGAGGCGCAGAACGCGCCCGCGGTCCAGACGCGCGGCTAGTGTTCTGAGTCGGAGGTTCGGCGGCACCGAGAGGGGTCGCTGGCGCCGGCTGACAAGGACGCAGGGAGGGGCAATATTGGACATATTGCCCCGACCGAGGACGCCGTCAGGTGGGGCCAGGGGCCACTCGAATGCCGTCGAATTTTCGACTCAGGACGCTAGTCCCTCGGCGCGAGCACCATCTGGGTACAGACGAAGTTGGCCGCGAGCCGGTCGTCCTTGCTGATCCGTACCTCCCAGACCTGAGTGCGCGAGCCGATGTGAAGCGGCTCGGCGGTCGCGAGCAGCTCGTCGCCCTCGGTCGCGGTCGCGAACACGTTGACCTTGAGCTCGGCCGTGCTGAAACTCGCGCCCTCGCCGAGGTGGAGGATCGTTCCCCAGGCCGCGACGGAGTCGGCGAACGCGACCCACACGCCGCCCTGGACGTAGCCGCGCGGATGGAGGTGGCGGCGGTCGATCCGGAGCCGGCCGCGGATCGCCTGCTCGCTCACCTCGAGCGGCTCGATCCCGAGGTCGCCCGGGAACGAGCCTTCCATGAACTTCTGGAGCCGTTCGACGGTCGACACGCCGGGCAGTCTATGTGCGGCTTCTGGTGTCGATGATCGCGTGGAGGCGCGTGGCCTCGCGGTCGGGCTCGCTGCGTAGCCGTCGCTTGGTGAGGCGGATCGTCGCGATTCGGTGCAGCAGCATGGTGGCGTCGCGTTCGCGGTCGTCTTCGAACGCCTGGCGGTCGTTGTGAAAGTCCCACCCGTCGCACTCGACGATCAGCCTCGCCTCCTCGAAGTAGGCGTCGACCTCGTGGCCGTGGAGCATGATGTTGACACGAGGCGTCGGGAGGCGGTAGCGCTTGCAGAACGGGAGGAAGTCGTCCTCGAAGGGCGAGCGGGTGGGATTTTGCGTGGTTTGCGCGTGCTCTTTGAGCAGCGGTGCACCGGGGCGCAGCGGGAATCTTGTTATGACGTCGGCCAGCTCGTCGCGCGTCAGGAGCTTGGCGCGGCGCGAGTCGTTGACGGCGCGTGTGAGCGATGTCGGGGCCATCCGTGGCGCTGCGTGCAGCAGCGTGAGGGCCGGGCTGGTGACCCTGAGGCCCTGGACGACGTCGATGTCGCGGCGGAGCAGGCCCGTCATGCGGTGCGTTTTGATGCCCTGTGGCCTGCGGTCGCACGCGAGGACGAGCTCGAACGGCTCGTCCCACCGCTTCCAGAAGCCGTGGAGGATCAGGGCTGAGCCGAACCCGAGGGCGGCGCGGTCGCCGCAGGCGAGGACGGCGGCTGCGGCGCGTTCGAGGGGGGTGGTTGGCGGGCGGCCCACGGCGTAGACGCCTCGGTGGAGACGGAAAAGGCGGCCACGAAGGAGGCGCCATCGGATTGCGTCATCGTCCAGCCCGGCCGCCAGCAGCTGCGCCCGGGTGATGTTCCCGTGCTGCCCACGGGCAATCTGGGCGATAACTCGGTCTATATCCGAGTTTCGTCCCACATTGTTCATAGCCTCGTGACGGCGGCCTTCCCCCCCGAAACCTGACACAGTTCCGCAACATGGCCACCGTCACGACGCAGACAGAGCTCACCGAGGAACAGCGCGCGATCACCGAGATGGTGCGCCAGTTCGCCGACGAGCAGATCATCCCCAACGCCGAGCACTACGACCACGAAGACGAGTTCCCCGAGCCGATCGTCGAGCAGATGAAGGAGCTCGGCCTGTTCGGCGTCACGATCCCCGAGGAGTACGGGGGGATGGGGCTCGACCTGACGACCTACGCGATGATCGTCGAGGAGCTCAGCCGGGGCTGGATCTCCATCTCCGGCATCCTCAACACCCACTTCATCGGCTCCTACCTGCTGATGAAGTTCGGAACCGACGAGCAGAAGCAGAAGTACCTGCCGCGGATGGCGACCGGCGAGATCCGCGCCGCGTTCAGCCTGTCCGAGCCCGAGCTCGGCTCCGACGTCGCCGCGATCAAGACCTCGGCCAAGAAGCTCGACGACGACACGTACGAGATCAACGGCACGAAGATGTGGGTCACTAACGGTCTGCGAGCCGCCCTCGTGTTCGTGCTCGTCCGCACCGACCCGAACGCCGAGCCCAAGCACCGCGGTCTGACCTGCTTCATCGCCGAGAAGGAGCCCGGCGTCGCCGAGGGCACCGGCGAATACAAGGGCTTCGACGTCCCGCCGCAGATCAAGAAGATGGGCTACAAGGGCGTCGAGTCGACCGAGCTTGTGTTCGACGGCTACAGGCTGAGCGCCGACCAGATCCTCGGCGGCGAGGGCGCTGGCCTCAACAAGGGCTTCCCGCAGATGATGGACGCGCTCGAGCTCGGCCGGGTCAACGTCGCCGCACGCGGAGTCGGCCTCGCTCAAAGAGCGCTCGAGCTCGCACTCAGGTACTCGCAGGAGCGCAGGACGTTCGGCAAGCCGATCGCCGAGCACCAGGTGATCCAGTTCAAGCTCGCGGACATGGCGACGCAGGTCGATGCCGCCCGCCTGCTCGTCTACCGTGCCGCGCGGATGAAGGACTCCGGGGAGCGGAGCGACATCGAGGCCGGGATGGCGAAGCTGTTCGCCTCTGAGGCCGGTCGCTTCTGCGCCGAGGAGTCGCTCCGGATCCACGGCGGCTACGGCTACTCGAAGGAGTACGAGATCGAGCGGATCTACCGTGACGCGCCGCTGCTCCTGATCGGGGAGGGCACGAGCGAGATCCAGCGGATGGTGATCGGCCGCAAGCTGCTGCAGCGGCACAAGATCTAGCCGCACCTGCGGTTCTGGCGCGGCTGCTGTGAGAGGGCGCGCCCTTGGGGGGCGCGCCCCGTTTTTCAGGTCGCGGCGGGCGCGCGCTCCGCGGCGTACGCGTCCGCGGGCTCGAGGAATCCCCGGATCTCCTCACGGAACTCCGGCGTGTCCTCGTGCCCGTGCACGGACGCTGCGTGCTCGGCGGCGGCGCGGACGACCTCGTCCTCCTCGCCGATGATCACCAGCGAGCAGCCAGACTCGCTTGGTGCGGCGCGGCAGTCGGCCATCATGCGGGCCATGGAACCCTCCTTTCCGGTCCACCGCTCATCCTCGCGCCTGCGGGGATCCGAGTCAATCGGCGCTCACCCGAAACTTCGCGGGGGACCAAGCGTTTAAGCCCTCATCTTCTGCGCCGACCGGGTGGCGCTCCAAACGGATCAGGAGGCGAAATGGTGCGCGGGCGTCTGCTTGCTCTCGTAGTGCTGCTCACGGTCGGTGCGGGCTCGGCGTCCGCGTCCGCCGCGACGATCAACGTCAACACGTTCTTCGACGACCAGCAGGCCGGCGACGGGCAGTGCTCGTTGCGAAAGGCGGTCCTCGATGTCGACTCGCCGGGCTCGAGTCAGACCGACTGCGCGCCGGCGGCATTCGGCGCGAACACGATCGTCCTGCCCGCCGGGCGCTATCAGCTGGGTGGCACGTTCCCGCCCCCGGGTTCGCTGGCCATCGCTCCGATCGTCAAGAGCCTGACGATCACGGGCTCGAACCTCACCAACACGACGATCGACGCGGGCGGCTTGAACGATCGCGTGTTCCAGCTCTCGAGCGGGGCGAACGTCACGATCACGAACCTCACGATCGTCAACGGCCAGGCGGCCGGAGGGGCGGATGGAAGCCCGGGCGGCACCGGAGGGGCCGGCGCGAACGGCGGCGCGATCCTGAACCAGGGCACGCTTACGCTCACGAACGCGGCGATCACCAACTCCCACGCCGGCAACGGCGGCTCCGGCGGGGCCGGCTCGACGGGCGCCGGCGGTGACGGCGGGCCCGGCGGCTCGGGAGGTGCGATCTACAACACCGGCAGCCTGAGTCTCAGCGGCGACACGATCAGCAGCGACACGGCCGGAGCCGGCGGCTCAGGCGGCGCCGGCGCCCAGGGTAACTCGGGCTGGGCCGGCGGCAAGGGCGGCGCCGGCGGAACCGGCGGTGGGATCGAGAACTTTGGCGGCACGCTGAACGTCGGCGGCAGCACGATCCGCGGCAACACCGCCGGCAACGGTGGCGTCGGCGGCAACGGCGCCACCGGCATGACGACAACTGGCGGCAACGGCGCCGGCGGTGCCGCCGGAGCGAACGGCGGCGGCATCTGGTCCGACGGCGGTGCGCTCGCGATCTCGAACTCGACCTTCGCCTCGAACACGGCGGGCGCCGGTGGCACCGGCGGCACCGGCGGCCCGGGTACCACGGCCGGCGGCAGCGGCGGCAGCGGCGGCTCTGGCGGCAGCGGCGGGGGATTCGGCGAGTCCGGCTCGTCGAACTCGACGCTACTTCAGGTGACGGCGGCCGGAAACAACGCCGGCCTGGGTGGAACCGGAGGCACCGGCGGCACGCCCGGCGGGACCACCGGTTCGACCGGTGCCGCCGGCACGGCCGGAGGCGTGATGGCGGTCGGTACTCCGATCACGCTCCGCAATTCGCTGCTGGCGCTGAGCGTCGGCGGCAACTGCTCGGCATCCGTCCTCGACGGCGGGTTCAACCTCAGCTTCGGCGACTCGAGCTGTCCCTCGACGTTCGCGAGCGGTGACCCGAACCTGGGGCCGCTCCAGAACAACGGCGGACCGGCGCCGACGATCTCGCTCCAACCGGGGAGCGCGGCACTGAACGCGATCCCGGCGAGCGGCGCGAACTGCCCCGGGACCGACGAGCGCGGCGCTCCGCGGCCGAGCGGCGCGAGCGCGTCGAAGTGCGACATCGGCGCGTACGAGGTGGTCGGCCCGGGGGCAACGACCGGAGGGGCGACCGACGTCACGCTCAACGGCACGACGTTGACGGCGAGCGTCACGCCGTACGCGGGCACCGCGGCGGTCGTGTTCCAGTACGGGGCCACCACGAAGTACGGCAAGACAACCCCGGCCCAGAAGCTCGGCGGCGTCGCCGCCGTGCCGGTGGCGGCCAAGCTGACCGGGCTGCAGGCGAATACGACGTACCACTACCGAGTGGTCGTGGTCGCGATGGACGGCACCGCGATCGGCGCCGACCGGACCGTCAAGACGTCGGTGACGCCGGCGATCAGCGGCCTGTCGGTCTCGCCTAAGTCGTTCAAGGCATCGGCCGGCACGAGGGTCGTCTACAGCGACTCGAAGGTCGCGAGCACGACGCTGACCGCGCTGCGCTGCGTCAAGACCGTGCGCCGCAAGTGCACGCGGTACTCGAAGCTCGGGAGCTTCACCCGCAACGACAAGGCCGGCCGGAACAGGGTCGCGATCAAGCGCAAGTTCGCCGGCAAGACGCTGATCAAGGGCCACTACAAGCTGGAACTCACTCCGCGGGCGTCCGGCAAGGCGGGGAAGACGGTGAGCGTCCTCTTCCAGGTGATGTGAGGCCACGGGTGGCCTGAGTCGGAGATCCGACGGCATTCGAGTGGGACCCTGGCGCCGCCTGACCGCGGCGCCGGCGGCCCCTCTCGGTTCCCCTGTGCCAGCGACTCAGACCACTAGACTCCGGCTCCTGACATCTCCATCGGACACGAAGGCGCTGATCGAGACCGCGGTCACGCGGTTCCTCGAAGAGGTGCCGGCGCTGCAGCCGCTGAAGCTGGTCGCGGGTCTCGACCTGCGAGCGCGTCACGACGTGCAGCAGTACCGGGTGGAGCTGCCCGGTCCGAAGGTGACCAAGGACATCGCGGCCGACGCCAAGGTCCAGATCGAAGTGCAGCGCGCCCGGTTCAACGAGCTCGCGACCAAGGGCCACGTGCGCGACTGGCGTGTGGCGTTCGAGAAGGGCGAGGCGAAGGCGACGGGCGTTGATCAGGTGATGAAGCTGATCGTCAACGTCGTCGACCGCCAGGAGGAGCGGAGCAGGACGCGTAAGGCGCGAGCCTAGGGCCGCGCCGCCGCGAGCCGCTCGGCCTCGGCGAGCTGATCGTCGATCAGCTTCAGGCCGGAATCCCAGAAGCCGGGGTCCGCCAGGTCGATCCCGACGATCGCGGCGAGCTCCTCCGGTGAGCGGGAACCGCCCGCAGCGAGCATCTCCAGATAGCGAGGGACGAGCGTCTCGCCCTCCTCCCGGTAGCGGCCGTACACCGACAGCGCCAGCAGCTGGCCGTAGGCGTAGGCGTATACGTAGCCGGGCGTGTTGATGAAGTGGGGGATATAGGACCACCACATCCGGTAGCCGTCGGTGATCTCGACGGAGTCGCCGAACAGCTCGGACTGCGTCTGGACCCAGAGCTCGCCGAGGCGGTCGGCCGACAGCTCGCCCTCGGTCCGCCGGCCCGTTTGCACGAGGTGCTCGTAGCGATTCATCGCCATCTGGCGAAAGACGGTCGCGATCGCCCCGTCGATCCTGTCGGCCAGCAGGCTCAGCCGCTGCTCGTCGTCCGGCGCCTCGCGCAGCAGCCGCTCGAACACGAGCGTCTCGCCGAACACCGAAGCGGTCTCGGCGAGCGTCAGCGGCGTCGACTGGTGGAAGATCCCCTGCGGCTGGGCGAGCGCGGCGTGGAGGCCGTGCCCGAGCTCGTGCGCCATCGTCAGCACGTCGCGCCGGCGCGCGGTGAAGTTCAGCAGCACGTACGGGTGGACCGACGGCACCGTGTACGAGCAGAACGCGCCTCCCCGTTTGTGCGGCCGCGGCGGACCGTCGATCCATCGCTCATCGAAGAACCGGCGCGTGATCTGGCCCGCGGTCGAGGAGAAGTCGTGGTAGGTGTCGAGCACGAGCTCACGCGACTCGGCGAACGAGAACGTCACGTCTCCCGACAGCACCGGCGCCGCCCGGTCGTAGTCGGCGAGCCGCTCGATCCCGAGCAGCTTCGCCTTCAGCACGTACCAGCGCTGCGGGATGTCGTACCGCCCACGGACCGCCTCGATCAGCGCCATCACCGAGTCGTCCGAGGCCTCGTTGGCCAGGTTCCGACTCGCGAGCCAGTGCGGGTAGTGGCGCAGCCTGTCGCCGACGGACTTGTCGTAGACGAGCGTGTTGTAGATGAAGCCGCGCGTGCGGAGCCCGGGCTCGAGCGCCGCGGACACCGCCTCGGCGGTCGCGCGGCGAGCCTCGCGGTCGGACGACTGCAGCCGGCTGAGCGCGATGTCGAGCGTCAGCTCGTCGCCGTCGAGCGGGACTCGGAGCGCGGAGGTGAGCTCACCGAACAGCCGCGCCCACGCGGCCTCCGACGCGATCGACTTCTCCGCCAGGATCTTCTCCTCGGGCTCGGAGAGCAGGTGTGGCCGGTAGCGCCGGGCGCTCCGGAGGTAGTGGCGACAGAAGTCGAGCCCGGGAGCCCCGAGCAGCTCGTGGGCGCGCTCGTCGTCGAGGGCCGCCCACTCGAGCTCGAAGAACAGCAGCTTGGTCTCGATCTCGGTGGCGCGCTCCTGAACGCGCTGGAGCAGCGCACCGCGCTCGGGGTCCGCCGTGTCGGTCGAGAACCGGAGTGACGCGTACGAGCCAGCGCGACCGACCAGCTCCTCGATCTCGGCGAGCTCCTCCATCGCGCTGCGCAGGCCGTCGCCGTCGAGGTCGGCGACCCGGCCGGCGTAGGACTCGTTGAATGCGGACGCGCGCGCGACGGCGTCATCGAGAAACCGATCCGCGCCGTCGGCGCCCTCGCCGTCGACCAGCGGGTCGAGGTCCCACTCGGTCTGAAGCAGCTCGGGGTCGGTGAGCGGATCGGCGGCGGTCGACACGGATGGCCAGGTTAGTAGGTCATGCCGGAAACACGCTAGGGTCGCCGCCACCGTGGAGGAGGCACTCTCGCAGCTGAGCCGCCCGGTGCGGTTGCTCGCGGCGGGAGGGACGATCGCGATGCGGGGCCGCCGCGCGGTTCCGGCCCTCGACGCGTCGGGGCTGATCGCCGAGGTGCCGCAGCTCTCGGCGGTACCGAGGCTCGAGGCGGAGACCGTCACGAGCGTTCCCGGTCCGCAGATGACGCTCGGACAGGCGCTCGAGATCGCGCGCCGCGCCGCCCGCGGTGCCGCCGCCGGAGAGGGCGTCGTGATCACGACCGGAACCGACACGATGGAGGAGCTCGCGGTCGTGTGCGCGGTGTTGCACGACGCGGTGGCGCCGATCGTGCTGACGGGCGCGAATCGCCCGGGCAGCGCGCCCGGGGCGGACGGCGCGGCGAACCTGGTCGACGCGGTCGCGGTCGCGGGCTCCACGCACGCGGACGAGCTCGGAGTGGTGGTCGCGTTCGGCGGCGAGATCCACGCCGCGATGACCGTTCGCAAGGTTGACAGCACCGGTCCATCGGCCTTCGGCTCCCCCGTCGCCGGACCGATCGGACGGATCGTCGAGGGCCGGGTCTGGCTGCACGCGACGCCCGTCCGGCCGCGCGTCCTCGCGGTCGAGCGGCTCGAGCATCGGGTCCCGGTCGTCGAGACCGGCCTGGGCGACGATGGGGACGAGCTCCGGCGCGCCGCCGCCGACGCGGACGGAGCGGTGCTGGTCGCGCTCGGGGCCGGACACGTCCCTCCGGGAGTGCTCGCCGAGCTGCGCGACACCGCGCAGAGGCTCCCGGTGCTCGTCACCTGCCGGCCGGACCGCTCGTCGATGCTGTTCTCGACGTACGGCTTCGAGGGTGCCGAGGCCGACATCCGCTCGAGCGCCGCCGTCTGCGTCCCGTTCCTGTCCGCGGCGGCAGCGCGGATCGCGCTGCTGTGCTGCCTCGGCGCCGGGCTGGGCCGCGAGGCGATCGCGGCCGCGCTCAGCCCGTGGGACGCTCGCTAGCGACCGCGCCACCACAACAGCCGCTCGGGCACCAGCATCAGCACCGGGCCGCCGGGAGCTCGGTCGACGTACTGGGGGTACCGGGCGACGAGCGCCGCGATCGCATCCGGCGCGTCCTCGACGGAGAGCACGCGCACGACGCCCAACGCCTGGACCCACGCGAGCCGCGACCAGTCGTCGTCGTAGCGGTCGACGGTGAGCGCGGCGCGCGGATGCGCGCGGAGCCACTTCACCCGGGCGAGCTCGGCGCCCGGTCGCCGCTTCGGCTTGTGATCGACGGCCGTCACCAGCGCGGAACCCGTGACCGCGAACGTGACTGGCAGCACCCGCGGCGCCCCGTCGTCGTCGATCATCCCCAGGCGCGCGACCGGGGCCGACGCGAGCAGGCCGCGGGCCCACTCTGGGAGCTCGGCTACGCTTGCGCTCCAGCCCATGAGCTCCAAAACTGTAGGACTCGCGGTGGCCGCAGTGGTCGCCGGGCTCGCGGGTTGCGGGGGCTCGGCGTCGAGCTCGTCGCCGACCCGCTCGGACCTGCCGCTCGTCCGGGGCGCCAGCGTCGCCTCCGAGGTCCGGGAGTGCGACAAGGGCACGGACGCGTTCTGCGCGGTCGAGCTGGTCGTGCTCGGGCACGGCTACGGGAGCTCGGCCGATCTGGTGAAGGCCGAGCGCGATCACCTCAAGCAGGCCGGTTGGAGCGGCGTCGCCCCCGACGACGGTCAGCAGCGGGCGGCCGCGTCGCCCGGGCAGAAGCTGCGGGTCACCTACGCGACCGCCGCGGCCGACCTGCTCGGGATCGACCTCGGTTGGATCCAGCGCCCGCGGCGGATCACGACCAGGCTCGCGCAGACGATGTTCGACCGCTCGCCGGCGATGTCGGTTCTGCTGGAGGCCGGGCCGGACTGAGCACGAGGCGGCCGTCCGGGCCGACGGACAGCGAGCTCGAGCCCGCGAGCAGCGCCCGGAGGTCCTCGCCGACGAGTTCCGAGCGCCACCCCTCGAGCGTGCGCACCGCAGGGGGAGACTCGCCGCGGCGGGTGGCGCCGATGATCAGCTCGAGCTCGGCGCGGGAGGCGATCAGCTCATACGCGAGCCCGGCCTCGAGCGCGCGGGCCCGCAGCAGCGCCTCGGCCAGCGCGATCAGCGGCGCATCGGCGGGGTCGAAGCGTTCCCGCGCCTGCTCGCGTGGGATCGGCGGCGCGTTCCGGCCCGCCGCGATCGCGTCGAGGATCGCCTGGCCCCGCCGGCGGATGCCGGATGGGTGGATCCCGCGGATCTGCTCGAGCGCACGCAGGTTCGAGGGCTGGCGCTTCGCCGCCTCGACCAGCGCCGGGTCGGCCATCACCGAGCCGACCGGGCGATCCTCGGTCGAGGCGGTGCGCTCGCGCCAGGCAGCGAGCTCGCGGGCGACCGCGCGCGCCCGGGGATCGAGCTGCCCGACCCGCGGCAACCGCTCCCAGGCGGTCTCTGGGTCCCGCTCGTCGGTCGCGGCCTCGAGCCGGCGGCACTCCTCGCGAGCCCAGCTGAGCCGTCCGCTGCCCTCCAACCGCCGCTGCAGCTCGTCGGAGAGCTCCATCAGGTGCGCGACGTCCTCGGCCGCGTAGCTCAGCTGCTCATCGGTCAGCGGCCGCGCGTCCCAGCGGGTGTAGCTCGCGGTCTTCCCGACCCGGAGCCCGAGAATCTGGCCGAGCAGGTTGCCGTATCCCGTCTGGGCGCCCGAGCCCGCGAATCCGGCGGCGACCTGGGTGTCGAAGATGTTCGACAGCGAAGTGCCCCAGGCCCGCCGCAGGATCGCGACATCCTGGCGCCCCGCGTGGAGCACGATCTCGATCGCCGGGTCGGCGAGCAGGTCCCGCAGCGGTGAGATGTCGACGTCGGTGAGCGAGTCGATCAGCTCGATCCGGGTCCCGGTCTCCGACCCCGGATCGTCGACCACGATCTGCACGAGGCACAGCAGTGCGCGGTACCGGCCCTCGGACATGAACTCGGTGTCGATCCCGAAGCGCCCCCGCTCACGTGCGAGTGTCGCGGCCGCAGCCACGTCGTCCGAGGTGGCCAGCCGCCAATCCTCCATCAACCGGAGGCTACTCGGGGCGGCTGTGCGCTACTTCTTTCGGCTCGCGCTTGCGGCACGAGATGGCCCGGAGCGGCCGTAGGCGCCGATCCCGCTGACCGTCACCCTGATCCCGTCACGGAACCCGATCACCGGCACCGACAGGCGCCGGGTGCGGAGCGACACGACCTCCTGCAGCCGCCGGCCGTCGGTCGCGACGATCCGGATCAGCGTGCGGACGGCGCCGGCGGGAGGCGTGAAGCTGACCGCGAAGGTGCGCGCGGTGGACCGCACCTGGACGCGGCGGGGACGCTGCGGATGCGGTGGCGCCGGCGCGACGTAGGTGGCGACGACCTTGCGGCTCAGCGGGAGCCCGTCGTTGTCGACCATCGCGACGATCGAGCGGCGGCCGGCGGCTCCGAGCGCCGGGGTGAACGGAATCGTCCCGGACGCGCCGCTGGCCCGCCCGACCACGTGGAACAACTTGCCCGTCTGCTCGGCGAACGAGATCGTGACGTTCGCCGGCACCTTCGCGTGGTAGCGGAGGACCCGGCGGGTGCCGCGCCCCGTGAGCGTCGCGCTGACCGTCGGGGCCGGGCCGCCGGTCGCGTACTTCACGGCGGTGATCGGGATCGAGGAGCCGGGCTGTTGCGCGACGGTCCACTGCCCGGCGGCGGGATGGTCGATGCCGACGTGGGTGACCTGCGCCTTTCCGTCCCCGAGCGCGACCGCGGTGGCCCCGCCGCCAAACCCGGTCGCGGGGACGATCTGCTTGCCGTCGGGCGCGGTCAGCACGACCGCCGGCGCGCCCCCGTTACCGGCGACCTCGATCGCAGCGGACGTCGCGTGGGCCGGCACGCGGAAGGTCGTAGCGCCTGCGGCCGCGTGTGCGCGAACGCGGTCCGCGGCGGCCGCCGGGAGCCCGGCGGTGAACTGGCTCAGGTCCGAGGAGAACGGGTGCAGGGCGGGGAACGTGTCGCCCCAGTGGTAGGTGACCGTGCCCACGTACGGACCCAGTCCCGGCGGGATGTAGACGCCGAAGCCGGTGTTGTTGATCGCGATCGCCTGCGTCGGGATCGTGATGTCGGTCGGGATTCCCGGAATCACCCCGAGCGCGTCGAGATGTAGCGTCAGGCCGGCGCTGATCGAGCCGCCGAACTTGTTGTTCTTCGGGTCGATGATCGCGCTCAGCTTGCCGTCGTAGGAGACGATTCCGAGGTCGTATCCGGAGGTGCCGGTCAGCGATACCTGGTCGGGGATCCGGTAGACGAGTGTGCCGTCGTCCACCTTGATCTGGTACAGGAAGCCGGTCGCGCCGACGGTGACGGTGACCGGGTTGCCGAACGCGACGGACAGCGTGCCGTCGAGGCTGAAGATGTAGTCGTGCGTGCCGCCGGCGCCGGGCGCCGACAGCGGCGAGATGCCGAACCCGATCGTCCCGGACAGCGTGACCGGGTTGAGGCCCAGGCCGAGGCCGCCGTGCGTCAGGTACAGCTGCGGCGGCGTGTCGTTGAGGTCGAGCGGCACTCCCGGGTACGGGAGCCCGACGTCGAACGAGCCGCTCGTGAAGTTCCCGTTGTCGAACTCGATCGCGATCGACAGGCTCAGCGCCGAGCCGCCGGCGGGGACGTTGACGGTGCCGGTGCCCTTCCACACGTCGCCCTGCTGCGTGTAGGAGACGTCGACGTTCTTGAGCTCGAGCGCCCCGAAATTCGCGTCGCCGATCTTGAACTCGAGCGAGCCCAGCTGCAGGCCGCCGGCGAGCGTGGACTCGAGCGTCGCCGAGCCGGTGACGCCACCGAAGTATCCGGGCAGCTTCAGCGAGATCGGCACCTGCACGCCGCCGCCCGAGAGCTTCACGTCGACGTCCCCCGAGACCGGGAAGCCCGCGACGTCAGGCGGCGTGAGCTCGTGGAAATCGAATAGGTCGGCGCCGGGGATAGCGACGGGGATCTTCGCGTGGATCTCTCCGTGCCAGATCGTCACGTTGATCCCCGGGCCCTTGAGGACGACGGACACGCTGCCGCTCGTATCGATCGTGTGCTGCCTCGGGTCGATTCCGATCTTGACGCCGGCGTCGGGGATGATGCTGAGGCCGTTGATGTCGACCTCGCCGAGTGACACGTCGAGGCGCGGGTTCGACGGGTCGTGCAGGAAGCAGCCCGCCTTGATCTGGGCGGTGACGACTCCGAACTTGGCGGTCGTGCAGGTCGAGGTCGCGAGCTGGTCGCCGACCGGCGAGCCGATCCCGCCGCCCGGCAGCGACCCGAGGCCGCCCTTCCCGGTCGCCTGCTGGGTGCCGAACGCGGACGCGACGACCGGCCCGATCCCCTCGGCGCCGGTCGGGTCCTTGACGAACGAGACGAAGCCGCCGCCGTCGCCGGTCGCGCCGGTGACCAGGTGGCCGACCTCGTGGCCGGAGGGGATCATCGCGGTCAGCTGCTGCGGCGCGAAGTGGACCCCGTCGGTCGAAGTCCGAACCTCGACGCCCTTCGGATCGACGTACGCGAGCGAGATCAGGCCGGACGGGCTCTCGGAGATGATCGGCTGGTCGACCGCCGACGCGAGCTTCACGGCAGCGCCGCTCGCCGTCCCCCCCGAGACCCGGCGGATGAACACATTCGAGCTGTTGATCGAGGTGTCGCGGTAGAGCACGAACACCCCTGCGGCCCCGGCGATGATCTGCGGCGAGTAGCCGGGGAAAGAGCTCTGCGACCAGGTGGTCGCGTCGTTGGCGTCGCCCTGCCCCGACCACTCGCGCAGGAACACGTTGCCGCTGAGGTCGGCGAACGTCGCGATCGGGAGGTTGCCGTCGGTCGCCAGCGCGCCGTAGTAGGCCTGGTCACCGGTTCCGAGCTGGGCCTTGCTGCGGGTGTACTGACCCGCGCCAACCCCCTGGAAGAAGGTCCCGCCGGTCTCCGTCCGGCTGATCGTCCCGATCGAGGGGTTCGCCGTGCCGCCGTACACGGTCGCCCCGCCGCTGAGCTCGTTGTCGCCGATGTTCCCCGGCCCAGTGATCGTCGACCCACCGTCGTCCGAGCTCCACAGGAACAGGTTGCTGTCGGAAGTCGAGCCGTCCGGGGTCGTGAAGCCGTCCGGGAAGCGGCGGTCGATCAGGAACAGCTGGTTGCCGATCGCGAGCGGGACCGGCCCGTCGAAGTCGTGGTTGCCGGCCGGGAAGTTGCCGGCGAAGTCGCCGCCCTCCGGCTCTTGCGGGTTCGGGACGCCAGTGCGCTGAGCGCACTGCTTCTGACCTCGCTGCAGCGCGCAGTAGGCGACCGTGTCCGCCGACGTCGTTCCCCCGTCCTGCGCGTACACGATCCGCGCAGTACCGGCGTCGTCAACCAGCAGGTTGGGGTACTTGCCGATGCCGAGCGTGATCGACGGCAGCGGCGTCGCGACGACCCGCGGAAGGGTGGTCTTGCCCTTGTACCCGGGCGAGTGGTAGCTCGGCGCCTTACGCGCTGAGGCGGCCCCCGGTACGGCAATGACGAAAAGCGCCGCGGCGATCCCCACGGCTCGCGCCCTCCGGAACAACAGCCCTCCTCAGAACGGATTCCCCGACGCTGCCTCGGATCCTACCCCAACCGGACACCGGAATTCCCGACCCTGCTGGTAGGATATGAATAGATGATCTTCTCCTCGAAAGCGGAGTACGGCGTGCGGCTGATGGTCGAGCTTGGTCGCCAGACGCCGGAGCAGCCCACCAGCCTCAAGGCGATCGCCGACGCCGAGGGCCTGCCGCTCGCATACCTCGAGCAGGTCGTCGCGCGGCTGCGCAAGGCCGACCTGGTGATGAGCGCCCGCGGCGCCCACGGCGGCTACTGGCTCGCGCGGCCGGCGGACGAGATTACGATGGACGAGGTGGTGCAGGCGCTCGAGGGCTCGATCGCCCCGATGGAGTGCTTCGTGCACGACCACACCGAGCGGGTCCTGTGCTCGCACGAGCCCGACGCGGGCCGCGGGTGCGCGACCAAGCTGCTGTGGACCCGAGTCCAGGGCGGGATCATCAAGTCGCTGCAGACGACGACGCTCGCCGAGCTCGTCGAGTTCTCGCGGCGGACCGATCGGGCGCCGGTCGAGCGAGTGCCGACGGTGGTGGCGTGATGGCCGATCTCGAGATCCGCGACCTCCACGTCCGTGCCGGCGAGAAGGAGATCCTCCGCGGGCTTGATCTCGCCGTCTCGAAGGGCGAGATCCACGCGCTGATGGGACCGAACGGATCGGGCAAGTCGACGCTCGCGAACACGATCATGGGTCACCCGAACCTCGAGGTGACCGAGGGGGCAATCATTTTCAACGGCGAGGACATCACCGCGGCCTCGCCCGACGAGCGCGCGCGAATGGGTCTGTTCATGGCGTTCCAGTACCCGGTTTCGGTGCCGGGCGTCACCGTCACCAAGTACCTGCGCACCGTGCTGAACGCCCACCGCGAGGCCCACGGCGAGGAGCCGATCCCGCTGAAGGAGTTCCGTCAGACGGTCGAGGCCGCGATGAAGCTGACGAACGTCCCGAAGGAGTTCTCGAGCCGGTATCTGAACGAGGGCTTCTCCGGCGGCGAGAAGAAGCGGATGGAGATCCTCCAGCTCGCGCTACAGCGCCCGGAGGTGGCAATCCTCGACGAGACCGACTCGGGACTCGACATCGACGCGTTGCGCGTTGTCGCGAACGGCGTCAACTCCGTCGCCGGACCCGACATGGGAGTGCTGATCATCACCCACTACCAGCGGATCCTCCACCTGGTGCAGCCGAGCCACGTGCACGTGATCTACCAGGGGCGGATCGTCCGAGAGGGTGGGCCCGACCTGGTGACCGAGCTCGAAGAGAAGGGCTACGGCTGGATCACCGACGAGGAGGCGGCGGCGTGAGCACCGTCGGCGAGACGCAGGACCTCGCCGCCGTCGCCGAGCAGTTCCCCGTCCTTCGCCGGCACCCGAACCTCGTATACCTCGACTCGTCTGCCACCTCACAGACGCCGCAGCCGGTGATCGACGCGATGACCCGGTACTACACCGAGTACCGCGCCTCGATCCACCGCGGGGTGTACCCGCTCGCGGTCGAGGCGACCGACGCGTACGAGGGCGCCCGCCGCCGGATCGCGGAGTGGCTCGGCTCTACGCCGGAGGAGACGATCTTCTCCGCCAACGCGACCGCGGCGATCAACTTGGTCGCGTACACGTGGGGACGCCAGAACGTGAACCGCGGCGATCTGGTCGTGCTGACCGAGATGGAGCACCACTCGAACATCGTCCCGTGGCAGATCCTGTGTCAGGACCGCGAGGCGGAGCTCGCGTACGTGCCGGTGCTCGACGACGGGCAGCTCGACCTCGACGCGCTCGACGAGCTGCTCGAGCGCGGGCCGAAGCTGCTCGGCGTCGTGCACGTGTCGAACGTGCTCGGCACGATCAACCCGGTCAAGGAGATCGCGCGCCGCGCACACGAGGCGGGAGCGGTCGTGCTCGTCGACGGAACCCAGGCGGTCCCGCAGATGCCGGTCGAGCTGCGGGAGCTCGACGTTGACTTCTACGCGTGGACCGGCCACAAGGCCTACGGCCCGACCGGGATCGGCGTGCTCCACGGCCGCCGCGCGCTGCTCGAGGAGATGCCCCCGTTCATCGGCGGCGGCCACATGATCCGGACGGTCGCCGCGAACGAGTCGACCTGGACCGACCTGCCGTGGAAGTTCGAGGCGGGGACCTCCCAGATCGCCGAGGCGATCGGGCTCGGCGCGGCGGTCGACTGGATCCGCTCGATCGGGGTCGACAGGATCCGCGCGCACGAGGAGCCGCTCGTCGCCGAGACGCTCCAGCGGCTCGCCGCGGAGGTGCCGGGCGTCACGATCAACGGTCCGTCCGACGCCGCCGACCGCGGCGCGCTCGTCTCGTTCTCGCTCGAGGGCGTGCACCCGCACGACGTCGGCGAGATCCTCGGCCGGGAGGGAATCTGCGTCCGCGCCGGGCATCACTGCGCCCAGCCACTGATGCGGCGGCTCGGCGTCAGCGCCACCACCCGCGCGTCGTTCGCGGTGCACAACTCGACGGTCGACGTCGAGCGCCTGATCGAGGGGCTCGGGACCGTCCGCCGCGTGATGCAGCTCTAGCTGAGCCGCGTCACGCGTCCGACGAGGGCACCGGCGACCAGCGCTGCTCGATCCGCCGCCACTTCCAGATCGCGAGCGCGACCAGCCAGGTCAAGGCGAACAGCGCGACGATCGCGTAGCCGAGCGTGCCGAAGTCGAGTCCGTGCAGCCAGCTCCAGAAGCCGCCGGTCAAGCCGAGCTTCGCGGACAGCACCTGCGTTAGCTCGATCGTTCCGATCAAGAGCGCGACGAACACCGACAGCGACGTGACCGTGATGTTGTAGTAGAGCTTGCGGACCGGGCTGGAGAACGCCCACAAGTACGCCTTGGTCATGAACACGCCGTCGGCGGTGTCCATCAACGACATCCCGGCCGCGAACAGGATCGGCAGCGAGATCAGCGCGAGCGGAGCGACCTTGCCCGTGGCCGCGCCCGCGGTTAGCGCGAGCAGCCCGACCTCGGTCGCGGTGTCGAAGCCGAGGCCGAACAGGATCCCGATCGGATACATGTCTCGGCTCGAGCGCACCAGCCGCAGCGGCCGCGCGAAGAACCGGCACATCAGGCCCCGCTGCTGAAGCTGTTCCTCGAGCACCTGCTCGTCGTAGCGGCCGGCTCGGAGCTCGCGGCCGACGGCGACGATCCCGTTCAGGACGACCAGGTTCAGCGCGCCGATCGCGAGCAGGAACAGTCCTGAGACGGCGGCGCCGATCGTGCCGCCGTAGAACTGGAGCGTCGGGAGCGCGCTGTGCACGGCCCCGGCCGCGATCGCGAGCCCGAGCGACAGCACGAACACGATCGTCGAATGGCCGAGCGAAAAAAAGAACCCGGCTCCGAGCGGGCGCTTGCCCTCGGACAGCAGCTTGCGCGTCGTGTTGTCGATCGCAGAGATGTGATCGGCGTCGAACGCATGGCGCAGCCCGAAGGTGTAGGCGAGCACCGCGAGGCCGCCGAGCACCGGGTACCGCGGCGTGTACACGATCACGAGCGTGATCCCGACCACGTGCAGCCCCGCGACTGCGCCGGTGAGGCTGGTCAAGCTGCGGCGCTCGGCGGGATCGAACGCCGCCGCGATGCGCCGCAACCTGGTCATGCCGCCGCGCGAGCAGCGCCCGGCCAGGTCAGCTCGACGATCTGCCCGCCGGGCACGGCCACGCCGCGAACGCGGGCTACACCCTCGCTCCACAGCGTGTACGTGCCGGCGGGCAGCTGGTCGAACACCGCGTTGTACGCGGGCTGTCCACCCGCGTCTCTCTCGAGCACTTCCTTGTGACTGCGGCGCTCATCGTCGTCGGCCGGGCTTATCTCGATCTCGAGTCCGTGCGTCTCGGGGTCGGCGTGGACGATCAGCGCACCGACGTCCTCGCCGATCTCGAGCACGACGAACTCGGGATGCCTTCTGCTGGGGTACTGCTCGTGCATCGCGCTAGCTCGAGGGCGTGTCGTAGCCGTCGAGCGGCGGGGCCAGGTACGGGAAGGTGCTCTGGTACCGGTTCGGCGCCGGCGTGATCCCCTGGGTCAGCTTCCCGGCGGCTGCGTCTGGCGTGTAGGACTTGTCGACCAGCGCGTAGGTCACGCCCGCGATAGCCCGGAGCTCGATCGCGACGATGTCGTCGAAAACGCGCCTGCCGTTCGGGAATCCGGCGGCGTCGCCCCCGAGCAGTCCGATCGGGTTCGGGTTCGACGTCGTCGGCGGGACAGCCACGTTCAGCCGCAGCTGGTCCGACTCGACCTTGCCGGTGTAGTTCTGGAACCCCGGCACGATTCCGGGCGGGATCCCGGTCAGCAGGATCGCGACGAGGTCCGCGCGCGGCTTCTTCAGCGCCGCGAGGTTCGGGAACACCTTCGGGTAGAGCACCGGCAATAGCCCCGCGAGCTCGGGGTGCTCGTAGTGCGAGGCGAACGCCTTGTCGCTCGCGGGGTAGACCGTGTTCCAGTAGTCCTTGGTGCCGAGCGGGATCACAACCTCGTTGATCAGCGGGTTGCCGAGTCGCGAGACCTGGACCCACGGGCCGGACTCCGACGGGTGGCCGTGTGCCTTGTCGATCATCCGCACCTTCCGCCGGCTAGCTCCGCTCCACACCCCGATCACCGACGAGCTGCCCATCACATTCGTCGGCTTCGAGCCGGTACGGGTCAGCTGCGAGATCGGGATCTGGATCGCGATCGTGTGGATGTTGAGCGTCTTGGTCGCGTCGACCGCGGGCGCCGCGGCCGTCGGGATCAGGTGCAGATTCTGGAACGGGCGCAGGTCGCCGAGGTCGAAGATCGCCCCGAGGTCGACGTAGAACCCGTCGAGCCGCTGGCCGGCGAACACCTTGATTCCGCCGGGCAGGTTGTGGACTGCGGCCTGCCCAAGGCTCGCGTAGTTGGGCGTCGAGCGCGGGCCGATGTTGCACGGCGGGCACGCCAAACCACGCCCGAGCACCCGCGTCCTCAGCTTCGGCTTGTGCTTGCGGTTGCCGTTGGTCGCGGCCCCGTACGCGGTCGTGTCCGGACCTTCTACGCGTGTGACCGAGAAGAACTGGCGCTTGTTCCAGTTCTTGCTCTGCAGCGAGGTGATCGGCCCTGTGTTGTAGAGGAACGTGTTCGGGTTCCGAAGCTGCGTCTGGAAGTTGAACACGTACGAGATCTCCGGTACGCCGTCGCCGTCGTTGTCGATGTAGATCGAGTACAGGACGTCGTCCCCGAACTCGAAGAAGTTCGGCCCTCCCGGGGGGTCCTGGAGCGGTACGAAGTTCGAGATCAGCGTGACCGTGTCCGGCCGGTCCGGGCTGACGAACGCGTAGACGTCGGCGTTGTCGGCCGCCGGATCCTTGCTGATCTCCGGTGCCTCACGGTGCGAGGACATCGATGCCACCTCCGTTCACGGCTGGGTCCGCAGGCGCGGCATCGAGCAGCCGCTTGACGAGCGAGCGATCCCGGTAGGTCGTCTCGTTCGCCCCCGACATGACGGTCACCTCGCCGCGCTCGGCGTCGCGGACGTAGGCCATCACCGGCTCCTGCGGGTTGGGCGAGGAAGGCTCGCCGACCTCACCCTTGTTGTCGCCGGAGAGGGCGACCGCTGTGGGCACGCCGATCGCTGCCGCACCGGCCGCTGCTCCGGCGGAGGCCTTAAGAAAGGACAGTCGTGTGACCTCGCTCCCCTCGCGCTTCTCATCACTCATTCGAGCTCCTCTCCGAATTTGCCGCCCGCTGCCCCGCGGGGGTCACTGGAACCAACTACCGCCGACTACGCAGCGGGGGCGGAGTTGGATCACTCCGAATTCCGGTGATCTGCGAGCGGGTGCTGCTGCGTAGGAGCGGTTGTCAACGACGAACGGAGGGCCGGATGCTCGGGCTCGACAATCCCCTTCACATCGCGATCGTGCTGTTGGTGGTGCTGCTCGTGTTCGGCGCCAAGCGGCTCCCGGAGATGGGCCGCTCGCTCGGCTCCGGGCTGCGCGGTTTCAAGCAGTCGATCAGCGGTGAGTCGGAGCCGGCGCCAGTGCCGGCGCCCGCGGAGCAGCTGACGAGCGGCAGCGAGGGCGGGACCAGCGCGTCCTGATGCCGGCCCCAAAACGTCACACGAGTCCAGACGGCGTTGGGCGCGTGTGACGTTTGTCGGTCCGCGGCCCTGAGACGACACTCGCGGTTCGGGCGCGAACGCGTGTCGCACTAGGGCCGGGAGCGGGCCCTAGATCGACACGCACGACCGGGCGCTCGACGGATGTCGCGTTACGGCGCGGCGGGCGACGGCGGATTCAGCGGGCGCCGGCGTGCGCGGATGTCGTGTTCGCCGCCCTCAGGCCTTCGCCACGATGAACGGCGTACTCGTCGGCGCGCGCGTCCCGCGTCCGGGCTCGACCGTCACCAGCACGTGATCCCCGGCCTTGACCGGGTGCTCGACCATGACCGAGCCGGAACTGACGATGAACGTCCCGGCGGGGACCGGCGCCCCGTTCCCGCGCTGGACCCACAGCTCGTCGACCTGGTTCGCCGCGGGCGCGGGCAGGCGGCTGACGACAAGCTCGGCGTGAGAGCCGGTCAAGCGCACCGACGCGCGCGCGCCGGCCACGTGCGCGGGCCCCATGACCTGCGCGTGGATCGTCCGAGTGTTCCTGATCACGGTCGAGTTCAGCGACAGGATCACGCCGACCACGATGACCGCGACGGCGCACGCCCCCACCAGCACCACCGACGGGCGCACGCCGGAAATCGAAGGCCACCAGCGCCTGCGCCCCGCCGACGGCTCGGGCCGATCGGCCCCATGGCCGGCCGCGCGCAGCAGCTCAGCCTCGCGGTCGACGGTGTCCATCACGCGCGACTTGAGCTCGGGGGGCGGCTCGACCTGGGGGACCGAGGCCGGCAGCGCGTCGACCGCTGATCGCAGCCACTCGAGCTCGGCGCGGCACTCGTGGCAGCCGGCCAGATGCTCGCGAACGCGGGCGCACTCGTCCTCGGACAGAGCGCCGAGCGCGTACGCAGCGAGCGAATCCGAAAACGCGCGATGCTCGGTCCCGCTGCTCACAGCACCGCCTCCCTTGGTTCGATGGCAGCACGCAGCTTCTCGAGCGCCAGGCGCATCCGGCCTTTGACGGTGCCCAGCGGCGTGTTCAGCATCTCCGCGATCTGCTCGTGCGTGAAGCCGCCGAAGTAGGCGAGCTCGATCACACGCCGCTGATCGTTCGGCAGCTCGCCGAGCACGGCGCGCATCGAGCGAGCTTCCTCGCGGCGTGCGACCTCGGCCTCGGTCCGCTCGGGCGCCTCGATCCGCTCGGCGGCCTGGTCGTCGCCCGCCCGCAGGCGGTCGTGGACGGTCGACCGCCGGAGCGCATCGATCGCGCGGTGGTGGACGACCCCGAGCAGCCACGTCCGGACGCTGCCACGGGTCCGGTCATAGCGGGCGCCGCTGCGCCAGATCGAAAGGAACGCCTCCTGCGCGACCTCCTCGGCCGCCGCCCGCACGCCGCAGATCCGGTACGCAAGCGAGAACACGACGGTACTGTGGCGCTCGTAGATCACCTCGAACGCCTGCGCGTCACCGCCTGCGACGAGCTGCATCAGATCCTCGTCTCCGAGCTGCAGCAGCCCGGTCGCCCGGGAGTTCAGGTGTGAACGACGCTGGATGGCCATCGCGCACCGAACACTACGTAGCGACGGAGCGTCCGGATCAGCGCCGAGTCAGTTTCGCGACCAGCCTTCGGTACACGGCGAACGCCGGCTTGGGCGAGTAATCATCGCGCAGGAGCCCGTACTGGCTTTGGAAGCTCGAGCTCGACGAGTCGGAGTCGCGGAGATCGAACCAGCAGTAGCTGGTCACGTTGTAAGTCCTGCGCGCTCTTTCGATCGCCGCGAGTCCCGAGCGCAGCGAGGTGACCTGCATCGCCGGGGTGCGACCAGGTCCGGTCGGGTACCCGGTCTCCGAAATGTGCAGCGGAATCGTTCCAGGAATCCCTGCGAGCGGCATCAGGGTTCCGTGAGTGCAGCGGTGTCCCCCAGGTTCCCGGATAGACATCCATGCCCACCCAGTCGAGCGCGCTGGTGAAGCTGCGGCCGCCGTGCCGGCCGAGATAGGTCCAGAACGCCCGATCCCCACCGCCGGTCAGACCCGCCCAGTTGAAGCCGACCTTGATCTGCCCGAAGCCGTATTTGCGTGCCTCCTGCTTGGCCGCGATGACGCCGCGAAGCAGCGCGTCCCTGGCGCCCGCGTAGGACCCGTCGGCAACGTTTGGAGCTCCGCCGACATTGGCCTCGTTGGTGACCTGGAGGGAAACGAACCGGCGGTTTGAGCCCAGCGTTCGCACGGTGTTGCGAACGAACGCGACAAACCCACCGACGTCTGGCCCCCCACGCCCCGTGACCGCGCTGCGTCTGACTAGCGGCGCCGGTCGTGAGGATCCAGCCTGCAACGGCGACCGTAGTCACCGCAATCACTGGCCACAGGCGGCGCCAGAGTGGTTCCGCGGCGCCGCTAGAGGGCGCGGCGGAAGTGCAAGCGCCGTCCGCTCATCGGCCGCTGCCCACCAGCGACCACCCGCATGTTTTGGCCACGCGCGGCGACCGTGCCTCGAACCCCCAAACACCGCGGATGATTGTACGGCCAGCCGAGAACTTGGCCCGCGTTCGCTCGCGGAAGGCAAGCACGAGAAGCTTGGTCCAGGGAGAACAATCGCCCGTTCCGGGCCGGCTGGATCGCCGGCATGTTCGCCTACCTCGACGCGCATCCCGGGGTCAAGTCGCTTGTGTGGTTCAACGTTCGCGCGGCACCGGACTGGGTGCTTCAGAATTCGGCCGCCGCAGAGCGCCAGTTCGCGCTCGGGATGCGCGACGTCCCGATGCGCTAGCGCCATCGCGCGGGCCTGACGCGACCCGTCGCTACGCTTGACCCGAGATGGACGATCTCTACCGCGAGAACATCCTCGATCACTACAAGCACCCGCACAACTGGAGCCCTCCGGGAGAGGCGATCGCCGATCCCGACCTTGAGTTCCACGATCTGAACCCCTTGTGCGGGGACGAGCTGACCGTGCAGCTGACCGTCGACCAGGAGGGCCGGATCGAGGACATCCGATTCCTCGGGCACGGATGCGCGATCTCTCAAGCAGCTGCTTCGATGGCCTCCGACGAGGTCAAGGGCATGAACGTCCGCGACGTGCTCGACCTCGACCGCTCGTTCGTGATCGACCTGCTTGGCATCGACATCTCCGCGACGCGGATGAAGTGCGCGCTCCTGTCGCTGAAGGTACTTAAGAGCGCCTCGCTCGGGCAGGCGGCCGAGTGGGAGCCGGAAACGCCCGAGAGCAGCGCCGCCTAACCGGCGCGCGCCGCTAACCCGCCCAGTACCCTGGCCGCGTCCAGGCAGGGGAACGGGCCCCGCCGTGTCTTCGGGAGAAACAGGCATGCGCCGTACAAGAGTCGTGAGCGGCCTAGGGGCCGCGGCCGCCGTCGTCGTGCTCGCCGCGGCGAGCGTCGCATCAGCCGCCTCGCCCACCGGCGCGCTGATCCCGGCCCATAAGGGTCAGGTGCTGCCAACGCGCGGCGGAACCACCAGCAGCCTCAACTGGTCGGGCTACGCGGTCACGCCCGGCAGTGGGATAACCGCGGTGTCCTCGTCCTTCACGGTGCCGTCAGCGGGGCTCGCTCCGCCAGGCTTCGCCGCCACCTGGGCGGGCATCGGCGGCTACAGCACGAGCGACCTGATCCAGGCCGGAACGGCGGAGCAGTCGCTCCCCAACAACCCGCTGGTCGGCGCGCAGTACTACGCCTGGTACGAGCTGCTACCCAACAGCGAAACGCAGCTGACCAACTGCAGCGGCGACGCGAACTGCACCGTCACGCCCGGCGACCAGGTCACGGTCAACATCAGCAACGTGTCGGGCAACACCTGGAGCATCTCGCTCTCCGACACCGGCAAATGGAGCTGGAGCCAGAACGTCACCTACGCCTCCACCGAGTCCTCGGCCGAGTGGATCCTTGAGGCGCCGACGCTGGTCGCGCAGACGATCCTCGCGCCGGTCGGCACGGTCCACTTCGGCCCGACCTCGACGTACACGGACGGCAGCGGGACGCACACGATCGCGGCGGGCAACCCGACCCAGATCGACCTTGGGACCGGCGTAGTCAACGAGGCGACCCCGTCGGCGCTCGCGTCCGATGGCCAGTCGTTCAACGATTGCGCCTACGCCCAGAGCTGCGCCGCGCCGTAAGCGGAGCCGACTCGTAGCCAGGCCCTCGCCCACCCGGGCGGGGGCCGCTGCGAATCGCCGCTCAGGGGCCTCCGGCAGGCTCTACAGCCCGTGGTGGGGCCACTCCGGTTGGAGGTTCCCCGCCTTGAACGCCCCCGCGCCGAGCGTGTGCGGGTCGCGGCGCATGAACATCGAGAGGACCGTGTAGCCGCACGCGCCCGGGGAGTTGCAGAGGTCGACGCGGAAGGCGTCGTAGTCGCCGAGCGACTCGAGCTCGGCGGCGTCTTGCAGGTCCCAGCCGGCGCAGAACGTGGTCTCGCCGGCGCCGGTGATCACGAGCACGAACGCGTCCTCGTCGTCGCGGAAGCGCCGCCAGGCATCGTGAAGCTCCTCGTTCATGGTGCGGTTGACGGCGTTGTGCTGCTCCGGTCTGTTGTACGTGAGCGTCACGACATGGTCGGCTTGCTCATAGAGCAAGGTCTCGTACTCCATCAGCGGCTCCTCGTTCGGGTTTGCGCTCGGACATGATGGCCAGCAAGCGGTCAGCCTATTGGCCAATCTGCACCCCGTCGTTGGACGGAATGTCGATTAGGATTGCGCCGGTTTGACCGAGAACCGGGGTGGTGGAACTCTCGCGACCGAGGAGTCGCATACCCGGAGCGAACCAGTCGACATCCGGCTGGTGGGCCTCCGCAAGAGCTACGGCGACGTGGCGGCGGTCGACGGCGTCGACTGCGAGATCGCCAAGGGCGAGTTCTTCACCCTGCTCGGACCGTCGGGGTCGGGGAAGACAACGACGCTGCGGCTGATCGCCGGCTTCGAGGAGCCCGACGCGGGGAGGGTCGAACTCGGCGGTCGGGACGTGACCGGCGTACCTCCCTTCGACCGCGCGGTCAACACGGTGTTTCAGGATTACGCGCTATTCCCGCACATGACCGTCAACGGGAACATCGAATACGGGCTCAAGATCCAGAAGGTCGCCAAACGGGAGCGCGCGCAGCGGCGCGACGAGGCGCTCGAGATGGTGAGGCTTCCCGGCTACGGCGCCCGCAAGCCGGGCGAGCTCTCGGGCGGCCAGCGTCAGCGGGTCGCGCTGGCGCGGGCGATCGTGAACCGGCCCCGGGTGCTGCTGCTCGACGAGCCGCTTGGAGCACTCGATCTGAAGCTGCGCGAACAGATGCAGACGGAGCTCAAGGGAATCCAGGGCGCGGTCGGGATCACGTTCATCTACGTGACCCACGATCAGGACGAAGCGCTCACGATGAGCGACCGGATCGCGGTCTTCAACCGAGGTCGGATCGAGCAGGTCGGCACTCCCGAAGAGGTGTACGAGCGCCCGGCGACTCCCTTCGTCAGCGGCTTCGTGGGAACGTCGAATGTGTTGGAGCGCGATGGCCGACGGTTCACGATCCGGCCGGAGAAGGTCCGTCTGCTCACGCCCGGCGAGTCGCGCGAGGGCCTGGTGATCGAGCGCGGGGTGATTTGTGGCGTCGCCTACGCGGGGCCGGTCACTCGCTATGAGGTCGAGTTGGAGGCGGGCGGGACGCTTCAGGTCGTAAGGCAGAACTACGAGACCTCCTCCGCGGAGGTACTCGAGCAGCGCGGGCAGGGAGTTGAGGTCGGATGGCTCCCAGAACAGGCAGTGCCGGTCGGGGGCAAGGTTCAAACGGAGGAGAGGGAATGAAACGGACGCTGTTCTTGAGACACGGATCGAGTGTCCTCATAACTGTCGCGGTGACGGCGCTTGCGCTGGTTGTGCTCACCGGGTGCGGCTCGAGCAGCAGCTCGCGCAACACGCAGACGCTCCAGTCGGTCGGGAAGGGCGAAGGTGCCGTGAACCTCGTCGAGTGGCCCGGCTACGTCGAGCCGCAGTGGGTCAAGCCGTTCGAGCAGCAAACGGGCTGCATCGTCCACAACAAGGACGCGGGGACGTCGGATCAGATGGTCCTGCTGATGCGGACCGGCCAGTACGACGGCGTATCGGCATCGGGCAACGCCACCGAGCGCCTGGTCGACGCCGGCGACGTCTCGCCGGTCAACGTCAAGCTCGTCCCCAACTACGCCACGATCTTCCCCGACATCAAGAATCAGCCCTACAACACGTTCGGGGGCGTGCACTACGGGATCCCGCACGGCCGCGGCGCGAACCTGCTGATGTGGCGGACGGACCACGTCACGCCGGGCCCGAATTCGTGGTCGGTGATCCTCGATCCGTCGGTGGCCGCCAAGTACAAGGGTCATATCTCGGCGTACGACGATCCGATCTACATCGCGGACGCCGCGGTCTACCTCAAGGCACACAATCCGTCGCTGAAGATCAGCAACCCGTACGAACTCGACAAGACGCAGTTCAACGCGGCGGTCAACCTGCTCAAGCAGCAGCGATCCAACGTGGGCGAGTACTGGGGCGACGCGACCAAGCAGATCCAGTCGTACACGACTGGTGACGACTGGGTCGGGACGACGTGGCAGTACCAGTACTTCCAGCTCGCGGGCAAGAAGGTCAAGGTGGCGATCAGCCCGGCGAGCCAGGGATTCGTGCCGAGCGAGGGCGCTACCGGCTGGTCGGACACCTGGATGATCAGCTCCAAGGCCAAGCACCCCAACTGCATGTACAAGTGGATGAACTGGATCGTCTCGCCGATGGCCAATGCCGAGGTGGCGCAGTTCTTCGGTGAGGCGCCGGCCCAGAGCCTCGCCTGTCAGCCGGCGACGCTCGCGGCGGCGGCGCAGGCGATCAAGTACCCGCCGGATCCCCACTTCTGCGACGAGTACCACGCGTCGCTCCCGGCGTTCTGGTCGCGCGTGTACTACTGGCGGACGCCCGTCGCGAATTGCGGGGACTCGCGGGGAAGCGTCTGTATGAACTACAACGATTGGGTCAGCGCCTGGACTCAGATCAAGGGATAGGCGCCGACCGAGGCGCCGGTGATGGAAGCCGCTGAGGCGCCGGCGCGGCCGCGCACGTCAATCAGCAGGCGGGTGGCCGGGTGGTTCACCGGCCACCCGCGCGTAACCGTGGGCAGCCTGCTGGCGGGTCCAGTCGGCTGGCTGGTGATCGGCTACCTGGGGTCGCTGGCGGTGCTGTTCGCCGCGGCGTTCTGGGACGTGAACTCGCTGACCGGCGAGGTCTCGCAGACGTTCACGCTCCACAACTTCCAGACGCTGATCGACACGCCGGTCTACCGGACGATCGCGCTGCGCACGGTCACGGTTGCGGCCGCGGTCACGGTCACAGACATCCTCCTTGCCTTCCCGATCGCCTTCTACATGGCCAAGGTGGCGCGCCGGCGAGGGAAGGCGGTGCTGGTCGTGGCGGTGCTGATGCCGCTGTGGTCGAGCTATCTGGTCAAGGTCTATGCCTGGCGCGTGATCCTGTCCTCGGGCGGCGTCCTGGACTGGGCGCTGAAGCCGCTCGGCCTGAGCGGACCCGGCTACGGCAACGTCGCCGTGTGGCTGGTGATGAGCTACCTGTGGCTGCCGTACATGATCCTGCCGATCTTCGCCGGGCTTGAGCGGATCCCGGACTCGCTGCTCGCCGCCTCCGAGGATCTCGGCGCGGGACCGTTCAGGACGTTCCGCCGCGTGATCCTGCCGCTGGCCCTGCCTGCCGTCGTGGCTGGCTCGATCTTCACCTTCTCGCTCACGCTGGGCGACTACATCACGCCGCAGCTCGTCTCCAACAACGAGTTCATCGGCAATGTCGTCTACTCGAACATCACCAACAACCTGCCGCTGGCGTCGGCGTTCGCGACCGTGCCGATCCTGATCATGGTCATCTACCTGCTGGTCGCGCGCCGGCTGGGGGCGTTCGAGCACCTATGAGGCTCTCGCGTCGAGCCAGGATCGCGCTGCGAGTTGCCGTCGGGATCACGCTGGCGTTCATCTACCTGCCTCTGGCGGTGATCGCCCTCTACGCGTTCAACTCCTCGAACATCCTGGCGTGGCCGCCCCCCGGGCTGACCACGCACTGGTTCTCGCAGGCGTTCCACAACAGCGGCGCGGGAAGCGCGATCGTCACCTCGATCGAGGTGGGATTGGTGGCCACGGCGGTGGCGCTCCTGCTTGGCACGCTCGCGTCGCTGGCGGTCGCGCGGCATCGCTTCTTCGGGCGCGAGGTGGTCTCGTTCCTGGTGATCCTCCCGATCGCACTACCGGGGATCGTCACCGGAGTCGCCCTGTCGGACACGTTCACGCAGGTGCTCGGCGTCTCGCTGAGCCTGCTGACGGTGATCATCGGCCACGCGACCTTCTGCATCGTCGTCGTCTACAACAACGCTGTCGCTCGATTGCGCCGCGCCTCCGGGTCGATCGAGGAGGCCTCGGCCGATCTCGGAGCCGATCCCTGGCAGACCTTCCGCTACGTGACGCTGCCGACGATGCGGTCGGCGCTCGTGGCCGGTGCGCTGCTCGCGTTCGCGCTTTCGTTCGATGAGATCGTCGTCACGCTGTTCACGATCGGGGCCGGGGAACAGACGCTGCCGATCTGGATCTTCAACAACCTGTTCCGCCCGAGCCAGCTCCCGATCGTCAACGTCGTCGCGATTCTGCTGGTGCTCGCGTCGACGATCCCCGTCTACCTGGCGCACCGGCTCACCCGCGAAGACGAAGGTGCGGCGGCCGTCCGTGGCGGCAGCACGGTCGCCGAGGCGACCGCGGTGCCCTAGTGCCCTGGCACTCGCCGGCGAGCGCGCGGGACCGCTAGACGAAGGTGACCCGGCCGTTGCGGATGTCGTAGACGGCCGCGAGGACCTTGATCTGCCCCGACTGCACCGCCTTGGAGACGATCGGACCCTTCGCAGCAAGCAGGCGGGCCTGCTGCTGGGCGTTGACTCTGGTGACGCGCGGCACCGTGCGCCGGCCCTTGGGCACCGACCTCACCGCCGGCACGATCAGCTCCACGACCGGTCCGATCGCGCCGAACTTCTTGGGCGGGAAGCTCGCCTTCCCGCTCACGAGGTCGAGCGCCGACTTGACCGCCCCGCAGTTGCTGTGGCCCAGCACGACCACGAGCTTGACGCCGAGGACGGCGATTCCGTATTCGGTGCTCCCCAGCGTCCCCTGGTCGACCGTGTTCCCGGCGATCCGCGACACGAACAGGTTGCCGAGGTGGATGTCGAACACGAGGCTGGGCGAGATCCGGGAGTCGGCGCAGGTGATGAATGCCGCGAACGGCTTCTGCGAGCTCGCCTGCCGCTCGCCGACCGGCGAGAAGTCCCGGAGCTGGAGCTTGCCCTTGACGTAGCGCTCGTTTCCGCGCTTCAGGAGCTGGATCGCCTGGTCAGGAGTCCTCGGGTGGGGGAACTGCTGGCCGGGCGAGTCGGCGAGTGCAACTCCGGCGCCGCCGGCCGCGAGGCCTGCGGTCCCCGCCGCGGCACCAGCAAGAAACCCGCGTCGAGACAGATTTGAGTCCTGGCCCATCCTTGTTACCCCCCGTTAGTCCGTTCGTTGCAGAGCGTACAACCCGGCGGATCGGCCATCGATGCGGAGCTTGACGGAAACGCCAACTGAAGGTCAACAACCCCCCAACCCGGCTACACTTCGATTAGAAATCCGATCACCGCGCTAGGTTTTAGGAGCAATGCCCGAGATCATCGAAGTTTGTCCTCTTTCTGAGCTGCAGCCCGGCGAGCGCCGCCTGGTCGAATGGGAGGATCTCGAGATCGGCGTGTTCAACTGCGGCGGCACGCTGTACGCGATCGAGGACCGCTGCTCGCACGACAACGGGCCGCTCGCCGAGGGCGAGTTCGACGAGGACAACTGCACGGTCGAATGTCCCCGGCACGGCTCCGTGTTCGACGTTACGACCGGCGTGCCGAAGACTTTGCCCGCATACGTTCCGGTGGACACCTTCCCGGTGATCGTCGAGGACGAAACGATCAAGCTGGAGGTGGAGTAGTGGCTCTGACCGAGAACGAGACGCTCCGCGGGATCAACGCCGACTACACCGAGCGCTACGGCTTCCACGACGCCGAGCACTACCTGTACAAGGCGCCGAAGGGCCTCACCCGCGAGCTGGTCGAGAAGATCTCCGAGTTCAAGTCCGAGCCCCAGTGGATGCGCGACTTCCGGCTGAAGGCGCTCGAGCACTTCCTCGCGCGGCCGCAGCCGACGTGGGGCTCGCCGCTGCTCCAAGAGGTCGACTACGACCAGATCCACTACTTCGTGCGCGCCTCCGAGCGGGCCGAGCGCTCGTGGGACGACGTGCCCGAGGACGTCAAGAAGACGTTCGACCGGCTCGGGATCCCCGAGGCCGAGCGCAAGTTCCTGTCCGGCGTCGGCGCGCAATACGAATCCGAGGTCGTCTACCACCAGGTGCACGAGGACCTCGAGAAACAGGGCGTGATCTTCACCGACATGGACACGGCGCTGCGCGAGCACGAGGACATCGTGCGCGAGTACTTCGCGACCGTGATCCCGCCGAATGACAACAAGCTTGCGGCGCTCAACAGCGCCGTCTGGTCCGGCGGCTCGTTCGTGTACGTCCCCGAGGGCGTCGAGGTCGAGATGCCGCTTCAGGCCTACTTCCGGATCAACACCGAGAACATGGGCCAGTTCGAGCGGACGCTGATCATCGCCGAGCCCGGGTCCTACGTGCACTACGTCGAGGGCTGCACTGCTCCGACGTACAGCTCGAGCAGCCTCCACTCAGCCGTCGTCGAGCTGATCGCCAAGCCCGGCGCGAGGATCCGTTACACGACCGTCCAGAACTGGTCGACCAACGTCTTCAACCTTGTGACCAAGCGCGCCGTCGCGCACGAGGACGCGACCGTCGAGTGGGTCGACTGCAACCTTGGCTCGAAGCTGACGATGAAGTACCCGTCGATCTACCTGATGGGTGAGCGCGCCCACGGCGAGGTCCTGTCGATCGCGTTCGCGGGCAAGGATCAGCACCAGGACGCTGGGGCGAAGATCATCCATGCCGCGCCGAACACGACCTCGAACATCTTCGCCAAGTCGATCTCCAAGGACGGCGGCCGCGGCTCCTACCGAGGCCTGCTCGAGATCGCGAAGGGCGCTCACGGCGCCCGCTCGAAGGTGGTGTGCGACGCGCTGCTGCTCGACGAGCACTCGCGCTCTGACACCTACCCGACGATCAGGATCGGCGAGGACGACGTCGACGTCGGTCATGAGGCGACCGTCTCGAAGGTCGGCGATGACCAGCTCTTCTACATGATGTCCCACGGGATCCCCGAGGACGAGGCGTCGAAGCTGATCGTCAACGGCTTCATCGAGCCGATCACGAAGGAGCTGCCGATGGAGTACGCGGTCGAGATGAACCGCCTGATCGAGCTCCAGATGGAAGGGTCGATTGGCTAGCGACGCTCCGAGCCTCGAGCTCCCGCAGTTCAAGGGGCGCCCGGGCTGGGAGTTCACCGACATCTCCGGGCTCCACCTGGCGTCGTATGAGCCGGTCACCGGCCCCGAGGACGCGGAGCCGGCGGAGCCCCTGTTCGACGTCCCGACCTCAGAGCTGCCCCCGGGCGTGATCGTCACGAGCATCGCCGACGCGCCACCGGAGCTGCTCGGAAGGCTGGTCGCCGACGACGACGTGTTCACGATGCTCAACGACTCCGCCGAGTACCGCGCGGGCTCGTTCGTGTACGTGCCGCCCGGGGTCGCGCTCGAGCAGCCGATCTCGCTGCGGACGGTCCAGGCGACCGCCGGGACGCTGCTCAACCAGCGCACGCTGATCGTGCTCGAGCAGGGCGCGGACGCGGAGGTCTGGGAGCAGTTGCTGTCGGGCTCCGAGGAGCTCGACGGGGTGTTCAACGCCGTCACCGAGCTGCGCCTCGGCGAGGGCGCCCATCTGCGCTACGTGTGTGGTCAGGCGCTCTCCGAGAAGAGCTGGCTCTTCGGCGCACAGCGCGCCGAGGTCGGGCGCGACGCCTCGCTCGACTGGGTCGCGCTCGGGTTCGGGTCGGGGCGCGGCCGTGTGCGGATGGAGACGCGGCTCGGCGGCGAGGGCGCTGAGGCTCGGGTCACCGGCGCGTACGCGACCCACGGCCGCCAGCACATCGACTTCGACACGACGCAGGAGCACGCGGCGCCGAACACGACCTCGGACCTGGCATTCCGCGGCGTCCTCCAGGGCCGCTCGACGGCCGTCTGGAAGGGCAACATCATCGTCGACCCCGGTGCGCAGAAGACGGACGCCTTCCAGGAGTCGCGCAACCTTCTGATCTCCAAGCGCGCCCACGCCGACGCGATTCCCGGCCTCGAGATCCAGGCCAACGACGTCCGCTGCACGCACGCCGCGGCCGTCGCGCAGGTCGACCCCGAGCAGCTCTTCTATCTGCGCTCGCACGGGCTCGGCGACGACATCGCCAAGCAGCTCGTGATCGAGGGCTTCCTCGAGGCGCTGGTCGAGCGCTTCGAGCACGGGCCGGTGCGCGAGCGGCTCGCCGAGGCGCTCGAGCGGCGACTCGAGCTCGTCCTCGCCGGCTGAGCTAGCCGGTGTAGTGGACCGAGATCGAGGTGCTGGTCGTCGCGCCGGCGCCGGCGCCGTCGGTCGAGGTCGCCGTGAGCGTGTTCACCGCGGCGCCGGCGCTGCCGGGGTCCGGCCAGAAGCAGGGCCGCGACTGCCAGCGCCGGGGCGAGACCGAGAGTTCGCCGGACAGACCCCGACACCGTGGGCCGAGCATATAGCGCGCTTGGAGCCCCGCGGGGGGGCTGGACGAATGAACGAGGGTCGACCGCTTACGGATTGCTCGGGTCGACGGGCAGCTGCGGACCGCCCTGCGCGGTGCGGCTGAAGGTCTCGCCGGGCGGCACCCGCGAGAGGCCGGTCCAGGTCGTGCCCTGGACGCTGGGGGTGTAGGCCTCCATGTCGAGCGACCGCCCCTGGGGATCGAACCCGTTGACCTTCGTCGGGTAACCGCGCTGGCCGGCCTCGCAGTCGGCCGTCCCGTCCTTGTTGACAGCGGCGCCGTAGTTCGGATTGTGGAGGTACTCGGCGTCGCCCGGGAAGCCGGTGCCGGGGACGTCGCCGGCCTGGTAGCCGTTGGCCATCGTCGGCGCGCCCTGGGTCCCGACGCTTGTCGCCTGGTGGTTGGCGAACATGATCAGCACTCGCTGCGCCATCCCGAAGGTGGTCTGCTCGGACACCAGCTCGGCGAGCTCGGTCCAGAAGTAGTTCCACTGGTTGCAGACGGTGACGAACGGGCCGAGGTAGCGGACCATCGGGTTGAGCGTCCCGACCGTCTGGTTCAGCCCGTTCAGCGCGACGTTGGTCCCAGGATCTGCCGCGAGCGAGTGCAGCGAGCCGAACACGTTCTGGAGCTTGTGGTTGACCTCGGGCGTGCGCGGCAGCACCTTGATCCCGGCGGCGAGCGCCGGGTTGATGTTCGGCAGCGCCTGCTCGAGCTGCTTGGTCGCGGGCGCGAGTGCGCCCCCGAGCGTGGTCAGATCGGAGAGGAACGGCTGCTGGGCCTTCAGCGACGCGGTCGAGACGTCGAGCGTCGCCGGCGTCTCGCGGATCGTGTTCTCCAGGTCGGACGGGCTGCGCGCGATCGCCGCGAACGTGGTCGCTTGATCGGCCAACAGCCTTACGTTCACCCCGGCGACCGGCGCGACCGTGCTCATGAACCCGTTCAGCGCGCCCAGGAACCGGGTCAGCTGGGTGCGCGGGTCGGACAGGTACTGCGCGACCGGCTGCAAATGCCCGAACAGCGACGGCAGGCTTGAGATCGTGTCGTTCAACGCCGAGCCGCGGGCGGTCAGCGCGTCCCCGTACCCGGCGAGGTTCTGCTGGATCGCGGGCCGGGTCTTGGCGTCGAACATCGTGCCCAGGTCCTCGAACTGGACCGGCACCTCGGTCTGCGAGATCGGCAGCGTGCCGCCGTCCGAGAACATCTTGGTCGAGCGACCGCGGGCGATGTTCAGGTACTTCAGCCCGAGCGCCGAGCGGGGCCTGATCGAGGCAGTGGAGTCGACCGGGATCTTGCCGTTCGACTTCGACAGCTGGACCGTCAGCTGCGCGCCGACCTGGCCGTTCGGGAGCTCGACCGGCTGCATCTGCGAGATCAGGCCGATCCGGAGGCCGCCCTCGTCGACATCGTTGCCGGCGACGAGCTGGGCGCCGTTTGCGATGTCGACCTTCAGCTGCCGCGTGGGTACGAACGGGAGCCCCGTGTTCGCGTTGTACGCGAGGAACACGGCGATGAGCGCGATCAGCACCGTCACCGCGCCGATCAGCACCGGGCTCGCGAACGTCGACCGCGACATCTGCCGCGAGGGCCCGGCCGTCGCCGCCTCGTCGCGCAGGCTGATAAGCCCGGCGGGATCGAACGGCGGCCGGTCCTGGCCACGCTCCTCCGCGCGCGCCCACGCCTGGCAGGCGCCGTCCCAGTCACCGGCGCGGGAGCGCAGCAGCCCCAGCCTGAACGCGCCGAACCCGTCGCCGCGCTCGTCGGCGCGCCGGTATGCCTGCTCCGCTTGGCCGGTCTCCCCGCGAGCCTCGGCGAGTACGCCGGCGTACGCGGCGCCGGCTGGGTGACCGGCGTCGTCGGCGCGCCGGTATGCGTCCTCGGCGGCCTCTAGGTCCCCGGCTTTTGCGAGCCGGTTACCGTCATCAAAGGCGGCCTGTGCGTCGCCATCCGTGAACGGCGCCTCCCCTGCGGTGCGATCCATTGGCCCGACCGGTTCTACCGCGTTTGCGCGTATGACAAACCCGCTCAAACTGTGAGACCTCACACACTTCACACGGGCGTCGTAGGATCACGCGATGGCCCGTACGGCACCGTCGATGGTCGCGCTCGGCTATGGAAAGTTCGCGCGCGCGGACCGCGTGTACGCGCTTGTCCCGCTCGAGGGCACGGAGCGCGGCGACGGACGGCGCACGCTCGTCTACGTCGAGGGGATCGACGAGCCGATCATCGCGTCGCGCTCGGAGGCGGCGATCGCCGCGGACCTCGCCGACGCGCTCGGGCAGGTCCGCCCCGGTCCTCGGCGCGACGGCGCCGCGCTCACCGGGCAGGAAAAGCTGTTCTGATGCAGCGGCGGATCATCCTGCTGCGCGGGATCAACCTCGGGCCGAACAAGCGGGTGCCGATGGCCGAGCTGCGCGAGCTGTTCAAAGGCGCGGGGTTCGACGACGTCCGCACGTACGTCCAGAGCGGCAACGTGGTGGTCTCGAGCGACGCGACCCCCGCGGAGCTCGAACGGCTCATCGAGCGGCTGCTCGAAGAGCGGTTCGGGTTCGAGGTGCCGGTCGTCGCGCGCACCCGAGACGAGCTGGCGCAGGTGGTCGAGCGCAACCCGCTCGGGGACGTCGCCGAGAACCCGAAGCGCTACCAGGTGAGCTTCCTCGCGGGCGAGCTCGACGACGGGACGGTCGCCCGGCTGACCGAGCTCGCCTCACCGACCGAGCAGTTTGTCGCCGACGGCCGCGAGCTGTACGCGTGGCACCCGGACGGCGTCGCCCGCTCGAAGCTGTGGGCGCAGCTCGCCGACACCAAGCTCGGCGTGAAGGCGACCGCCCGCAACTGGACGACGGTCGAGACGCTCCTGGAGATGGCGGACGAGTGATGCGCTCCTACACGGTCGTCGACGCATTCGCGCTGCGGCCGCTCGAGGGCAACCCGGTCGCGGTGTTCGACGACGGATCCGGGCTCAGCGTGGAGACGATGCAGCAGGCCGCGCTCGAGCTGAACCTGTCGGAGACCGTGTTCATGCTGGCGCCCGAGGCGGGAGGCGACGCGCGGCTTCGGATCTTCACGCCGACCGCCGAGCTCCCATTCGCCGGTCACCCCGTCCTCGGGACCGCGTTCGTCGTCGGGGGCCGCACGGATGCCGAGGTCGTGCGGCTCGAGACCGGCCTTGGCGTCGTGCCGCTCGAGCTGCGGCGCGAGGGCGGTGACGTCGTGTACGCCCAGATGGATCAGCCGATCCCGCCGATCGAGCCGTTCCCGCGCGAGCGCGAGCTGTTACGGGCGCTGCGGGTCGAGCGCTCCGAGCTACCGATCGAGGCATACCGGAACGGCCCGGTCCACGTGTACGTCACGCTCGCGGACGAGGCCGGGGTAGCGAGCCTGCGCCCGGACTTCGCCGCGCTCGAGGACCTCGGCGCCGAGTACGGGATCAACTGCTTCGCCGGGGCCGACGGCCGCTACGAAACGCGGATGTACGCCCCCGGGCTCGGCGTGCGTGAGGACCCCGCCACCGGCTCGGCCGCGGGACCGCTGGCGCTGCACCTCGCACGCCACGGCCGAATCGCGTTCGGCGACGACATCGAGATCCACCAGGGCATCCGGATCAACCGGCCGTCGCTCCTGCACGCGCGCGCCGAGGGCGACGCGGAGCGCGTCAAGCGGATCGTCGTCGGCGGGAGCGCCGTGATCGTCGCCCGCGGCGAATACCTGCTCGACTAGAGTGGCCTTCAGATGGCCACGACGCTGAGCCTCAACGACCGCCAGCGCAAGGCGCTCGAGGACATCTGCGACGCCTTCTGCCCGTCCGGCGAGGGGCTGCCGAGCGCGCGGGAGCTCGGAGTCCCGGACGCGCTCGTCGAGGCGATCGCCGGCAACCCGCGCGCGATCGAGCGCCGCCAGCTCGCCGCGCTCCTGTCGGCCTGGGACAGCCCGGTGATGGGCTCGCTCGCCGGCGTCGGGATGAACAGCTTCAGCTCGCTCGAGCAGCGCCAGCGCGAGCACGCGCTGCTCGCATGGGGAGACTCGCGGCTGCCCCAGCGCCGGGCGGTCTTCCAGGCGCTCCGCAAGGGCGCGCTGCTCTTCTACTACATGCTCCCGGGTGCGGACGGAGGGCGGAACCCGGCCTGGGACGCGATCGGCTACGCCGGTCCGCTCGGTCCGCTCGAAGGCGCGCCGCCGAAGGCCCTCACCACGACCGAGCCGGGCCCCGACGGGCAACTCGAATGCGACGTCGTAATCGTCGGCTCCGGTGCGGGCGGCGGCGCCGCAGCGGGCGTGCTCGCGGGAGCCGGCCTCGACGTGATCGTGGTCGAGGCGGGCGACTACTACGACGATCGGGACTTCGAGGGCTCCGAGCTCGGCGCGTTCACCCGCTTCTACATGGGCGCTCCGAACGCGACGCACGACCAGAGCGTCGCGCTGCTCGCCGGCGCGTGCCTCGGCGGCGGCACGGTCGTCAACTACACGACCTCGTTCCGCACGCCCGACGACGTGCGCGCCGAATGGGCGGCACACGGGGTCCCGGCCTTTGCGTCGGACGAATACGGGGCCAGCCTCGACGCGGTCTGCGACCGGCTCGGCGTCAACCAGGAGTACAACGATCCCTCGACGCGCGAGCAGAAGCTCCGCGACGGCTGCACCGCGCTCGGCTGGCACATCGACGCGACGGCGCGCGGCGTCCGCCAGTGCGCGATGGGCAAGGAGTGCGGCTACTGCGGGCTCGGGTGCCGCGTCGGCGCCAAGCAGTCGGTCGTCAAGACGTGGCTCGCGGACGCGCACGCGGCCGGCACGCGGCTGGTCGTGCGCGCGCGCGTGGACCGCGTGCTGCTCGAGGGCGGCGCCGCGCGCGGGATCACCGGCATCACCGCCGACGCCCGGCCGCTGACGATCCGCTCGCGTGCGGTCGTCGTCGCGTGCGGCGCGATCCACACGCCTGCACTGCTCAAGCGCTCGGGGCTCGGGAACCCGAACATCGGCCGCCATCTTCGGCTGCATCCGGCGACCGCCGTGTTCGGCGTGTTCGACGAGGAGCTGAAGCCGTGGGAGGGCGTCATGCAGGCGCTCTACTCCGACCAGCACCGCGACCTGCACGACGGCTACGGGCTCAAGTACGAGACCGCGGCCAACCATCCGCATATGTTCGTGCCGTTCAGCCCGTGGCGCGGCGGCCGCGAGCACTTCGGGCTGATGCAGGCGATGGCGCACAGCGTGCCGATCGGCGTACTGCTGCGCGACCGCGACGGCGGCGAGGTCCGCGTGGGGCGCGACGGCGAGCCGGTGGTCCGATACAAGCTCTCGCCGTTCGACGCCGACCACCTGCGGACCGGGATCGACGGCGCCGCGCAGATCCTCGAGGCGGCGGGCGCGCGGCGGATCTTCTCGTCGCACTCGAAGTGGGTCTCATACGACCCCGGTCAGGGCAACGGCGCCGGACGCGCGCGGTTCATGGCCGACGGCGACGCGGCCGGCTACGCCGCCGGCCAGCTCACGCTCGGCTCGTTCCACATCCTCGGCAGCGCGCGGATGGGCGGCTCGCCCGCTACCTCGGCGTGCGATCCGACCGGCCAGACGTGGGACGCGCGCGATCTGTACGTGATGGACGGATCGAGCTTTCCGACTGCATCGGGCGTGAATCCACAGATCTCGATCCAATCGATCGCGCACATGAGCGCCCGGAGGCTCGCGGCGCGGCTAGTGTGAAATCCGGCGTGCGGGGGCCGTGAACGGGTCTGGCGCCGGGTAACGTGGTGGCGTGTCCAGCTACCGCCGACAGCCGGGATCGCGGCCGCAACCCCCGTCGCGATACGGATCGACGCTGCAGCCGGCGTACCGGCGCCGGCGCCGTACCCGGCGCGCCGGTCTAACGCGGCTCGCGGTCCTGATCACGTTCATCGTGGCGGTCGTGGTGGTGCTGGTCGTGGCGACCTCGAGCGGCGCTGGGTCACCGTCCAACCCGCCCGCGAGCCAATCCGCGACGGCGCACGTCACAAAGCACACGAGCAATCACCCGCACTCGGCGCCCCGTCCGGCGTCGCACGCCCCCACGGCGCCCGCCACAGCGGCCGTGCCGGACGCGTCGTCGATCAACCACGTGCTGTCGTACACGCCCTTCGTCACCGGCGGTTCCCCGCACCACCGCGTGGTCGCGCTGACGTTCGACGACGGCCCGAGCCCGTACACCGCCGGGGTCGTGAACGTGTTGGTGAGGATGCACGTCCCGGCGACGTTCTTCGTCGTCGGCCAGCAGCTGGGCGACTTCTCGGCGGGCCTCAGGGACGAGCTCAGGCACGGGTTCGTGATCGGCGACCACACCGAGAACCACGCGTACCTCACGCAGCTGTCCGCGGCCGGCGTGTACAAGCAGATCCACGACGCGGCGGCCCGCATCACCCGCCTTGGCGCCCCGTACCCGCGCCTCTTCCGCCCCCCGTACGGGGCCTACAACTCGACCACGCTCTCGACGCTCAGGCAGTTCAAGATGCTGATGACGCTGTGGTCGGTGGACACGCGAGACTGGACGCGGCCGGGAACGCCGGCGATCGTCAGAAGCGCGCTGTCCGCGGCCCGACCCGGGGCGATCATCCTGATGCACGACGGCGGTGGCGACCGCAGCGAGACGATCGCCGCGCTGCCCGCGATCATCAACGGCCTGCGGCGGCGCCACTACGAGCTGGTGACAGTTCCGCAGCTGCTCAAGCTGGACCCGCCGCCGCGCGGCCAGCATCTCCCGCACGTCGCCGAATAGGTCCCGGTTGCCGCCGGTTCGCGGCGGTGGGATACTCGCCTTACCGACTGTCCCGTGCGTGCCCGGAGGTGACCCATGTCAGAGCCGGCCAACGTTCTCGTCGTCGCCCATCAGACCGCGGCGACCGCACCCCTTCTGGAGGCCGTCCGCGAACGGGCGCGGCGAAGTCCCGCGAGCTTCCACCTGGTAGTGCCGAGCCGGCCCCACGGCCTCGACAAGCTGATGGACCCGGCCGACCACGGTCAGGACGAGGCGACGCGCGCGATGCAGGACGCGCTCCCGAAGCTGTCGTCGGCGGCCGGGAGTGAGGTGACCGGCGAGGTCGGCGACTCCGAGCCGCTGATGGCGATCCAGGACGCGCTCACCGCCGGCGACTACGACGAGATCATCATCTCGACGCTGCCGCTGGGTATATCCCGGTGGCTGCGCCTCGACGTGATCAGCAAGGCCCGCGCGCTCGGCCCTCCGGTCAGCCACGTGCTCGCGCCCAGCAAGGAGAAGGCGGCGGCGGGCGTATAGGCTCCCGCCCCGTGAAGCTCGCGACATTCACGGCACCCGGACTGGAGCATCCACGCGCCGGCGTCTACCGCGACGACGTCGTCACCGCGCTCGAGCCCGGCCAGCGCGTCGTCGACGTGCTCGCGGGCGAAGAGCCGCGGCTCGCGAAGGAGTCCTATCCGCTCGACGACCTGACGCTGCTCGCGCCCGTCCCCGACCCGAGCGCGGTCTACGGGATCGGCCTCAACTACGCCAAGCACGTCCAGGAGACGGGCAACAAGCCACCGGAGATCCCGATCGTGTTCGTCAAGGTCCGCGGCTCGGTCGTGCCGCCGGGCGGTCCGATCGTGTGCCCCTCGGTTGTCAAGCGGCTCGACTACGAGGGCGAGCTGACGATCGTGATGGGCGCCGGCGGGCGGATCGCCGGCTACTGCATCGCGGACGACGTGACCGCGCGCGACCTCCAAGGCCGCGAGCCGCAATGGACCCGCGCCAAGGGCGCCGACACGTTCTGCCCGCTTGGCCCGTGGGTGACGACCGATGACGAGGTGCCCGATCCGGAGGACCTGAGGCTGCGGACGTGGGTCAACGAGGAGCTCCGCCAGGACTCCGGCACCTCCGACCTGATCTTCGGCTGCAACGAGCTGGTCGAGTTCATCTCGCAGACGTGCACGCTGCAGCCCGGCGACATGATTCTGACCGGGACGCCGTCGGGCGTCGGCATGGCGCTCGACCCGCCGCAGTTCCTGAACTCGGGGGACACGGTTCGGATCGAGATCGAGCGGTTGGGGGCGATCGTGCACTCGGTCGCGTAGTTCGGGGGCGCGCATGCGCGCCCCCGCGGGGCCGCGCATGCGCGGCCCGGGGCCGGCGTGCATGCACGCCGGCCTTGCTTCGTTAGTGGTGGTCGATGACCCGGTCGATCAGCCCGTACTTGACCGCTTCGTCGGCCTTGAAGAACCGGTCGCGCTCCATGTCCTTGTTGACCTGCTCGAGCGTCTGGCCGGTGTGATGGGCGTAGATCTCGTCGATTCGCCGGCGCACGTTGAGGATCTCCTGGGCGTGGATCTCGATGTCGGTCGCCTGCCCCTCGAACCCCGCCGACGGCTGGTGGATCAGGATCCGGCTGTTGGGCAGCGAGAAGCGCTTGCCCTTGGCACCCGCGGTCAACAGCAGCGAGCCCAGCGACATCGCGATCCCGACGCAAATCGTCTGGATCTGCGGCTTGATGAACTGCATCGTGTCGTAGATCGCGAGCCCCGAGTAGATCGAGCCTCCGGGGCAATTGATGTAGATCGAGATGTCCTTGTCGGGGTCGTCGGACTCGAGGTGCAGGAGCTGGGCGACGATCAGGTTCGCGATCGTGTCGTCGATCGGCGTGCCGAGGAACACGATCCGCTCGTTCAGCAGCCGGCTGTAGATGTCGAATTCGCGCTCGCCGCGCGCGGTCCGCTCGATGACCATCGGAATCAGGGGCATGAACTCAGCCTAGTACGCGGATCACGGCCGTGCCCTCGAACCGCCCCGCGCGGAGGTCCGCGAGCGCCTGCTCAGCCTGGTCGAGCTCGTAGATCGAGATCGTCGTTCGGATCGGGACCTTTGGCGCGAGCTCGAGCAGCTCGTGGCCGTCCTGCCTCGTGAGGTTCGCGACCGACCGCAGCTTGCGCTCCTTGTAGAGCAGCTCGTACGGGAAGGACGGGATGTCGCTCATGTAGATCCCGGCGCAGACCACGACCCCGTCCGGCGCGAGCGCGCTGAGCGCCCGCGGGACGAGCGGCCCCGCGGACGCGAAGATGATCGCGCCGTCGAGCTCCTCGGGCGGGTTCTCGTCGCTGCCGCCCGCCCACGAGGCGCCGACGCTGCGGGCGAACTCCTGGGTCTTGGTGTCGCCGGGGCGGGTGAACGCGAACACCGTCCGCCCCTGGTAGACGGCGACCTGGCAGATCTGGTGGGCGGCCGAGCCGAACCCGTAGAGGCCGAGCCGCTCGGCGTCGCCGGTCAGCGTCAGCGCCCGGTAGCCGATCAGGCCGCCGCACAACAGCGGCGCGACCTGCTCGTCGGGGAAGCCGTCGGGCAGCGGCAGGCAGAACCGCTCGTCGGCGACGGTCTGCTGCGCGTAGCCGCCGTCGATGTCGCGGCCGGTGAACCTCGCGCTGATGCAGAGGTTCTCGCGACCCGAGGTGCAGTACTTGCAGGTCCCGTCGGTCCAACCGAGCCACGGCACGCCGACCCGGCGGCCATCCTCGGTGGTCCCGACGATCTGGTGGCCGAGCACGACCGGGAGCTTCGTCGCCTCGATTTCGTGGTCGCGCAGGTGCAGATCGGTCCGGCAGACCGCGCACGCTCTGACCGTCAGCAGCAGCTGGTCGGGACCCGGCTCGGGATCCGCGACCGTCGTGACCTGCAAGGGCTCGCCCTGACGCTCCAAAACTGCCGCGCGCATTTACGGGCACGCTAGCGTTTTGCGCTGCGATGGTGCCGCTGAACGTACCCAACGTATTGACGGTTATCCGGATCCTGCTCGTGCCGGTGCTGGTCGTAGCGCTCCTTCAGAAGACCAGCGGTGGCGACGTGCTGGCGGCGATCGTGTTCGCGGTCGCGTCGCTGACCGACGCGATCGACGGCTACCTCGCGCGGTCGCAGGGCTCGGTGACGACGTTCGGCAAGCTGATGGACCCGATCGCGGACAAGCTGCTGATCATCGCGGCGCTGGTCGTGCTCGTCTCGGTCGGGCGGCTCGAGGCGTGGGTCGCGATGGTGATCATCGCCAGAGAATTTGCCGTCACGGTGCTGCGGGTCGCGGTCGGGACCGGGCAGGGCGTGGTGATCTCGGCGAGCCCGCTGGGGAAGATCAAGACCGCTTTCCAGGTCGCGATGGTGATCGCGCTGATCGCGGTCCACGGCCACCCGGTCTGGGTCCAGGCGCTGATCTACGCGACCGTGTTCGTGACGGTGCTGTCGGGCGCCGACTACTTCTTCGGACTGAGGCGGGGGCTGCTCGAGCGCGAGCGCGGGACCGACGCTCAGGGCACCTGATCGAGCCACGCGCGGCGGCTCGTCTGGGAGGCGGCGGGCTCGCCGGTGGCGAGCTCCTGGCGGATCTCTTTGAGCGTGCCGAACCGCTCGGCGACGACGTTGTGCTGGTGGATCGTCTCGAGGTTGACCTGGCGGGCTGAGACGAACGCGCGGTCGTCGAGATCGGGGAAGCGCTCGACGACGCCGCTGATCATCTCGCGGACGCAGTCCTCGACGAACCGCGGGCGCCGGTGGGCCTTCTCGACGACGAGCGCCTCGTCGGAGCGCTTCATCAGCTCGTAGATCTCCGACGACATCGAGTGCTCGACGATCTCGAGCAGCACCCGCGCGTCGATCTCGTCGTCGCACAGCTCGGTGCAGCCGATGTGCAGGGTTCCGAGGCCGCGCTGGTTGTGGGTTGCGACGGGGACCGCCTCGAGGATCTGCTCGATCTGCTGCTCGTCGAAGCCCTGCTCCTGCAGCCGCTCGCGCGAGCTCGCTGCGATCAGCTCCTGCGCGCACGGACAGGCGGTGATCCCCTGGGCGGTGACGCCGATCAGCCGGCGAGTGCCGGCCTCCGAGCAGAGCGCCGAGCCGTGGAGCGTGTAGAGCTCCTGCGTCTCGATCCCCGACGCGGGGGCCGGCTTGTGCTCGGGGAACCGGGCCTCGACCGTCACCTCGGCGCGGCGCGCGCCCTGGCGCTCGCGGACCAGCTGCGCGATGTGCTCGGCGAGCGTCTCGGCCTTGAACGTCGTCTCGTTGAGGACGACCTGGCCGATCGCTTCGTTGATCACTTCCTCGAAGCGCGACATGTGCGCGCCCTTCTGGTTCGGGCCGAGATCGACGACGCATTCGAACCGCGCGAGGAACAGCTGCTCGCTCCCCGCGTGCTCGAGCCGGATCACCTTCTCGACGCCGGCGACGCCGACCCGCGACAGGCTCACCTGGACCGTTGGTCGCTGGGCCTGGACGTCGATCAGCGTCAAAGAGTCGGAGCGTTCGGCGGTCATCGGTCCGTGAAAGGGTAGACGCCTCCCCGCGTCCGGGCCTCCACCGGGGATGGACAAGCGTCCCGATTGTGCTATGACTCTTGACGTCGGAGGAGAGAACGACGGAGAGGGAGTCGCTGTCGTGCGTCGATCGCGGCGGAAGGGAGCTCAGGGGCTGTGAGCGAAGAGGGAATTGCACTTCTGGGGGATGAGGCTCCGATCTCGGAGCTCGAGGAGTTCAAGCCGCTGATCGCGGAGGGCCACGAGCGTGGATTTCTGACGTTCGATCAGATCGCGTCGTGCCTCGAGGAGATCGAGGTGACCAAGGAGCAGGTCCAGGAGTTGCACTCCTACCTGGACGAGTCCGGGATCGATGTGGTCGAGGCCGACGGCAAGATCGCCAAGTCCGAGGGCGGGACCGTCGAGCGCGCCGCCGCCGACGCGCAGAGGTCGCAGCGCGAGCAGCCGACCACGAAGAAGGTCGAGGTCGACCTCACGGTCGAGCCCTCGCTCGATTCACTGCGGCTTTATCTGCGGTCGATCGGACGCGTGGACCTGCTGACCGCGGCGCAAGAGGTGTCGCTGGCGCGCCGGATCGAGCGCGGCGACATGCTCGCCAAGCAGCAGATGATCGAGGCAAACCTTCGCCTGGTGGTCTCGATCGCCAAGGCTTATCTGGGCCGCGGGCTGACGTTCCTGGATCTGATCCAGGAGGGCTCAATGGGCCTGATCCGCGCGGTCGAGAAGTTCGACTACCGCCGCGGCTACAAGTTCTCCACCTACGCGACCTGGTGGATCCGCCAAGCCGTCACCCGTGCGATCGCGGACAAGGGACGGACGATCCGGATCCCGGTGCACATGGTCGAGAAGCTCAACAAGGTCGTGCACGTCGAAAGGCAACTGGTGCAGCAGCTCGGTCGCGAGCCGACGCCGGATGAGATCGCCGACGAGCTCGAGACGACCGCCCGCGAGGTCCGCGACGTGCTGCGGATGGCCCAGCAGCCGATTTCGCTCGAGAAGCCGATCGGCGACGAGGAGGAGTCCGAGCTGGGCGACTTCGTCGAGGACCAGACCGCCGAGTCGCCGTTCGAGCTGGCCGCCGAGCACCTGCGCCGCGAGAACCTCCGGCGCGCGTTGAACGCGCTACCCGCGCGCGAGCGCGAGGTGATCGAGATGCGGTTCGGCCTGACCGGCGAGCGCCCATACACGCTTGAGGAAGTCGGCCGCGCGTTCAACGTCACCCGCGAGCGCATCCGCCAGATCGAGAACCACACGCTCAAGAAGCTCGAGGCGCTGCCCGAGGCGCAGCGTCTGCGGGACGCTTCGTAGCGGTTTCGGCGGGCACGGTGCGGGCCGGCTTCGGCGTTCGGCGTCGCCGATGTGCGTGGTCTGTTTGACACGGACGTCCGTGTCAAACAGACCAAGCCGCTTCATCCAGGACAACTACGACGTGGGCCCGATCTCGGTCGGGTGCAGGCGCGCCGGCACTAGACTCAGGCGGCCCCGGCGGGATTCCC
>DASXDA010000039.1:0-23019 GCA_036490875.1 Solirubrobacteraceae bacterium
AGACGATTCTGCCTCCGGGCCGCAGGACCCGGTGAAACTCGGCGAACGCGCGCCGCAGGTTCGGCAGGTGGTGGAGCACGGCATGACCGAGCACGAGGTCGAAGCTTCCGTCGGCGAACGGCAGCGACTCGGCGTCGGCGCGGGCGGCCTTGACCTCCAGCCCCAGTCGCTGCGCGTTGGCGCTGAGCGTCGACACCATCCCCGGGGAGATGTCGGTGCACGTCGCCTGGGCGACGACGCCCGCCTGCAGCAGGTTGAGGCTGAAGTAGCCGGTGCCGGCGCCGATCTCCAGCGAGCGGTCGTAGCCCTCGTCCAGCTCGGGGCCGAGCAGCTTGCGCAGCTTGCCGAGCACCTGGCTCTGGCCGATCTCGCCGAAGTCGATCCCCCACTTCGCGTCGTAGCTGTCGGCGGCGACGTCGTGATAGCGGGTGTTGACGTCGCGGATCTCATCCGCACTTCGGAGTGCCTCCATGGCGGGCCGCAGATTACCCTCTCGCCCTTCAGGTGACCGCATACGTACAACGGAACCAGCCACCCGGGGTACCGCCGCTCGAGCTGACCGGCGAGCGCACGCTGCCCGACATTCCGCTCGAGAACTACTGGTTCCAGCGCCACCTCGCGGTGTACGAGTGGATCAGCGCCCGCGCGATCGGCCGGCGCGTACTCGACATGGCCTGCGGCGAGGGCTACGGCTCGGAGGTGCTCTCACGGACGGCCGCGTCTGTCGTCGGCGTCGACGCCAACCCCGACGCCCACGAGCACGCCGCGCTCCGCTACCAGCGGCAGAACCTGCGGTTCGAGCGCGGGATGGTCGAGATGTTCGGGGAGCCCGGAACGTTCGACGTCGTCGTGTTCCTGCAGACGATCGAGCACGTCCAGGAGCCGGCGGCGGTGCTCGAGCACTTCCGGACGCTGCTCGCGCCGGGCGGCGTGGCGTACGTCTCGACTCCGAACGTGCTGACGCTGGCGCCCGAGGGCGCGGAGAAGTCCGGCAACCCGTGGCACGTTCGCGAGTACCGGGCCGAGGAGTTCGAAGCGCTGTGCCGATCGGTCTTCGACCGGGTCGAGCTGCTCGGCCTGTTCCACGCTCGCAAGCTGCGCGTCCACGAGCTGGCGCTGTCGGCCGGATGGGACGCGGTCCACGCGCGGCTCGGGATCACGAAGGCGTTCTACGACCGGTTCACGCGGGCGATCTCCTCGAGCGACTTCGCGCTGCGCCCGAGCGGGCTCGACCGGGCGCTCGACTTCCTCGCCGTCTGCCGCGAATGAATCAGGCCGGCGACGGCCGGATGTACTGGGCGAGGACGCCGGAGCTGTGTGAAATGATCTCGCTGGGGATTGCGACAGAGGGGGAGCGAGCCGCGCGATGTCCGGACTGAAGCGGTTTCTCCTCGGGGATCCCGAGCGAATCTCCGGGGGCGTCTACGGGACGATCATGGTGATGGCGGTGCTGGCGGCCGGAGCGAAGGCCTACCAGCACCAGCTGTTGCGGCTGCTCGCGATCGTCGCGATCACGGTCCTGGTCCTGTGGCTGGCGCACGTATACGCGCGCGGGATCGCGGAGAGCCTCCAGCTCGGCCGCCGCCTCAACTTCTCCGAGCTGCTGTCGCTCGCGCGGCACGAGTACTCGATCGTCGCGGCGGCGGTGCTGCCAGTGGTCGCGCTCGCCTTCGGTGCGTCGCACGTTCTACCCGAGCGAAGCGCGGTGCTGCTCGCGCTGTGGCTCGGCGTGGTGCTGCTCACGGCCCAGGGATTCCGGTACGCGCGGCTCGAGGGGCTGCGGGGTGGCCCCGCGGTCCTCGCGATCGCGACGAACCTCGGGATCGGACTCGCGCTCGTTGCCCTCGAGGTCTGGATCTCCCACGCGTGACGCCGGCGGCGTCAACTGCACTTCGAGCTGGTCGCGTCGACCAGGCTCTTGGACGAGGTCGCGACGCTCGATGCGCTGGTGGCGAGCGCGCCGATCTGGCTGGCGGAGGGAGTTCCCGAGAGCCGGTTGACCGCGCTCGAGAACGAGTCGACCGCGGTCTTGAGCGCGCTCGTCTGGCTCGGGAAGTCGCTCTTGGCCTGGTTGATCAGCGTCTGGGCGTCGCCCTGGATCTTGCTGACCTGGCTCTTCAAGCCGCTGACCCCGCTGCTCGCGTTCAGGTTCGTCAGCCCCTTGACCGAGTTCTCGAAGTTGGTGCGGGCCGAGCAGTAGTCGGGCTTGCTGCTGCCGCAGGCGGCCAGCGCGACGACCGCGACGAGGGCGATGCCCAGTGCCTTCGCTCTCGAGCTCATCGCGTCGGCCAAGCTACGGCCATCCGAGTGTCTGGGTCATCACCGCAAATGGGTGATGGCGGCGAATGGCCTCCGAGAACTAAGCTGCGGCTTCAACCGAACGACCGGAGGGGAACCCTTGCTGATCACTGCGTCGTCGTACCCCTTTCTGAATGTCCTCTGGGACATCCTCATCATCTTTGCGTGGGTCCTGTTCATCTGGATCGCGATCACGGTGTTCATCGACATCTTTCGACGTCGCGACATCTCGGGCTGGGTCAAGGCCGCGTGGGTGGTGCTGATCGTGGTCCTCCCGTGGATCGGCGTTCTGATCTACCTGATCGCCAACCACGATGGAATGGCTGAGCGAAACGAGAAGCAGGCCAAGGCGGCTCAATCGCAGTTCGATCAGGCCGTCCGCGAGGCCGCCGGCAAAGGCGGGCCCGCGAGCGAGATCGAGACGGCCAAGAAGCTTCTCGACGCCGGCACGATCACCCAGGCGGACTTCGACTCGATCAAGGCCAAGGCACTCGGTAGCGCTGCTCGATCGGGGTAGCTCGCGATCACGGACAGCTGACGTGCGAGCCGGTCACGGGATCCGAGCAATTCGTGAGCTTCACCCGTTCGTAGCGCTCGCCGCGTAGCCTCGCGGCTGTGAAGCCCCGCGGCGAGCTGGCGATCGTCCTCCACACGCACATGCCGTACGTGGAGGGGTTCGGGACCTGGCCGTTCGGCGAGGAGTGGCTGTGGGAGGCGATCGCGACCTCGTACCTGCCGCTGCTCGACGTGCTCGGCCGGGCACCGGTGACGCTGTCGCTGACGCCGGTGCTCTGCGACCAGCTCGAGGCTCCGGGGGCGATCGAGCGCTGCCTCTCGTTCCTGACCGAGATCAGGCCGGAGTCGCACCGCCTCGACATCGAGGGGTTCAGGCGCGAGGGCCAGGGCGCCGTCGTCGCGGAGCTCGAGCGTTCCGACTCCGAGTACGCGGCCGCAGCCGCGCAGCTTTCGGCGCTTGGTCCCGGCGGCCTGCTGGCCGCGCTCGGCAAGCACGCGAGTTGGACCTCGGCGGCGACCCACCCAGTGCTGCCGCTGCTTGCCGGCGACACGTTTGCCGCGCTGCAGGTTCAGACCGGGATCGCCTCACACCGCCGGCGGTTCGGGAAGTGGGAGGGCGGCTTCTGGATGCCCGAGTGCGCCCACGAGCCGTGGCTCGACGAGGTGCTGGAGGAAGCGGGCGTGCGCTCGACGTGCGTCGAGCTGACTGGCCGGTTCGGGCTCGGCGACCCGCGACATCTGGGGCCGCTGGCGACCAACGCCGGGCCCGTGCTGTGGCCGATCGACCGCAAGGTGATCGCGCTCGTGTGGAGCGACGGCGGCTACCCCGCGAGCGGGGCGTACCGCAACTACCACGCGCTAACAGAGCGCCACCACCGGGCTTGGGACAACGACGGGCGCGAGTACGACCACGGCGCCGCGACGGCGCTGGCGGCCGAGCACGCGAGCGATTTCGTCGCGCGGGTCCGCGACCGCACCTCCGACGGGGGCGTGTGCGTTTGCGCGCTCGACACCGAGCTGCTCGGTCACTGGTGGTACGAGGGGGTCATCTGGCTGCGGCAGGTGGTCGAGGAGGCGGAGCGCCAGGGGCTCGAGCTGACGACGCTCGACGACGCACTCGAGCGGCACGAGCCCGCGCCCGCGCCCGCCGATCTCGGGGCGACGAGCTGGGGCGACGGCGGGGACCTGCGGACATGGAGCGGCCCGGCGGTCGCGGACCTCGCGTGGGCCGCTCGGTCGGCCGAGGTCAGGGCGCTCGCGCTCGGCGTCCGGCCGAGCGACCGGGTGCTCCGAGAGCTGCTCGCGCTGCAGTCGAGCGATTGGGCGTTCCTCGCCTCGCGGGGGACCGCCGGCCCGTACGCGCGCGAACGGGCGCGGGGCCACGCCGAGGCGTTCGAGCGGGCGCTGCTCGACGGTGCGGGCGGGGCCGAGCCCGCGCTGCGCAACCTCGCTCCCGAGCTGGAGGGCTGGCCCGGGTAGGGCGGTCAGGGCGTCGTCTGGCCGCCGCTGTTGCCGGCGGACCCGGTGTTAGCGGCCGAGCCCGTGGTCGTGCCCGAGTTGCCGCTGTTGCCCGTTGAGGTGGTGCTGGTGGTCGAGCCGGTGTTGCCGCTCGAGCCCGAGACGACCTCGATCGAGCTCGAGGCGTGCGCGCCGGTGTTCGGGTTCGTGACCGTGACCGTGTAGCTCCCGGTCAGCGACCCGCCCGCGTTCGGGAACGTGTAGCCGGCGTTGCCGCTGCCGTCGGAAGTGGTCGAGAAGTGATCGGTCCGGCCGTCGGGCCGGTTCACGTCGATCGCCAAGTCGACGTTCGGGGCGAAGCCGGCCGCTGAGAGCGTCACCGTGGCCCCGAGGGTAACCGGATTCGGAGACAGCGAGACCGACGGGTTCTCCTGGGCCGGACCGGAGCTCGCGGTCGTCGTCTTTGGAGTCGTGCCCGTCGCGGTCGTCGTTCCACCCCGATCCGGGCCGGCCTTGCCGTTGATCCCCGGCGTCTGCGGGTACAGCTTTCCGGTGTTCGGGTCGTAAAGGATGTACTGATTGATGATCGTCGTCGACTGCTGGATGATCGTGATGCTCGAGGTGCTGAATCCAGGCCACAGCGAGCCCGTGTACGTGGGGGAGGTCTCCGGCACCGGCGGCGTCAGCGGATTGCCGCAGTAGCACTTGACCGATGGCCGGCCGTACTGATCGACCATCACAGCCGTGCCGGCCTGCAGCACCGCCTGGAAGGTGGTCGCGGCGCCGCCCGTGTAGCCGTGATTGGTGACGCGCGTGTCGGTCCGCAACAGCACCGGCGTCAGCTTGTCGACGTAGCTCGAGATCTGGCTCTGCTGGACCTGGAGCACGCCCGCCCAGGCCTGCGCCTTGCTCGGGTTCTGCTGGAGGAAGGCGACGAGCTTCCGTGCGTCGCAGACGGAGATGTTGCGGGTTCCTCCATACAGGCCGGGCGTGCTGGCCACGTAGGTGGCTGGGCCGCCTGAGCTGGCGGCCGCCGCCGGAGGCGGCGTGACGCCGGCGTGATCCTTGCCGACCGAGGACGTGAACGGGTTCGTGCCCGCGGTGTTGATCGCCTGCGCCTTGACCTCGCTGCCGCCCTTGACTCCGGACACCGAGCTCGACGACGACGAGCTCCCGCACGCGGCCAACACGACCAGCGCAAACGCGCCGATCAGCGCCGCGCGAATCACCCGCGCGCAACCTGGGACCCCACTCCCCGGTCCAGTCATAGCCCTCTAGCTCCCTCTTCCTTGTGGAGCGATCATGACCGGGCGTCCGACGGCCGTCAAGCCCGGTTACTGAGCGACAGCGCGAACCTGACGCTGTGCGAGGTCCCTCCGTTAGGGGTGAACGTCACCTGGAGCTGGACCGAGACCAGCGCCTTGTGATGACGGACCAGCCGGAGGGCGCGGCCATTCGGCTTGATCGCGACGCGAACCGTCTGCCGGCGCCTCGGGCTCAGGCGTGCTCGCCCGGCGACGAACTGCTTGCCGGAGCTGAGCATCGTCTCGACCACGCTGACTGTTCCCGCGCCGGGCACGGCGACGGCGAAGCTGACGTCGCCGGTGGTCTGCTTCAGCTTTTTCTGCGAGAGCGTGAAGCGGTTGGACGGCGGCGACTGGACGGTGTACGTGACGCTCTGCGTGCTCGACATGCCGTCGCTGCTCACGGCGGTGACCGCGAATGTGTGGGAGCCGGCGGTGCGGGTGTCGACGAGCGCGCCGTTGATGCCCGTCGGCAGGCACAGCGCGATTCCCGGCCCCCGCGAGTCGTCGGCGCAGCTGAAGCTCGCCCTCGCGACCGCTCCCAGCTTGTATTTCGCGCCCTGGGTCGGAGCCAGGATCGAGACCGACGGGGGCGCGGGCTTGATGCAGCTCGAGAACTGGGAGGTGTCTCCGGTCGCGACGTCTGTGGCCGTCGCCCCGACACCGTCATTCACGCCCGACGGCCCGGGGACGACGGAATTGAAGGCGGCGTCGCCGGACGGGTCCGCCGCGACCGTGGTCGAGCCGATGAACGTCCGGCCCTCGGTGAAGCCGCTCGGGTCGCACGCCGAGTTGTCGAACAGCTCGATCCGGTAGCTGTGGCCGGTCGTGCCGTGGAGCGAGCCGGTGACGTGCGTCCCGGAGCCGCTCGGCGCCGCTGCGGACAGCACGGGCGCGCTCAGCCCGTGGTTGGCGCCGTTCTGGAGGCTGATCCCGAGGCCCCGGTTGGCGAAGATCGAGTTCTGGACGATCTGGATCCCCGAGCCCGAAGCGACGGTGATTCCGTTCGTGCCGTTTCCGGCGATGACGTTCGGCTGACCCGTCGCCGCCCCGCCGATATTCGCGGCGGCGGTGTTCTGGACGAGGATCCCCTCCTTCGCGTTCGCGGTGAAGTTGCCGCCGGTGACGGCCGCCGAGACGAGGTTGCGCAGCACCAGTCCGGAGTCGGGACTCTGGCTGACGCTCGAGCGGCCGAGCTTTGCAGTACCGGTGCCGCCGCCGTCGATGATCAGCGGTCCCGCCCCGACTGTGTTGTCATCGGTCAGGTCGAACGTGCCGGGCCCGGATCCGGAGGAGAGCGTCACCGGCGAGCCGTTGAGGCTTCCGCCGGAAGCGTCGACCGCGCACGCTCCGCCGCCCGTCCCGCACGTGGCGGTGAGCTTCGCGGTTCCAGCGGTGAGGGCCTGGGAGAGCTTCAGCGAGCCGGTCGTTGTCGAGAGCCCGATGTCGCCATCGTTCGTCGAGACGCCACTCGCGCCCGCGAACGATCCCGACGCCGCGACCGTCCCGACCGAGAGCGGGGAGGAGACGACCGACACGGCGGCGCCGGCGCCGGACGCCGACCCCGCGAACAGCCCGATCGCATTGCTCGCGCCGGAGAGCGCGATGCCGCCTACGGTGTTCACGCCGACCGCGCCGACCGCGAGCGCGCCGCTCGGCTGCGTGACGCTGCCGGCGGTGATCCGGAGCGTCCCGGTGGTCGTGAGCGAGTCGGCGGCCACCGATCCCTCGGATCCGACCGTCACGTTGGCCGCGGTGAACGAGTCGGCCGGTTCGACCGTCAGCGCGTCGCCGTCGCCGCCGCCGTTGATCGTGAGTGACGACGACGGATTGGTGAACGTCGTCGTCTCGAACGCGTGCGCGCCGCTGAACAGCTCGGACTTGTTGTTTCCGGGGGTCGCGTCGTCCTGGAGTAGGGCGCTGTTCGCCCCGGCGGGGAGATTGAAGACCGCGTCGGTGGCGGTCCCGGTGTTCGCGACCGGCTGGAGGTTCCGGTAGGCGATCCGCGTGCGGTCGAGCTGGATCGAGCCCGCGGACGCGCTCGTGAAGTCGTAGACGTCGCGGCGGAAGTGGCCCCCTCGGATCACGAGCACGTTCCCGACCGCGGTCTCGTGGCCGGTCCCGTCGTAGAGGAGCCCGCCCGAGGGGATCGGGTTGCCGTGGCTGAAGTCGACGATCAGCGTGTCGTCGGCGCGGCTGCCCTTGACCAGCAGGCGGTTTCCGGCCCGCGTGACGCCCGGCGGGAAATCTCCCCGCCCGCTCAGCTCGAGCACCCGCCGGGTCGCGGACGGGCGGGTGACCGCCGCGAGGCTGAAGTGGCGGACGCCGGCGTGGGCGCGCGGCTGTGCCGGCGTGGTCGCGAGCACCACGACTGCGGCGATCGCGATCAGCGCGCCGCCCAACGCCACCCACATGCCACTGCTGACCGACTGCCCTCGTTCCTGCAAGTTCCCTCCACCGGCCCCCGGCGAGACTTCGCAACGACGGACGATACCGGCCCAGCTGTCCGCGTCGGCCTGCCTCAGCGCGGGCGTGTCAGACGGAGGCCCCGTTGCGAGCCGCGTCGACGGCCTCGACTACCCCCAGCGGAAGCTCTTCGGCGCGTCGCGCATCCGGATCACGCGGGCCGGGATGCCCGCGACGACGGCGTTGTCCGGGACATCGGTGGTGAGCACCGCGCTCGTCCCGATCACCGCGTTGTTCCCGACCGTCACGCCGCGCAGGATGCACGCGCCGTATCCGACCCACACGTTGTGGCCGACGTCGACGTCGCGCTTGTAGATCCCCTGCTGGCGGATCGGGCGCTCGACCTCGACCACGCCATGGTCGAAGTCGATCAGCATCACCCGGTCGGCCACGATGCACTCCCGGCCGATCGAGACGTGCTGGAACGCCGAGATCGTGCACTCCTGGCCGAGGACCGACTTGGCGCCGATCGAGACCTGGCCCTCGTGCACACGGATCTTGCAACCGTGCCCGATCCACGCCCAACGACCGACCTCGAGCGTCGCGCCCGGGCTGATCTCGAGCTTGACCTTCGGGCAGATGAAGCACAGGCCGTCGGTCTTCAGCCGGCCCCGCCACCGGAGCTTCAGCCACAGCCACTTCGCGATCAGCCGCGCGTAGCCGACGCTGAACATCCCGTTGCGACGCGCGAACCGCAGAAACTCCAGTGGCCCGCCGCGGAGCGGCGGCGGTCCGGCGCGGACGATCTTCGGAATCGGTGCCGGAGCGCGCGGCGCGTCGAGCGTGTTCGTGCGGGCGGGGTTCACGCGACGATCCTACGTCCTGGCATGATTGGCCGCGCCCATGCCCGACGCCGACGAGACACTCGCAGAACGCCTGCTCAGGGGCGACAAGCGCGCCCTCGCTCGCGCGATCTCGCTGGTCGAGAACGACGACCCCGAGGGGTGGGCGCTCGTCCGCGAGGTGTATCCCCAGACCGGCGCCGCGAGCGTGATCGGCTTCACGGGTCCGCCGGGCGCCGGCAAGTCGACGCTGCTAGGGGCGCTGACGAAGCTCGAGCGTGAGCGCGAGAAGACGGTCGCGGTGCTGTCGATCGACCCGTCGTCCCCGTTCACACAGGGCGCGCTGCTCGGAGATCGGATCCGGCTGTCCGATCACTTTCTCGATCCGGGCGTGTTCATACGGTCGATGGCGAACCGGGGCGCGCTCGGAGGGCTGAGCGAGGCGGCGCTGCAGGCGGCGCTGCTGATGGACGCCTCCGGTCGCGACGTCGTGCTGCTCGAGACGGTCGGCGTCGGCCAGGCCGAGGTCGACATCATCGACCACGCTGACACCGTGGTGCTGGTGCTGATGCCGGGCTCGGGCGACTCGATCCAGGCGCTGAAGGCGGGGATCATGGAGATCCCGGACGTGATCGTCGTCAACAAGGCCGACCACCCGCTGACCGACACGATGGTCAGGGAGATCAAGGGGGTGCTGGCACTGGGTCCACACGAGGGGTGGAGGGTGCCGATCGTCCGCACCGAGGCGGTCCGCGGGAAGGGGACCGAGGAGCTCGCCGACAAGCTCGCCGAGCACCGCGCGTTCATCGAGTCGGAGGGCACGCTGCTCGAGCGCCGCCGCCGCAACCTGATGAACGAGGTGCTCGGGATCGCCACGTTCCGGATGCGCCGCGAGCTCGAGTCGCAGATCCGAGAGGACCCGGAGGTGCAGGAGCTGCTCGACCGGGTGGTCTCCCGGGAGCTTGATCCGGCGAGCGCGGCGAGCACGATCCTCGAGCACGAAGCCGTCGAACGGGCCGCCGAGCGCTGATCGCATGGACGAGCTCGACCGCCGATCGTTCCTGAGGAGAGCGGCGGCGGGCGGGCTGGTGCTCGCCGCCGGGGCTGACCTGGTCGAGCCGGCGGCGGCTGCGCTGCGGTCCGCCTGCCGTCCCGGCCCGCCGATCCCGCGCACGATCCAGCAGGCAATCCGCGGCCACGTGTTCGGTCGCAGCACGCCGGGGTTCCGCAGCGCGTCGCACGTCTTCAACACGGTGTTCGACAACGTGCTCCCGAAATGGGTCGCGCGGCCGATCAACACCGCCGACGTCCGCGCCGCCGTTCGCTGGGCGATCCGGCACGACGTCTCGATGCGCGCCCGCTCGGGCGGCCACAGCTACGCCGGGTACTCGGTCCTGAACGACGGCCTGGTGATCGACCTGCGCAAGCTCGACGGGATCAGCGTCAACCGGGGCGCGGGGATCGCGACGATCGGCGCCGGCGCTCAGCTGATCAACGTGTATTCGACGCTCGCCTCACACGGCGCGACGATTCCCGCCGGCTCGTGCTCGTCGGTCGGCATCGGCGGGAGCACGATGGGGGGCGGGATGGGACTCGCCGGCCGGGCCTTCGGGCTGACGCTCGACAGCCTCGTCGGCGCCGAGATCATCACCGCCGACGGGTGCGTGCGCCAGGTGTCGCGGACCAGCAACCCCGACCTGTTCTGGGCGATCCGGGGCGGCGGCGGCGGGAACTTCGGGATTGTGACCCACTTCAGGTTCCGGATGCACCCGCTGCCCCGGGCCGCGACGTGGGTGTTCATGTCGTGGCCGTGGTCGCAGGCGAGCGCGGCGTTGGAGGCGTGGCAGGCGTGGCAGCCGCGGGCCACCGACCGCTTCTCGTCGGTGTTCCACCTCGAGGCGATCCCGAGCGGACCGCGGGTCGCGTTGAGCGGCCAGTACAACGGCCCAGCCGGCGACATCCCGGGGCTGCTGCGGTCGCTACGAAGCGTTCCGGGGGCGCGGCTCAGCTACGGCCAGCAGGGGTACTTCGCGATGCAGATGCGGTGGGCGGGCTGCTCGCACCTGTCGTTCAACGCCTGCCACACGGTCGGCCAGTACCCCGGCGGGTCGATCGAGCGCGACACCTTCCGGGCGGGGTCCGATTACGTCAACCGGCCGCTCTCGAGCGCGGGTCGCGCGACGTTGCTGCGCGCGACCGAGAACCGGGTCGGCCAGCCGGGATCCGGCGCGATCCTGCTCGACTCCTATGGCGGCGCGATCGACCGCGTCCACCCGAACGCGACCGCGTTCGTGCACCGCAACGCGCTCTTCTGCATCCAGTACCTGACCTACAACTGGGGCTCGGCGTGGCTCGCGCAGACGCGCGGCGCGATGCGGCCGTTCGTGTCCGGGTTCTGTTACCAGAACTACATCGACCCGACGCTGCGCAACTGGCAGCACGCCTACTACGGCTCGAACTACGGGCGGCTGCAGGCGATCAGGCGTCGGTTCGATCCCGAGCACCGGTTCAACTTCCCGCAGGCGATCGGGCGCTAGGCGGCCTTGCGCGCTGATGCGAGGGTCGCCGCGAGGTCGGCGCCTACGGCGTCCGGGGTCTGCTCGAGCTGGTCGCGGCTGTAGCGGTTGACGACGAGGTTGTGAGCTCTCAGCGCGAGGTCCTTTCGGCGGTCGCGGTCGACCTGCGCGGGCGTGTGGTGGTTGCCGTACGGGTCGACTTCGACGACGACCCCGTGATCACGCCAGTAGAAGTCCGCCTTCCAGCCGGCGATCCACACGTTCGGCTCGGGCAGCGGAAGGTTGAGTCGCTCGCAGATCGTGAAGAACGTGACCTCGGGGGGGCTGGCGGTGTGGGCGAGGCGGGGCTGGTGACGCTCGAGGGCGGTGCGCAGCTTGGTGCTGCCGGGGCGGCCGGGGCCTAGCAGGGCGTTGACGGCTTGCACGTCGAGGAGGTTGTGGTACTCGGCATTGGCAAGGAGGACCCGGACCCGGTTGAGGCTGGCGCCGGCGGCGAAGTCGAGCGCGGTTTGGGCGGGTGTCGTGATCGGGAGGCGGTTGCGCCAGTCGCGTTCGAGGTCGCGGCGCTGATGGACCTTGAGCCGGCGGAGCGAGCGGCAGCGGCGGGGCGTGCTGACGTGGGTGGTGGTCGGTCGGTTGTCGATCAGGCCGTACCACCAGGCGGCGGTGCCGTGACTGAGCATCGCGTTCGGGCCGGCGTAGAGGACGGCGGCGGCTAGGTCGGCTTCGACGTTTGGCGCCGCGTGGCCGACGGCAAAGACGCCAGGAAGGGCGGGCAGGAGGTAGCCCTGGTTAACCCAACGATTGATCGACTTCCTGTCAACTCCGCGCGCTGCGAGCTGGGCCCACGAGATCCGCCCACACTGGCGCGCAGCCAGCCGTCCGACCCGGTCTTTGGCGTTCTGGTTGTCCATATGTCAACCAATTCGCCATCGTCCGCCCATGCCGCCCAGGATGAGTCAAACGCTTGCAACAAAACAAGACGTCAAGCTGCGAAAAAAGCGTTACATCCCCAGCTGCCGCGCGATCACCATCTGCTGGACCTCGTCGGTGCCCTCGCCGATCGTGAGGATCTTGGCGTCGCGGTAGAAGCGGCAGATGGGGTACTCCTCGATGTAGCCGTAGCCGCCGTGGATCTGGACCGCCTCGTCGCAGGCCCGGACCGCCAGGCGGCCCGACTTCAGCTTTGCCTGGGCCGCCGTCAGCGTGAAGTTCTGACCGCGGTCCTTCAGATACGCCGCCTTGTAGACGAGCAGCCGGGTCGCCTCGATCTCGGCCGACAGATCGGCCAGCTTCGCCTGGATCGTCTGGAACCGTGAGATCGGCTGGCCGAACGCGCGGCGCTCGCGGGCGTAGGCCAGCGCTTGGTCCAGAGCGCCCTGCGCCAGTCCGACCCCCATCGCCGCGACCCCGATCCGGCCGATATCGAGCACCACGAGGAACTGTTTGAGGCCGCCGCCCCGCGCGCCGAGCAGAAAGGACTCCGGAACCCGGCACTCATCGAACATCAACGGCCGCGTGTCCGACGCGTTCCAGCCCATCTTCCGGTACGGCTCCCCCTGCGTGTAGCCGGCCGTGCCATTCGGAACAAGCAGGTTCGAGATCTCACGCGAGCCGTCGGAACCCCCCGTCACCGCCGTGATCACGACCACCCCCGAGATCGAGGTCCCGGCGTTGGTGATGAACTGCTTGGAGCCGTTGATCACCCACTCGCCATCCTCAAAGGCCGCGCGGGTCTGGGTGTTGCCGGCGTCGGATCCCGCCTCGGGCTCGGTCAAGCCGAAGGCCCCAAGCAGCTCGCCAGAACAGAGCCGGGGCATCCACTCGCGCTTCTGCTCCTCGGAGCCGAACAGGTGGATCGGTTGCGTCCCAAGCGAGGTGTGAGCGCAGACGGTGATCGCGACCGACGAGTCGACTCGGGTCAGCTCCTCGACGGCCAGCGCGTAGGCGAGCGAGTCGCCGCCAGCGCCCCCGTACTCCTCCGGGAACGGGATCCCCATCAGGTCGAGCTCGCCGAGCCGGCGGACGATCTCGTAGGGGAACGAATGGGTGCGGTCAAGCTCCTCGGCGACGGGCGCGATTTCCTGAGCGGCGAACTCGCGGACCGTGTCGCGGAGCAGGCGGTGGTCGTCTGAAAGGTCAAAGTCCATGGCCGGATCGTACGATCAGCGCGTGCTTCCGGAGGCGCCCGAGGTGAAGCTGGGAAGGTTGAAGGAGGGCGGAGTCGCCCCCGCGATCATGGCGATCGTCGACCGCGGCGTGAGGCGGCGCCCGCACCTCGCGGGCGGGTTCGATGCCGAGATCGAGCTCGACATGGGCAGCCCGTATCCGGCGGTCCGGATCGTGTTCCAGGACGGCACCGTGGTCGTCGAAGACGGCAAGGCCCAGCGGCCCGATCTCAGGATCACCGGCGAGCTGCCGGACCTCGTCAGCCTGATGGTGATGCCGCACGTGCGCGGCCTGCCGAACCCGATCGACCCGCGGGGCCGGGCCGCGCTCGGCCTGCTGGCCTCCCGCCGCGTCAAGGTCGAGGGGAAGCTCGGCATGCTGAGGCGGTTCCTCGGCGTGATCCAGGTCTAGGGCCTGCCTCGGGACCCCGCGCGCACGTCTGGCCGCGGGGGAGTCCCCAGACGGACCCAGGGGCGCGTCCGGCCGAGCCGCCCGTCACTACGATTGACGGCTCGACCCCCGAACTCCGGAGATCCAGACGATGCCCAAGACCGTGATCCTCGCTGCGGCCCGCACCCCCATCGGCAAGCTTGGCGGGGGGCTGGCGAGCGTAGACGCGACCGAGCTCGGCGGCACCGCGATCGGCGCGGCGCTCGAGCGCGCCGAGGTGGCGCCCGATCAGGTGCAGCAGGTGGTGATGGGCCAGGTGCTCCAGGCGGGGCAGGGCCAGATCCCCTCACGCCAGGCGCAGATCAAGGGGGGGATTCCGAAGGAGGTTCCGTCGGAGACGATCAACAAGGTCTGCGCCTCCGGGATCCGCGCGGCCTGCCTGCTCGACACCGCGATCCGGGCCGGAGACCTCGAGGTCGGCGTCGGCGGCGGGATGGAGTCGATGTCGAAGGCCCCGTACCTGCTCAAGGAGGCCCGCTTCGGCTTCCGGATGGGCGACGCGAAGGCGATCGACGCGATGATCAACGACGGCCTGACCAACCCGTTCAGCGGCAAGCACATGATGCAGGAGGCCAGCGAGGTCGCCACCGAGCTCGAGCTGACGCGGGCCGACATGGACAAGTGGTCGCTGCGCTCCCACGAGCTCGCGATCAAGGCGACCGACGAGGGCCGGCTCGCCGAGGAGATCGTCGCGGTCACGATCAAGGGGAAAGGGCCCACCCGCCCCGACACCGTGGTCGAGATCGACGAGGCGCCGCGGCGCGACACGACGCTCGAGGTCCTCTCGAAGCTCCCGCCGGCGTTCGTCAAGGACGGCTCGCACACAGCCGGCAACTCCCCTGGCGTCAACGACGGCGGCGGCGCGCTCGTGGTCGCGAGTGACGAGTGGGCCAAGCGCAACGACCGGCCCGCGCTGGCGACGATCGTCGCCCAGGCCCAGGTCGCCGACGACTTCCCGTACCTCGCCAGGACCCCCGGCAAGGCCGCCAAGCAGGCGCTCGAGAAGGCCGGTCTGAAGGCCGAGGACATCGACCTCTGGGAGATCAACGAGGCGTTCGCGTCGGTCACGCTGAACTCGATCCGGATGCTCGGGATCGACGCGGACAAGGTCAACGTCAACGGCGGCGCGGTGGCGCTGGGCCATCCGATCGGCGCCTCGGGCGCGCGGATCCTCGGGACGCTCGTGCTCGAGCTCCGGCGTCGCGGCGGCGGCCTCGGCTGCGCGGCGATCTGCTCGGGCGGTGGCCAGGGCGACGCGGTGATCGTCGAGGTGAATGGCGGCTGAGGCAGCCACGGGCGGCGCCGCCGCCTTCTTCGATCTCGACCGGACCCTGATGCAGGGTTCGTCCGCCTTCCAGTTCGGGCGGGCGGCGTTCAGGGCCGGACTGCTGTCGCGCCGCCAGCTGCTCGCAGACGCGTGGGCGAACATCATGTTCCGGCTGCGCGGCTCGAGCGACGAGAACACGCACGCGCTCCGCAACCGGATCTCGGCCTCGCTCGAGGGCACCCGCGTCCGCGACCTCGAGCGCCTCGGGCCGAGCGTGCTCGCCGGGGTGCTGCCACGGATCTACCCGCAGGTCCTGAAGCTCGCGTACGACCACCAGGACGCCGGACGCAGGGTGTACATCACGACCGCCGCCTCGCAGGAGCTCGCCGGGATCCTGGCGCAGGTGCTCGTGTTCGACGGCGGGATCGGCTCCGAGTTCTCGGAGGCGATCGACGGGGTCTACACGGGCCGGCCCGTGGGGCTGTTCATCTACGGCGAGGGCAAGGCCCGCGCGATCGAGGAGCTCGCGGGGCGAGAGGGGTTCGAGCTGGAGCAGTGCTACGCGTACTCGGACTCGGTCTCCGACCTGCCGATGCTGCGGCTGGTCGGGCACCCGGTAGCGGTCAACCCGGACCGCGAGCTGCTCCGCACGGCGCGGCAGGAAGGCTGGGACGTGATGCGCTGCGACCGGCTCGGCCGGCGGCTGAAGGCCGCCGCCGGGCTCGCCGGCGCGGCCGCGATCGGCGGACTCGGGAGCGTCGCGCTCGCCGGCCGCAGAGGCAGCGCACGCAACCGTGGCGCTCCCTCGGTGCTCCGCCGAGGGCGCCGGCTCGCGCTCAAGCCGCGCTGACCGGCGCCCTCGGGGATTACGTCGCGGCTACTGGATCAGGCACATCGCCTGCACCGTGAAGTTGGCCGTGGCGGCAGTCGCGTTGGTGCCCTCAACCACGGCAGCGTTGAAGAAGTAGAACTCGTTCTGCACGTAGAGATTGGCGCTGTTGGTGTCCCAGAGGTAGCCGATTCCGACCAGCTTCTCGCCCGTGTTGCAGCTGGAGATCAGCTGGGCCTGGCTGGCCGCGGCGATATCCGTGGATTGGGTTCGCGACACGATCGTGCCGAACTTGGTCGAGTTGACCGACCCGTCCGCCAGCTTGCCGGTGGTCACCGAGCCATCGGCGATCTGACCGGTGGTGACGGCGTTGGCCGCGATCTGGCCGGTGGTGACCGCGTTGGGGCCGATCTGGCCGGTGGTGACCGCGTTGTTCGCGATCTTGCCGGTCGTCACCGCGCCCGAGGCGATCTCGTCCGTACCGACCGCGTTCAACGCGAGCTCATCGGTCGTGACTGCGGCCGCGCCGATCTGATCGGCGCTGACGGCCCCCGTGGCGATGTTCTGCGTCTCGACCCCGCCGGCGGCGATCTTCGAGCTGGTGACGGCGCCGTTCGCGAGCTTCGCGTTGGTCACCGCGTTGTTCTTGAGCTTGCCGCTCCCGACCGCGGTGTTCTTGATCTTGAACGTGCCTACGGAGTTGTTCTGCAACTGCCTGCTGCCGATGATGTTCGCCGGCAGGCTGCTGACCGCCGCAAAGCTCGTGCCCCCCAGCGCGACGATGAGCGCGACGATCGAAACGGCCAGCGCTGGGCTGGGACGCCCGACGTGGAACCTTCTCATGAGTTACCTCCTGTAATTGCGACCCCCGGCGCCGACGGTACGCCCATCGGCCGGCGCGGGTCAAGCTCGCCGGGTCGCCGTAGACTCCTCCTCGATGGCCACGCGAGTCTCCGACGCCGAACGCTGGGAACGCGAGCGGTTCGCCCGATTGCCCGAGCGCGGCGCCCCGTTCTCGACAATCAGCGGGGAGCCGATCAAGCCGCTCTACACCGAGGGCGACCTGCCCGCGGAGCCGGACGAGGCGATCGGCCTCCCCGGCGAATATCCGTACACCCGCGGCGTCTACCCGAGCATGTACCGCGGCCGGCTGTGGACGATGCGGCAGTTCGCCGGGTTCGGCTCGGCGCGCGAGACGAACGAGCGCTTCCGCTACCTGCTCGACCACGGTCAGACCGGGCTGAGCACGGCGTTCGACATGCCGTCGCTGATGGGCCACGACTCCGACCACCCGCGCTCGCTCGGGGAGGTCGGCCGCGAGGGCGTCGCGATCGACACGCTCGAGGACATGACGACCCTGTTCGACGGAATCCCGCTAGACAAGGTCAGCGTGTCGATGACGATCAACGCTCCCGCCGCGATCATGCTCGCGTTCTACGTGGTCGCCGCTGAGGGCAACGGGATCGGGCCCGAGCAGCTCTCAGGGACGATCCAGACCGACATCCTCAAGGAGTACATCGCCCAGAAGGAGTGGTGCTTCCCGGTCGATGAGGCGATGCGGCTCGTGACGGACATGATCGAGTGGTGCGCCGGGCACATGCCGCGGTGGCACCCGATCAGCATCAGCGGCTACCACATCCGCGAGGCCGGATCGACCGCCGGGCAGGAGCTCGCGTTCACGCTCAAGGACGGCTTGACGTACGTCGAGCAGGCGGTCGCGCGGGGGCTGAGCGTCGACGACTTCGCCCCGCGGCTGAGCTTCTTCTTCAACGCCCACATCGACTTCTTCGAGGAGATCGCGAAGTACCGGGCGGCCCGGCGGATCTGGGCGCGGGAGCTGCGCGACACGTTTGGCGCCCGCGACGCGCGGTCGCTGCTGATGCGCTTCCACACGCAGACCGCCGGCGTCAGCCTTACTGCGCAGCAGCCGATCAACAACATCGTCAGGACCTCGATCGAGGCGCTCGCCGGTGTGCTCGGCGGGACCCAGTCGCTGCACACCAACAGCTTCGACGAGGCGCTCGCGCTGCCGACCGAGGCGGCCGTTCGGGTTGCGCTGCGGACCCAGCAGATCATCGCCGAGGAGACCGGCGTCGCGAACACGATCGACCCGCTTGCCGGCTCGTACTTCGTCGAGGCGCTGACCGACCGGCTGGAGCAGATCGCGTACGAGTACTTCGCCAAGATCGACGAGCTCGGGGGGATGGTCGAGGCGATCAAGACCGGCTTCCCGCAGCGCGAGATCGCAGACGCCGCGTTCCGCTACCAGCAGGAGCTCGAGTCGGGCGAGCGCAAGGTCGTCGGCGTTAACGCGTACACCGAGGGCGACGACAACGCGACGCCGATCCTGCGGATCGACCCCAAGTCCGAGCGCGAACAGGTGAGCCGGTTGCAGGCGATGCGCGACCGGCGCGACTCGGCGCGCGCCGGCGACGCGCTCGAGCGGCTCGAGCGGGCGGCAAGGGAGCCGGACGAGAACCTGATGCCATACCTGCTGGAGGCCGCCCGCGCGCAGGCGACGGAGGGCGAGATGGTCGAGGCGCTCCAGCGCGTGTTCGGTACGTACACCGAATCCCCGGCGTTCTAACCCGTGGGCGCCCACGCAACTGCACTCGCATTCGAGCCGGGTCTGGAGACCCCCGGCCGGGTCCTCGGTCGCTAGCGCGTCAACAGATGCGCGGCGCTCCCTGCGTCCTTGCCAGTCGCCCCCACCCCCGCCTCTCGGTGTGGGCGCATTCACACGGACGACCACTACAATCCGGCGCCCCCGCGGTCGCTGAGTGCCCGGCCGTCCGGCCCCCCGATGTCTGCCTCCTCAGAGAAGAAGATTCGCGTTGTCGTCGCGAAGCCCGGTCTTGACGGGCACGATCGCGGCGCCAAGATCATCGCCCGTGCGCTGCGAGACGCGGGCATGGAGGTGATCTACACCGGCCTCCACCAGACGCCGGAGCAGATCGTCGAGACGGTGATCCAGGAGGATGCCGACGCCGTCGGGTTGTCGATTCTGTCCGGCGCTCACATGACGCTGGTCCCGCGGGTGATGGAGCTGCTCGCCGAGCAGAGCGCCGATGACGTCGTCGTGACGGTGGGGGGCACGATCCCCTCGGACGACGTGGAGGAGCTGAAGGCGCGCGGGGTCTCCGAGGTGTTCACGCCCGGCGCCCCGACCCAGCAGGCCGTCGACTTCATCCGCGCTGCGGTGCGGGAGCGTGCGTCGGCGTGAGCGCAGGCGAGGCGGCGCCAGCCGAGCCGTCGCAGCGCGCTGTCTGCAACCCGATTGACTGGTCAGTCAACTGGGTATAGTGCCCGTCATTCATGGGAATTAGGAGGCTGACTTGAAGATTTGCGTCCTCGTCAAGGAGGTGCCCGACGCGGCCGTCGAGAAGCGGATTGATCCGTCGACCGGCCGGCTGGATCGCTCGGGTGAGAAGAACCTCAACCCGTACGACACGCACGCGATCGAGGCTGCGATGCAGATCCGCGAAGGCGGCACGGTCGAGGTCGAGGAGATCGTCGCTGTGACGATGGGCCCCGAGTCGTCCGTGCGCGCGCTCCACAAGGCCGTGTCGCTCGGCGCCGACCGCTCGGTGCAGCTGACCGACGACTCGCTCGTGGGGTCTGACGTCGCCGCCACCGGCTACGCGCTCGCGAAGACGCTCGAAAAAGAGTCGCCCGACCTGGTGCTGCTCGGCCAGCAGTCTGACGACGGCGAGTGCTACACGATCGGCGCGGTCGTGGCCGACCACCTGAAGATGCCGTCGCTGACCCAGGTGATCAAGATGGACATCGAGCCCGGCTCGCTGCGGTGCGAGCGTCAGGCCGAGTACGGCTACGACACGGTGCAGATCGAGCTCCCGGCCGTGATCTCGGTCGGCGACGCGATCAACGAGCCGCGGTACCCGTCGCTGAAGGCGATCATGGGCGCGCGCAAGAAGCCGCTCGAGACGGTTGCCACCGGCGACGTCGGGATCGAGGCCTCGAAGGTCGGCGAGGAGGGCTCGCAGGTCAACTGCGGCGACTTCCACGCCCCCGAGGCCAAGCCGGCGGGCAAGATCATCGAGGACGAGGACACGAACGACACCGTCGAGCAGATCGTCGCGTGGCTCGAGGAAAGGAAGCTGATCTAGTAATGGCAGACGTCCTCACATACGTCCTCACCTATGAGGGCGCGTTCAACAAGAACTCGCTCGGCGCCGTTTCGGAAGCCGCCGCACGCGCCGCGGAGATCGGCGGGGAGTGTCACGCCCTCGTGCTGGGCGGTGACGATTTGACAGACGAGCTCTGCCAGTCGCTCGGTTCCTACGGCGCCACCAAGGTGTTCCGGGCGAAGGGCGAGGAGGGGCTCGCGCAGCCCGTCGTCGACGCGATGGCGAAGGTGATCGAAGAGAACGGCCAGGGCTACGCGCTGTTCGGCGGCGGCCTGCTCGGGTTCGAGATCGGCGCCGGCCTCGCGGCGCGCCTGAACGGCGGGGTGACGATGGAGGTCATCACCGTCCGCGCCGAGGACGGCAAGCTCGTCGCCGAACGGCCGATCCTCCAGGACTCGCAGATCTCCGTCTCCCGCTACAAGGGCCTCGGGATCATCATCGGCCGGATCAACGCGTTCGAGATCAAGGAGAGCGGCGGCGCCCCGGCCGAAGTGGTCGACGTCGACGTCCAGTACTCGGAATTCTCGAACAAGGCGAAGATGGTTCAGCGCGGCGAGCAGCGCGGCGCCGACGTCGACATCGAAGGTGCCGACATCCTCGTCGCCGGCGGGCGCGGTCTCGGCAAGGCCGAGAACTTCTCGCTGGCCGAGCAGCTCGCGAAGGCGTTCGGCGGCAACTCCGCCGTGGCCGCAACGCGCGCGGTGGTCGACGCCGGCTGGTATCCGTACGCGGCGCAGATCGGGCAGACCGGCAAGACGGTCTCGCCGAAGCTGTACCTAGCGGCAGGCATCTCGGGCGCGATCCAGCACAAGGTCGGGATGCAGTCCTCGGAGAACATCGTCGCGATCAACAAGGACGCGGGCGCGCCGATCTTCGAGTTCTCCGATCTCGGGATCGTCGGCGATCTCAACAAGATCCTCCCCAAGCTGACGGAGGCCATCAAGGCGAAGAAGGGCGGCTGACGTGGCCGGACGTAACGGCTCGGCTCCGTCGCCGAGCGAATATCCGCCGCCAGTCGACCCGCTCAAGGAGTTCGTCAAGAACGGCCTCGACTCCGAGGACGAGCGGATCGATGTCGGTGTCGTGATCGTCGGCGGCGGCACCGCCGGCCTGGCGACCGCCAACCGCCTGCTGCAGCTGCTCGCCGACGACCCAGAGCTGCTTGAAAGCCTGGGCGAGGTGCCGGTCGCGGTCGTCGAGAAGGCGAAGACGTGCGGCGGTCACAACCTGTCCGGCGCGGTGATGCGGCCAGGGCCGCTCCAGGAGCTGCTCCCGGAGATGACCCGCGAGGAATGGCGCAAGGAGCGGTTCGCGTTCGGCGAGGTCAAGAAGGAGGCCGTCTACGCGATGCCGAACGGGAAGGCGAAGCTCCGCGTCCCGACGCCGCCGAACTTCAAGAACCACGGCAACGAGATCATCTCCGTGGCGGCGCTCGCCCGCTATCAGCAGCGGCTGGCCGAAGAGGCCGGCGCGTACGTGCTGACCGAGACCTCCGCGACCCAGCTGATCGTCGAGGACGGCCGCGTCGTAGGCGTCCGCTCCGGTGACAAGGGCCGCGGCAAGGACGGCGAGCCGCTCGGGAACTTCGAGCCCGGCACCGACATCGGCGCGAAGGTCACCGTTCTCGCCGAAGGGTCCTGGGGCCATCTGACCGGCGCCGCGATCCGCGAGTTCGGGCTGTCCGAGGGCCGTGAGCCGCAGGTCTGGGAGCTCGGGGTCAAGGAGATCTGGAAGGTGCCCAAGCCGCTCGACCGCGTGATCCACACGCTCGGGCCATGGCCGCTGAAGCTGGCCTCCAAGTACCGCCAGGTCGGCGGCACGTGGCTGTACCCGATGAAGGACGAGAAGTCGGGCGACGACCTGGTCTCGATCGGGTTCGTCGTCGATCTCGACTATCGCGACGCGACCACCTCCGCGCACGACCTGCTGCAGCTGTGGAAGACCCATCCGCTGGTGAAGGGGATCCTCGAAGGCGGCGAGCGGGTCGGATGGGGCGCGAAGGCGCTACCCGGCGGCGGGTACTGGTCGATGCCGAAGCTGTCGATGCCGGGCGCGCTGCTCGTTGGCGACTCCGGCGGGATGGTCGACACGGCCGCGCTCAAGGGCGTGCACCACTGCATCAAGTCGGGGATGCTCGCCGCCGAGGCGATCTACAAGTCGCTGAAGGGTGGCGAGCCGCTCGAGTCCTACGAGAAGGCGATCGAGAACTCGTCGGTCGGCAAGGAGCTCTACCAGGTCCGCAACGTGCGCCAGCCGTTCTCGAGGGGCTTCATCCGGGGCGCCCCGATCTCCGGGCTGGCGATCGTCAGCAAGGGCAAGTTCCCGCCGGGCCGGATGGAGTGGCACAGGAACGACCAGGAGCCGATGTTCCTGGGCGACACCCGGGACCGGTACGTGAAGCCCGACGGCAAGTACACGTTCGACAAGCTGTCGAGCGTCTACATCTCCGGCAACGCCACTCGCGACGACGCGCCGAACCACATCCGGGTCCGCCAGGAGGTCCCGCGGGAGATCGCGGAGACGTGGCAGTGGATGTGCCCGGCCGGCGTGTACGAGATCCCGGACGACGCTCCGGAGTCAGGCCCGGTCGACGTGATCGTCAACTACACGAACTGCGTGCAGTGCGGGGCGATCACGGCCAAGGGCGGGCGGCTGACACCGCCCGAGGGCGGCGACGGGCCGCTGTACACGCTGACCTGAGAGACGGCAACTTCCGGCGCGCCCGCGCGTTAAGTGGGCATGCGGCGATTCGGTTTGGCATGCCTCGGGATCGCTGCGGCGGCCGCGGTCGCCGCGCCCGCGCTCGCCGGCGCGGC
>DASXDA010000040.1:0-36251 GCA_036490875.1 Solirubrobacteraceae bacterium
GGCGGCAGTTCCGCGAGATCCCCGGCATCATGGAGGGCACGGCGAAGCCGGAATACGGCCGCGCCGTACTCCGGCTCCTCGGTCCCTTCCATGATCCCCGGCTTCTCGCGGAACTGGCGGCGTACCTCCTCGACGACGGCACCGCCCGCGCGCCCGACGGCCTCCATCGCCAGCGAGGCAAACAGATAGACCATCAGCCCGCCGATCAGCAGCCCGATCAGCACGGGCGGGTCGCCGATCGAGAACGAATAGACCTTGCCCTTGCCGGCAAGCTCGCGCTGAAACGCGTCAAACAGCACCAGCGCGGCGAGCGCGGCGGATCCGATCGCGTAACCCTTGGTGACCGCCTTGGTGGTGTTGCCGACGGCGTCGAGCGGGTCGGTGACGTTGCGGACCTCCTCGGGCAGGTTGGCCATCTCGGCGATCCCACCCGCGTTGTCGGTAATCGGCCCGAACGCGTCGAGGGCGACGATCAGGCCGGTCAGCGACAGCTGCGCCATCACCGCGACGCCGATCCCGTAGATGCCCTGCGAGCCGCCGCCGGCGAGCTTCCACGAGCCGAGGATCCCGAGCGCGAGCACCAGCGCCGGAGCGGCGGTCGACTGGAAGCCCGACGCGAGCCCCTGGATGATGTTCGTGGCGTGGCCGGTCTGCGACGCTCGCGCGGTGTTCTTGACCGGGGCAAACCGGGTCGAGGTGAAGTAGTCAGTGATCACGAACAGGCACGCGGTCACCCCGATCCCGATCAGCGCGCACAGGTAGAACTTCCACCAGTGCGGCGCCGCCGCGCCCGACTTGTAGACCAGATTGTTCATCATCCAGTAGGTGATCGGGATGAACGCCAGCGCCGCCAGCACGCCGGACACGACGAGACCCTGGTAGAGCGCCCGCTCGACGTTGCCCGCGCGCGAGCGCACGGCGAACGTGCCGATGATCGACGCGATGATCGAGACGGCGCCGAGCACCAGGGGATACAGCGCGACCGCGGACTCCTGACGGAACAGCAGCACGCCGAGCAGCATCACCGCGACCGCGGTGACCGCGTAGGTCTCGAACAGGTCGGCGGCCATCCCCGCGCAGTCGCCGACGTTGTCGCCGACGTTGTCGGCGATCACCGCCGGATTGCGCGGATCGTCCTCCGGGATCCCGGCCTCGATCTTCCCGACCAGGTCCGCGCCGACGTCGGCGGCCTTGGTGAAGATGCCGCCGCCGAGTCGCGCGAACACCGAGATGAGCGAGCCGCCGAACCCGAGCCCGATCAACGCATCGACCGCGCTCTTGGTGCTCTCGCCGGCGATCCAGGTCAGGATCCCGTAGTAGCCCGCGACGCCGAGCAGCGCGAGGCCCACCACCAGCAGTCCGGTGACGGCGCCGCCGCGGAAGGCGACCGCCAGTGCCCGGGAGACCCCGCCGCGCGCCGATTCGGCCACGCGCGCGTTCGCCCGAACCGAGACGTTCATGCCGATATAGCCGGCCGCGGCCGAGAGCACGCCGCCGATCGCGAAGCCGATCGCGACGCGGATGTTCTGGATCGGGATCAGGGCGATGAACAGGACCACCCCGACGACGGCGATCAGCGTGTATTGCCGGTTCAGATACGCGCGCGCGCCCTCCTGGATGGAGGCCGAGATCGAGCGCATCGTCTCGTTGCCTGGCGAGAGCGCGAGCAGCGAGCGCGCGGTCAACACGCCGTAGACGAGCGCGGCGCCGCTGCAAACGAGCGCGACAAGCACGCCATGGTTCGTCAGGAAGCTAGTCAAGAAGGTCCTCCGAGCTGAGCGCTAAGAACACGATGAGGGGGCGCGTGGGCGCACCCCAGAAATGGGGAACCGGGCCGCCACCCGTACAGTTCGGGGCGGGGCCCGGGATAAGAACGGGGCGAGTGTAGCGTGAGGTTCGGCGTCAGGCGCCGCGACGCGCGGCGTCGCCCACGCGCCGTCGCCCACCGCCGAGTCGCCGCCGCTTACTGCCCGGGAACCCAGAGCCGACCGCTGCGCTGCGCGGGGCCGGGCTCCTCAGGCGAAGCCTGCTCGCCCTGGGGCTGCTCGCCCTGGGGCTGGTCGGCCTGGGGCTGCTCGGCGGGCTGCCCCGGCGGCGGCTGCTCGGACGCCGCCGCCTCCGGCGGTGGCGCGGGTTCCGCCGCGGCGCCGGTCCCCGCCGGCCCCGCGCCGCCGATCTTGACGAACGCGAACTGAAGCTGCGAAAGCGCGTCCTTGATCTGCGCCGCCTGCTCGGGCATCGTCGCGTCGAGCACCGGGAGCAGCGCGCGGATCGAGTCGATCGCGACCCGCACCTGTTCGGGATCGCGCTCGTCCTCGGTCCCGGGCGCGAGCCCGGTCCGGCGCAGGCCCAGATTGGCGATCGTAACCACGTGCTCGAGCACCACGTGCTCGACCCTCACCTGCTTGATCTGAGCCTCGTATGCCGCGCGAAGCTCCTCCTCTGTCGGCTCGCGCGGCGGTTCGCTACCTGTGCTCATCGGCTCCCCTTCAACTGTGGCTCCAGCGCACCAGCATACGTCTCGCGCGTCTCGGCGACGGCGGCCGCGTAGACCTCCTCGAGGCTGGCGCCGGCCTCGTGCATCCGGCGCTGCCGCTGGGTCCCGTTCAGGGCCGGGAACGAGAGCTCGATCCCGAGCTCGCCGCGGGCCGGGGCGGTCCATTCGAGCAACCGCTCGACCGCCTCCGAGGTCGGCTCGGTCCGCCCCCGGTCGAGGTCGATCATCTCCCCCTCGAGCCCGTAGCGAACCGCCCGCCACAGGTTCTCCTCGATCAGGCTCCTGGGGTGGTCGGTGACCGGGGTGCCGGCGTCGACGTCGCGTGCCGCCTGCGCCACGCACGCGACGATCAGCGCGGCCAGGGACTCGGACTCCTGCGCGGTCACCTGTGAGTCGCAGATCCGCACCTCGACCGTTCCGAAGGAGAGGTGGGGCCGGATCGACCACCACACCTGGGTGTACTCGACGATCGAGCGGGTGCGGGTAAGCAGGTCGACGTACGACGCGAACGCGTCCCAGGTCCCGAACGGATCCGGGATCCCGCAGCGCGGGAAGCTCTTGGTGAAGATCTGGGTACGCGCGCTGTGCAGCCCGGAGTCCTGCCCGTCGAGGAACGGCGAGCTCGACGACACCGCCAGCAGGATCGGGAGCGCGGGCCGGAGGCGGTCGCAGACCTGCACCGCCCGGTCGGCGTCGCGGATTCCCACGTGTACGTGCAGCGAGAACGTGTTGTTGCGCCACGCGACCCATTTGAGCCCCTCGGCCACCCGACGGTAGTGCTCGGTGTCGATGATCTGCTGCTGGCGGTAGTCCGACCACGGGTGCGTGCCGGTCGCGCCGAGCGCCAGCCCCTGCTCCTTGGCGAGCGCGAACAGGCGCCGGCGGCGGTCCCGCTGCGCGGCGATCGCCGCCGCCAGGTCCTCCCCTCGGCCGGAGCGGATCTCGATCTCGGATGCGATCAGCTCGCCGGCGATCGACTCAGCGAGCACCGGATCGGCCTCCGCGGCCGCGCGCATCTGCTCGAACCTGCCGGCGAGCCCCAGCTCCCGCCGGTCCAGCAGCGCGAACTCCTCCTCCAGCCCGACCGTGAAGTCGGTCGAGGCGGCGAATGCCGCGCGAGCGGTGTCCAGATTGATGGCCACGTCTGTCAGCGGGTCGGGCTGATCAGGTCAGATAGAAGTAGAGCGCGTACAGCAGGTCGACGGCCGGGCTGGACGTGTGCACGGTTACCTCGGGTGGGACCTGGAGCAGCGCGTCGGAGTAGTTGAAGATGATCTTCACGCCGGCGTCGGCGAGGTCATTGGCGAGCAACTGGGCGTCGGCGGAGGGCACCGCGAGCACGGCCACGACGATGTCCTCCTCCTCGACCACCCGGCGCAGCTCGCCGTTGTGACGCACGGTCAGCGGCCCGATCGTCGTGCCGACCTTGTTCTCGTCGACGTCGAAGACCGCCACCACTCGGAACCCGTGGTCGGCGAAGATGTCCGAGGTGGCGATCGCCGTCCCGAGGTGCCCGGCGCCGAACAGAGCGATGTTGTGCTGCCCGGAGGTCCTCAGGATCTTCCGGATCTGCGACACCAGCGAATCGACGTTGTAGCCGACGCCGCGCTTGCCGAACTTCCCGAATCCGGACAGGTCCCGCCGGATCTGGGTCGAGTTGACGTGGGTGTAGTCGGCGAGCTCCTGCGAGGAGATCGTCTCCTTGCCCATCTTGTGGGCCTGGGTCAGGACCTGGAGATACCGCGAAAGGCGGGCCGCGACGCCCAGCGACAGCTTCTCGCCTCCGAGCTTGTCGACGCCCGACTCGTCGGTGTCGAGTGGCCCGCCCTGGCCCACGGTGTCCGTGTAGCTCATCCCGCCTCCACAATACCGAGCCGAAGTCCGAGTTCAGACTCGTCTATGACCAGCTCGAAGGCCTCCACGCCGTCGATCGCGACGACCGGGATTCGCTCGAGGTAGCGCCGAAACAGGACGTCGTCGCCCTCGATATCGCGCTCGTGCAGGACGAATGCGTCCGGGTGGCGCGAGCGCAGCCGCTCGAGCGTCTCCCGGGCCTCGTCGCAGAGGCAGCAGCCGTCCCGCCCGTAAAGAGTGACCTCTCTCATCAGGCGGCCGCCAGCGGTCGCTCGCCGGTCGCGTACACGTCGAGCCCCAGGTACTCGGGGTACGGGAGCGCGTCGACGAACCGCGCCGCGCTCGCGATCATCGCCGCGTTGTCGGTGCACAACTCGATCGGCGGCACGCTCATCTCGACCCCGATCGTGGCGAGCCGCTCGCGGAGCGGGCCGTTGGCGGCCACGCCGCCGCCGATCGCCAGCCGTTGCAGGCCGGTGGCGGCGATCGCGCGCTCGACGCGCAGCGTCAGCGACTCGACGATCGCCCGCTGGTACGAGGCGGCGAGGTCGGCGCGGCGGCGCCCGGCCTCCTCCTCCCCCAGCTCACGCACCCGGTACAGGAGCGCAGTCTTCAGCCCCGCGAATGAGAAATCGAGGCCGCTCATCCTCGCGGCGGTGGGGAAGTCGAACGCCTCGGGGTCGCCGTCTCGTGCCAGCCGCTCGAGCGCCGGCCCGCCCGGATACGGCAGTCCCAGCAGCCGGGCGCCCTTGTCGAAGGCCTCGCCGGCCGCGTCGTCGAGCGTTTGGCCGAGCACCTCGTACCCGGGGCCGTGTCCGAGCACCCGCGCCAGCAGCGTGTGGCCTCCGCTCGCGACGAGACTCAGAAACGGCGGCTCGAGCGGCCCGGATCCGTCCCCGAGGTCGAGGAAGCTCGCGGCAACGTGGCCGTGGAGATGGTCGACCGGCGCGAGCGGCGTCCGGTTCGCTGCCGCCAGCGCCTTCGCGCTCGCGACGCCGACCAGCAGCGCGGCGACGAGCCCCGGTCCGCGGGTCACCCCGATCAGCTCGATCAGTTCGAGCGGCGTGTCGGCGCCGGCGAGCGCGTCGTCGACGACCGCGCCGATCAGCTCCAGGTGGTGTCGCGAGGCGATCTCCGGCACCACCCCGCCGTAGCGGGTGTGGATCCCCTGTGAGGAGATCACGTTGGAGAGGATCCGCCCCTCTGGCGTGATCACCGCCGCGCACGTGTCGTCGCAGCTGGTCTCGAGCGCGAGGATCATCCGGCCGCCTGTGAGGGCGAGCCGGCGCTCGCCTCCTCGGTTCGCCACATGATCAACGCGTCCTCCCCGGTGTCCGCGTAGTACCTCGGCCGGGTCCCGGCCGCGACAAACCGGAACCGCTCGTACAACGCGATCGCCGCGGGATTCGAGGGCCGGACCTCGAGCGTGTAGGACTCCGTCGGGCCCGCCACCTCGAGCAGTCGCTCGATCATCGACGTCGCGATCCCGCGGCGCAGCAGCGACGGTTCGACCGCGATGTTCATCAGGTGCCAGACGTCCGCGTACCTCGAGCAGACCAGGTAGCCGACGAGCCGCTCGCCCGCGTCGGACCGCTCGAGCGCCGCCAGGCACACGCTCGAGGGCTTCGAGAGCTCGAGCACGAACATCGCGAGCGACCACGGCGTCGGGAACGCGCGCCGCTCGATCGCGATCACCTGCGGCAGGTCGGCGTAGCCGAGCGGACGGATCGTGACCTGCTCTGTGCTCATTGCTGGGGCGAAGCTGCTCTTAGGTGGGTGACGGCTTCGCGTCCGGGGGGCGGAGGTACTCGGGGACGATCCGGTCCGCCGGCGTCGGCTCCAGCCGCTTGGCGAGCTGGCAGTGAGCCACGGCCGTGACCCGGTGAATCTTCGCGCGATCGTCGGGAATCGCTGCCCCTGAACGCTCTAGCTGAGCCCTGAATTCTACCGCCCCCTCTCCGATCGCCAGGACGCTCCGGCCGAGCTCGGAGAGCCACTCGGCGAGTGTTTCGGGGGCGAGCGCCGCGGGCGCCAGCAGCGCCTCGCCGCGGTCCTCGACACGTGCGAGCGGCCACGCGGCTGCGAACACCTCCCCCCGGCGCGCATCGAGCACCGGGGCGACGGCATCGAGCTCCGCGTCTCCGTTACTCACGCGGCCGGTCAGCGCCAGCGACTGAAGCGTCGAGACGCCGACGATCGGGATCGACAGCGCCCGCGCGAGACCGCGAGCCGTCGCGATCCCGATCCGCAGCCCGGTGAACGTGCCGGGGCCGACGCCGACCGCGATCAGCTCGAGGTCCGCGAACGAGATCCCGGCCCGCTCGAGCAGCTGATCGGCGAGCGGGAGCAGCGTCGCCGCGTGCCGTGGCCGCTCTCCTCTAGGCGGGTCGTCGCGCGCCTCGAGCACCTCGCCGGCGATCCCGTCGAGCGCCACGGTCGTCGCGCGGGTCGCGGTGTCGAACCCGAGGATCCTCATCACTCGATCGTGATCGTGCGCTGATCGCCGCCCGCGTGCTCGATCGTGACCCGGGCGGCGATCCGGCCGAGCGCCGCGACCTCCGGCTCGCCGTGGGCCGGCCACTCCACGAACGTGATCGTGTCGGGCGCCACGTAATCGGCGAGCAGCTCGGGGTCCTCCCGATGCAGATTTTCGGCGATCCGGAACAGGTCGACGTGCGCGACCGCAACCGGGCCCGGATAGCGCTGGCCGATCGTGAACGTCGGGCTGGTCACGGTCGCGGTCACCCGGAGTGCCCTCGCGGCGCCCCGGACAAACGTCGTCTTGCCGGCCCCCAACTCGCCCTCCAGCAGCACAACATCGCCGGGCACCAGGCCTTTTGCGAGCTCCGCGCCGATCGCCTCGGTCTCATGCGGACCGCTCGTCTGGTGGCTTGCGGGCATCGCCGACGGCCACTGTATTCGGTACCGTCACCACGACGATGACCGCGTCTGCACCCGACGTACCGCAGGGCCGGCTCGCGGGGCTGAGAAGGCGATACGAGCCGCAGCTGGAGACCCTCCGCCGGTCCGACACCGCCAAGGCGGCCGGGCTCGCCGGCGCGATGGTCGCCAACAGCGTGCTCGCGCTGATCGCGACGGTCGTGTTCGCGCGGCTGCTGAACGACTATGGGTCGCTCGCGGCGCTGATCAGCTACTTCTTGATCCTGTCGGTGGTCGGACAGGCGATCCAGGTGGCAACCGCGCGCGAGGGTGTGCTCGGCCGTCTCGGCGTGGGGCCGGCGCTGATCGCAACGATCAAGCGCTGGGCCAAGACGATGGCGGTCGTGACGGTGGGACTGACGATCGTCTCCGTCCTGCTGCGCAACCCGATCGCCTCGCTCGTCGGCGTCAAGCACGACCAGTGGGCCGCCGCGATCGGACTCCCGGCGGGCTGCCTGTGGGTCGAGCTGTCGATCCTCCGCGGCGCGCTTCAGGGCGTCGGGAACTACAAGGTGGTCGGCCTCAGCCTGATCGGCGAGCAGGCCGTCCGGCTGGTCTCCGGCGCGATCCTCGCGGCGGTCGGCCTCGGCGTGACAGGCGCCTACCTCGGCACGCCGATCTCCTTCATCGTGATGGGCACCTATTGCGTGGTCTACCTGCGCCGCTACGCCGCCGAGCACCAGAGCACCGAGCAGACGGAGGCCGAGCGTCAGGCCTCGCTCAGCCTCTGGACCCACTTCACGCGGGCGTGGGCGCCGATCGCCGGGCTGATCGTGATCGCCGTGCTCCAGAACATCGACATCATCGCGGCCAAGCACCGGTTCAATGGCACCAAGGATCTGGCGAGCTCCTACGCGGCCACAGCTGTGGCGGCGAAGGTACTCGTGTGGGTCGCGATCGGCGCGAGCTTCTACCTGGTGCCGGAGGTCTCGCGCCGCCGATCGGAGGGTCAGAACACGCGGCCCGTGCTGTTCAAAGCGCTCGCGATCATCGGCGTTTGCGCGATCCCCGTCCTGCTGATCTTCGCGTTCGGCTCACACCAGCTGATGTCGGCGGTGTTCAAGAAGAGCCAGCTGCACGCGACCGGCTCGCTGTTCGTGCTAGGGGTCGCGTTCACGGTGATGGCCGCCACCTACCTCGCGATCCAGTACATGCTCGCGCTGCGGCGAACGTGGTTCCTGATCGTGCTCGCGTTGATCGCGATCGCAGAGCCGATCCTGCTGCTCCAGGCTCCGCGAAACCCCGATGGCTTCGCCGCCGTCGTGCTGGCGGTGCAGGTGGCCGGAGCGCTGCTGGCGTTCGGGCTTGCGCTGCGGCGCGACAGGGCGCCCTCGACCCCGCCACCTGTCCAGACCGCGCGGGACGACGCGAAGGTACCCACACAGGCCGCTCCCGCCGGGGTAGGGTCCCGCTAGCGCAACGTCGAGACCGCTACTCCACCTCGGCGAACAGCACCGTCGCGCCGCCGGATGCGAAGTTCGGAAGGTCGCCGACCGTCTCCTGGCCCTCCGGCGATCCGAACGCCGCCTGGAGCGTCTCCTGGCTTTCGAACGACAGCTCGGCGACCCGGTAGTAGGGGAGGTCGCCGCCCTCGGCCGTACCGACGACGCGGCTGACCTCGAACAGCTTCAGGCCCGGCATCTCCTGGACGAGCGGCGCGTGGACGTTGGCGTAGTGCTCGTCGAATGCGGCTGGATCCGCCGGATGCCCGTAGAGGACGATGACCTTGACCACGATGCGCCTGCCTTTCGCTTGGGGTGAAGCGGGACCCGGCGGACCCTAGTGCACACCACTGCAGGCCGAGCGGCGGCGCTAACGCCGAGGGCAGTCGCGGTTGTCGATGGCGCCGTCGGGCATCGTCGTCCGGCACAGCCACCCCGAGGTCGGCGGGTAGCGCCGCTCCTCGTCGAGCACCCACTTCGAGTCGCGGAGGTTCGCCTTCCTGAGCTCTGCCAGGAACAACGACGTAGGTCTGTCCTCACGGGAGGCCCGCGCGCGCGACAAGTTGGCGCCGGCCAGGTCGGAGTAGGCGAGATCGACCTGGAAAAGCTCGCTGCCGGCGAATGACGCCCCGCTGGCCTGTGCCGCCGCGAAGCGGGTGTCCGTCAGAGTCGAGCCGGCGAAGCTCGACGCGTTGAGCGTCGCGCCGTCGAAGATCGCCCCCGAGATCGGGGTTGAAGGCATCTGGAGCTTCGGCGCGTAGGCGTCGATCGCGTGCGCCGAATCGAACTGCGCGAGGGCCGCGGCGACACCCGCCAGACGACCGCCGTCGACAAGGCTCCCGCTGAGATCGGCGGCGCGGAGGTCGGCTCCGGTCAGATCGTCCATTCGCAGGTCGCTGCCGCTCAGGTCGGCGTCGGCGAGCGCCGCCCCGACGAGGTCGCAGAACCGGAGCGAGCCGGCCTGGGCCGCGGGCACGAGACCTCGGTCCGAGCAGTCGACGCTGCCGACCCGGCCCCGGATCGGGCCCTTCTGCAGCTGGTCGACGGTCACGTAGCTGCGCTTCGTCGTGTCGCCCCGGCTCGGGGGATCGGGATGTGCCGGGTGCTGGGTCGCCGTCACCACGACCCTGTTCCCCTGCCGGAGCGACGCCAGCCGGTTCGCGGCGATCTCGAACGAGAACTTGGTGGTCGGCCGGTCGATCGGGATCGTGACGTTCTTGCTGCCGAGGCCGGTCGGCAGGCCGGTCCCGGCGTCCACGGCGACCGCCCGGATCTCGCCCACGCGCATCCGGTTGACCGTGACTCCAGGCTCGTTCCAATGGACCGTGCCGGAGATCGTCGTCTGCGAGCCGCGTCGGAGCGCCGCGCCGACGACGACGAGCGGCGTCGTCGCGGTCTGGCGGCCGACGACGGGCGCCCGCGTGCAGTCTCGGTTCTCGAACCCCCCGCCCGGGAGCTCGGTGTGGCACTGCAGCGTCCAGTACATCACCGACGCCGCGACGGTGGCGCCCTTTAGCTTCGCGTGGTCGAGGTTCGCGAAGTACACGTCGGCGCCGATCAGGTTCGCGCCGCGGAGGTTCGCCCCGCGGAGCTGGGCAACCTGCATGAACGTCCCGGTGAGCGTGGCGTTCTGAAAGTCGGCGCGGTTCAGGTGCGCACTCCCGAACGACACCTGCTTCGGGAAGTCGGGGAACTGGGCGCCCGTGAACTTGGCGCCGTCGAGCCGCGCCGCGAAGAAGTCGGAGAAGTCGAACTTCGTCCCCTTCCTCGCGATGAAGCCGATCCCCTCGCCGCCGGCCAGCGACATCTGGACCATGTTCGAGTTGGTCGCGTTGGCCCCGTTGACCCTGCCGCCGGCGAGATCGACGTGGCTGAGGTCGGCGTAGCGGAGGTCCGCGCCGGTGAGGTCGGCCTTCAGCAGCTCGGTTCGCACGTTCGAGCGTCCGATCTGGGCGCTCGCGAGCGAGGCCCCGACGAGATCGCATTCGGTCAGGTCGGCGTGGGGAACGATCGGCTGGTCGCTGCAGTCGCGCAACCCGACTCTTCTAGGCTGGCCGGCCTGCAGCTGCTTGACCGTGACGTAGGTCCGCGTGGTCGTCTGCTCGGGCGTCGCCGTGAACGCGTGCTGGCTCGCGGTGAGCACCACGCGGTTCCCGACCCGGATCGCGTCGAGCGCCTCGCGAGACTGGAGCACGAACCGCACGTCCTGGACGGGCTTGCGCTCGAGCCGGCGCGACGTGAACTTCAACGGGACGGGCTTGGCGTCGGCCCCGACCACAGCGAGCAGACGCACGTCGCCGACGACCATCGGCTCCGCGGGGTCCGCGATCCCGGCACGATTCCAGCTGATGCGGGCGCTGAGGACCGCCTCGTTGCCGTGCTTGACGAGCTTCGCGCCGTCGACCCGCACGAGCGGGTCCCCGCCCGCGGCGGCCGAGGCCTGCACGAGCGAGCCGAAGGTGCCGACCAGCACCACGACCGCGCAGGCGGCGAGCGTGCGACCAGAGCAGATCACGGCGTGGCTGATTCGACTGAATTAGTCAAGAGTCCCCCGGGGCAAATCTGGCTCGCCCCTCCAGGAAAACCTAGTAGCCCCCTGGGAAGTATCGCATTTCGTCGCTACTTCAATCTGTAAGATACGCCACCTAGTGGGGCATCTGAATGTGGGGCATGTGAACCGGGGAGGTTTCCCGCGCGCGTCGGGCGGTGCTCGCGTCGCGGCGTGGACCGCGGTGCTGACGGCGATCCTGATCGCTGCCGTTCCGGCCGCCGCCGCGGCCAAGCACTTCGCCCGCCACGCCGCCGGCGAGCCATCGCCGTGGACGTGGGAGGACCGCGGTCCGAAGCTGCTGTCGGTCTCCTGCCCGACGCAGGGAAAGTGTGTAGCCGTCGGCGTCGGCGGCGCGGTGCTCCGCTCCCCGGGCGGCGGGACGACGCCGCTCGCCTGGTCGCGCGTCTCCGGGCTGGCGGACGACGAGGACCTCGTGTCGGTCGCGTGCCGCGGGCCCCTGTGCATCGCGGTCACCGGCATCGACCTGCACCCCACCTCGGCGATCTCGAAGGTGTCACGCAGCACCGATGGCGGCGCGACGTGGTCGCGCCCAGAGCAGCTCCCGGCCGCGACGACGGTCAAGAGCGTGAAGAAGCACGGTCGCACCGTGAAGACCAAGGTCGCGACCAGGGTCGCGGACGCGATCGCGTGTGAGCCCACCGGGGCGTGCGTGATCGTCGGCCGAGGCGGTGGCATCTGGCGCTCGACCGACCAGGGGCAGAGTTGGAAGCCGGTCGCCGGAGGCTCGACGCCGACTCCATATTTTGCGGTCGCTTGCCCGACCGACGGGGTCTGCCTGCTGGTCGGCGGTAACACCGGCGCCGGCAAGACCACGGTGCTTAAGGGCACGACCGCGGCGGCCGTCGCGGCGCCCGCCATCGGCCAGCTCCGCGCCGTCGCGTGCGACACCTCGTCGTCGTGCACCGCCGGCGGAGACAAGGGCAGCGTGGCATCGATCTCGGCGCCGTGGCAGAGGTGGGATTCGCCGGTCCGGCTTCCGGGGGACACAGCAGTGGTTTCGCTCTCGTGTCCGGCCGCAAATACGTGCGTAGGCGCCACCGGAGCCACGATGGTCCGGACCGTCAACCGCTCGGGCGGCGAGTGGGCGAAGCGCCCGACGGGGACGGTGGGTCTGACGTCGGTCAGCTGCGCGGGCGCCAGCTGTGCAGTCGTTGGCGACGCCGCGGCGTGGTACGGCTCGACCAGCACCGGCTTCGCCTGGGGTCAGGTCAATCAGGTCTCGAAGCTCGACGTCGTCACGTGCCTGTCGGGCGCGGGTAGCGGCACCTGCCTCGGTGGCGGCATGAGCGATATCGGGCGCTCGACGACGAGCGGCGATCTGTGGACGACCCCACTCTCGGTGACCAGCCTCAGCGCGGCCGGCGTCTCTTGTGCGGGCTTCCCGACGTGTTTCGTGATTTCCAAGGACAAGACGCTCGTCTCGATGGACCGCGGAGTCACATGGCATTTCCGCCAGGCCGCCGGCTCGATCACCGCCGGCCCGGAAAAGGGAACGTGCTTCGACGCGATGAAGTGCGTCGCGGTCAGCGGCGGAAACGTCTACACGACCTTCGACGGTGCCCAGACGGGCTGGGACGTCGGCGGGATCGCGACGGGCGCGGGTGAGATGGTTGGCGGGCTCTCCTGTCCAACGAGCACGACCTGCTTGATGGCGACCAAGAGCTACATCTGGCGCGGTGACATGACACTCACGGACGGGGTCGTCAACTGGTCGTGGGTCGCCGGCGACGCCGACCCAAGCGACCCGCTCACCGGGATCGGCTGCTCGTCCACCAGCTCGTGCACCGCCGTCGGCCAGAAGGGCCAGGTTTGGGTGTCCACCGACGCGACCCTGCTCCACTGGACGCTCAAGAAGATCGGCCCGGCGACCGACCCGGCGCCGCTGCTTGGGGTCGCGTGCCCCGCCAACGGAGTCTGCGTCGCCGTCGGGTTCCGCGGCTATGTCGCGACGACGACCAACAACTGGGCGAGCTGGTCGGTCGGCCAGATCGGCGCCGTCCGCGCCGGCGCGAATCCGCCCGACATCAAGGGCGTCGGCTGCCAGTCGGCGACGCGCTGCCTGCTGGTCGGCGACACCGCGTACGTCGGTAGCCGCTGACGGCGGATCAGCCCGGCGGCAGCTCGTCCGGCACCTCGAGCTCGCCGAATGGCGGCGCTTCGAAAAATTCCCCTGGACGCCGCGACGCCGGATAGCGTTCGCGCCGTGGACTCTCAGGCACCAGGCCCCAACGGGGGCGCCGATGCTGCGGTGGCCGTCCCCGATCCGTCGGGCCCGCCGGCGCCGCCCTACCCCGCGGCGCTCGAGATCAGCTACCCGCAGGAGCTCAACCGGTGGCTGCCGCTGGTCAAATGGCTGCTCGCGGTTCCCCACTACATCGCCCTGTTCTTCGTCGGGATCGGCGCTTTCTTCGTCCTGATCTACGCGTTCTTCGTCGTCCTGTTCACCGGCCGCTGGCCGCGAGGCGCGTTCGACTTCGTGGTCGGGACCCTCAGGTGGGGGTTCCGCGTGGTCGCGTACATCCATCTGATGACCGACGTGTATCCGCCGTTCTCGTTGGAGGACGATCCGCAGTATCCGGTCCGCCTCAACGTGGCGTACCCCGAGCACATCGACAACTGGCGCCCGCTCGTCCAGTGGCTGCTGGCGATCCCCTACGTGATCGTGGCGGGAGTGCTCTACTACCTGACCGCGATCATGACGCTGATTGCGTTCGTCACCGTGCTGTTCACGAAGGAGATCCCGCGGGGCGTGTTCGAGTTGATGATGCCGGGACTGCGCTGGACCCTGCGCGGGAACGCTTACTCGTATTTCATGGCGGACGAGTACCCGCCGTTCGTCTGGGGATAAGCGCTCAGAACAACCCGAGCTGGGGTGCCGGCTCGAGTTCGCGCGGCGCCGCCGTGACCGAGGATGGGCCCTCGTCGACCTCGATCAACGCGTCGTCGTCCAGCTCCGGCAGCTCGTCGAGCTGCTCGGCCTGCTCCGGCGAGCCCAGCGCGAGCAGCTCCGGGATCCGGTGGAAGTCGGAGCGCAGCGTTTCAAGCATCGACGGTGTGTAAAGCGCCGCCGCCGGGTGGTACAGCGGGTACAGGCGGACGTTGCGGGGGCCGATCGGCCGCACCTCCTCGCGGCCATGGAGCCGCGAGATCCCGGTCGTGTCGCCACGCAGCAGCTTGGTCGAGAAGTTCCCGAGCGTGCAGACGACAATCGGCTCGATCAGCTCGACGGTCCTGAACAGGTAGTCCTCGCAGGCCTCGATCTCGTTCGGATGGGGGTCGCGGTTGTCCGGCGGACGGCACCGCAGCACGTTGCAGATGAACACGTCGCCGCGCTCGAGTCCGATCTCCCCCAGCAGCTTCTCGAGCAGCTTCCCGGCCTGGCCTACGAACGGCAGCCCCATCCGATCCTCGTTGGCGCCGGGGGCCTCGCCGATGAACATCAGCCCGGCATCCGCGTTGCCCGAGCCGAAGACGACCTGCGTCCGGGTCTGGTGCAGCGGGCAGCGCTCGCACTCCCGCGCCTCCTCGTAGACGGACTTCAGCAGCGCCCTGCGCTCGGCTGCCGGGCGGCTCATGCGGCGGCTCCGCTCACGGTTGCCGATGGTAACCGTGGGCCTGGACGGGGTATCATCGACTGCGAGGCCGTCACCGCGAGGGACAGACCTCGAAGCCCCAATTTGCACTCTTTCTCGACCGACCGGTATCCGTGAGCGAACTGGAACGGGATTCTTCCGAGGACCCACCGTCCTGTAGGCGCGTCGCCGTAGTCGGGCGGGGTCGTCTCGGGCACGCAATCGTCGACGCGCTCGGCGGGGCCGGATACGAGCCGCTCGGCCCGCTGGGCCGGGGGGCGGACGGCGCCGGCGCCGACGCGGTGCTGCTGTGCGTCCCCGACAGGGAGATCGCGGCCGCGGCCGCGGCGATCACCGCCGAGGTCCCGGTCGGCCACTGCTCCGGCGCCACCGGGCTCGAGCCACTGATCGGGCGCGAGGGCTTCTCGCTTCACCCGTTGATGACGGTCACGGCGTCGGGGGCCGATTTCTCCGGGGCCGGCGCTGCGATCGACGGGGCCACCCCCCGCGCGCTCGAGCTGGCCCGCGCGCTCGCGGTCGCGCTCGGTATGCGCCCGGTCCGGGTCGCGCCCGAGGACCGCGCCCTCTACCACGCGGCCGCGTCGGTCGCCTCGAACTTCCTGGTCACGCTCGAGGCGGCCGCCGAGCGGCTCGCCGCCGATGCCGGGCTCGAGCGGGCGATGCTGGTGCCGCTGGTCCGCGCGACCGTCGAGAACTGGGCCGCCCTCGGCGGAGATCGCGCGCTTACCGGGCCCGTCGCCCGCGGCGACGACGCGACCGTCGGCCGCCAGCGCGCTGCCGTCGAGGAGCGGGCGCCGGAGCTGCTCGAGCTGTTCGACGCGCTGGTGGACTCCACCCGTGCGATGGCTGGTCGCGAGGCGCTCGTATGACGGTCGTCCGCACCGTCGCCGAGCTCAGAGAGTCGCTCGCCACGCCCCGCCGCGATGGTGAGTCGATCGGCCTCGTCCCGACGATGGGCGCGTTTCACGACGGCCACCTGTCGCTGATGCGCCGCGCGCGGGTCGAGTGCGACGTGGTCGTCGTCTCGCTGTTCGTCAACCCGACGCAGTTCAGCCAATCGCTCGATCTGGCCTCATATCCGCGCGACGAGGCCCGGGACGAGGCGCTGGCGACCGAGCTCGGCGTCGACTACCTGTTCGCCCCGCCGGCGGCGGAGGTCTACCCGCCCGGGTTCGCGACGACCGTCGCGATCGCCGGCGTGACCGAGGTGCTGGAGGGAGCCCACCGCGGGCGCGCCCACTTCGACGGCGTCACGACGGTCGTGACCAAGCTGTTCAACATGGTGATGCCCGACATTGCCTACTTCGGCCAGAAGGACGCGCAGCAGGCGCTCGTCATCAAGCGGCTGGTGCGGGATCTCGACATGCCGGTTCGGATCGAGATCGAGGCCACGGTGCGCGAGCCCGACGGCCTCGCGATGTCCAGCCGGAACGCGCTGCTGTCGGGCTCCGAGCGGGCCAGTGCAGCGGCGCTTCACCGCGCGCTCGCCGCGATCAGCGAGGCGGTCGCGCGCGGCGAGCACGATCCGGCCAGCGCCCGCGCGCGAGGGCTAGCAGAGCTGACTTCTGCCGGGATCGAGCCCGAGTACCTCGAGCTCGTCTCGGCCGACTCGCTGGCGCCCGTCGAACAGATCGACGGCGAGGTGCTGGCGCTGATCGCCGCCCAGGTCGGGACCACCCGCCTGATCGACAACGAACTCATCCATGGTGCTGATAACGGGAGGTGCTGAATGCAACGGACGATGTTGAAATCGAAAATCCACCGGGCGTCGGTGACCGATTGCGACCTGGATTACGTCGGGTCGATCACGATCGATCCCGACCTGCTCGAGGCGGCCGACATCCTGGAGTTCGAGCAGGTGTCGGTCGTCGACGTGAACAACGGCGCCCGCTTCGAGACCTACACGATCCCCGGAGAGCGCGGCCGAAACGAAATAAAGGTCAACGGCGCGGCCGCCCGGCTCGTCCAGCGCGGCGACACGATCATCGTGATCTCCTACGCCGCCTACGACTCCGAGGAGCTCGAGCGCTACGTCCCGCGGGTGGTCCACGTGACCCCCGGCAACGAGATCCTGAACGTCGACCACGAAGTGGCCACGCTGCTGGCCGAGACCAGCGGTGCGACCGCTGGCGCGGCCGCCTGAGGAGGTATTAGCGATGTCTGCAACCCCACGCACCCCCGTTCCGCAGGACCTGCAGGGCCCGGTCCCGATGACGTTGCCGCGGCTCGCGGAGAAGAAACGGCTCGGCGAGAAGATCGTGATGATGACCGCGTACGACTACCCGTCGGCCCAGGTCGCCCAGGAGGCCGGCGTCGACGTCGTGCTGGTCGGCGACTCGGGCGCGATGACCGTGCTCGGGTACCCATCGACGGTGCCGGTCTCGACCGACGAGATGCTGATGCTCGCCTCGGCGGTCCGCCGCGGGCTCGACACGCCGCTGCTCGTCGGCGACCTCCCGTTCGGCTCCTACGAGGCGTCGGACGAGCGCGCCGTCGCGACCGCCCAGCGGTTCATCAAGGAGGCGGGCTGCGACGCCGTCAAGCTTGAGCGCGGCGGCACGAGCGCCGACCGCGCGAGGGCGATCGTCCAGTCCGGGATCCCGGTGATGGGACACGTCGGCCTGACGCCGCAGACCGCGACCGCGCTCGGCGGCTACCGCGCCCAGGGACGGACCTCGGAGCGCGCGCTCGACGTGGCAGAGGACGCGCTCGCGCTCGAGCGAGCGGGCTGCTTCTCGATCGTGTTCGAGGCGGTTCCGGCGGCGGTCGCGGCGGAGCTGATGGAGCGGATGGAGATTCCGGTGATCGGGATCGGCGCGGGTCCGGCGACCGACGGACAGGTGCTCGTGTTCCACGACCTGCTCGGTATTTATTCGTCATCCACCGGTCACGCGCCCCGGTTCGCCAAGCGCTACGCCGAGGTCAAGGCGCAGATGGTCGCGGGCGTCGCGGAATACGCCTCGGAGGTGCGTAACCACGCGTTCCCGGGACCGGAGCACGTCTACTCGATCGACGACGCCGAGCTCGCGCGGTTCCGCTCGGGCCTGGCCGGTATCGCGTAGCCCACACTCAGTACTCGATCTTCCTGAGCACCCTCGCCGGGGCGCCGGCGGCGATCGAGTACGGCGGGATGTCCGAGGCGACGACCGAGTTCGCTCCGATCACGGAGCGCTCCCCGACCTCGACCCCGCTCGTGATCACGACGTTTACGCCGCACCAGACGTTGTCGCCGACGCGGGTCGGCCCCTTCGACGTGAACCCCTGCCACGGCACCGGCAGCTCGGGGTGATCGAAGCGGTGGATCCCGTCGCTGACGAAGCATCCGTTGGCGAGCATGCAGTGATCGCCGATCTCGACCAACTCGAGTGCGGCGACCATCACACCAACGTTCAGAAACGTCCCCGAGCCGATCCGGATCCGGGCCGTTCCCGGCGCGGTCAGCCACACGTGCGGCTCAAGCAGCGTGTGCTCCCCGATCTCGAGTCTCCCGTCACCGAACGCCTCGAGCACGTTGCCGTGCAGCGGCCACCGGGCGAACGCTCCCCGTCGGATCAGCTCGATGTGGATGCGCGCCCGGTTCCAGGGCAGCGAATTGCCCTCGTACCACAGCCACTTGCGAGCCCACAGCTCGAACTGCTCCCGGGTCGGAAGACCGCCGCGCACAACTGAAGTCAGCCTATCTGGCGTGGGGGCGGGTGCCGTACAGGCGCTCGCGAACGGCCAGCTCGACATCCTCGTCTCGGGGCGGTGGCTGATCCGGACGCCCCGCCTCGTCGCGTCCGCCGCCCCTGCCGGACGCCTCGCGCAGCGGGCGCGCTGCGGCCAGCCATAACCGCCCAGGCATCACCGCCCTGGGAACCCGGATCTCAAACCCCATCGGTACCCAACGCTAGCGGCGCATTCGCCCGAAGCGTGTAAAGGAATTGTGCTGCGGAGGGCCCTATCAGCGCGCGCCGGCGGCCGCGCGGCGCCGCCGCGGCCGGGCCGACCGTGCCTGACCGCGCGGCTTTGCGGGCTCCACCAGCTTCGTGAGGAACTGACCGGTGTAGGACTCCTCGACGGCGGCGACCTGCTCCGGCGTCCCGGTCGCGATCAGCTCGCCGCCCTCGTCGCCGCCCTCCGGCCCGAGGTCGATGATCCGATCGGCGACCTTGATCACGTCGAGGTTGTGCTCGATCACGACCACCGTGTTGCCGGTCTCGACCAGCCGGTCGAGCACCTCCAGCAACCGCTGGATGTCGGCGAAGTGCAACCCGGTGGTCGGCTCATCGAGGGTGTAGAGCGTCCTTCCGGTCGCGACCTTGCTCAGCTCGGCGGCGAGCTTCACGCGCTGCGCTTCGCCGCCCGACAGCGTCGTCGCCGGCTGCCCGAGCCGCATGTAGCCGAGCCCGACGTCGTTCAGCGCCTCGACCCGGCGCCGGATCTTGGGGATGTGGGCGAAGAACTCGAGCGCCTCCTCGACCGGCATCTCGAGCACGTCGGCGATCGTCTTGCCCTTGAACCGGACCTCGAGCGTCTCGCGGTTGTAGCGCTTGCCGTTGCACTGCTCGCACGGCACGTATACGTCGGGGAGGAAGTGCATCTCGATCTTGATCTGGCCGTCGCCCCGGCAGACCTCGCACCGTCCGCCCTTGACGTTGAACGAGAACCGGCCCGGCTTGTACCCGCGGGCCCGCGCCTCCTGGGTCTTGGAGAACAGCTCGCGGATCTGGTCGAACAGCCCGATGTACGTCGCCGGGTTCGACCGCGGCGTGCGGCCGATCGGCGACTGGTCGACGGAGATCACCTTGTCGAGCTGCTCGAGACCGGTGATCCGCCGATGGGCGCCGGGCCGGTGCCGGTGGCGGTGCAGCCGGTTGGCGACGGCCGTGTACAGGATCCCGTTGACGAGCGTCGACTTGCCCGAGCCCGACACGCCGGTCACGGCGCAGAACACGCCGAGCGGGACCTTCACATCGATCGACCGGAGGTTGTGCTCGGACGCGCCCTCGATCGTGATGTAGCCCGACGGGCGGCGCCGGCGCTTCGGCACCTCGATCACCCGCGTGCCCGCCAGGAACTGGCCGGTCAGCGACTCGGGCACCGCCTCGACGTCGGCCGCCGTCCCCTCCGCGACCACGTGCCCGCCGTGCTCGCCGGCTCCGGGGCCCATGTCGACCAGATGGTCGGCCGCACGCATCGTGCCCTCGTCATGCTCGACCACCAGCACGGTGTTGCCGAGGTCGCGCAGCCGCTGGAGTGTCGCGATCAGCCTCTCGTTGTCGCGCTGGTGCAGGCCGATCGATGGCTCGTCGAGGATGTACAGCACGCCGACCAGCGAGGAGCCGATCTGCGTCGCCAGCCGGATCCGCTGAGCCTCGCCTCCCGACAGCGTCGCCGAGCCCCGCTCCATCGACAGGTAGCCGACGCCGACGTTCTCGAGGAACTGGAGCCGCTCCTCGATCTCGCGGAGCACCAGCCGCGCGATCCGCCGGTCGTGCTCGGAGAGCTCGAGCGCCCGTACCCACTCGAGCGCCCGCCGCGTCGACAGCCCGGTGAACTCGTGGATCGGGGTGTCCGCGACCAGCACCGCCCGCGACTCGGGCCGCAGCCGCGCGCCCTTGCACTCCGGGCACGGTCGCAGCGTCATGTACTCCTCGATCTTCTCGCGCGCGAGCTCGGACTCGGTCTCCCGGTAGCGGCGCTCGAGGTTCGGGACGATCCCCTCGAAGGTAGTGGCGTACGAGCGCCGGCGCCCGAACCGGTTGCGGTAGGAGACCTGCACGCGGTCGCCGTTGGTGCCATGCAGGAAGAAGTCGTGCGAGGCGTCCGGAAGGTCCTCCCAGGGCGTGTCCAGATCGACCTCGTAGCGCTCGGCGATCGCCTGGATCAATTGGTCGTAGTAGTCCGACGCGCTCGCCGTCCACGGCGCGATCGCCCCCTCCCCGATCGACAGCGTCGGGTCGGGCACCACCAGCTCGGGTTCGATCTCCATCTGCGACCCGAGCCCGGTGCACCGCGCGCACGCCCCGTGCGGCGAGTTGAAGCTGAAGATCCGCGGCTCGAGCTCGACCAGGCTCGGCCCGTGGACGGGACACGCGAACCGCTCGGAGTACGTCTGGATCTGGGTGGGCGGGCCCGAATCCACGAGCTCGATCTCGACGAGCCCGTCCGCGAGCGCGACCGCGGTCTCGACCGAGTCCGCGAGCCGCTTGCGCAGGTCGGGCTTCATCACGAGCCGGTCGACGATCACGGCGATGTCGTGCTTGTACTTCTTGTCGAGCACGATCTCCTCGTCGAGCCGGCGGAGCTCGCCATCGACCTTGACCCGGCTGAAGCCCTCGGCGCGGAGCTCCTCGAGCTGCTTGCCGTACTCGCCCTTGCGGCCGCGCACGATCGGCGCGAGCACCATGAATCGCGTCCCCTCTCCGAGCTCCATCACCTGGTCGATGATCTGCTCGGCGGACTGACCTGAGATCGGTCGCCCGCAGATGTGGCAGTGCGGATGGCCGATCCGGGCCCACAGCAGCCGCAGGTAGTCGTAGATCTCGGTGACCGTCCCGACCGTCGACCGCGGGTTGCGCGACGTCGTCTTCTGGTCGATCGAGATCGCCGGCGACAGCCCCTCGATCGAGTCGACGTCGGGCTTGTCCATCTGTCCCAAGAACTGGCGCGCATAAGCCGACAGCGACTCGACGTACCGGCGCTGCCCTTCGGCGTAGATCGTGTCGAACGCCAGCGACGACTTGCCCGAGCCCGACAGCCCGGTGATCACGGTCAACGACCCCCGCGGGATCTCGACCGTTACGTCCTTGAGGTTGTGTTCCCGGGCCCCTGCGACGACGAGTTTGTCCACTAGTGCCTCCCGCGGCGGGTCCGGCCGCACCGAGAGCGGCCACTGGCGGATGCACGGCAAGGACGCAGGACCGAAGGTGTAGCAGCGCTACACCGAGGTCCGAGGACAGCGGGACGACGCGGGCGCGGCCCGAACAGGCGAGGCCGGATGCCAAGCGGGCCGCGAGCCCGCGCGGGCGCCGTCAGAGGGCGCTCGAATGCGGACGTATCCGGCGTGGGAGGCACATAACTCAGTGTAGATGGGCGAACAGACGTTCCCCCGGGTGGAATCTCGCTGTTTGCGACGCTGAGCGGCTTGCGCCTACTTGATCACGTACAGCGTCATCGACATCGCCGGATACGTCGCGGCGATCACCCCGCTCGCGATCGCCGTGCCGCCCCCAACCTGCTGGATCGAACCGCCCGTCCATCGCCAGGTCTGGACGGTCCCGGTCTTGGTGCTCCGCGTCAGCGTCAGGCGGCTGGTCAGCGCCGAGTTCGTCTTGTTCAGCACCAGGACCGTGTACGCGCCGTCAGACGAGCGCCGCGCGCCGTACACCGACACCTGGCTCTGGTTGGCGCTGACCGAGTGGATGTAGGTGTCGCCGAACCGCGAGTGGTTGCCGTCGTAGTCGCGCAACATCAGGAACGCGTCGCCTACCAGCGAGCCGTCGTACGGCATCGCCCACCGAGTGGCGAGCGCGACGCCCCCGCGGGCGAAGATCCCGAGCGTGTCGGCCTGGATGATCGCGTTGGTCGCCGCGCTGACCCCCGAGAGCGAGAGGTTGTACTCGCTGAGCGAGATCTTGGTGCCGGGGTAATAGCCCGCGGCGTTCGGACAGAGGCCGGCGACGTGTCCGGAGATCCAGCAATTCATCCGCGGGATCAGCTGGATCGTGCTGTTGATCCAGCTGGGATCCGTGTATGTCGGGTCCCACAGAGAACGCGTCACATCCGTCGAGTTGCCGCCCTGGGCGTAGTAGTGGGCGTCGAGGTAGTCGAGGTGGCGCACCTTCGTCGCCGCGTCGTAGTGCGCGAACTGCTGCAGCAGCCACTCGGCCATCGGCAGGTGGCCGTGGTTGGCGCAGTCGGGTGACGTCGTGCAACCGCTCTGATCGCAGCCGTTGCCTGGCGTGTCGGCGCCGGTGCAGTAATAGCCCGGCCAGCCCCACTCCGAGAAGCCGAGCACCTTCGCGCTCGGGTCGGCCGCCTTGACGGCGGTCGCGAGCGCCTGCGACTTCTGCCACAGCTCCGCCGCGGTCTCCGGCTTGGGGTGGATATCGCTGTGCGTGTCGCTCCACAGCGACGGTTCGTTGCCGAGCTCGTAGAAACCTACGCCGGTCGACGACGCGGGACCGTACTGCTGGACGAGGCTCTTGACCCACGAGCCGCCGTACGACGCGCCGATCGCCATCCCGTCGTTCGCCGGCCTGCCCGCGATCGTGTTCGCGCCCTGCCGCCCGTCGCCGCAGTTCGAGTCGTACGGGTCGAACGAGTCCTGGCTGCGCCATTGGGTCTTCGGATACCCGCATGTCAGCGGGTGGCCGACCGGCGCGTCCTTGGCGACGTAGCCGGCCATCGGCAGCGTGATCAGCGTCTTCGAGCCGAGCTTGCGGTCCTTGACGATGAAATCGCGGTAGGCGAACACCGTGTTCTTGCTCATCCCCGAGCACCAGTTGTGGGCGGCCGCAAAGCAGTCGGCGACGTTCTCGAAATACCAGTCAAAGCCGAGGTTCTGGCTGCCGAGCTGCCAGTTGTAGGTCTCCGTCCCGTTGCCGCCCCAGCGGTCGACGGGCAACCCGATCTCAGCCCCGAGCGTCGGATCGGCGTAGTTGAGCCCGTAGATGTTCGGGCTGATCGCGTGCGTGTCGCTGCTGGTCGGGTCGACCGTCAGCGCGGGACCGGTCGCCGCGGCGGCGCCCGACGCGCAGAATGCAAGGACCGCCAACATCGTGGCGAGCCCCGGCAGCCACCGTCGTGCCATAGGCGCCGACTGTACGTCGGTTTGATGAGCCCTCCGACGTCGAGTGGACGGATGTTCGAGCCGCCGCTAGGGCGGCCGGCCGCTAGCCCTCGACTGAGGCGTAGACCTCGTCGAGCAGCGCCTTGCGGTTCGACAGGTCGAAGTTCTCCTGCAGATACTGGTCGATCTCCTCGCGCGAGCTGCCGTTGAGCGCCATGTTGAGCGCGATCAGCCTCGCGCCCTCGACGTCCGCGTCGCCGGGGCTCGCGGGCCCCTCGGCCTCGTCGTCGGGCTCGTGCTCGACGAGGGCGTCCTGCTCGATTTCCTCTTCCTCGGCCGAGGGCTCGGGCTCGGCCCCTTGTTCGTGCTCGACGGGTTCGGGCTCGCGGTCCGACCGGGCGTGGCCGGCCTCAGGCGCCGCGGCGAACCCCGCCTGGAGCTCTCCCAGCTGCGCCCGGACCGCCTGCAGCTCGCCGTCGAGCCGCTCGGCCGCGCTTCGCACGTTCTCGAGCAGGCTCCCCAGGTCCCGCTCGATCGACTCGATCCGCTCGAGCAGCGACGCTGCGGACTCGGCGACTTTTCCGGCGTGCTCGCTGGCGTGGCTCGCGGCCTGCTCGCGGGCGCCGTCGAGCTCCTTGCGGGCCTCGGCGACGATCTCGCTGGCCTCCTGCTCGGCCTCGGCGCGGATCTGCTCCGCGGTGGCCTCGGCGGCCTCGACGATCGCGCGGACCTGCTCGCCGGCCGCGACCGCGAGCGATCCGGCGCCGGCGGCCGTCGACTTCTCCTGCTTCCCGCTGCTCTTGCGGTTGAGCGGCACGCCCGGCAGCCTAGCTGATGGCGGCGCGTCCCTCGGCGATTGCCTGATCGAGCTCCCGCTTGAGGTCGCGGATCTCGTCGCGGAGCTTGGCGGCGTACTCAAATCGGAGCTCTTCTGCCGCCTGGAGCATCTCCTCCTCCAGTTCAACGATTGCCTTCTCGATCTCAGCGGGCGGCATCCCCTCGGCGGTTGTCCGCCGGCGCCGGCGCAAGCGCGGCACCTTCGATTCCGCCTGCAGGAACTCGGCGATGTCGGAGATCCCCTTGACGATCGTCTCCGGCGTGATGCCGTGGGCTTCGTTGTACTCCCGTTGGATCTCCCTGCGGCGGTCGGTCTCGCCGATCGCGGCGCGCATCGCCGCGGTCTGCTTGTCGGCGTACATCAGGACCTTGCCCTCAACGTTTCGTGCCGCGCGCCCGATCGTCTGGATCAGCGACGTCTCGCCGCGGAGGAACCCCTCCTTGTCGGCGTCGAGAATCCCGACCAGCGACACCTCCGGGAGGTCGAGGCCCTCGCGCAGCAGGTTGACGCCGACGAGCACGTCGAACTGCCCGAGCCGCAGCTCACGGATGATCTGGATCCGCTCGAGCGTGTCGATCTCCGAGTGCAGGTAGCGGACCTTGAAGCCCATCTCGAGCAGGTAGTCCGTCAGGTCCTCGGACATCTTCTTGGTCAGCGTCGTGACGAGCGTGCGCTCGTCACGGTCGGCCCGGACCCGAATCTCGTTCATCAGGTCGTCGATCTGGTTGCGCGTCTCGCGGACCTCGACGTCCGGATCGACGATCCCAGTGGGCCGCACGATCTGCTCGACGATCCGCGCCGAGTGCGAGCGCTCGTACTCGCCGGGGGTGGCGGACACGAACACCATCTGCGGGGTGATCGAGAGGAACTCCTGGAACGTCTGGGGGCGGTTGTCGAGCGCGCTCGGGAGCCGGAATCCGAAGTCGACGAGCGTCTGCTTGCGCGAGCGGTCGCCCTCGGACATGCCCCCGATCTGGGGCACCGTCTGGTGGGACTCGTCGAGGAAGCAGACGAAGTCCTCGGGGAAGTAGTCGAGCAGGCAGTAGGGGCGGTCGCCCGGGCGGCGCCCGTCGAGGATCCGCGAGTAGTTCTCGATCCCGGAGCAGAACCCGAGCTCGCGCAGCATCTCCATGTCGTACTGGGTCCGCTGGCGCAGGCGGTGGGATTCGAGCAGCTTGCCTTGCGACTCGAGCTCGACGCAGCGCTCGTTCAGCTCGCGCCCGATTTCGTTGACCGCGTCCTCGATCATCCCCTCGCGCACGTTGTAGTGCGACGCCGGCCAGATCCCGACGTGCTCGATGTCGTCCTGGAGCACCTCGCCGGTAAGCGGGTCGAACTCCTGCAGCAGCTCGACCTCGTCCCCGAACAGAACCACCCGGTAGGCGGTCTCCGCATACGCGGGGAACACCTCGAGCGTCTCGCCGCGCACCCGGAAGGTGCCGCGCGCGAGCGCCGTGTCGTTGCGCGTGTACTGGATCGAGACGAGCTTGCGCAGCAGCCGGTCGCGGTCGATCATCTCGCCCTTGCGGAGCGTCTGCAGGTTCTCGTCGTAGGTCTGCGGCGAGCCCAGTCCGTAGATGCAGGAGACGCTCGCGACGATCAGCACGTCGCGGCGGGCGAACAGCGCGGCGGTCGCGGAGTGCCGTAGCCGATCGATCTCCTGGTTGATCGCCGAGTCCTTCTCGATGTAGAGGTCCTTGCTCGGGACATAGGCCTCGGGCTGGTAGTAGTCGTAGTAGGAGACGAAGTACTCCACGGAGTTGTGCGGGAAGTACGTCCGGAACTCGTTGCACAGCTGCGCGGCGAGCGTCTTGTTGTGGGCGATCACGAGCGCCGGCTTCTGGACGGCCTCGATCACTCCAGCCATCGCCATCGTCTTGCCGGTGCCGGTCGCCCCCAGGAGCGTCAGCGACCGTTCGCCCGCCTCCACGCCCTCCGCGAGCGACGCGATCGCCGCGGGCTGATCGGCGGTGGGACTGAAGCCGGAGTCGAGCTCGAAACGTGGCACGAACTGAGCGTAGCGAGGGGACCGGCGCGGTTTGAAGGAGCGCCGGCCTAGCCGCTCAGGCGCGGAAGGATCCGCGCGAGGCCCGATACCCGCCGGAACCGCCGGCGTGGAGTCATTCCCCTGAGCTGCGCCGCCCTGGCCCGCAGCAGGTCGACCAACGCGGTCGACGGGTGGAACGGGTCGGCGACGACGGCGCCGCCGGCGAGCGACAGTGCCGCGCGCAGCTGCCCGCCGACCTCGCCGAGCAGGACGGGCATCGCCGGCGGCTCGGATGAGTCGAGCTGCGCCAGCCGCGCGATCGCGTACTCGTCGTCCGGGAACGCGAACCTCAGCGTCACCGGCGTCGTCACCGGGATCCCCGAGCCGGGATCCTCGGCGAACCGGTCGCCGGCACGGCCCGCCTCGCGCAGCTCCGCAGCCCGGACCCGCGCGAGGAACAGGTGCAGCTCGCTACTCATGGCCCCGCCTATAGGACCGCAGCGCGGGCGGCTCGGGGGCGTCGCAGGCCGGGTCGGGGACCGCTTCGCCCGCGACCATCTGAAGCGGCACGACCCCCGCCCACACGGGCAGCGAAAGGTCGGCACGCGTGTCGACCGGTCCGCCGGCGCGGACCTTTGCCGACGCCTGATCGATTTCAAGCGCGATCACCTCGGTCACCTTCAACTCGGCCTTGCTCGGGCTCCGGGCGTCGGACGACCGTCCCGGAAGCACGTGCTCGACGACCGCCTCGAGCGCCGCAAGCTTCTCGTTTTGACCGTCGAGCGCCCGCGCTTCGCCGAGCACCACGACCGAGCGGTAGTTGAGCGAGTGATGGAACGCCGAGCGTGCCAGCACGAGCCCGTCGAGCAGCGTCACCGTGAAGCAGCACTGGATGCCTCCGGCCAGCGTCCCGAGCAGCCTGCTCGCCGGCGCGCCATGGAGGTAGAGCGTGTCGCCGTCGCGCGCGTAGAGCATCGGGATCACGTACGGCAGCTCGCCGGAGGTGAACCCGAGGTGACCCACCAGGCCCTCGTCGAGGATCGAATCGATCGTCTCGCGGTCGTAGGCGGCGCGCTCGGGGTGCCGGCGGACCTTCGTATCAGGCACGACCGGCCTCGTGGATTTTGTTATAGTACAAAATCATGCTTGATCTAGAACAATATCAAATCGGTGGGTCGACGGCCCGCGAGATCGCGTCGAGCGTCGAGACCGCGGTCCGCGAGGGCGCGCTCTCCACCGGCGAGCGGCTCCCGACGGTGCGCGAGCTCGCCGGCCGGCTCGGGACCAGCCCGGCGACGGTCAACGCCGCCTACCGGATCCTGCGCGACCGGGGCCTCGTCGTGGCCGAGGGACGCCGCGGCACCCGGGTCGCCCCGCGTCCGCCGCTGCTTGCACCCGACCGCACCCCGCACGGCCTGCTCGCCCCCAGCCCGCCGCCCGGAGTTCGCGATCTGACGATCGGCCTCCCCGACCCCGAGCTGCTGCCGCCGGTCCGCCCGGCGCTCGACCGGATCGACATCGAGGCGAAGCTTCGCGTCACCCACCTCGACAACATGGACCCCGAGCTGCTCGAGCTCGCGGCGGAGTCGTTCCGGGCGGACGGCCTCCCGGCCGAGTCGATCACGGTGACCTCCGGGGCGTTCGACGCGGTCGAGCGCATCTTCCAGGCGCACCTGCGCCCCGGCGACCGGGTAATCGTCGACGACCCGGCGTACATCTCCGCGCGCGACATCCTCCGCGCGCTCGGGCTCGTCGCGATGCCCGTGCCGGTCGACGAGCTGGGTTTCGTGCCGGAGCAGTTCGCGGCGGCGCTCGCGCAGAGGCCGAGCGCCGTGCTGGCCGTTCCGCGCGCCCAGAACCCGGTGGGCTCGGCGATGGATTCCGAGCGCGAGGCGGCGGTCCGGCAGCTGCTCGAGCGCCATCCCGACGTGCTGCTGGTCGAGGACGACCATGCCGCGGCCGTGGCCGGCGCGGGATTCTCCACGCTCGTGATGCCCGGCCGGCCCCACTGGGCCGTGATCCGCTCGACCTCGAAGGTGCTCCACCCCGATATGCGCCTGGCACTGACGACCGGCGACGAGACCACGATCGCGCGCGTCGAGGGCCGCCAGGCGCTCGGGCCGCGCTGGGTCAGCCACGTGCTCCAGGCGATCGTCTACCAGCTGCTGTCCGACCCCGGCTTCGAACAGACGGCGGCCCGCGCACGTGAGGCGTACCGGTCCCGGCGCCGGGCGCTGATCGACGCCCTCGCCGAGCGCGGTGTTCCCGCGTACGGGCGGTCGGGGCTGAACGTGTGGGTCCCGGTCCGCGAGGAGTCGCGCGCCGTCGGAGCGCTGCTCGAGGCGGGCTGGCAGGTGATGGCCGGTGAGCGGTTCCGGATCAGCTCCGGACCGGGCGTGCGGATCACGATCTCGACGCTCGCGCCCGACGAGGCGATCGGGATCGCCGATGCGCTCGCGGCGACCGAGCACGCCGGCCGGCCGCGCCGCCTTTACTGACCTACGAGTACCCCAGCTGCGAGGCGTAAGTCTGGCGGTACTCCCGCTCCGCGCCGAGCACCTTCTCGACGTAGGCCCGCGTCTGCGAGAACCGGATGTCGCTCAGGGTCATCGTCCGCCCGTCGCCTCGCGCCGTCGCGATCCATCGGTTGACGTTGGTCTCGCCGCCGTTGTAGGCGGCGAGCGCGAGCATCGTCGACCCGTGATACTCGTCGAGCAGGTAGCGGAGGTAGTAGCTCCCGTACGCGATGTTGACCTCGGGTGTGCCGAGGTCCGAGACGCGGAACGTCGTCGCTCCCGAGCGCCGCGCGAGGAACTCCGCGGTCTGCGGCAGGATCTGCATCAGCCCCTCGGCGCCTGCCGAGGACTGCCTCGGGTCGAACTTGGTCTCCGCGTAGATGACCGCGGCGATCAGCTCCGGCTGGATGTGCTTCGCGGCTGCCTGCTCGCGGATCACGTTCGAGTAACCGATCGGCAGCCCGCCGAAGTCGGTGACCGCCTTCTTGAACAGCGGCAGCGCGAGGATCACCGCAACGACCACGATCGCCAGCAACACCACCGTGGCCAGCCTCAGCCGGCGCCGCCGCACGATCGCGCGACCGCGGGCACGGGAACGGCTGATCGTTGCAGCGGGCGGAGTCATCTCGCAAGCATCTCAAGGATTCCCGACAGCTTCGCCGCAAGCTCCTCGACGCTTCCATCGTTAACCGCGACGTACGTCGCACGTTGCGCTTTTTCCTGCTGGGACAGCTGTCGTGCACCCCGTTCGGCGAGCGCCTGGTGGCCGCGACTCCCGGCTCGCTCCTCCCTCAGCTGCTCGTCGGCGACCACGGCGATCGTCGCGTCGAACGCGGCCTCCATGCCCGACTCGAACAGCAGCGGAACCTCGACGACCGCGGCGCGGGGCGGCGGCGATTGGCGATCGAGCGCCTCGCGCCATGCGACCATCCGCGCGCCGACCCGCGGCCACAGCAACCCCTCGAGCCAGGCGCGCTCCTCCGCAGTGGCGAACGCCGCCTCGGCGACCGCTCCCCGGTCGACGGTTCCGTCGGGAGCGACCTGCTCCCCGAACCGGTCGACCACGGCGTCGCGCACCTCGGCGTCGCCGTACAGGTCGTGAACGACCCGATCGGTTGACAGCGTCGCCGCCCCGAGCCGCTCGAGCTCCTCGAGCGCGGTGGACTTCCCGGACCCGATACCTCCCGTCAGCCCGACGAACGGGATTGCTATGCCGAACCGCCCTCCGGCTGACGCGTCTCCCCTTCAGGCTCCTCTTCGGGCTCCTCTTCGGCGACCTCAGCGACCTCAGCGACCTCGACCTCCGTGGCCTCCGTGAGAGGAGGTGCTTCGGCGGCCTGCGGCGCCCCGGGCTCGGATGCGAACACGTCCTCGGACAGCCCCAGCTGGGGGACGTTGTCGAGATCGCCGGCAGCGGACTCGGCGGGCTCGATCGGCCGCACCGGAAGCTCCTGGCCCTCCACCCGCTTGATCGACAGCGAGAGCCGCCGGCGGTCGGAGTCGATCTCGAGGATCTTGACCCGCACCTGATCGCCCGGCTGGATGATCTCGCGCGGGTTCTCGACGTGGTGCTGGGCGAGCTCGGAGATGTGGACCAGACCCTCGACGCCGTCGAGGATCTCGACGAACGCGCCGAACGTGACCACCTTCGTGACCGTTCCTTCGAGCTCGTCGCCGATGTTGTACGTGTCGACGACGCGCTGCCACGGGTCCTCCTGCGTCTGCTTGAGGCCGAGCGAGATGCGCTGGCGGTCGCGGTCGATGTCGAGCACCTTGACCGTGACCTTGTCGCCGATGCTCAGGATTTCGGACGGGTGGTTCACGTGCGACCACGAAAGCTCGGAGATGTGGATCAGGCCGTCGATCCCGTCGAGGTCGACGAACGCGCCGAAGTCGACGATGTTCGAGATCGTGCCCTCGACCACCTGGCCGGGCTGGAGCCGGTCGAGGATCCGCTCGCGATCCTCCTTGCGCTGCTCCTCGAGCACGGCGCGGCGTGAGAGCACCACGTTGTTGCGCGACCGGTTGAGCTCGATCACCTTGCACTCGATCGACTCTGACAAGTATTCGTCGAGGTTCGGCACGCGGCGGATGTCGACCAGCGACGCGGGCAAAAAGCCGCGCACGCCGAGGTCGATGATCAGCCCGCCCTTGACGACCTCGATCACGGTGCCGGTCACCGGCTCGCCGGACTCGGCCGCCGCCTCGATCCGGCGCCACGCCCGTTCGAATCGAGCACGCTTCTTCGACAGGATCAGCCGGCCGTCTTGGTCCTCTTTGGTGAGGACGAGCGCGTCGACCTCATCGCCGAGCGAGACCTCCTCGCTCGGGTCGACCGACTTGCGGATCGACAGCTCGTTTGCGGGGATGACGCCCTCGGACTTGTATCCGATGTCGACCAGTACCTCGTCGTTGTCGATCCGCACGACGTGGCCGGTGACGACATCGCCCTCCTGGAATGGATGGATCGTCGCGTCGTAATTCGGGACGACCTTGCCGTCGACCTCGAGCAGGAGGCCGCCCGAACCCTCAACGACCTTGACGTTGGGCTGTTCGGTGTCAGGCATCAGTGGAGTTGTGGTGGACATGTATCCGCCGGAGGATAGCCGCACTCAGGCTGGGCGGCCCGCACGTATCATCAGATCGCAACGTGCCCCGTAGAGCCACAAAGCGCGGCGAGCAGCGGACGGCGCTCGACCGCGACTGCGACGTCCTGATCTGCGGGGCGAGCTTCGGCGGCCTGGCGGTCGCGCGCGAGCTCGCGGGCACCGGCGCGAAGGTCGTCGTGATCGACCGTTACGAGGTCGGCGAGCGTCAGACGTCGGCATGCGGGATCCCGACCGGCTGGCTCGACGCGCTCGATCTCCGTGACGCACTGCAGCAGACGTTTCCCGAGCTCGTGATTCACACGCCGCACGCGACCGTCCGCTACGAGCTGCCGTGGACGTTCTCGACCTTCGACTACAGGACGCTCTGCGGGCTGCTCGCCGAGCAGGGCTCGTTCGAGTTCGAGACCGCGAAGGTCGACGGCCGCACCGGTCACACCGTCCACACCGACCGTGGCGACATCCGCGCGCCGCTGATCGTCGACGCGCTCGGGTGGCGCCGCGTGCTCGGCGCGGGCGCCAACATCCAGCCGCCCGACGCACTCCTTTCCCGCGGGCTCGAGGTCCACCCGTTCGGGGGCTGCGATGACCTCGAAGTCTGGATCGACCGCTCGTACGTCCCGGCCGGCTACGGCTGGAGCTTCCCAGCCGGTGACGAGGTGAGGATCGGGGTCGGCTCGTTCGACCCGCGGTTCCACGTCCGCGAGCCGACCGAGCGGCTTACGCGCGACCTGCAGGCCGACACGGTCCGCTACCAGGGCAACTGGATCCCCCACGCGCTCCGCGACGCGACCGAGGACGGCGTCTTCTTCGTCGGCGACTCCGCCGGCCACTGCCTGCCGCTGACCGCGGAGGGAATCCGGACGGCGCTGTACTTCGGGCTCGCGTGCGGGCGCGAGCTGGCGGCGGTGCTCGCGGGCGAGCAGTCCCGCGAGCGCGCGCTCGAGCGCTACCACGAGTTCTCCGCCTCGCACGCCCGGCCGTTCCGCTGGATGCTGCGCGTCCAGCGGCTGATTCCGCGGGTCGCGCCGCGCGTGCTCGGCGGGTCGCTGCGCGCGATCGAGCGCAAGCGGTTCATCGACTGGGCGTTCGGTCACTACCTGGGCGTGGCTCACCCGGACTTCGTGACGGCCACCCGTCCGCGGGCGGTGACGCTCAGCGTCGCCGCGTAGAACGCCCAGTTACGCCAGCTGTCGGTCGCGCGGAGCACCACCCGGAAGCTGCCGGTGCGGCGGTAGCGATGGACGACGCTCGTACCGCGGGCCTCGCGGCCGTCGCCGAGGAACCACAGGTAGGAGAAGATCGTGCCGTGCGGGTCGGTGCCGCGCGCGGTCAGCGTGACCGACAGCGGCGTCCCGTGAGCGGCGTTCGCGTGGAACGACACGTGTGCGGACCGCGCCCTCGGCTGGCAGCCGGTATCGGCGTTGCTCCACTCCTGCTGGAGGTAGTAGTGGCCGCCGTGGATCTCCTCGTTCCACGCCAACGAGCCCGAGCCGCCGATCGTCGGGCCGAAGCTCGTGATGCACAGGTCCCCGTCCTCGTTCCCGGAGCTGTCGATCCACGCGTCTCCGGCGGGGTCGGTGACCAGCTCGGAGTGCTCGTGGCTGATCGTCGACAGCGCGGGGTCGGCGGTGCTCCCGTTGGGGCGCGGGTTGCTCGACTGGCAGTGGCCCCGGACGGAGTTGTACGGGATCACGGCGTAGACGACGCTGCCGTCCGAGGACTGCGAGTGATATCCGCAGTAGCCGCTGACGCTGCCGCCCAGCGCGCAGCTCGACGACCCCGAGTCGGTGCAGCTCCCGAGGCCCTTCGGCGTCACCAGGAGGTAGACGTCGCGGGTGCCGGTCGGGAGGTGGTTGGCATGGACCACGTGCTCGATCTCGGCCTGCAGCTGACGGTCGGTCATGCACACCGTCCAGCCGGGTCCGGTCAGCGGCGGCTCGACGCAGCCGCTGTGCGGTAGACGGTCGGTGTCGACGGTCGCGCCGCCGTACGTCGAGTCGTACGCCGCGGGCCCCTGGGCGTCGGCGTACTGGCCGGTGAGCCCGTAGACGTTCCCCGGCTTGTGGCTGTCGAGCGCGACGCGCTTGAGGAATTGCTCGATCAGCGCCTGATAGCCGGCGTCGAACGTCATTCCCGTTCCGTCCGGCCGCCAGAAGATCACGTGCGTGCGGTTGGCGTGGAGCACCGGGCCACCGCCGTACGGAAGGTTGGCGATGTGGGCGCGTGGCCGGTGGTGGGCGTTGGGAAGGTCCGGGACGATCCCGCCGATCGACTTCGCCTGGGCGGCCGTGGTGCCGGCGGCCCCGAGCAGCCCGAGCGACACCGCCACTGCTATGAGCCGTCTCATTTAGCCGACAGCCAGTCGCGCCCGATCCCCGCCTCGACCGCGAGCGGCGGGTCCATCTCGAACGCGGCCCCCATCTGCTCACAGGCGATCGCCTTCACCTGCTCTGCCTCCTCCTCCGGCCCTTCGAACAGCAGCTCATCGTGGATCTGGAGCACCATCCGCGACCGCACCCCGGCCTCCTTCACCGCCTGGTCGCAGCGGACCATCGCGACCTTCATGATGTCGGCGGCGGTGCCCTGAATCACCATGTTGACCGCGAACCGCTCGCCCTGGCGGCGCATCTCCCAGCGGCGCGCGCGCAGCTCCGGCACCTGCCGGCGGCGGCCGAACAGCGTCGAGACGTAGCCCTTCTCGGTCCCCTCCTCGATCGTCTCCTCGATCCATCGCGCGACCGCCGGGAACCCGGCCAGATACCGCTGGATGAACTCGTCCGCCTCCTCCTGCGGTATGTCCAAGCGGTCGGCCATGCCCCAAGCCGACAACCCGTAGACGATTCCGTAGTTGATCATCTTCGCCTTCGATCGCATACCCGGATCGATCTGGTCCGGTGTAACACCAAACACACGAACGGCCGTAGCGGTGTGGACATCCTCGCCTTTTCGGAAGATCTCCTTGAGTGCGTCTTCCCCGGCGATGTGCGCCAGCAGGCGCAGTTCGACCTGGGAATAGTCGGCCGAAGTGAGCAGATTGCCGGGCTCGGCGACGAAGCACGCCCGGATCTCGCGCCCGAGCTCGGTCCGGATCGGGATGTTCTGGAGGTTGGGGTTGTTCGAGGACAGGCGGCCGGTGGTGGCGGCGGTCTGGTTGAGCGTCGTGTGGATCCGGCCGTCGCCCGCGATCAGCTCCGGCAGGGCGTCGAGGTAGGTCTTGGCGAGCTGGTTCAGCTCGCGCCAGCGCTCGATCTTCGGGATCACTGCGTGCTCGTCGCGGATCGCCTGGAGCACCCGGGCGTCGGTCGAGTAGCCGGTCTTCCCGCGCCGCTTGCGGGTCAGGCCGAGCCGCTCGAACAGCACCTCGCCCAGCTGTTGCGGCGAGCCGAGCGTGAACTCGACGCCGCTCATCTCGAAGATCTCGAGCTCGAGCGCGTCGGCCTCTTCTTTTACACCGGTGGAGATCGAACCCAGCCGCTCGATGTCGAGCTTCAGACCGGCCTTCTCCATCTCCCTGAGCACCCGGACGAGCGGCAGCTCGACGTCGTTCATCAACCCGGTCAGCCCGCGATCGTCGATCTGCTCCCGCTGCCACGCGGTGAGCGCGTTCAGCAGCAGGGCGTCGGCGCCGGCGGGATCCTCGACATCGGTCGCGAACCCGCGCTCCTCCGTCAGCTCCCTGAACGGGTACGCCCGGCGGGCCGGCTCGAGCAGGTATGCGCCGATCTCCGTGTCGTGCGCGAGCGCCTTCGGAACCTCGCCGAGCGCCTTGGAGTCGTGGGCAGTCACCGGCCTCGAGCCGACCGCCGACACCAGGTCCTCGGGCCGCTCGGCGGCGCCGACGAGCACCTCCCTCCCCCCATCGAAGACGCCGAAGCGGTAGCCGGCGTCGGCGGCGAACAGCTGGTCCTCGGGGGTCTCGGGCGCCCGCACCGCGATCGCGACCTCCTTGTGCGCGAGCCGCTGCACGTCGGCGAGCGACCCCTCCTTGACGTTCGCGGTCAGCTGGTGCTCGCCCTCGGGCGCGGGTGCGGCGGCGTCCGCGGACCCGAGCGCCTCCTCGAGCCGGCGGAGCGGCTCGCGCAGCTCGTAGGTCCGGAACGTCTCGCGGAGCTTCGAGCGGTCGGGCTCGGTCGAGGCGTATGACAGGAGGTCGATCTCGACCGGGATGTCGCGCTTGGCGGTCGCGAGCTCCTTCGACACGCGGGCCGCGTCGGCGTGCTCGACGAGATTTTGCTTGCGCTTTGCGCCGCTGATGTCGTCGACGTGGTCGAGCACCTGCTCGAGCGAGCCGAACCGCTGCAGCAGCTCGGCGGCGGTCTTGTCGCCGATCCCGGGGACGCCGGGGATGTTGTCGCTGGTGTCGCCCTTCAGCCCGATGAAATCGGGGACCAGCTCCGGCGGGATCCCGTAGCGGTCGATCACGCCCTCGCGGTCGTACACGCGGGTGTCGGTGATGCCACGCGAGGTGGTCATGATCTTGACCGTTCCGTTGTCGACCAGCTGGTAGGCGTCGCGGTCGCCGGTCACGACCATCACCGGAACGGGCGGCTGCTCGTGGCGGGCGCGCTCGACGATCGAGGCGATCACATCGTCCGCCTCGTAGCCGTCGACCCTCAGGTTCTTGTAG
>DASXDA010000041.1:0-30885 GCA_036490875.1 Solirubrobacteraceae bacterium
TACGGGTACTCGCGCCAGGACAAGAAGTCCGCGCCGCGTGAGCCGATCTCGGCGCGCTTGGTGGCGCGGATGCTCGAATCGGCGGGCATCGACCGGATCCTCACCATGGACCTGCACTCCGGGCAGCTGCAGGGCTTTTTCCAGAAGCCGTGCGACCACATGACCGCGCTGTTCATGCTGACGCAGTATTTCGACGACCTGGGGCTCGAGGACCTCGTCGTCGTGGCCCCGGATGCCGGGCGGGTGAAGCTGAACAAGCAGTTCGCGGCCAAGATCGGCGCGGACCTGGCGATTCTCAACAAGGAGCGCCCGGCCCAGCAGGTCGCCGAGATCGGGTACGTGATCGGTGACGTCGCGGGCAAGACCGCGGTGCTGGTCGACGACATCATCGACACCGCTGGCACGCTCAAAGCGGCCGCGCGCGCGGTCCACGAGGCCGGCGCCCGCCGCGTCTACGCTGCTGCGACCCACGGAGTCTTCTCCGGCAACGCGTGGGAGAACCTCGCCTCCGCCGGACTCGAGCAGATCGTCGTCACCGACACGATCCCGGTGCCACCCGGCGCCCCGGCGAACGTCCGCGTGCTCCCGTGCGCCGACCTGCTCACCAACTCGATTCGCCAGATCTTCACCGACGGCTCGGTGAGTGACGTGTTCGGCGGCGAGAACCAGCTGTTCTAGCTGCCCGCGCCGGTCCGTCGGGCCAGCCAAAACCTGGTCGGCCGGCTGCCTGGGTGGATCACATACAGGGGTCATCGACTTCGGCTCGTTGCCGAGCTTGTAGGCGATGGGGCCGCCGTGGCTCAGCGCACGATTTTGAAGGTGACGCTTCGGCTGTGGCCGGCCAGGCGGTGGGCGGAGGGGGTGGCGGTCAGCCGGTAGGTGCCGGGGGTGAGAATGTGGCCGCCGATCCGTCCGGTGAAGGTGAGCCCGCTGACGCCTGGGGAGCTTGTGCGGAGGAGGATTCCGGGCAGCCGCACCCGGCGGGTGCACTGGCTGTAGCGGCGGTTCGCGCCGTTGCGAGCGACGCACCGTCCGTTGAGCACCCGGCCCGGGAGCAGTCGTTTGATCGTGAAGCTCACGCGCCCACCGATGTTGAGCTTGTAGGCGATGTGAAGCGCGAGCATGCGGCTGCAGCCGGGGCGTTTTCGGTTGGCGCGGGTCGCTCGCAAGCAGCGTCCGTTCTGTCCGGCGAGCGTGAGCGTGCGCGGGAACGCTTGCAGCGCGGAGAGCACGGGCGGGTTCGCGTTAGCGATCGGATGCCACGCGGACATGTTCCCGGCTCTGTCCTGAACACTGATCCACCGGGGCGCGAGGCTGCTGTGATAAATCGTGGTTGTTGCGTATGGCAGGGTCGGTCCTGGGTTTGCTCGGTTCGCGGTGATCTGCATCTTCGCGACACCCGAGTTGCTGTCGGACGCACGGACGGAGACCCGGTAGCTGCCGTCCGCGGAGCGGTCCGCCGCGGTGGCCGACCCGACCCGGGTCTCTGTGGCGCCAGAAACCATCGGTGGCAACGTGTCGAGGATGATGTCGTCGGTAAACGTCTGCGTGCTGTCCCCAAACCGCACGTACACGGTTTTCGGCAGGCGCTCAGAGTTGGCGGAGTCGAGGGTCCACGGGATACTCGCCGCCACCGGGAACCGTTGGGCGTTGGCAAACCCGCCGTCGTTTGAGACCAGGATCGTGTCCGCCAACGCCGGCCACACCACGTTCAGCGTGACGTGCTGATCGTTCGTGTACAGCGCCGCGTTGTCGATGCTCACGCCCGTAGCGCCCGCCGGTGGCGCCGGATGAATCGTGACCGTCACCGACGCCGTGCTCGTCAACCCGACCTCGTTGGTCACGCGCACCGCCGCAATGTAGGTCCCGACGCTCGCGTAGGAGTGCTGGAACGTCGGGGTCGCGCCACTGCTCGTGAACGCGCCGGTCCCCTCCGGATCCCACTCGTACTTCACGATCGCCGCGCCATCCGGGTCCGTGGAGCCGGAGGCATCAAAGTTGACGGCCTGGCCGGTGACCGTCTGGGGGGTGTCCGTGGTGATCGCGGCGCTCGGCGGCTTCGTATCGACGATGAAGTTCCACACGGGCCCAGGCTGAGTATTCCCGGCCTGATCGAACGCGATCACCTGCCAGCTATGGCTGCCATCTGCGAGGCTCGTGCTCGGCGTGAACGACGTAGCGCTGGGAGGAAGATCCGCTCCGCTCTGCACGCCGTCGATCATCACCCGGTAACCGGCCAGCCCACTGCCGCCACTGTCCGAGGACGCGGTCCACTGCAACGTCGGCGCCGGATTATCGAACCGCGATCCGGTGGCAGGCGCGACGTTCGAGAAACTCGCCGGCGGCGTCGTGTCCTCCGTGAAGACCCACGTCTCGGTGCTCGAGGTGACATTTCCCACTGCGTCGACGGCCTTCACCAGCCAGTGGTGTTGCCCGTCCGAGAGAGCGACACTCGCCTGTGCGGTGCACACCCCACCCGAGCACGCTGAGATCGGCACGTCCTGATCCTTGTCATCGATCCATAGCTTGTAGCCGCCAATCCCCGAACCCGAATCAGTCGAGTGATCCCAAGAAAACGTCGGCCGCGACGCACTCGTCAGGCCACCGCTCGGCGGGCTGAGCAGGTCGAAGGCGCCCGGCGGCCTGGTATCCACCCTAACGCCCCATGACTCGTTGCTTACGCCAGCGTTGCCCGCCGCGTCGATCGCCTTGACGAACCAGGTGTGTGGTCCGTCGGTCAACGCGGTGGTGGGTTGCGCCGAGCACGTCCCACCGGAACACTTCGACAGGGGCACGTCCTGATCCTTAGAGTCATCGATCCACAGCTCGTAGTGGTCAACCCCGGACGTCGCGTCGGTCGTCTGGTTCCACGAAAACGTCGGCGCCGACGTACTCACGAACGTCCCGTTCGCCGGACTGACAAGGTCAAACGCCGCCGGCGGGGTCACATCGACCGTGAAGCTCCACGTTTCGTTGCTCGCCCGGTCGTTCCCCGCGGCGTCGACGGCCTTCACCAGCCAAGTGTGCGTTGCGTCCGCCAGCGCACCGCTCACCTGCGCCGAGCACACCCCGCCCGAGCACGCCGACAGAGGCACGTCCCGATCCTTGTGGCCATCGATCCACAGCTCGTAGTGATCGACCCCGGACCCGCTGTCCGTCGCTTGATCCCACGACAGCGTCGGATGTGAGTCAGCTGTCAACGTCCCGCTCGCGGGGCCGAGAAGATCGAACGCGGCCGGCGGAGTCGTATCAACCGGAAACACCCAGGCCGCACCCGCGTTGCCGTTGTCTTGCGCGCCGCCGATCAGGGCCGTGCTGTCATCGCTCGACAACGCCACGCCGGAGCCGAATTCGCCCTGGCCCGTCTCGTCGGTGGCGGTCAGCTTCGAGCCCAGTTGCGTCCAGCTCGAGCCCGAGCGGGTGAAAACCCACGCCGCACCCACCTTGTTGTTGTCTCCATAGCCGCCGATCAGGGCGGTATTGCCATCCTCCGACAACGCCACGCCGGAGCCGAATTTGCTTCCGCCAGTCGCGTCGTCGGCGGCCAGCTGCGGGCCCTGCTGCGTCCAGGTCGAGCCCGAGCGGGTGAACACGAACGCCGCATCGCTGCCGAACGGCCCGCCGATCAGCGCCGTGTTGCCGTCGCCCGACAAAGCCACGCCGCCCTCCCCGCCGCCGCTGCTATTGCTGACGCTGAGTTGCGGGTCCTGCTCGGTCCAGGTCGAGCCCGACCGCGTGAATACGAACGCTCCACCGGGTTCTTCTTCGCCCGCAACTCCGATCAGCGCCGTGTTCCCGTCCCCCGACAGAGCCACTGACTCACCGAAGTGGTCCGGCGCGTTCGCGGCAGCCGGGTCGACGTGCGTCAGCTTGGCGCCCTGCTGGGTCCAGCTCGAGCCCGAGCGGGTGAACACCCACGCCGCCCCGACCCACTGGTTGTCGCCCTGGCCGCCGATCAGCGCCGTGTTGCCGTCGCTCGACAACGCAACCGCCGCGCCGAAAAGACCTTCGCCGCCGATGTTGTCTTCGTCGTTGGCGGTCAGCTTCGAGCCCTGCTGCGTCCAGGTCGAGCCCGAGCGGGTGAACACCCAGGCCGCCCCCGGGTCGCCGAAGGAGGCGCCCGGGCCGCCGATCAGGGCGGTGTTGCCATCGCTGGACAAGCTCACCGCGTCGCCGAATCCGGGGGCGGCTGTCTCGTCGTTGGCGGTCAGCTGCGGGCCTTGTTGCGTCCAGGTCGAGCCCGAGCGCGTGAACACCCATGCCGCACCGACCAGGCCGTTGTCGCCCGGGCTGCCGATCACCGCGGTGTTCCCATCGGCCGACAGCGCCACACTGCCGCCGAAGTCGCTCGTGCCGCTGCCGGTCAGCTTCGGACCCTGTTGCATCAACGGGTCGATCCGCACCGGATATGCCGCGTGAGCATCGTCGACCCGGAGCAACACCGTGTTTCCGCGCAGCTCGATCCGAGCCGGTAGCGACCGACCCCGCGCGTCAACCGCGCTCAATGCGCCGTAACGCAAGACGGGACGCGCTCCAGCGGTCCGAACGAACACCAGCCCCGAACCCGCACGACGCGCGACCAACCCGCCCGATGCACGCTCCGCGAGCGTCAACCAGCCGGCGGCGGACCCTGGCCGGCGGCGCAGCGTGAACCCTTGCTCGAGCCCCAGCGGACCGTTGCGGTACCACTCCCGCACATCTCCGTGGCGGTAGAGGATCTCGTTTCCTCGCGCAGACGGCCTGGTCGCCGCGAGCGCTGCGAGGCTGTCTGCGTGGCCAACGCCGCTCACGTGCAACCCGAGTGCGCGGCGACTGGCGCGTACGCTCGGGCCCGAGGGTCCGAACACGGTCGTGAGGCCACCGCCCGAGGCCTGCAACCGGTCGTGCTCGGAGCGCACGATCGCGAAACGTGGAGCTCCGGCACCGAGGGTGGACGACGCGACGCCCTGGAGGCCGACTGGCACGCTCGCCAGCATGCGGCCATGAGAGCTTGTAGCCCTACTAGTCGGCGAAATCGAACGCTGGCCAGCGGAGCCCGGCCATGCCCACGCCCCGACCGCAGCCGCCAGCACCGCGCATGCGAGAAGCCAGGCGCACCCCGACGTCACGCGCCACCCGCGCAGCGCCACAGCCCCGACTACCGATTCGAACATTCAGGCCTTCCCACCGTGGACCGCCCCGGCCCCTAGTAGTACTGACTTAGGCGGACTATAACCGCTCCGAGTCAGCGCCGGCAAGGACCGTTTACGGCGTAACCGCTCCAGGTCCCGCCTAAGCTAAACCGCGGATCCTTCATCAGCGCCGCTAACCGAACCCGGCCGGGCCGGCTACGCCGGGTGAATCACGTAAAGCGTCATCGACTTGGGAGGATTCGCCGTGTTGCACACGTCCCGACCGCCAGCGCCGCGCTCAGCTCGACGACCCCGACCGACCCGAAGTCATGGGCCAAGACGCACACTGACGACCTTTCCCGTAGATGCGATCTCTTGCCCGTCGACGCAGCTGTGCGTCGCCGTCGACGGCCGCGGTCGGGCGGTCGTTGGGAGCGGGGCGCCGCGAACATCGAGTGCGCGGCGCCGCGCTCGAGAGGTGTCTAGGGGTTGACGACGCTCCAGGTCCCGCCGAAGCTGCGGATGCCCTGGCCCTTGGCGTTGCCCTTGGCGTTGGCGTCGCCGACGTAGCGGTACAGCGGCTTGCCGTTGAGCGTCACCTGGTAGAAGTTGGCGCGCACGCGACGGAGCCTGCCCACGTTCCCGCTGACGCCCGGGCCCTTGGTCAGCCGCTCGTTGGCGTTAGTCCTGACCGGGAGCCAGATCGAGAAGCAGGTCTGGTTGATGCACTTCAGCACGGTCGGATTTCCGACGTGCTCACCGCTCAGCGTGTAGACGGTCTGGCCGTTGACGTTGACGACGACGGACCGGTTGTTGCCGTTGACGCGGGCGGTGCCCTTCGACACGGTCGGGTTGGCCGCGACTGCGACCCCGGTCACCGCGAGGGTGAGGCCCGTCGCGAGTAGAGCGCCCCGCTTGAACAGCGCGGGACGAAGAACAGAAGACTGCATTGATACCCCCATGATTCTTAGGTGCTCCAGTTAAACCGCAGGCGCGATCGTAGCTGCGCGCCCAGACAATTCGCACGGCTCGCTCGAACGCTCCCCGATGCCCCGTTGCGTCGTGCGCCGGGGCCCAGTATGGATGGCGCCGACGTCTAAATCAAGGCGCGCGGTACCGTCCGCCCCAGATGACTCCTGATGCGGCCCACAGCGAACGTGCGGCGCGGCTGATGGAGCTGCTCGGCCTCAGCGAGGACGAGCTGTGCGCGGCCCTCGACGTCGACCCGCTGACGCTCCTCTCGGGCCAGCTCGATCACAGCTCTGAGCTGCCGATCCTGCTCGCGCTGCTCGACGAAGCCGCAGCTCAGGTGGCCCCGAAGGCGCTCCGTAGCTGGGTCCGGCGCAACGGCCCGCACGGCCGCCCGATCGACGCGCTGACACGTCGTGACTTCGCGGGGTTCGAGGATGCCGTCGCGGACCTTCGGACGAACGGCTTCGTGCTGAGGGGCGGCAGCTAGATGTCCGCCCCATTCAGCCATGCGATCCGGGTCCGGTACGCCGAGTGCGACCCGCAGGCGGTCGTGTTCAACTCCCACTACCTGGCGTACTTCGACATCGCGATGACCGAGCTGTGGCGGGCGGCGTTCGGCGGCTACGGCGTGATGGTGGGCCGGGGTATCGACCTGGTGGTCGCGGAGGCGCAGCTGCGGTTCCGTGCCTCTGCCAAGTTCGACGACGAGCTGACGCTCGAGGTGTCGGTCACGAGGATGGGCAACACGGCGATCACGACCCACCACCGGGTCATGCGCGGCGACGAGGTGCTGGTCGAAGGGACGCTGCGCCACGTCGTGGTCGAGCTCGAGACGATGATGAAGACGCCGATCCCGGAATGGATCCGCGAGGGGCTGCGACCGTGGACGCTCGCGGAGGCGGAGCAGACCACGGTGCCCTAGTAGTCCTTCTGCTTCTTGTCCTTCGGCTCGGGCGAGACGCCGAATAGGTAGCTGAACGTGGATGCGGTTGCGCGCTCGACGACCGCGGTGACCGCGGCCATCGTCGCCGCCTCGAGCACGGCACCGGCCACCACCTTCGACAGGCTCGCGTCGAGTCGCGTCGGCTTCGGGGGATCTTCGTTGTCGATCGTCGCCCACACCGACTTGAACGCCGACTTGCCTATCCGGCCCGCGAACGTCCCGGTGATCCTCGCGAACAGCTTGTAGAAGATCCGCATCCCAGCGGGAGCCTATCCCGGAACGGCGATCCCAATGCGCCTCCGGGACAAGCCCGAACGCCCCCAGATGCTCCACCGGGAAGTTGCAGCAACTGTGCGTCCGGATAATTGTTAACACTGACGAGACAACCTTCAGGCCCGGATGCTGCAAGACGACCCGAACGCTCAGGACAAACAGGCGGATGAGCTTCTACGCCGCGCCTTGATCGACGAGTCCGCTTCGGTCGCGGTGTCGCTGCGGGTCGGCGGGCTGCCGCTCAGCGACTCCGTGACGGTCATCTTCCACGGCCGGCGCGACCTCGCGACGCTCCAGACGTACGTCGCGCGCGGCAGCCGTGCCGCGGGCGCGACGGTTTCCGCGAACGAGCTGCTCCGGATCCCGTGCGACCTCGACCTCGCCGATGCCGAGGATCGGGACGAGGCCGAGCGGCTGTACGTCGAGCAGGCGACGGCGCTGCGCGACGCGCTGTTGAGCGCTGACGTCGTGCTCGATGTCTGGCGCGAGCCGCTCGAGGCGCTGGTCGCTCCCGACGTGGCCGTCGACCATTCGCTCGAGCTGTCGGTGGGCCTCCCCGCCCACCGGCTGCTGCCGACCGCGCTCGTCGCCGGTGACTCGCAGCTGGTGGTCACGCCGGTGTGCGGCGTGCGCACGCTCGCGGAGGGCAGGCCGCCGATGGGGATCGCCTGCGCCCAGCAGGACGTGACCCGCGTCTACGCGCTCGCGGACGACCCCGAGCGGTGTGTCGAGGACTTTCTCGAGCTCGCCGCGGACCATGCGCACGCGCTCGCGGACCGCCTCCAGCACCAGGAGGCGTCGGTCGAGCGGTTCCTCGAGCTGCAATAGCCACGCTCTACCCTGCGCCGGTGCGCCGGAGCTACCTGATCGCCCTGATCGCGCTGGGAATCGTCGTGTTCGTGGTCGTCAGCGCGTTGCTCGCGCGAGCGTTCAGCATCGACGGTGCCGAGCAGTCGGCAATCAGCTCGGTGCTCCAGGCCGAGGCTCGGGGAGACGTCGCCGGCGTCGTCACGGGGATCAGGGACTGCAGCCGTGATCCCGCGTGCCGGGCCCGGGCGGCAACCAACGCCGCCGCGCTGCGCACCCCGGGTCCGGTGACCGTTGTCAAGTTCGACTCGTCGGCAGGCTTCGCGCTCGGGAGCACGCTCGGCACCGCCCGGGTCGCGTGGCGGATCGGCAACGGCCTACCGATCGTCCAGTGCGTGCGTGTCAAGCGCTCCGGGAATCTGATCGGCGGCCTCCACATCGAGCTGCTCGAGATCAGCCGCCGGATCCCCAGCGACCACGCCTGTCCCGCGACGTACTAGTAGGGGTACTAGTGGCTTGGCACCGGCGTGCGCTCCGGCTCGCGCGCCGGACGCCGCTCGGGACGGGAATGGTGATCGGCCAGCCGGCGGTGATCGCGCAGCCGCGCACGCGCGGGATGCGCGTCGGGAAGCGGAAGCCCGCCGCCAGGGCCGGTTGGAGGCGCGTGCGGGCGCGGCGGACGGTGGCCACCGCCGCCGTCGGAGCCGCCGTCGGACCCCGGTTCCGCTTCGGGATGGTCGCGCAACGCGGGCAGGATCAGAGCCGCCGCCACCACCAATCCCAGGAGGTGCATTCCGGCGATCATCAGCATCAGCTGAGCGTCGCCTGACATAACGAAAGCCTAGCGCGCGGGCGGCCCCGGCCCAAGCCCTCCGCAGCCGCATCTTCGAGCCCTCGCTACCATCGGCGCGAGCCATGGCCGTCACCGCCTCAACAGCCCTATCGGTCGAGCCTCGGGAGCCCGGAGGCTCCCGGGAAGCACGCCGCCTGCGCCGCTCCGGCCAGGTCCCGGGCGTCGTCTACGGAGGCGGCGAGGACCCACTCTCGTTCCAAATCGGCGCGCGCGAGCTGCGCAACACGCTGGCCCACGCCGGCGCGGTGCTCGACCTGAAGCTCGGCGGCGCGAGCCAGCCGGTCGTGCTCAAGGAGCAGACGCGCCATCCGGTCACCGGCGACACGCTCCACATCGACCTTCTGCGCGTGCGCCTCGACCAGGCGATCAGCGCGTCGGTCGTCGTCGAGCTCACCGGCGGCGACGACGCGCCGGGCGTCAAGGAGGGCGGCGTGCTCGAGCAGGTCACCCGCGAGGTGAACATCGAGGCGCTCCCGACCGACATCCCGGACTCGCTCAGCTACGACGTCTCGGCGATGCAGATCAACGACACGGTCACGCTCGAGTCGCTCGCGACTCCGGCGAAGGTGACGTTGCTCGACGACCTGGAGACGGTGCTCGTCACGCTCAGCCCCCCGAGGCTCCAGCTCGATGAGGAGCCCGAGCTCGAAGAGGAGACCGAGCTCGTCGGCGAGGGCGAGGAGGCTGCCGAGGGCGAGGGCGAGGCTGCCGCCGAGGGCGAGGGCGCGCTCGAGCGCGAGAGCGGCGAGTAGCCGGCGCCGGAGGGCGTCCCGACCATGCGTCTGCCGGGCCGCGGCGACGGTCCCATCGACTGGCTGATCGTCGGGCTCGGAAACCCCGGGGCCGAGTACGAGGGCACCCGGCACAACATCGGGTTCCAGGTCGCGAACCTGATCGCGGACCGCTGGGAGCTCGGCAAGCCGAAGGTCAAGTACAGCGGCCTGCTGCGGCAGGGCCGGGCCGGGGTCAGCGGGCCGCGGGTGGCGGTGCTGTTGCCGCAGACGTACATGAACGACGCGGGCCGATCGGTCGGCCCGGCGCGCGGCGCCGCGAAGCTCGATCTCGACCACCTGCTCGTGATCCACGACGAGATCGACCTGCCCTTTGGGGAAATTCGCACCCGCGTGGGCGGCGGGCTCGCCGGCCACAACGGCCTCAAATCCGTCCGTCAGGCGGTCGGGTCGCCGGACTTCCAGCGGGTCAGGATCGGCGTCGGGCGGCCGCCGACGACGGATCCCGACCGGGTCGCCTCGTACGTGTTGAGCAAGTTCCGCGAGCCCCGCGCCGAGGTCGAGCTGGTCACCGAGCAGGCGGCCGACACGGCCGAGAAACTGGTGCTGGAAGGGGTCGGCTCCGACCTAGACTGAGAGGAGGATGCTCCGCAGCCTCCTCGCGCACGCAGACGATGACCAGCAGACCGACGCGCTCGCCAGCGACGGCGGTCGCGCGTTCGTCTCGCAGGCGCTCCGGCCGTACCTGGTCGCGGCCCTCTTGGACCGAGACCCCGCCAAGCCGGCGATCGTCGTCGCCGGCGACGATCGCGCTGCCCGCGACCTCGCCGCGGGGCTCCGCGCATGGCTGGACCCCCGGACCGTTCGTTACTACCCGAGCCGAGGCGTCACCTACGAGTCTCACCTCGCGCCGCCGCCACACCTGGTCGGCCTGCGGATCGCGGCGCTCGATGCGCTGATCGACGAGCGAGGCGATGGCGGCGAGGCGCCCGTCGTGGTCGTCAGCGCAGTGGCGCTGTCCGAGAAGGTCCCCGATCCGGCGCTGCGACCTCACGGCTTCACCTTGCGGGCGGGCGAGCTGCTCGACCTCGAGGAGACCGCACGGGACCTCGTTGCGGCCGGCTATGAGCGCGTCGACCAGGTCGAGGACCGTGGCCAGTTCGCGATTCGCGGCGGCCTGCTCGACCTGTTCCCGGCGACCGAGGACCGCGCCGTCCGGGTCGATCTGTTCGGAGACGAGATCGAGTCGCTGCGGTGGTTCTCGACGTTCACGCAGCGCTCGCTGGGGGACGCCGAGCTGGTCGAGGTCGCGCCCGCCGCAGAGCTCGCCGAGGAGCACCGCGAGCTGATTGGGCTTTTCGCCGCGCTCGAGGACGAGGCCGACCGCCCCGACATCACCGAGCTGCTGCCGGTCGAGAACTTCCACCCATTCCTCGAGCTCGCCCCGGCCGACGCCGAGATCGTGATCGCCGGCGATGAGGACGTGACCCCGGCGCTCCACGATCACTGGCAGGACGTGTGCGCGGCATTCCACGACCGCGATGCCCACCACCTGTACGTCGATCCGGAGACGATCGGCTCCGCGCTCACTGATCGGGCGCGAATCCGTCTCTCCAGCATCGACCAGGACCAGCCGTTCTCGTTCCGGGCGCAGGCCGCGGACGTCCAGGCCCGTGGGATCAAGGAAGCCGAGCCCGAGCTCGAGAAGCTCGCCCGCTCGCACTACCGGGTGGTGGTCGCGTTCCCGCGCAGGGGGGAGGGGGAGCGGTTCGCGTACAACCTGGGGCGGCTCGACGTCGGCTGGCTCGACGGAGGCGCCGATGGAGCCAGAGCGGACGCGACGCCCGGCCGAATCACACTGACCGACGCGCGCCTGGCGACCGGGTTCATCGCGCCGCAGTTCCACCTTGCCGTGATTCCCGAGCATCGGTTGCTCCGCCGTGCGCGGGCTGCGCAGCCCCGCCCGGAAACGCGCCGGCGCGGCGTGCTGCGGAGCTTCGCGGACCTCCGGACCGGGGACATCGTCGTCCACGAGGACCACGGGGTCGCGCGGTTCGCCGGGTTCGACACCCGCACCGTCGCCAACGTCACACGCGACTACCTGTACCTCGAATACGCCGGATCGGACCGCGTGTTCGTGCCGGTCGACCAGCTCGCCAAGATCAGCCGCTATGTCGGCGCCGGCGGCGAGCACCCGCCGCTGTCGAAGCTCGGCGGCACCCGCTGGGACACGCTGAAGGCGAGGGCGCGTCGCGCGGCCCAGGAGCTGGCCGGCGAGCTCTTGAACCTGTACGCCGAGCGCAGGCGCCGCGAGGGCCACGAGTTCCCGCCGGACACCGACTGGCAGAGGGAATTTGAGGACGCGTTCCCGTACACCGAGACGCCCGATCAGCGCGACGCGATCGAGCTGGTCAAGACCGACATGGAGGCGCCGCGGCCGATGGACCGGCTGATCTGCGGCGACGTCGGCTACGGCAAGACCGAGGTCGCTTTGCGGGCCGCGTTCAAGTCCGTCCAGGACGGCAAGCAGGTGATGGTGCTCGCGCCGACCACGATCTTGGCCCAGCAGCATTACGGCACGTTCTCGGAGCGGCTGAAGGACTACCCGGTGACGATCGAGCACGTCTCGCGGTTCCGGAGCGCCGCCGAGCAGCGCGCAGTGGTCGCGAGGTTCACGCGAGGGGAGGTCGACATCCTGATCGGGACCCACCGCCTGCTGTCGCGCGACGTCCGCGCCAAGGACCTCGGTCTGCTCGTCGTCGACGAGGAGCAGCGGTTCGGCGTGAAGCAGAAGGAGCTGCTGCGTCAGCTGAAGCTCCGCGTGGACGTGATCGCGATGAGCGCCACGCCGATCCCCCGGACGCTGCAGATGTCGCTGGCGGGCGTGCGCGACATCTCGGTGATCGAGACTCCGCCGGAGGGCCGGCGCCCGATCAAGACCTATGTTGGCGAGTACGACGAGGAGCTCGTGCACGGCGCGCTCGAGCGCGAGCACGCTCGCGGCGGCCAGGCGTTCTTCCTGCACAACCGCGTCGAGACGATCGACGAGACGGCCGAGCGGCTGCGGGGACTCTGCCCGCAGATGCGGTTCGAGGTCGCCCACGGACAACTCGACGAGAAGACGCTCGAGCGGCGGATGCTGGCGTTCCTGCGCGGCGACGCCGACGTGCTCGTGTGCACGAGCATCATCGAGTCGGGAATCGACATCCCGCAGGCGAACACGCTGGTCGTCGAGCGCGCCGACATGTTCGGGCTCGCGCAGCTGTACCAGATCCGCGGACGGGTCGGGCGTAGTCGCGAGCGCGCGTTCGCCTACCTCCTGTACCCAAGCGCCGCCGCGCTGACCCCGGACGCCGCACAGCGGCTGTCGGCGCTCTCGGACTACACCGAGCTCGGCGCCGGCTTCAAGATCGCGATGCGCGACCTCGAGATCCGGGGCGCGGGCAACCTGCTGGGCGACGAGCAGTCCGGGCACGTCGCGGCGCTCGGGTTCGAGCTGTACATGCAGATGCTCGACGAGGCGGTCGCGGCGGCGGAGGAGGGCGGCGCGCCGGAGGACGACTGGGAGCCGGTGCGGCTCGACGTCAACGTCGACGCGTACGTCCCGGCCGACTACATCCCCTACGAGCAGGCGAAGGTCGAGGTCCATCGGCGGATCGCCGGCGCGAGGGAAGTGGCGGACCTTGTGCTTCTGCGCGAGGAGCTCGAGGACCGGTTCGGGCCGCCACCGGAGCCGCTGCTCAACCTGATCGCTCTGCAGCAGGCGCGGATCAAGCTCGGGCAGGCGGGCGCTCAGGCGGTCACGTTCCGCGGCGACCGGCTCGCGGTCACGCCGATCGAGCTCGACTCGGTCCGCGCCAAGCGGCTGCGGGCGGAGATCCCAGAGGCGATCTACGAGTCGGGCAAGTCGCAGCTGTCGATGCGGGTCCCGGAGGATCCGGCGAAGCGGTTCCCGGCGGTCATCAGGGCGGCCGATGTGCTGCTGTCGATCAGCCGCGAGGCCGAGCTCGAAGAGTCCGCAGCGGCGTAGTCCATTCTTCGACGCCTCTTAGCCCGTCCTCGCTACTATCGAGCGCTCTCGTGAAGAAGTACCGCAGAAGCATCACGGCGCTGTGCGCCTTTTTTGTGGTCGGTGCCGGTCTCGCGGCCTGTGGCAGCGACGTGCCCGGCAACTCGGTCGCAGACGTTGCCGGCAACCCGATCACCACCCAGGCGTTCAACCACTGGATGTACGTGGCGGCGAAGAGCCAGGCCGCTCAGAGCCCCGGCTCGCCGGTGATCGTGCCCAGCGATCCGCCGAACTTCACGAAGTGCATCGCGCAGGTCCGTAAGCAGGTCCCGACCCTCGCGAAGACGGCCGAGAAGCAGCTGAAGGCCGACTGCAAGCAGCTGTTCACCTCGCTTTCCAGCCAGGTGATGGACTTCCTGATCAAGGGCTACTGGTACCAGGCGCTGGCGGCGAAGCTCGGCATCAAGGTCAGCGACGCCGATGTCCAGAAGGCGTTCAACGCGGCCAAGACCCAGCAGTTCCAGACTCCGGCCCAGTTCCAGAACTTCCTCTCGCAGACGGGCCAGACCCAAGCCGACATCCTCTTCCGCTTCCGGATCAACCAGCTGTTCCAGAAGCTGATCGCCAGGCACACGACCAAGATCACGCCGACGGTGATCCAGCAGTACTACCAGGCGCACCTGAGCCAGTTCGGGACGCCGCAGACGCGCGACATCCGGATCGTGCTGACCAAGACCGAGGCCCAGGCGAAGGCCGCCAAGGCGGCGCTCGCGTCCGGTCAGAGCTGGGCGGCGGTCACCAAGAAGTACTCGAACGACCCGACCTCGAAGAACAACGGTGGACTGCTCAAGGGCGTCACCAAGGGCCAGGAGGACAAGGCGCTCGACACCGCCGCGTTCTCGGCTCAGGTGAGCAAGATCGGTGGCCCGATTCAGGGCCAGTTCGGGTGGTACGTGTACGAGGTCACGAAGATCACGAAGCCGACCCAGCAGACGCTGGCGCAGGCGACGCCGCTGATCCAGCAGACCCTGCAGGGCAAGCAGCAGACGAACTCCCAGACCGCGCTCGACAAGCAGGCGAAGAAGGCCTGGCTCAGCCAGACCAAGTGCCGCTCCGACTACGCGATGGCGGACTGCAGCGGCTACAAGGCGCCTAAGACCTCGACTACGACCGCTCCCTCGCAAACCGCTCCCCCCCAAACCGCGCCCCCCCAGACCGCGCCCCCGGCCACGACCACCGGGTGAGCGAGTCCGACCCGCCGGCAACGGGTGAGGCGCTGGAGCGCCTCGGGGCGATCACGAGGAGGCTGCGGGCGGAGTGCCCGTGGGACCGCGAGCAGGACGAGCGCTCGATCGTGCCGCACACGGTCGAGGAAGCGTACGAGCTCGCCGACGCCGCCCAGCGTGGCGACGACCATAAGCTGCTCGACGAGCTCGGGGACGTGATGTTCCAGGTCTACTTCCTGTCGCTGCTGCTCGAGGAGCGCGGTGCGGGCTCGCTCGCCGAGGTCGCCGAGCACGTCACCGAGAAGCTGATCCGCCGGCACCCGCACGTGTTCGGCGAGGCGTCGGCCTCGAGCGCGGCCGAGGTGCTCCGCAACTGGGATCAGATCAAGTCCACCGAGGAGGGCCGTGAGCCCGGGGTGTTCGGGGAGATCCCCGAGAACCTGCCGTCGCTCCTGTACGCCCGCAAGGTCCAGCGGCGGACGGCGTCGAGCGGGTTCGACTTCGAGGGCGTCGAGGCGCCGCTCCAGACGGTGCGCGACGAGCTCGGCGAGCTCGAGGCCGCCGCGGACTCGCGAGAGCAGTTCGACGAGCTCGGCGACGTGCTGTTCGCGGCTGTGAACGTCGCGCGAAAGCTACGTGTCGATCCCGAGCTGGCGCTGCGCGCGTCGGCCGATCGCTTCCGCGGCAGGGTGTCCGCGGGGATCGCCCTGGCGGCATCCGACGACCGAAACTGGAACGATCTGACTCCGGACGAGCAGCTTTCGTATTACGCCCGGGCGCGTTTGGCTGAGGGTGAGCCCGGCAGATAGCCCCCAGGAGGGCCGGAAAACCCAATGAGCCAGATCGAGCATCTCCACGCGCGCCAGATCCTTGACAGCCGGGGCAACCCGACGGTTGAGGTCGAGCTGAGCCTGCGTTCCGGGGCGTGGGGCCGCGCCGCCGTTCCGTCCGGCGCGTCGACGGGCGAGTTTGAGGCGACCGAGCTCCGCGACGGTGGGTCCGAGTGGCTCGGCAAGGGCGTGATGCGGGCGGTTTCGAACGTCAACGGCGAGATCGCGGAGGCGGCCCGCGGCCAGGATGCCTCGAGCCAGGCCGCGCTCGACCGGCTGCTGATCACGTTGGACGGAACACCGAACAAGTCCCGGCTCGGCGCCAACGCGATCCTCGGCGTATCACTGGCCGCGGCGCACGCGGCCGCCGCCGAGGAGCGGCTGCCGCTGTGGCGCTACCTCGGAGGGGAGACCGCCCACGTGGTCCCCGTCCCGATGATGAACGTACTCAACGGCGGCGCCCACGCCGACAACAGCGTCGACTTCCAGGAGTTCATGATCGTCCCGATTGGCGCGCGCACGTTCGAGGAGGCGCTGCGGTGGGGGTCGGAGACGTTCCACTCGCTGCAGGGGATCCTCCGCGGGCGCGGGATGGCGACGACCGTCGGTGACGAGGGCGGCTTCGCGCCAAATCTCGGCTCGAACGCCGAGGCGCTCGACCTTTTGGTCGACGGGATCGGCGCCGCCGGCTACGAGCCGGGCGGGCAGATCGCGATCGCTTTGGATCCCGCGACCTCTGAGCTCTGGCGCGACGGTGCGTACGTGCTCGAGCACGAGGGGCGGACGTTGAGCCCCGGGGAGCTGAGCGGCTACTGGGAGCAGCTCGCGGCGCGCTACCCGATCGTCTCGATCGAGGACGGGATGGCCGAGGAGGACTGGGACGGGTGGAAGGACCTGACCGAACGGATCGGCGAGGGCGTGCAGCTCGTCGGCGACGACCTGTTCGTCACCAACACCCAGCGGCTGAAGCGGGGGATCGATTTCGGAGTGGCCAACTCGATCCTGATCAAGGTCAACCAGATCGGCACTTTGACCGAGACGCTCGCGGCGATCCGCATGGCGCGCGAGAACGGATACACCGCGGTCATGTCTCACCGCTCGGGAGAGACCGAGGACGTGACGATCGCGGATCTGGCGGTGGCGAGCGGCTGCGGGCAGATCAAGACCGGCGCGCCGTCGAGGACCGACCGGGTGGCCAAGTACAACCAGCTGCTGCGGATCGAGGAGGCGCTCGGGCCCGCGGCGACGTACCCGGGGCGGGGGGTTTTCAGGCGGTAGGGGTTTGCCGCGGGGCGCCGGCGGCCGGGTGCAATTCGTCGTCGATCCGATCACAGACATCGCGGCGTCGGATATGTACGAGTCGCGCGTGCGCGGGGGCGCGTGCGTGAACGATGCTTCTGGAGTGCGAAATATCGCACTCAGGAAGCAAAGTTCCGCGGCGGCGGTTGGGGCAGGCGCCGCCGGCGCCGCGCTGTTAGGCGGCTCCGTGTGGCCGACGTCGGTGGCGGCCGCGCGCGGACGGCGCTCCGGGGCCGAGCGCGGGCTCAGCTAGCGCACGCCGCCTTGCAGCAGGAAGGACCACGCCTCCGTCGAACGAAGGGCGCAAGGCGATGCCGCCCGCAAAGTCCGCAACCGCTGCGCCGCCCAGGAGGAAAGGGAACGCGCGGACTGGGCCGCCCCGTAGCCGGGGCCAGAGAACGGCGCGCCCAAGGACCACAAAGCGGATCCGCTGGGACAAGGTTGGGCGGGTTGCGTTGTTGGTGGTGCTGCTCGCGGTCGTCGGCCTCTACCTCCAGCAGGGGCTGTCGCTTTTCTCGGTCAAGAACCAGGCCGATCAGCAGCGCGGGATCGTCCAGCGGCTGATCACGCAGAACAAGCAGCTCGCGCGCCAGCAGAAGGCGCTCAACGATCCGGCGACGATCCAGCAGGACGCCCGCGAGCTCGGCATGGTGATGCCGGGCGAGCGCCCGTACGTCGTCACCGGCCTTCCGGGTCACTAGTGGACCCGTCCGCAAGTATCGGCGGATTCGAGCGGCCCCTGAGCGCGCCTGGCCGCGTCCTCGCTCGCTTGCGTGCCTATGGGCACGCGGCGCTCGCTGCGTTCTTGCCAGACACCCTCAGCGGCCCCTCTCGGTCCACCAATACTTACGGACGAGCCCACTAGCAAACGCCAAAACCCCGAGTCGGGCACTCTTAGGCCGTGCGCTTCGATGAGGTCTTCGGTCTCTGGCAGGAGGGCGAGCGGCGGCTCGCCCAAGCCGACCCGGCGGACCGGCAGGCGATGGAGCGCGCTGTAGCCGTTGTCGTGGAGGAGCTGAGGCGCCGGCTCGGGGGTCCGTTCACGACCGAAGAGCTCGTCGCCCTGTACTCGTCGCAGGGCACCGACTGGGCGTTCGGGCTGGCGACGCGCGCCGCCCCGTCCAACCCGGCCGCGTGGGACATGCCGACGGTCGCCGGCGCCGCGTTCGCCCGCTACGCGCGCGAGGCCAGCGACTACCGCGACAGGCTCGCCGCGGCTAGAGACGGATAGCCCGGCCTAGATGCGTAGTTCCACGACCGGCGGCGCGGTCGTGGATTTGAAGGGGACATAACAGCGCAGGTCGAAGTCGACGGTGCTCTGAAGTGCCAACCGTCGACCTTGGGGGCCACGATGGACGCCGACCTCGACCTGCTGCTGATCTACGTGTTCTGCATCGCCGACGATCTCCTGCCTGCGAAGCCCGTCAACCACCGCCGAAGTCTGACCGACGCGGAGGTCATCACGCTGGCGGTCGCGCAGTCGATCATGGGGATCCCCAGCGATCACCGATTCATCAGGACAGCGATCACACGCCTCGGGCATCTGTTCCCCGGCCTGACGCAACGTTCCGGGTTCTACCGCCGCCGCGACCGGCTCGCCAGCACGATCGAAGCGCTGATCGCCACGTTCGCGTCCCGCAGCCCGGGCTGGGAGGACAACGTGCTGCTGATCGATTCCACCCCTGTGGAGTGCGCCCGGTCGCGTGAGACGGTCAAACGCGCCGGCAGCTCCTCGCTTGATGACGCGTTGGCGAACGCCGCCGACTACGGGTACTGCGCCAGCCACAGCCGCTACTTCTACGGGCTCAGGCTCCACACGCTGTGCGCGCCGGACGGCACGCCCCGGGCGATGATCCTGACCAGCCCGAAAGACAGCGAACGCGACATCTGTCTGCGACTGCTCGCACGCGTGAACCGCACCGGACCGTTGACCGTGATCGGCGACAAGGGCTACGCCGGCCAGCAATTCGAAACCGATGCCGCCGCCCTCGAAGCGACGATCCTGCGGCCTCGACGCAAGCACGAACCCGGCCGCGGCCCGCACCTCGCGCCGATCCGTCAACGGATCGAATCGATCTACTGGACCTGCAAAGACATCCTCACCCTCGAACGACACGGCGCCCGCACCCTGCACGGCCTCCACGCCCGAATCGCCAGCCGCCTGCTCACCTACGCCGCCGGCATCGCACTCAACCACCAACTCGGACGCCCCAGCCGCTCACTCGTCGCCTACACAGCCTGAAACCGTGGAACTACTCATCTAGTCGGACTCGTCCGACTCATCCCCGGCGCGGCGGATCACGATCTGATCCTCCTCGACGGTGACCTCGACCGGTCGGTGGCCGGCCCAGTACTCCGCGTAGACGGGGTCGTCCTGAACGGCGGGGTCGAGCCACAGCCCGTAGCCCTCCTCGCCGTGGTCGAAGGTCGCCTCGAGCGTTGCGCTCTTCCCACGCGGACGGCGGCGTCCTCCGCCGCGACGGCCGCGCCGCCGCCGGCTGGGCCGATCCTCGTCGTCGTCGGAATCGGAATCGGAGCCGGAATCGGCCTCGGAATCAGAACCGGAATCCGAATCCGAATCCGCGGCCTCCTCCTGCTGCGCCTCGGCGGCCTCGAGCTCGGCCGCGATCAGCGCATCGTCTTCGGCGCGCAGATCGATCTCGTCGTCGAAGTCGGCGGCGGCGTTCTCGCCGTTGGTCTGGGAGCCCTCGCCGAGATCGTGCTCGCGCTTGAAGGCCTGGATCTGCTGGACGGTGACCTCGAGCTGATGGGCGATCCAAGCATCGGTCCGTCCCTGCCGGACCCACGCCCGGATCCGGTTGAGCTCCGGCCTTAGCGATTTGCGGGGCATGTTCTCCAGACTAATACAGGCGTCCGGCGGACGGCTCAGCGGTGGCGCCGCGTGCTCCGGCAGCGCGTAGGTTGAGGTTCGACCGAAGGCGTTTGAGTAATGGCGATTCGACCCGGTATGCTCGTGGCGCGGGCGGACCGGCCGGCCTGACGCTTCCGCTGGTTCGAGTTCGTTGATCTAGGCGAGCAGGGAGGCAGCACGATGTTGGTACTCACCAGGAAGTCGAACCAGAGCATCATGATCGGCGACGACGTCGAGGTGTCGGTGTTGGCGATCATGGGCGAGAAGGTCCGGATTGGAATCCAGGCTCCGAGGGACATCCCCGTGTTCCGCAAGGAGGTCTACCTGGAGATTCAGCAGGAGCAGGGCGGATCGGGCAAGGGTGCCCGCGAAGAGGTCGACGCGGCACTCCAAGGCCTGGGCGACAAGAGCTAGTCGTCCAGGGCAGCCGGCGCCGGCTAGCCCAGCAGGTAATAGAGCGTTTCGAACATCGCCACCGCGACCCCCACGGCGGTGAGGATCAGCGCCAGCACTAGCAGCCAGAATCGCAGCGAGCTGCGCTTGCGCTCCTTGTCGCGCCTGCGGTGCCGCGTACGCCACGCCGCATGTTCGCGCTGGTACTCCGACTCAACCTGCTCCTGCTCGGCGTCGTGGCGAAACTGCTCCTCCAGAGCCGCGAGGCTCTGGCGCATCCTCAGGGCCATCTACTGCGTCACCGCCTGACGCTCGTAGACGTTGATGAAGTGCAGGTAGTTGTCGGCGATCTGGCCGGCTGCGGTCTGGCGGTCGATGCTGCCGTCGAGAAAGCCCTTGAGCGCGTCCCACCAGATCGAGCGGCCGATCGCGAACCCGACGAACCCGTCGACCGGGGCCGCGGCCTGCAGCCACTGCTCGACCTTCTCGATCGAGGCGCCGCGGCCTAGAACGACGCAGACGACGCCCTCGCGGCCGTCGCCCGAGCGCGCCTGCTCGACGAGCATCTCGCAGTCCTCGCGCCGGTCGACGCCCTCGATCTTCCAGATGTCGACCTCGATCGTGAAGTTCTGGACCGCCTCGATCGCGAGCCGCATCAGCTCCGGACGAAGCTCGGTGTCATAGCGCTCGGCGTCGCCGTCGACGGCCGCCAGCTGCTCGTCGGTCGCCGGCACGAGCAGCTCGAACAGGAACTTGCGGTTGTGCTCATGCAGCCAATTCGACAGGCGCAGCAGGCGCTCCAGCTGTTGCTCGTTCATCGCCGAGTCGCCGCCGGGGTTGTAGCGAACCAGGACCTTCGAGAAGTCGGGGTCGAACTCCAGGATGTGGGCGCCGAAGTCGTCGCCGTACTGGAAGTCGAACTCGTCCTGGCCGGACTTCTCGACCGGCATCGCGAGCTTCAGCCCACGCTCCTTGGCGCGCTCGGGGATGTCCGAGCCGAACTGCTCGTCGACCAGGACCCCGGTCGCGCCCGGCTCGGCGCCGCGAGAGACGGCCGCGAGCATCCCCTCGAAGATCAGCCGCTTCGCATCCGAAATCGTCTCGGTCTCCTCCGGCGTCGGGTCGCCCTGGATCCCGAACATCTTCTTCTGAAAAGACCCGCGATGGTCGAACGCGAGGATGTACAGCTTGCCGTCGTATCCCAGAGCCACTTGACCCTCCGTTGCTCTCGTTCCCGTAGTTGCCGTCCAGTCTACGTACACAGCCCCCGTTAGGCTCCGACGCCGTGGAGCACCAATTCAAGGGGCCGGCGTACACGATCGGGATCGAGGAGGAGCTGATGATCCTCGACGGCGAGACGCTCGAGCTCGTCAACGCGATCGAGTCGATGCTCGAGCCCTCGCCCTCCGGCGAGATCAAGCCGGAGCTGATGGAGTCGGTGCTCGAGATCTCGACCGAGCCGTGCGAGAACACCGTCCTGGCGGGGGAACAGCTGCGAGCGCTGCGAGCGCAGGTGATCCAGAAAGCGTCCTCGAAGGGGCTCGCGATCGCCGCCGCGGGCACCCACCCGTTCGCGATGTGGGAGGACCAGCGGATCGTCGCGCGGCCCCGGTATCGCGACCTGATCGCGGCGCTGCGGTTCGTCGCCCGCCAGGAGCTGATCTTCGGGGTCCACGTGCACGTCGGCGTCGACGACCCGGACAAGGCGATCCACGTCGCCAACGGGATGCGGGTCCACATGCCGCTGCTGCTCGGGCTGTCGGCGAACTCGCCGTTCTGGCGGGCGGACGGAACCGGGATGGCCTCGACCCGGACCCCGATCTTCCGCGCCTTCCCGCGGGTGGGGATGCCGCCCACATACAAGGACTGGGCGGATTACGCCGAGCGGATCGAGTTCATGATCCAGGCGCGGGTGATCGAGGACTACACGTACCTGTGGTTCGACGTCCGCCCCCACCCGAACTTCGGGACGGTCGAGGTCCGCGTGATGGACTCCCAGACTCGGGTCGACCACACGCTCGGGCTCGCGGCGCTCGTGCAGGGGCTGGTGAAGGAGCTCTCCGAGCACTACGAGTCCGGTCAGCCGCTGTCCCGCTACCCCTACGAGATGCTCGATGAGAACAAGTGGCTGGCCGCCAGACACGGCCTGGACGGCGAGCTCGTCGATCTGCCGGGATCCGACCGCGTCTCGACCCGCGAGCTGGCTCAGCGGCTCGTGAACCGGATTCGCCCCCACGCCGAGGAGCTCGGCTCGGCCGCTGAGCTGGAGCACGTCGAGGACCTGCTCGAACGTGGCAACGGCGCCGCCCGCCAGGTCGTCGTGTACGAGGCAAACCACGACCTGCGCGAGGTGATGCACGAGATCGTCGAGGCCTCTTCGGTCTGATCCGCTCCGGACGGCGAGCGAGCCCCTCGCTTCCGGGGCTTTGGTCAGGACTACAATCGGGGGACGGATGAGCACGGGCAACCCGGAACTGTTCGTCGTCTGCAAGAGCTGCGGATCGGAAGTCAGCCCGTACATAACCGAGTGCCCGTATTGCGGTAGCCGGCTGCGCAAGCGCGCGCCGAAGATCGACCGCGATGGCCGGGTGACCGAGCGCCGCCGTCGGCGCGGCCCCACGCCTTCGCTCTCTCGGCTGCGACGCGGCGAGATCCCCGGCATCCGTGCCGAGTCCCGGCCGTACGCGACGATGGTGCTGGTGCTCGTGGGGCTGGTCGGGTGTCTGCTGTGGCGGACGAGCGCGGTCAGGATCGACCAGATCGGGGTGTTCGGCGAGAAGCCCGGCGCGCACTGGTGGCGACTGATCACCTCGGGCTTCGTCTACAACAACACCGGCTACGCGTTCATCACGCTCGGAGCGATCGCGATCTTCGGGTGGCTGCTCGAGCGCCGGCACGGCCCGCTGCCCGTGATCGCGCTGTACGCGGTCGGCGCCGTCGGCGGGACCGCGGCCGCAGCGGCGGTCTACAGCACCCCGTTCGCGCTCGGGGCCAACGGCGGCGCGATCGCGCTGATCGTCGCCTGGGCGATGCCCGATGTGCTCGCGCTACGGCGCGGAATCGAGATCGACGGCGACCTGCTCGGGGCGCTCGCGATCGGGATCGCGGTGGCGCTGATGCCGCTGGTGGTGCCCACGTCGGCGTGGATCGCCGACCTCGTGGGCCTGCTCGGCGGGGTTGCGATCGGCTTGCCGCTCGCGCTCACCGAACCGCAATAGCGCCCGCCGGGCCGTCCACCAGCCGGCCGATCCGCCAGCCTGGCATTGCGTCGGCTTGATCGGGCGCGAGCGCGACGAGCAGCCCCCCGGAGGTCATCGCGTCGGATACGAGCCACCGTCGCGGCTCGGGCACCTCGCCGGAGAACGTCGTGAACTCCTCGGCATAGGCGCGGTTTCGCCGAGTGCCACCGGCGACGGAGCCATCGTCGGGGTCGGACAGGAGCTCGAGCACGCCGTCGATCGCGGGCACGGCCTCCGCGTCGATCTCGGCGGCGAGGCCGCTTGCCTCCGCGAGCTCGTGCAGGTGGCCGAGCAGCCCGAAGCCGGTCACGTCGGTCATCGCGTGCGCCCCGGCTGCGCGCGCCCCGGCGGCACCGTCGCGGTTGAGCGTCGTCATCACCTCGACGGCCCGGTCGATCGGGGCGCCCGGGACGCCCCGCTTGACCGCCGTCGATACCGCGCCCGAGCCGAGCGGTTTGGTCAGGACAAGCGCGTCGCCCCCCCGGGCGCCGGCGTTCGTGAGCACGTCGGCGGGTGCGACGATCCCGGTCACCGACCACCCGAACTTCGGCTCGGGGTCCTCGATCGAGTGACCGCCGACGATCGCCAGCCCGGCGTCGGCGGCGACCACGGAGGCCCCACGGAGGATCTCGAGCAGCACCTCCTCGCCGAGTTGCTCGAGCGAGAAGGCGACCAGGTTGAGCGCCGTGACCGGCGTCGCGCCCATCGCGTAGATATCGGAGACGGCGTTCGTGGCGGCGATCCGGCCGAAGTCGAACGGGTCGTCGACGATCGGCGTGAAGAAGTCGACCGTGTGGACGATCGCGAGCTCGTCGCTGACGCGGTACACGCCCGCGTCGTCGCTCTTGTCGAACCCCACAAGTACGTTCGGGTCGGCGACGCCCGCTGGGAGCCTCGCGAGCAGTGGCGCGATCGCGGCCGCCGGCAGCTTGCAGCCGCAGCCCGCGCCGTGGGACAGCGATGTCAGTGGGACGACCACGTACGTATGATCGCAACGCAGTGCCCGACCGCGCCTACACCGACGCCGAGCTCGACACCGCGGTCGCCGCGATCACCGAGCCGGGACGGCTCGCGCAGGCGCAGGACGTGGTGATGCGGACCGCGCCCGCGCTCCAGCGCGTGCTCGCGGTCGCGCTCCAGGATGGCGGCTGGTTCGAAGGCGGGCACGACCAGGCGGTTCGCGAGGCGGCCGCGGCCGAGGACTCCGGCGAGCGGATCAACCGGATCCAGACGATGATCGCGGAAGAGACGCGCCTCGGGATGCTGGTCGGGGTAGCAGTCGGCTTTGAGCTGGCGCAGGAGTTGAGCCGGGCGCAGGGCGCTCCCGGAACCGAACCAACCGAACAGGAGGACTGATGACCGACATCCGCTTTCTCGGCCACGCTTGCTTCGAGCTCTCCGACGGCGAGCACAGGGTGCTGATCGATCCGTTCCTGACCGGGAACCCGAACGCGGCCGTCAGCGCCGAGGACGTCAACCCGACCACGATCCTGCTGACCCACGGGCACGCCGACCATTTCGGCGACACGGTCGCGATCGCGAAGCGCACCGGCGCCCCGGTGGTGGCGATCACTGAGATCGCGCACGAGATCGCCGAGGAGGAGGTCGACACGTTTGACCCGAACCTCGGCGGCACCGTGAAGTTCGACTGGGGCTGGGTGAAGCTCGTCCCGGCGTGGCACACCTCGACCACGCCGAAGGGCACGGTCAGCACCCCTGCCGGGCTGCTCGTCGGGATCGGCGGCAAGCTCGTCTACCACCTCGGCGACACCGCCCTGTTCTCCGACCTGCAGCTGATCTCCCACCCAGACCCGGTCGACGTCGCGCTGATGTGCATCGGCGGCCACTACACGATGGACCGACTCGACGGTGTCCGCGCGGCGGAACTGATCGGCGCGAAGACCGTGATCCCGTGTCACTACAACACGTTCCCGCCGATCGAGACCGACGCGCAGGCGTTCAAGTCCGACGTCGAGACGTCGACCGGCTCGACCGTCGTCGTGCTCGAGCCGGGAGAGACCAGCACAGAGTGATCCACGCGATCGTCCTGATCGAGGCCGAGCAGTCCGCGCTGTCGACGCTCGGCGGCGAGCTCGCCGACATCGACGGCGTCGCCGAGGCCTACTCGGTGACCGGCGAGTGGGACTTCGTCGCGATCCTGCGCCTGCGCGAGCCCGACCAGCTCGCGCAGGTCGTGACGGACGGGCTCTCGCGCCTGCAGGGGGTCAAGCGGACGCACACGATGTTCGCGTTCGAGGCGTACTCCCGCCACGATCTCGAGGCGCTGTTCTCGGTTGGGCAGTGACGGATCCCTCGGCGGGGGGATCGCCAGGTGCCCGAGTCCTGCTGCTCCACAACCGCTACCGGTCGCTCGGCGGCGAGGAGCGGACCGTGCGGGACATCGCGGACCTGCTCGAGCGGCGCGGGCACGAGGTCGAGTTGCTCGAGCGCTGGTCGGACGGCGCGGGGCGGGTCCGGGCCGCGCGTGGGCTGCTGGGCGGCGGCGTCGACCCGGAGTCGGTGAAGGCCGCCGTCCGGCTGCTGCGGGCGGACGTCGTCCACGCCCACAACCTCCACCCGCTGTTCGGGTGGCGGGCGCTGGCGGCGGCTCGCGGCGCGGGCGCGCGGACCGTCCTGCACCTCCACAACTTCCGGCTTTTCTGCGCGATCGGGATCGCGTACCGCGACGGGCGGCCGTGTCACCGCTGCCGGGGACGTGACACGCGACCGGGGCTGCGGCTGCGATGCCGCGGGCCGCTCGGCGAGTCGGCGGTGTACGCGACCGGTCTGCGCCTGCAGCAGCCGCATCTGTTCGCGCAGGCGGAGCGGTTCGTGGCCGTCTCCCGGGCTCACGGCGCGCGATTGGTGGAGCTCGGGCTGCCGGCGGAGAAGACGGCGACGCTCCCGAACTTCGTGCCGGACGAGCGCTTCGCAGCGGCGTCGTCGGCCGGAGAGGGCTCGTACGCGCTCGTCTCCGGACGGCTCGTGGAGGAGAAGGGGTTCGACACGGCCGTGCGGGCCGCGGTCGCCGCGGGCGTGCCGCTCGTGGTCGCAGGCGAGGGTCCCGATCGGCTGCGGCTCGAGTCGCTCGCGGCCGGGGGAGACGTGCGGTTCATGGGCCTTCTGAGCCCCGAGCGGTTGGCCGAGGTGCGGACACGTGCGGCGGTCGTCCTGGCGCCGTCGCGGTGCGAGGAGGCGTGCCCGTACTCAGTACTCGATGCCTTCGCCTCCGGGGTGCCGGTGCTGGCGTCGGACCGCGGCGGGCTGCCGGAGCTGGTTGGCTCGGCGCTCCCGCCTGAGGACCTCGCGGCTTGGACCGAGCGGCTGGCTTCATTGTGGGCCGACCCGGTCGAGCGGGAGCGGCTCGGAGCCGCGGCGCTCGACAGCGCGCGGGAGCGATTCGGCGAGGAGCGCTACTACCGGGGTTTGATGGCCGTCTATGGCGAGGATTAGCGGCGCGGCCCGCGACCGCGCTGGAACCAGACCGACCGGTCCTTCCAGTCGTGCGCCATCAGCGCGCTGCCAGCACAGATCATCGCCAGGAGGGCCTTCGCGCCCGAGCCGCGCCGCTCCCGGGGAACCTCGGCGGCGAGCAGGCCCAGCACCGCGGTCAGCGCGACCAGCGTGCCGCCGGCGCCGTGGTGGCACCGCTGCCCGTGGATCCACAGCCTGCGGCGGTGCGCGTCATACTCGAAAAGCCTTGCCGGTCTCCGTCTGCCAACTGGTCGCATCTGCACGCCTCACGGGAATTATCGGCATCTGAGGGCCCGTCGATGAGCCGCGCAGCCACCGGAGCAGCCCTAGCAACCCTCGCCGCGGCCCTCCCGCTTGCAGGGTGTGGTTCGTCGTCGACAAGCGTGACGACGTCGAGCTCTGCGACGACGAGCGCGACAACCGCCAGCAACCCCGCGACGAGCGAGACCGTCACGTCCCCGTCGACCAGCACTAAGGCGACGACGGGCACGATTCCGTCGAACAACGGCGCCGCGACCGCGTTCCTGCCGGCGTATTTCTTCGCGGCTCCCGACGGCTCGCTCAGCCCGCGGACGATCGCGGCTCCGGCGGCAACGACGATCCTCTTGACCGTCACGTCTCGCGCCACGCATCCGCTCACGATCGCGGTGGCCGGCCGTTCGCTCTCGGTTCCAACCCACGGTCGCCTCTCCGCGCGGCTCGCCGGACTGAAGCCCGCGCGCTATCCGGTCACGGTCGACGGGACGCCCCGTGCTGCGATCGTCGTCGGAGCCCAGCCCGGGCCGTGACGCTCCCCTACGTCGACCCGCGAGCTCCGCGCAGCCGCCTGTACATGGCGTTCGCGCGACTGCTTGGTACGCGTCCGGCGGGATGGCTGTCGCGGAAGGTCGTGTGGCGGCTCGACCCGTACGTGATGCGGCTGACTCGCGGCCGCGTCGGGTTCGGGCTGCTGCTGCCGACAGCGCTGCTCGAGACGCGCGGGGCGAAGAGCGGACTGCCCAGGCAGAACGGCGTCATCTACTTCAACGACGGCGATCGCGTGACGATCATCGCCTCGAAGCTCGGGCTGCCCGAGAACCCGTCGTGGTACTACAACGCGGTGGCGCATCCGGACCTGGTGCTGGGCGGCCGCGCCTTCCACGCGGTGGTCGTCGAGGACGAGACCGAGCGCGAGCGGCTGTGGGGCCTCGCCGACCGCGTGTTCCCGCCGTACGCGAGCTACCGGGAGTCGGCGGGCCGCACGGGTCGCACGATCCCGATCCTGCAGCTCAGCCGGCGCTAGGCGTGGTTCCTAGCCGATCCGCGAGCCGACCGCTGCGTCCTGGTCGGGCCGGAGCAGCACGACGCCGAGCTCGTCGTCGAGCGCCCCGAGCACGAGCACCTCCGATCGAACCGGGCCGATCTGCCGCGGAGGGAAGTTGACCACGCACACGACGAGCGTGCCCTCGAGCTGCTCGCGCGTGTAGTTGGTGATCTGCGCCGAGGAGCCCTTGCGCCCGATCTCCTCGCCGAAGTCGATCGTCAGCTTCCACGCCGGGACGCGAGCCTCGGGGAAGTCGTCGACGGACTCGATCCGCCCGACGCGCATGTCGACCTCGCGAAAGTGCTCGAGGTCGATCAACGCTCGGGTTAGCCGGTGACGGACGCGGTGGCGTCGTTCACGACGTCGCTGCCCCCGAGCGTCGGGTCGACGACGCCGGCAGGGCCGGTCGTTCCGGTCTGGCTTGCGTCGGTGCCGGTGGAGCTGCCGTTGCTCGAGCCGGTGCCGGTCGAGTTGTCGGTCGAGCCGCTGCTGGTTGAGCCGTCGGGGCCGGTCGGGCCCGACGGACCGGTCGTGCCGCTGCCCGTGTAGCCGGAGGGCGTGGTCGACGCGCCGCCGCCGCCCGGGTCGCTCGGCCGCACGGTCGGCGTGGTCGAGGTGCCGCCGGTGCTCGGGTCGCCTCCCGACGAGGGCGACGTGCCGCCGCCCTGGGTCGTCGGCTGTGTGGTCAGGACCGTCGGATCGGTCTGGCTCTGGGTGCGCCCCGGATCCGCAGGCTGGGTCGGAGTCGTGCTCGTGGTCGCGGGGGTGGTCGCGGTCTTGTCGGTGGCCGCCTTGGTGCTGGTCGCCGCGGTCGTGTTGGTCGCGGCGTTCGTCTTGGTCGCCTTCGCGAGCTTGTCCTGCGCGGCCTTCGACTGGGCCTTGGCCGCGAGCAGCTTGCCGTGGTGCTTCAGCGCCTTGCCGTTCTTGTCGTGCGCGCCGGCGATCGCGTGGCCGGCGAGGGTGCCCGCCGGAGCCTTCGCCTGGAGATTCCCGGCCGGCGGGGTCGATCCGCCGAGCCGGCGATGGTTCACATGCGTGGCCTCGACGGCGCCCGCGGTCACGATCGCCGCAGCGGCGAGACCGGCGGCAGCCTTACCTGCGAGTGCGCCTGCGCCCGCTGACAGCGCGGAGCCCGCGGTGCCAGCGATCGACGCTCCGGTGGCCGTCGCCCCCGCGGCGCCCATGCCCGCACCAGCGGCGCCGGCAGTTGCACCTGCTGTCGCGCCTGCGGTTGCGGTCGCGGTTGCACCGGCGGTTGCGCCAGCGCCGGCGGTTGCGCCAGCGCCAGCGCCCGTGACTCCGGCGCCCGCGCCCGCACCGCTCGCGCCGGCCCCGGCACCCGTCGCACCGACGGTCGTGCCCGCGGCGCCCGAGCCGGCACCGGCGGAGTGGCCAATGTGGAAGATCGCGAGTCCCTTCAGGGCCGCGAACGGTCCAATCGGCAGCAGCGCCGCGAGCGCCTTGTTCGTCTTCTTGAGCTGGCCCTGGAAGGTCGAGCAGCGAGTGCACGACTTCAGATGGCGCCGCGCGAGCGCGTCAGGCTTCTTCCGGATCCCCTCAGCGACCTCGCCGAGCTCGAGCCGGACGTCGTCGCAGGACAGCTGTCGCGCCTCGGCGGCCTCGGCAAGCGCGATCCGCGCGCGGACCAGCAGCGACTTGATGCCGGGGACGGTCGTCTCCATCGCCTCGGCGATCTGTTCGTAGGACATCGCGTCCATCTCGCGCAGGACCAGGGCGGTGCGCTGGGTCTCGGGCAGCTCGTGAATGTCGCCAACGAGCAGCCGGAAACGCTCGCGCTCGTGGACCTTGTCGGCGGTGGTCTGTCCGTTCTCGGACAGGTGGATGTCCATCGAGTCGACGCCGATCGCCTGCGCACGGCGAAGGTGGTTGAGGCTCCGGTTGCGCGCGATCCGGTAGAGCCACGGGCGCACGTTGATCGGCCGGTCGTCGGCGAGGATTGCGTTGAAGGCGGCGGTCATCACCTCCTGCAGCACGTCCTCGGCGTCCTCCTTGGAGCCGAGCAGGTGACGGCAGAACGCGAGCAGCCTCGACTGGTACCGGCTGAAGAGCACCTCGAAGGCGTTGTGGTTGCCCCGGCGGATGAAGGAGATCAGCCGTTCGTCCGACTGGAGCCTGAGCAGCGGCGTCTTGCCGTGCAGGCCCATGGAGCCGGGCGAGTATCTGAGAGCAGAGACTTCCACGCTTGGAGCGAGGGCCTCCGACCGTTTCTCCTTCCGACCCTCAGTAGGAGGGACACCGTAGCAGCGGAATAGTTGCGCGATTCTTATGGCCCCCTTTAGTGAGCGCGCCCGCGCGTGCGAGGGACCCGCTCGCGCGCGTGCGGGGGCGGGGCCGCGCCGGCGCGCGTGCGCGTGGGCGCGCTCCCGCGCGCCGCCCGCGAGGGCGCGGCGGTGGGCGGGGAGCGGGGCGCGTGCTTTGCCCGTGCGCGACGCTCGGGCGACACACCCCCGTGCTCGGGGGGAGCTGTGTCGTCTGAGCGCCGATATCCGGGGCTGGCATGACAGACCTCCGTCCTCGGGGCGAGGTGTG
>DASXDA010000042.1:0-81996 GCA_036490875.1 Solirubrobacteraceae bacterium
CGGGGTAGCCGTAGCCGGCTTCGGCGTACGGGAGCGGGCGGGTCTCGTAGAAGCCCGCCAGATACGTTCCCGGCAGCCCAAACGGCTCGCCCTCGTCGAGGTTCGCGCGCAACCCCAAGTGCCCGTTGGCGAGCGCAAACAGCGACTCCGTCTGCGCGAGCCGCTGATAGTCGAGCGCCTTCTCCCGGACCGCCCACTCCTCGATCTCAAAGTCTGGGTGGTCGATCAACGATGATCCCCGAGCAGTTCGGCCAGGTCCTTCACGACCACGTCGGCGCCGCGGGCGCGCAGCGCATCGGCGTGGTTCACGCGGTCGACGCCGACTACGAACCCGAACGCCCCCGCCCTGCCCGCCTCGACGCCCGACAGAGCATCCTCGAACACGGCCGCGGACTTCGGGTCGGCATCGAGCGCGCGGGCGCCGGCGAGGTACGTGTCGGGCGCGGGCTTGCCCTTCAGGTGCTCCCGGTCGGCGACGACTCCGTCGACGATCGTGTCGAACAGGTCGGCGATTCCGGCCGCGTGAAGCACGTCCCTGGTGTTCGTGCTCGACGACACCACCGCCCGCTTCATGCCCGCCTCGATCGCCGCGTGCACGTAGCGGACCGAGCCGTCGTACGCCTCGACCCCCTGCTCCTGGATCAGCTTCAGCACCAGCTCGTTCTTGCGGTTCCCGAGCCCGTCGACGGTCTCCGACGCCGGGCGGTCCTCGGGCGTCCCCTGTGGCAGCTCGATCCCGCGCGACCCCAGAAACGACCGGACCCCGTCGTAGCGTGGCTTGCCGTCGACGTAGGTGTTGTAGTCGTCCTCCTTGTCGAACGGCACGAACTGCTGGCCGTGGTCACGAGCCCACCCCTCGAGGAATTCGTCGAACATCGACTTCCACGCGGCGGCGTGGACCTTCGCGGTCTGCGTCAGCACGCCGTCGAGGTCGAACAGGCACACGTCCACACCATCGGGTAGCCCCAGCATCGGCGCAGAGGATACGGTCCCCATCACACGGGTTGTTCGCGATCACCAGGAGAACACATGCCGACAGACACGCCGATGCAACTGGGAATGGTGGGACTCGGCCGGATGGGGGCGGGCATCGTCCGCCGGCTGATCGCCGACGGGCACCGCTGCGTCGGGTACGACGTCAGCGCCGACGCGGTCAAGGCGGTCGAGGCCGACGGAGTCACCGGCTCCACCTCGCTGCAGGAGTTCGCGGCGAAGCTCGAGAAGCCGCGCACCGCGTGGATCATGGTCCCGGCGGGCGAGATCACCGACCAGACGATCAAGGCCGTCGCCGAGGTGTTCGAGCCCGGCGACGTGATCATCGACGGCGGCAACACCCACTACACCGACGATATGCGCCACGCCACCGAGCTCCGTGAGCAGGGCATCCATCACGTCGACTGCGGCACCAGCGGCGGTGTCTGGGGGATCGAGCGCGGCTTCTGCCTGATGATCGGCGGCGAGGACGACGTCGTCGAGCGGCTGTCTCCCCTGTTCGCGTCGATCGCGCCCGGGGTCGACTCGGCGGCCCGGACCCCGGGGCGGAGCGGCCCTCCGAGCCACGCCGAGCAGGGATTCCTGCACTGCGGGCCGAACGGCGCCGGGCACTTCGTGAAGATGGTCCACAACGGGATCGAGTACGGGATCATGGCCGCGTACGCGGAGGGGCTGAACATCCTGCGCAACGCGAACGCCGGCAACGTCCAGCGCGAGGACGACGCCGAGACCGCCCCGCTCGAGCACCCCGAGAACTACATGTTCGACATCGACACGACCGACGTCGCCGAGGTCTGGCGCCGTGGTTCGGTGATCGGAAGCTGGCTCCTCGACCTGACCGCGCACGCGCTGTTCGAGTCGCCGGGCCTGGAGGAGTTCTCCGGCCGGGTGTCGGATTCGGGCGAGGGCCGGTGGACGTCGGTCGCCGCCGTCGAGGAGGGCGTCCCGGCGCCGGTGCTGACCTCGGCGCTCTACTCGCGGTTCAGCTCGCGGGGCCTGGACGACTTCGCCGACAAGGTGCTGTCAGCGATGCGCAAGGAGTTCGGCGGCCACGCGGAGAAGCCGGCCGGCGGAGGCTGAGGCTAGGACGGGACCTGCTGCGCCGGCTCGGGCGCGGACACGGCATCGAGCACTTCCTGCGGCTCCACCCGGCCCGGCGGCACGAACCGGACCGCGACGACGAACGTCACCGCCATCACCCCGGCCATGATGTAGAAGATCGTCTGGATCGAGTCGGCGAAGGCGAGCCGGACCGAATGGACGAGCGCCCCGGAATGGCCCGACGCTGAGCCCGCCGCGCCCTGGCCGAACGACGCCGCCACGTGGTGGGCGGTCGACGTCGGCACACCCGCCTTGGTCAGCGCGTTCGTCACATTCGTCTTGTCGAGGCTGACGAGGATCGCGCCCATCACCGCGAGCCCGAAACTACCGCCGAAGTTGCGAGCAGTCTGCGTGATCCCGGTGACCTCGCTGTAGCCGGAGCTCGGCGCGCGGTTGACGGCGTCGGTGCTCGCGGTCGCGAGGATCAGGCCCGGGCCGGCACCCGCGAGCGCGATGTAATACCACTGGCTGTTGATATTCAGGTCGGTTACCTTCCCGGCGAGCAGGAAGAAGCCGACGGCGCCGATCGCCCCTCCCAACACGACGGCGAGGCGCGCTCCCTGCTGGTCGAGGATCCGCCCTCCGATCTGCGAGGCGACCACGAATCCGATGAAGAAGTAGAGGATGTAGAGGCCCGCCTCGGATGCGCTTTTGCCCAGCGACACCTGCGCGTAGATGCTGGCGAAGAAGAAGAACGGCACGAACGTGATGCTCATCAATCCCAGCACCGCGGTCTCGGCCGAGAAACCCCGGTCGCGGAAGATCTTCAGGTTCAACAACGGCTGCGGGCAACGGCGCTCCCACGACAAGAACGCGACGCCGAGCAGCAGACCCACCACGATGCACGCCCACGTCGCGACGCTCCCCCATCCCCACACGGCCGACTGCTGCAGCCCGAGGACGACCAGGCCCATCGCCCCGGTGATCAGCACCGTGCCGCGGTAGTCCAGCCCGGCGGGGTGCTTGGTGTCGTCGGGCTTCGACAGCCAGACCAGGATCAGCGCGATGATCGCCACCGGCACGTTGATCCAGAAGATCGAGCGCCACGTCCACTGCGTCAGATAGCCGCCGGCGATCGGCCCGATCGCCGTCAGTCCGCCCGAGATCCCGAAGAAAATCGCCATCGCCTTGCCGCGTTCGCGCAACGGGAACGACGCGACGACGATCCCCACCGCGGCCGGGAACATCAGCGCCGCGAACGCGCCCTGCAGCACGCGGAACACGATGATCCACGTCTCGGCGGCGGACCCCTTGGGCGTAGCGCCGCACAGCGCCGAGGCGATCGCGAAGCCGATCGTCCCGATCACGACCATCCGGCGGCGCCCGACCACGTCGGCGAGCTTGCCGCCGAAGGCGAACAGCGCGGACAGCGCCAGCAGGTAGCCGTTGATGATCCACTGCGCGCCGGTCGCCGACAGCCCCAGCTCCAAGCGCAGCCTCGGAATCGCGATCGCGACGATCGTCTGGTCGATGAAGATCATCGCGACGGCGAAGACCATCGCCGCCAGCACTAAGTTCTTGTTCGATACCCCTCGCCCCACGGCGCGTATCTTCGCATCGCCGGCGGCAGCCGCGCGGTCGGCCAGACGACCGCTACTCGTCGACGATCGGGAGCGCGCCCTGCATCCCGACGAGCTCGAACAGCTTCCGCGCCTGCGGAGCGAGCGCCGAGCTGATCGTGAGCTTGCCGCCGTTCAGCTGCGAGGTGCTGACGCCGCTGAGGATCGTGCTCAGGCCGGTGGAGTCGATGAACGAGACCTTCGAGAGGTCGAGCACCACCTCGTCGGCATCCGTCAACGCCCGTGTCAATGCACGATCGAGCTTTTCCGACGTCGCGAGATCGAGCTCGCCGGCCACGAGAACGCGTGCCGAGCGTTCGCCGGTGCTGATCACGCGGACGTTCAGCGCGGTTCGATTGTCGGGGTCCCGGTTGCCTGGATCAGCCACCGGTTCACAGTAGCCCGGTCGCGCTCGGCTCACCAGGGTCGCCGAGGGGCGGTTGAAAACCAACGGGGCTGTCAACGCGGGCCCCGGAAGCTCGCGACCTGTGCCAGTTGCGCGTACGCTCTGCTTAGTGAAGCCATTAGACGAGCTGGCCGAGGGCGGCACCGCCCGAGACCTCGTTGTGATCGGCGCCTCAGCCGGCGGCGTGAACGCGCTCAAGCGCCTCGTGGCGGGCCTGCCGGACGACCTGCCGGCGGCCGTCTGCATCGTCCTGCACCTTGCCCGCGGGAGCCCGAGCGCCCTCGCCGGGATTCTCGACCGCGCGGGTCCGCTCCCGTGCCGTTTCGCCGAGCTCGACCAGCCGCTGCACATCGGCGAGGTGGTTATAGCGCCGCCCGATCATCACCTCGAGGTGGAGGACGGGCTCGTCCACGTCACCGCCGGCCCCCGTGACAACGGCTACCGCCCAGCCGTCAACGTGCTGTTCCGGACGGCGGCGGCGGCGCGACACTCGAGGGTCGTGGGCGTAATCCTGTCCGGCACCATGGAGGACGGCGCGGCCGGGCTGGCGGTGATCAAGGCCGCGGGCGGGGCTGCCGTCGTCCAGAGCCCGGAAGACGCGGAATACCCTGGAATGCCGGCGAGTGCGCTCGCACACGTGAGCGTCGACGCGGTCGTTGCGTCCGAGCTGATCGGCGAGACGATCGCCGCGATCGTCAAGGGAGAGGAGCTGCCAGCGGCCGCGACGCCGAACAGTCGACGCTCGTTGCCCTCGACGAGCCGCAGCGGGACCTGATGGCCAGCGGCTCGCACACGACGCTCGACGCGTTCCTCGATTTCGTCAAGCAGACCAGAGGATTCGACTTCACCGGCTACAAGCGCTCGAGCATCGAACGCCGGGTCGCGAAGCGCATGGCTGAGGTCGAAGCCGAGACCTACGACGACTACACCGACTACCTCGAACTGCACCCCGAGGAATTCGCGTCGCTCTTCAACGCGATCCTGATCAACGTCACCAGCTTCTTCCGCGATCCGCAGACGTGGGAGCACCTCGCGTCGGAGGTGCTCCCGCAGCTGATCGAATCCCGGCCGCCGGACTCCCCTCTGCGAGTCTGGTCGGCCGGCTGCGCGTCGGGCGAGGAGGCCTACACGCTGGCGATGGTGCTCGCCCGGGTCCTCGGCGACGAGCAGTTCCAGCAGCGGGTGAAGATCTACGCGACCGACCTCGACGAGGAGGCGCTCGACGCCGCGCGGCAGGGCGCGTATCTGCCGCGCCAGCTCGAGGACGTGCCGCGCGATGCGCTCGACCGCTTCTTCGACCGCACCGAGCAGCGGTACGTGTTCCGCAAGGACCTGCGCCGGTGCATGATCTTCGGCCGCAACGACCTGGTCCAGGACCCGCCGATCTCGAGGATCGATCTGCTCGTCTGCCGCAACGCGCTGATCTACTTCACGGTCGAGACCCAGGCCCAGATCCTCGGGCGGTTCCACTTCGCGCTGAACGACGACGGTGTCCTGCAGCTCGGAAGGTCGGAGATGCTGATCACGCACGGGGACCTGTTCACCCCTGTCGACCTCAAGCGCCGGCTGTTCCGCAAGGTGCTCCACCCCGCGCCGCGTCAGCGCGAGCGGGTGGTGCTGCCGGACCCCTCGGCCGGGGCATCGCGGAGCGTCGCCGACAGCCTGCGCGAGGCGGTGTTCGACGTCGGTGGAGCGGCGCAGCTCGTGCTCGACGCGGCCGGTACGGTCGTGATGGCCAACGGCAGCGCCCGGGGGATGTTCGCCGTGGGCGTGGCCGACCTTGGACGGCCGATCCAGGACCTCGAGCTCTCGTATCGCCCGGTTGAGCTCCGCGGCCACCTCGAGACCGTCGCCGACGAACTGCGAACGGTCGACCTCAAGGGGATCCGCTGGCGCAGCGGCAGCGTCGAGCGGGTGCTCGACATCCGGATCGCGCCGCTGATGAGCGAAGGCACGCGGATGGGCGCGGTCATCAGCTATGCGGACGTGACTGACGTACAGCGGCTCCACGACGAGCTCTCCTCGTCGAGGCGCGACCTCGAGACCGCGTCCGAGGAGTTGCAATCGACGGTCGAGGAGCTCGAGACGACCAACGAGGAGCTCCAGTCCACCAACGAGGAGCTCGAAACGACCAACGAGGAGCTCCAGTCCACCAACGAGGAGCTCGAAACGATGAACGAAGAGCTCCACTCCGCCAACGAGGAGCTCCAGACGATGAACGAGGAGCTCCGGCATCGCACGCTCGAGCTGAACGACACGAACACGTTCCTCGAGGCGATCCTCGCCACGATCGGCGTCGCGGTCGCTTTAATCGACCGGCACCAGCGGGTGAAGATCTGGAACGGGCAGGCCTACGAACTCTGGGGGCTCACCGCCGAGGAAGTCGAGGACCACAACCTGCTGGCGCTCGACTTTGGGCTCCCGGTCGAGAAGCTCAAGCCGCTGCTGCGCGAAACCCTGAACGGCGGCGACGGCCGCGCGGAGCTCATGATCGAGGCGGTCAACCGCCGGGGAAAGACGTTCGACTGTCGGGTGACCGCGCTGCCGACAGGCAACGACGGGGAGGACCGGCTCTCGGGCGTCATTCTGATGATGGAGGAAGTGTCTGCTTGAGCAGCCCGCGCGTGGCGCGCGTCTGCGCGAGCACCTGGCTGCTTCGCTCCCGCGCCCGCGCGACCCGGGCCATCCGCTCCCGGACGAGGACCACGTTCTCCTGGTGCTGTTCGTGCAATCGCCTGAGCGCCTCCTTCAGCGACGCGAGCGACCTGGTCTCGGGGTCTGGAGGCTCCTCCGGCTTGGCCCACACCGACGGTGACTGGTCGAGCAGCTCGGGGCTGTCAAGCATGACCGCGCCGTTCGACTCCGCGACCGGCGCCGGCTCGAGCAACAGCCAGCTCCGGTCCTGGTGTACCACCGCACCGCGCTTCGCAAGCTCGCCGAGCGCCAGCGTCACGGTCGGACGGCGGGCGCCGACCATCGCACCCAGCAGCTCGTGCGTCAGCGACAGCCGCAGCCTGGTGCCGGCCGGAGTCACCCGCCCGTGTGACTCCGCGAGCAGCCACAGCATCGTCAGCACGCGATCCGCGACGCGCGGCATCTGGCAGATCACGAGCTGGGCCGCGAGCCGCTCCGTCTGCTCGGCGCTCGCCGCCTGGAGCCCCGCGAGCAGTCTGGGCTCATGCTGTGCGGCGTTCAGGAACTCGTTGCCCAGCAGCGCGAGCTCGGTCGAGGGCGTCGCTCGGTAGTTCGAGCGCTCCAGCACAGCGGGCCGCTGTCCCGACACCCCGATCACGTCGCCCGGCCCGAGCATCCGCAGGCCCGGCTCGCCGCCGATCGCGAGATCGTGGAGCACCAGCCCATCGACCACGATCGCCGCGAAGGCGCCGAAGCGCTCGAGCAGCTCCGACAGAGAGCTTGAGCCGTCCCCGACGTTGACGACCGGGACCGAGATCTGCTCCAGCAACTGCTGCCGGTACTGGGGAAGGGCCGCGCCCAGATCCGGCGCGGCGCGAGCCAGCGTCAGTCGTCTCGCGGACGGGTCTCGTCTCGCGGGGGGATCGGGCCGCAGGTGCCCCGTGGATCCGGACTCCACCATCGCAAGACCGATACTACGCCTGAGCCCGCCACGTGCAAACGGGCCTCGGCTCGCGGGCCGAGCGCCGCGGGAGAGGCAGGCTCACCAGGGAATCGGCCACGAGGCGCCCTTCCGCCGGCTCACCTGCCTGTCCACTTGGCGCGTCGAGGAGAGAGAAGAACGACGCGCCCACGTTTTACCCCGCTATCGCAGCCCGTCGTCCGTCGATGTTGGGAACCAACGGGGGTCGATCACGCTCGGTTCACGGCTCGAGATCGTCGACGACCTCATAGACGCCTGACACGTACTCGTTCTGGACGAACGCGGACATCCGGTCGACGCGCTTGTTCTCCTGGGCGTCCGCCTCCTCCCGCCACTTCCGGTAGTCGTCCTCGGTCATGTCGAACAGCCCGAACGAGATCACCTCGTCCTCGTCACGGATGTTGCGAGCGTGAATTGCGCGCTGGAAACCGGGTGGAGGCTCGTCGCCCGGACCCCACGCCTCGCGGAACTGCTCCCAGGCGCCCGGCTTCAGCCGCCGGGCAGTGAACATCACGATCATCTGAGTCCTCCTCGGGGGTTGACGCTCGAACCTGGGCAGCCTATGCGCGGCCGTCGCCGAGGTCCAGCGCCGGCTCGGCAACCGCAACGCGGGCCCGCGCAGCCTTCACCGCCGCCGACAGCGTGTCGACGTCGTACGCGCCGTAGTGGCGGCGGCCGTTGATGAAGAAGGTCGGGGTGCCGGAGACCTCGCTCGCATCGGCCGACTCGACGTCGTCCGCGATCCGACCGCCTCCCCGGCGCTTGCGCAGATCCTCCCGGAACCGCTCAATGTCCAACCCGAGGTCCGCCGCGTAGCCGACGAGGTCCCGCGCCATGAGGGCGTCCTGGTGTGTGAGCAGCGTGTCGTACATCTCCCAGAACTTGCCCTGAGCCGCTGCGGCCTCACTGGCCTCGGCGGCGAGCTGGGCGTGCTGGTGGACGTCGCTCAAGGGCAGATGGCGCCACACGTACCGAAGCTCGCCGAAGCCGGCCAGCAGCTCGCGGATAATCGGCTCCGCCCGGCCGCAGTACGGGCACTCGAAGTCGCCGTACTCGACGAGCGTGACCGGCGCGTTCATCGGCCCGCGGATGTGATCGCGCTCGTCGTCGACGGGCACCGCGAGGTCGACCAGCGACTCGGGCTGCCCGATCAGCGCGCGCAGCCGCGCCCGGCGGGGCAGCAGCGAGGTGGCCCGGAACACAAGTGCCGTCAAGAGGGACGCCGCGACCGCGGCGGTGAGCACCCCGATCTTGGCCTCCTGCAGCTCGATCCCGTGGAACGCCAACGACGCGATCAGCAGCGACACCGTGAACCCGATGCCGGCGATCGTGCCGCCGCCGAGCACCGACGCCCATCCGACCGGGGGCCGCACCCGACCGCGGCTGAGCCGGGTCACGACCCATGTCCCACCGACGATTCCGATCGGCTTGCCGACCACATAGCCGACGATGATCCCGAGCGTGATCGCCGAGCCGAACGCGCGGGACAGGACATCGCCGTTGAGCACGACGCCCGCGTTCGCGAGCGCGAACAGCGGCACGATCACGTAGCTCGAGACGGGGTGGAAGATCTGCTGGAGGCGCTCGTTGGGCGAGAGCGCCGTGCGAACCCCTTGCCGCAGCGTGCGGGCCTGCTCGCCCGTGGGCTGCTCGCGGAACAGCCGGAACAGGTCGGTCGCACGCTCGAGGTCGGCGCGCGACGCCGGGTAGGCGATCGCGATCAACCCGAAGAAGACGCCGACGATCACCGGGTCGACCCCGGCCTTGTACAGCGCCACCCATGCGACGAGCGCGAGCGCGAGGTACACGACTCCGTTCCGGACCCGCCGCAGCCGCACCGCAAGCGCGACCGCCAGCACGACGATCCCCACGATCAGCGGCCCGACGCTGATCGAGTTGCTGTAAGCCGCCACGATCACGATGAAGGCGACGAGGTCGTCGACGACGGCCACCGTCAGGATGAACGCCCGCAGGCTCTGCGGGAAGCGGCGTCCGACGAGCGCGAGCATCCCCAGCGCGAATGCCGTGTCGGTCGACATCGCGGTGCCCCAGCCGTGCGCGCCCGGGCCGCCGGCGTTGAACGCGAGGTAGATCGCGATCGGCACCGCCATCCCGCCGATCGCCGCGACGGTCGGAAGCAGCAGCCGGCGCCGGTCGCGGAGCTCGCCCAGGTCGAACTCCCTGCGGGCCTCGAGCGCGATGACCAGGAAGAAGAACGTCATCAGGCCGTCGTTGACCCACTGGTGCAGCGTCTGCGAGATCCCCGATCCGCCGATCCGGATCGACAGCTCGGTGCCCCACACGCTCGCGTACGACCCGGGGTCGGCGTTGGCCCAGATCAGCGCGATCACCGCCGCGGCGAGCAGCATCGCCGCGCCCCCGGTCTCGGTCCGCAGGAACGAGCGCAGCGGCTCCTCGAGATTGCGCGCCCAGGCGGTGCGCCCGGTGAGCGGAGCGACGGTCGCGGCCGAGTCGGTCATCTGCTCCCTTGAAAGCTAGTGTGCCGTCCGGTGGTTGGGGTGCATGGAGCGTGAGTCCCGGGGGCCGCCAGGCAAGGACGAAGAAACCTCGCGCAGCAGCGCTGCGCGAGGTTTCGAGGACGCAGTATGGCGGTCATCCGGGACCGCGATACATGTGCCCTAATCGCCGGACGGTGCACCAGTCTGCCGTCCGATCGCCGCGGGTGATTACAGTCAAGCAGTGCCCGATGTGGCCGATCGCGCGCTTTCGGACGCCACCACCGCGACGATGCCGGAGGAGCTCTCGTCGAGCCACCTCCGGGCGCGGCTGCTGCAGCTCGCGGCGCTGATCGTCATCGTTGGCGTCGCGATCTGGCTGACGCCCGGCCTGGGCAGCCTCCGGCACCGGCTCGGGGACGCGAACGTCCCGTGGTTGGTGGTCGCGGGCTTCGCCGAGCTGCTGTCGGCGCTCTCGTATGTCGTGTGCTTCAAGTACGTGTTCTGCGTCCGGATGTCGTGGCGTCTCAGCTACCGGATCGGGATGGCGGAGCAGGCGGCCAACTCGCTGTTGCCGGCGGGGGGCGCAGGCGGGCTGGCGTTGGGCGCATGGGCGCTGTCGAAGGGCGGGATGAAGGCCGAGCACATCGCCCGGCGGACGGTCGCGTTCTTCGCACTGACCAGCCTCCCGAACTTCGTCACGCTGATCCTGTTCGCGATCCTGTTCGCGACGGGACTACTCGTCGGGAACAGCGCGCCCGGCTTCACGTATGGCTTCGCGATCGCGGCCGTCGTCTTGATCGCGGCAGTGCTGGCGCTCCCCCGCCTCCGTGACCGGCTCGCCGCACGCCGCGACACCACAACTGCGGTCGGGCGCCTGCGAAGGTGGTCGCGAACCGGGATCGACTCGCTCGCAGACGGCGTGCTCGATTCGATCTGGCTGGTTCGCGACCGGCCGGTCGGCGTACTCGGCGGCTCGATCGGCTACATGGCGTTCGACATCGTCGCGCTTGGCGCCTGCTTCGAGGCGTTCCACTACACGCCGCCGCTCGGTGTGCTCGTGGTCGCCTACCTGATCGGCCAGCTCGGCGGTCTGATCCCGCTGCCGGGCGGAATCGGCGGGATCGAGCTCGGCCTCGTCGGCAGCTTCGCCGTGTTCAACGTGCCGGTCTCCGCCGCGGCGGCGGCGGTGCTCGCCTACCGGGTGCTCCAGCTGTGGATCCCTGCCGTGCTCGGCACGCTGGCGTTCGTCCAGCTGCGGGACCTGCTGCGCGGCAAGGACCAGGTGGCCGCCGCCCAGATCTGCGAGCCGCTCGCCGACCCGATCGAAGTCGAGCTTCCGGCGAAGCAGGCCGTCAGCGCCTGATCTCCGGCAGGCGCACGGCGATCGTCGCCAGCACCTTCGCCAGCGGCTCGCCGTCGGACTCGACTACGCAGCTCGTGTGGACGACGGCGCGCCCGACCCGGTCGATCTTCGGCCACGCCTCGACCCACGCGCCGGCGTTCACGTTGCCGAGATACGAGATGTGCAGGTCGGCCGTTGCGATCGTAGAGCCCTCCGGCACCCGATCCCACGCGGCGCGGCTGACCGCGACGTCGGCGAGCGTCGCGAGCAGCCCACCGTGGACGCGCCCGGCCCGGTTGAGGTGGTGGTCCTGGACCTCGAGCCCCAACACCGGGACGTCCTCGTGCTTGATGTAGAGCGGCCCGATCCGTTCGGAGAACGAGCTGGCGTTGATCGGCTCGAAGCCGGCGGGGATCGTCATGGGCGGGGAGCCTACGTGGCTGCGGAAGAGCAAGGATCGCTTTGTAGCGATGTGGCACCAACTACCCTCAATGTATGGCTGAAAAGGAGCGCGAATCGGACGACGGCGTCTGGGTCCTGGAGACGCAGACGAAGGGCACCGGCGCGAACGTGGTCCCGCTCGAGCGGACGCTGAAGCGCTCGGATGCCGTGCCGGGATTCGGATTCCGCAAGCCCGCGCCGCGCGAGCCCGAGGCGCCGGCGCCGCGCGAGCCCTACCGCTTCAAGGTGACCGACGTGATGACCCGGGCGGTGCTGGGCGACGACCTCGACGCGCGCGCGGCGGTCGAGCTGCTCGATGGGATTCGCAGCATCGTCGACGTGATCGTCTACGTGTGGGAGCCGCACAGCGAGCGGTGGCGGATGCTCAGCTTCGGCGAGACCGAGGCGCTCTGGGACCGGCGCCACACTACGGCTCGATCACGTTCCGAGGATCCGGCCTGAGCTCACGCGGCGCCTGGCTGTAGTCGCCGGTCGCGCCGTCGCGCTGCTCGATCGCGGCGCGCACCCCGTCGCGCTCGGCGAGCTCGATGAACTCGAGCGCGTCGGGCGTGTTGCGCATCAGCCCGTCGAGGACCGGGCCGAGCACCTGGCTGGAGTGCAGCCCCATGTTCTCGTACGCCTGGTTGACGACGAGCTTCATCGCCGCGAGCTGCGACGCTGGGATCCGCGCGAGCTCGTCCGCGAGCTCGGCGACCCGGCGCTCGAGCCGCTCGAACGGCACGGCTTCGTTGATCAGCTCGATCTCGGCGGCATCGCTCCCGCTCAGAGGGCGGCCCGTCAGCGCGTGGTACTTGGCGCGCGCGAGCCCAAGCCGGTAGATCCACATCGCCGACAGGTAGCAGCCCCACATTCGGCTGTAAGGGGTGCCGATCACGGCGTCCTCGCTCGCGATCACGAGGTCCGCGCCCAGCGCGAAGTCACTGCCACCGCCCACGCACCAGCCGTGGACCTGTGCGATCACCGGCTTCGGGCAGCGCCAGATGCTGAACAGCTTCTGCGAGGGCGAAAGCTCCGCCGCGGTCGCCATCACGAAGTCCTTGCCAGGATCCCAGGCGCCGTCGGTGGCGATCGTCTCGTCCCAGTGGTGAAAGCCACCATCGAAGTCGTAGCCGGCGCAGAACGCGCGCCCGGCGCCGCGGAGGACGATCACCTTGACCTTCGCCTCGCGGGTCGCGGCCACGACGGCGCTCTGCAGCTCGTCGGGCAGCGGCGGGACGATCGTGTTCAGCCGCTCGGGGCGGTTGAGCGTGATCGTCGCGACCGGCCCGTCGGCGGCGTACAGGATCGTCTCGTAGGACTCGTCGGCCATCGCTCGCGCGCTCCTTGGTGGGAGCGCGCGAGCTTATTGCCTCAGTGCTTTGGCGCGGCGTTACGCCGCCGTGCGGAGCGCCTCGAGCTCAGAGCTGCCGGCGAGCCGGCGAAGGCCCTGCTCCTCGAGCTTGCGCGCCTGCTCGGTGGTGATCCCGAGCTCCATCCCGGTCTGCCTCAGCGTCCGCGGCTCGTCGCCGGTGAGGCCGAAGCGGAGCGCAACCACGTTGCGCTCGTCCTCGGGCAGCCCCTGGACGAGCTCGTTGACGCGGCGGTCGCGGTCGGCGTCCGCCACTTCCTCGAGCGGCTCCGGCCGCTCGCTCGCGAGCAGGTCGCCGAGCGCGGTCTCGCCATCGTCGCCGACGGGCTGGTCGAGGCTGGTCAGGGCCCGGTTGAGCTCCCGTAGCTCGATCACCTCGTCGAGCTCCAGCTCGGCCAGCTCCGCGATCTCCTCGTCGGTCGGCTCGCGCCCGAGCCTGGTGTTCAACTCGCTCTCGAGCTTGCGCACCTTGACCTGGCGCTGTGCGACGTGGACGGGAAGACGGATCGTCCTACCGTGGTTCTGCAGCCCGCGCTGGATCGCCTGGCGGATCCACAGCGTCCCGTAGGTCGAGAACTTGAATCCGCGCCGCCAGTCGAACTTCTCGACCGCGCGGATCAGCCCGAGCATTCCCTCCTGAACGAGGTCGCCCATCTCCAGGCCGTGGCCCTGATAGCGCCGCGCCTGTGAGACGACCAGCCTCAGGTTGGAGTTGATCATTCGTTCCTTGGCCTCGAGGTCGCCCTTCTCAATCCGCTTCGCGAGCTCGACCTCCTCCGCCGCGGTCAGCAGCGGATAGACGCGAGCCCTGCGGAAGAACAGCGCCAGCGAGTCGGGGACGGCCGAGCCGGTCTCACGGGGAGTGTCCGCCTCGGTCATCCCCTTCGCGTGGACGCTACGCCGCCGTGCCTGTCGGGCGTTGGTGTCCGTGGCGCGGCCGCGGTCGCCCGCGCGAGCGCGCCGGGTGCGAGGCTTCTTGGCCGTGTTCTTGTCATGGTCGCCGCGCACCCTGGTGGTGCCGTCGCGACCGTTCTCTGCGTTTGTCAATGTTCTCCGGTTCATAGACTTGGTTCGATACATATCGAATTTTAGCATTGGTTCGACAGATGTCGAACCTGTGTCGAAGAGTTCTTGAAGACCACTGGCCCCCGCTTCGGCTGTTAGAACAGGCGGATGCAAGACGGCCGGGAGGAGTCAGAGCTCGAGCGGCTCGACCGCAACCTGAACGAGCTGCTGGGCGAGCTCCGGGTGGCGCTCCCGGGCGTCCAGGTGCTGTTCGCGTTCCTGCTTGTCGCGCCTTTCAACCAGCGGTTCGGAAGAACGACCGATTTCGAGCGCGGGCTGTACTTCGCTGCGCTGTTGTGCACGCTGCTCGCGTCGATCCTGCTGATCGCCCCGACCGTCATCCACCGTCTCGAGTTCCGCCACGGCGACAAGGGCTACGTCGTCAGCACCGGGAACCGGCTGACGATCGCCGGCCTGATCGTGCTGGCGGCTGCCATGACGTGCGCGATCACACTCGTGACCGGTTTCCTGTTCGGTACGGCGATGGCGATCGTGACGGCCTCGTTCGCGGTGTTCGCGTTCGTGATGATCTGGTTTGTGGTTCCACTGTGGCGCCGGCGCTCCGTGCGCTCGGCCAGCGGTCCCTGAAGAAAGTCTCATCCACGTCACGGGCCGACCGGGTAGGCCGACGGCCATGCCCGGCGCCCTCATAGGAATCTCATACGAGTTCCTGACGGGTCTGCCACGCGTCGGGCGGAGCATCGACGTCGTTCCGAACCAGCCAGAAAGGAGCGAGAAATGCCCACCGTGATGATCGTCCTCAACATCGTGCTCGCCGCGTTCGTGGTCGTAGGGATCGTCGGCAGCCACCTGTACGCGGTCCTGACCCAGCAGCGCGACCACGGGGTCGTGGCCGCGGGTCCGGCGCTTCGGCGTCAGATCTGGTCTACAGGCGGACGCGCCCGCACGGGCTCAGCCCGTGCCCGCTACGCGCGCCGCCCGCAGTCCTCGCCCGCCGCGTAGTTCTTACCCCATAGCCCCACCCCACCCCGCGCAACGCCCTCCGCCGACGCTTGACGGATGGCGTTGTCGCGGGCTATACAGCCGGTTTGTGAGCAGCAGCTGGCCAGGGCCGGAAGCGAACAAGTTCGAGGCCCCTTGGACGATTCGAAGCCTTATCGCCGGCCACAAGCCGGCCGCGCTGGCGGCCGCCGCGGTTCTCGCGGTGCTCGTGGCGATGGTCGTGGTTCCGGCGCTCGGCGCGAAGGGCGGTGCCGTCAGCGACTCGACCACGTGTACGCAGTGGGGATCGGCCAACGTCGACCAGCAGACCACCTATGCGCGCCTTTACGTAAGGGAGCATGGCGACGTCTCGCCACGGTGGGGGCAGCCTCCGGCGAGCGTGATCAATGCCATCAACGCGGGGTGCACGCAGGCGTTCGGCGAGAACGTGTCCGACTCGGCCACCGTCGTGCAGGCGATCGCGCGCACCTTCTGAGCGGTCGAAGCCCCCGGCCCTAAACAGAATCCTAACGCTGAACGTCGGACTCCTGACCCGGCGTGCTTGACCCCGCTCGGTAAGAGATATATAAGACCGGGGACACAGCATGAAACCGATTCGGGGTCTGAGTACGTGACGCCCGTTCTGTCCGCCCTGTGGGGGGCGATCGAATGAGCGGCACGGCGAAGCGCGGTGCGGTTGCCGTGATCGTGACGGCAGTCATCCTTCTGGCCGTCGGCCTCTACATCGGGCTGTACCTGATCAACGTTCCCGGGTCAGCGGCGTCGACGCCGACCGCGTCCGGCGCGAGCCTGTACCTCGGCACCGTGCCCGCGTCCAAGGGCACCGATCCGCACCCGACCTGGGTCTCGTACTACGTGGTCAGCCCGAATAGCACCAACTGGCGCCACGACACCACGTTCACGCTGCCGGCGAACACGCTGGTGCACGTCACGATCTACCAGTTCGATGGCCAGTCCGGGCTGCGCAATGGGTTCCTTTCGCAGGCGACCGGCACGGTCGGCGGGAACTTCCTGCTCAACGGCAAGGCGACCCAGGCGATTGGCCCGGACACCGCCTCGCACGTCTTCGCGATCCCCGCGATCGGCCTGTCGGTCCCGCTCGAGGGAGTCGCCGACGACGCCAAGAACCCATGCGCCAACGCGCCGTGCCCTTTGAGCAACGACCACTTCACGATCCAGTTCACATTCCGCACCCCCGGGAAGGGGCTGTACCGCTGGCAGTGCTTCGTGCCGTGCGCGGCGGGCTACATCCAGGGCTTCGGTGGCCCGATGCAGACCGTGGGCTACATGGACGGCTTCATCAAGGTCGTATGAGCGGGCGGGTGGCACGGTGAACACCGAGAGCGAGCACCACTTCCGCAACGTCGTGCTGCTGTGGCTGCTCGCGTCGGTGATCGCTACGCCGATCGTCGTGTTCGTGATCGGCCCCGGCCTGCCCCCAGGCAACGGATCGGCTCAGGCGCACGGCCAGGTGGTCGACAACACGGTCCTGCTCGCACTGGCAACCCCGGTAACGCTCGCGGTGCTCGTCTACTTCGGCTACGTGATTTGGGCGTTCCGCGAGCGCGATCCCGACACGGTCGTCGACGGCCCGCCGATCCGCGGCAACTCGAGCGTCCAGTTCTGGTGGCTGACCGTGACCACGGTGCTGGTGCTGTTCCTCGCGGGCTACGGCACGGTTCGGCTGCTCGCTGACGGCTCCGGTGGCGGCCAGGGCCCGAACCCGATCGCGACGCCCGCCGCGTTCAAGAGCAGCAAGGCGCTCCAGGTGCAGGTCGTCGCCCAGCAGTGGCAGTTCACCTACCGCTTCCCGGCGTACGGCGGCGTTGAGACGCACGCGATCGAGCTCCCCGAGAACACGCCGATCGTGTTCAACGTGACGTCGCTCGACGTGATCCACTCGTTCTGGGCCTACGATCTCGGCGTCAAGGCCGACGCCAACCCCGGTGAGAACAACATCGCCTACGTCATGACGCGCGGCCCGCTCACGTTCCACATCCGCTGCGCGGAGCTGTGCGGGGTCTGGCACGGCTACATGTTCAACAGCGGTCAGGTGGTTCCGCACGCGCAGTTCGTCTCCTGGATCGCCCAGCAGCAGCAGCAATACGCGCCCGCGACCAAGAACAACGCGCCCTACTCGAAGACGTACTTCCCGCAACCGGTGAGGAGAGGCGGATGAGCGCGATTGCGGTTCCGGCGACGACGGCCCCCCGCTCCGGCTGGCGGCAGCTGCTCGGGTTCAATCTGCTTAGCGGGATCCTGCTCGGGATCGGTGGCTGGTATCTCGGCCACTTCATCGGCGGCCGGATCACCGGCGCGAACCTCACGTACTACTCCGAGACGGCCGGCCAGAACGACATCGCGATCTTCCTCGGCTACCTGCTCGGGGTGGTCGGCTTCCTGATCGGGCTCGGGTTCGCAAATTACCCACTCAAGCGGCTGATCGGGCACCCCCCGTCGCTCGCCGAGCGCGAGTCCGAGTCGCTCGGGCTGTACCGCTACTTCACGCTATCGACCGACCACAAGGTGGTCGCCAAGCAGTACATGGTCGGGATCGGATTGTTCTTCTTCGTCGGCGGGCTGAACGCGATGCTGATCCGCACCGAGCTGCTTCAGCCCAACGTCCACGTGTTCGGTGCCAACCAGTACCTGACCCTGGTCGGCATGCACGGCTCGATGATGATGGGGATCATGACCTCGGGGATCCTGGGGCCGTTCGCCAACTGGCTCGTCCCGATCATGATCGGCTCACGCCGGATGGCGTTCCCGCGGATCGAGTCGTTCACGTTCTGGCTGCTGATGGCCGGCTCCGTGATCCTGATCACGACGATCTTCTTCGGCGGCTTCCAGACCGGGTGGACCGGCTACCAGCCGCTCGGGGCCCAGAACACCGCCGGGTACGACGCCTATATCGGCTTCTTCGCGCTGGTCGGGGTGTCGATGATGCTGTTCGGGTTCAACCTGATCGCCACGATCATCACGATGCGGGCGCCCGGCATGACCTGGTCGCGCCTTCCGATCTTCGTCTGGGCGACGTTCGCGACCGCGACGCTGATGCTGCTCGCCGCGCCGATGCTGATCGCCGCGCTGCTGATGGGCGCGATGGACCGCACGGTGCAGACGACCTTCTTCATCGCCGGCGCCGGCGGCAGCGCCTACTTATTCCAGAACCTCTTCTGGGTGTTCGGACACCCAGAGGTGTACGTGCTCGCGTTGCCCGGCATGGGGATCGTGCTCGAGCTGCTGCCGGTGTTCTCACGCAAGCCCTTGTGGGGCTACCGGCTGGCGGTAGCAGGGCTGCTCGGAATCGCCTTCTTGAGCTTCTTCGTCTGGCAGCACCACCTGTTCGTGTCCGGCATCAACGCCGACCTGCGACCGTTCTACATGCTCTCGACCGAATTGATCTCGCTGCCGACCGGCTTCATCTTCTTATGCGCGATGGGGACGCTGTGGCGAGGGCGAATACGGCTCACGGTGCCGATGTTGTTCTGCCTCGCGTGGATCTTCAACTTCCTCTGGGGCGGGATCTCAGGGGTGTTCAACTCCGACGTTCCGAGCGACATCACCACCCACGGCAGCTTCTTCGTGATGGCCCACTTCCACTACACGATCATGGGCGGGCTGATATTCGCGTTCTTCGCGGCGATCTACTACTGGGTCCCGAAGATGTACGGGTACAAGCTCAACGAGAAGCTCGGCAAGGTCCACTTCTGGGTGATGTTCATCGCGTTCAACGCGACCTTCGCGCCGCTGTTCGGGCTCGGGTTCATGGGGATGCCGCGACGGGTCGTGACCTACTCGGCCGGCTTCCAAGGCCTCAACGACTGGGTGTCGGTGTCGGCGTACGTGCTGGGGCTCTCGATGCTGGTGTTCATCTTCAACGTCGTCTGGTCGCTTGCGATCAAGCGCGAGCCGGCCGAGCCCAATCCGTGGCACTCGAAGTCGACCGAGTGGCAGCTGCCCACGCCCGTACCCGTGCACGACTTCAACACGGTCCCGGTGTTCGACCAGGACCCGTATCCCTATGGCGTGGAGGAGAAGCCGTCCGGCGTGCCGTCGGCCGTCCCCGCCGGAGGGAGCACCTGAGCCATGGAAGCCTCCGCCTCCGCACCCGCCTCCCACGACGTCGAGAACGAGCCTCCCGAGTGGCAGCCCCGCGCGATCTGGGTCGGCGGCAGGCTCCTGTGCGGCGCGATCTCGTTCTTCTTCGCCGCGTTCGTGTTCGCTTTCTTCTACCTGCAGGCGCTCGATGTCAACCACGCGTGGAAGATCGGCGCGGTGCAGCCGGCGAAGGGGCTCGGCATCTCGATCATGGCGCTGTTCGTGATCGGCGCCGTGATCTACCGGCTGGCCGCCAAGCGCAACGAGGTCGACGAGCTGATCGGCGGCTTGATCGCGGTCGCCTTCACGCTGGTCGCCGTCGGGCTGCAGTTCTTTCAGTACACGCAGCTCGACTTCGGCGCCGCGAGCGGTGGCTACGCGTCGGTGTTCTTCGGCTGGACCGCGACCTATGCGATCGTGGCGCTGATCGGCATCTACTGGGTCTGGATCCAGGTCGCCAGCCTGTGGCGCATTCGCCGCGAGGGTCACACCCGCCCGACCGAGATTCCGACCGACGAGGGCCAGCTGCTGCGCGCGGGGATCGAGTCCTCCTCGTTCTACTGGGCGTACTTCGCGGCGATCGGATTCATCGCCTGGATCGTCCTCTACTACGCGTCCTGAGCCATGAACTGGACCAACTGGTCCCTCGATCCATCGCTGATCTACGTGGTGATCGCCGGGCTCCTGTACGTGCTCGGCAGTCGCCGCAGCCGCTGGCCACGGCCGCTGGTCGCCGCCTCATTCTTCGCCGGTCTGCTCACGATCGTGATCGCGCTGGACTCGCCGATCGACGCATACGCCGATCAGCTCTTCTGGGTCCACATGCTCCAGCACGTGCTGCTGCTCACCGTCGCCCCGCCGCTGATCCTGCTCGGACGGCCGTGGCCACGGATGTGGCGAGCGCTGCCGCTCGAGCTCCGGACTGACATCGGGCGCACGGTCGCGCGTGCGCGGTGGACGTCGCCCCTGCGAGCGCTGGCGCGGCCGCTGCCGGCATGGATCCTGTTCTGCGCGACGATCCTCGCCTGGCACATTCCCGCCGCGTATGACGCGACGCTCACCTCGGGCGTCGTGCACGTGTTCGAGCACACGATGTTCTTCTTCTTCGGCCTGTTGTTCTGGGCCAGGGTGATCGACCCCGGCCCGCTGCGCCCGAAGCTGATCTGGCCGGTGCGGATCGGATACACGGTCAGCGCGATGGTCGTCGGCTGGGCGCTCGCGATCGCGCTGGTGGTCGTGCCGCACCCCCTCTACACGTACTACGCGGCGCTGCCCAGCCGGCCCGGTGCAATCAGCGCGCTGACCGATCAGCAGATCGCCGCCGGCGTGATGTGGGTGCCCGGCTCGCTGGCGTTCACGATCACGTTCATGGTCGGCTTCTACCGGTGGTTGGAGCCGGACCACACCGACGGCTCGGCGTCGGCCGCCCTGACGACCTAAAGGAGCGATTCTTGCCACCGCTACCCATCGCAAGCTTCACCGCCGGCGCTCTGCTCTCGCTGCTGCTCCCCATCCTCCTGCTGATCGCGATCACGATCTGGTACGTGAAGTTCTTCCGCGAGGTCCCGGAGACGACGGAGCCCGAGCTGACGCACAGCGGGGCCGACCCGATGCTCGACCCCCCGGTCGACGCGGGCTCCGCGCCTAGCGGCGGATGATGGAGGCGGGCGCGCGGACCGAGCGTGGCCGGAGATCCGGCCCGGTGAGCCGCGCTTGGATCGCCATCGGTCTGCTCGCTGCGGTCCTCCTGGGCCTCGGCGTGGGGATCGGGGTGCACCTGCTCACCTCCGGTAGCTCCCCCGCCCCGGCGGTGGTTAGCACGCGGTTCGGGATGCACGGGGAGGCCGCGTGGGCCGCGGGCGCCCAACCGGCGCCGGCAACCAACAGCCTCCGGGACCAGACCGGGCGTCCGTTCTCGCTGGCGGCGCTTCGCGGCCGGAGCGTCGCGGTGGTCTTCTTCGACTCCCACTGCAAGCAGGAGTGCCCGCTCGAGGGCCGCGCGCTGGCGGCCGCCGAGCAGGCGTTGCCTTCGACGGAGCGGCCGGTGCTCGTCGCCGTGAGCGTCAACCCCGCCGATACTTCGGGGAGCGCCGCCCGAGCCGCGCGCGCCTGGGGCCTGACCGGCGGCGCGCCGTGGCACTGGCTGATGGGAACCCGCGCGCAGCTCGCGCCGGTCTGGAAGGCGTACCACGTATTCGTCTCGCCGCATCCGATCAACGGCGACATCGCCCACACAGAGGCGCTGTACCTGGTCGACCGCCGCGGGTTCGAGCGGTCGGCGTACTTGTGGCCGTTCGCGGGGAAGTTCGTGACGATGGATTTGCGGACGCTCGCGCGGGGCCCGCGGGGTTAGCCGCCCGGTGCAGCGCGCAGACGCGGCGGGCACGGCGGCCACGCCGGCGCGCCGCCCCAACACGACAACGATCGCCCCAGCACCCGTGCGTGTCGATCTAGGGCGCGCTCCCGACCCTGATGCGACAACGACGCCCCGGCGCCCTGACGATTGTCGTGTCAGGGCCCGGTCGCGCCCCGTCTCAGGCGCCCCAACCCCTACCCCGGCTCGGCCCCCACGATCGAGATGAACGACACGCACCCGCCGGGCCGCCCGCCCAGGTTGTGCGTCATCGCAAGCGAAGGATCCGAAAGCTGCCGGTCGCCGGCCTCCCCCCGGAACTGCAGCCAGCACTCCAACAGCATCCGCAGCCCGCTCGCGCCGATCGGGTGGCCGAACGACTTCAGGCCGCCGTCCGGGTTGACCGGCAGCGCGCCGTCGAGCTGGAACGTCCCCTCGAGCTCGTCGCGCCACGCCGAGCCGCGCTCCGAGAACCCCAGGTCCTCCATCAGCACCAGCTCGGTCGGTGTGAAGCAGTCGTGCACCTCGGCCATCGAGATCTGCTCGCGCGGCCGGGTGATGTCGGCCTGCTGGTAGGCGTCCTGCGCGCAGCGGGTCACCTCGTGGAAGGTCGTGTAGTCGTACGAAGGGTCGATCGGCCCGGAGGCGGGGCCCGCGATCATCGAGAGCGCCTTCACGTACATCGGTCGGTCGGTGTACTGGTGTGCGTCCTCGGCACGGACGATCAGCGCGCACGCGGACCCATCGGACACGCCCGAGCAGTCGAACACCCCGAGCCGCCCCGCGACCTTGCCGGCCGCCGCCGCGATCTTCTCCTTCGGCACCTCGGACTGGAACTGGGCACGCGGGTTGAGCGCCCCGTTCGCGTGGTTCTTCCATGCGACGTGCGTCATCGCGTCGCGCATGTCCTGCTGGTCGACTCCGTACTTGTTGCAGTACGCGGGGTCGAGCAGCGAGAACGAGGCCGGGGCGGTCTGGGTCGCCGACGGATCGGTCCCATCCCCATCGCGGCCACGCCCGGAAACAAGCCCCGAATACCCCGAGTCCTTCAGCTTCTCCACCCCCACCGCCATCACCACGTCGTACGCGCCCGAGGCGACCGCGTAGCAGGCGTTGCGAAACGCCTCGGAGCCGGTCGCGCAGAAGTTCTCGACCCGAGTCACCGGCTTGTAGTCGATCCCGAGCGGCTGGCTGAGCGTCAGCCCCGACTGGCCCGAGCTGAGCGTGCCGAGCCAGTACGCGTCGACGTCGTCCTTGCGGATCTGCGGCGTCGAGGCGAAGCACTCCTCGGTGGCGTCGACCAGCATGTCGTCCGCCGAGGATTCCCACCGCTCCCCGAAGCGCGTGCAGCCCATCCCGACGATCGCGACCTTGTCCTTGATCCCATGAGAGCCCATCAGCTCGGCCTCACCTTCCAGAAGTAGTTGTGAATTCCACCCGCCGTGTAGAGCCGGCGAAAAGTCAATTTGAGCCGCGTCCCGATGTCGACCTCGTCGGGCGCGGCGTCCGTCACCTCGAGCGTGTAGCGACCGCCGCCGTCGAAGTCAACGACCGCGTCGATCATCGGCGGCGACGGCGAGAAGGCGAGTCGGTCGACCGTGTAGGTGGCGACGGTCCCCTCCTTGTCCGCCAGCGGCGCACGCTCCATCTGATCGACGGCCCCGCAGCCGACGCACACTCGCCGCGGTGGTACGTGCACGTGCCCGCACGCCCGGCACCGCGACCCGACGAACGCGAACTTCCACGCTTCCGCACGGGCTGCGGGTGGGCTGGCAGGCCGCTCGGGGTCCGGGCGTCGCGGCGGCTCGCGCTCGAGCAGCCCGCGCCACATGAGGTACGTGGCGTATGCGACCTCGCGCCCACCCTCGAGCTGCTCGGCGACCGATGGGCCGCGCCGCGCGTCCCCGATCCTGTCGGTCACCCGCAGCACCGCCGCGTCGCAGCCGTCCGCGGCGCTGACGCTCAGCACCGTCTCGCCGGGGCGAGCGTGGTCGAGCGTCGCCGCCAGCCGCAGTCCGAGGTCGGCCGCGCCCGCGTAGCCGAGCCCGGCAGGCCCGGGACCCGCACCGAGCTGCTTGCGAGCGGTGACCGCCACCCGGGCGTGGGGTGAGGAGAGGACTACGTGGTCGGTCCGCTCGACGCCCGCGTCGGCAAGCGCGCGCGCCACCGCGTCGCGGACCAGCGGCATGTACACCTCCAGACCGAACCGTTCCTCCCACTGGCGCCCCGCGATCGCGCCCGGCTGGCGCCAGCGGTCCAGGAACTCGGCCGTCATCGCGGTTCTCGAGAGGATCTCTACGGCGGCGTCGGGTCCATACAGGAGCGCGGCCGCGCCGTCCGCGCCGTCGCGCTCGTCGCTGGAGGTCGGAAGGCCGGTGCGTATGTCGGCGGACACCGCCAGCCCGCCGGTCCCCGCCGCGGCCCGCATCGCCGCGATCGCCGAGCGCGGGGAGCCCGCGGCGTCGGCGGCGAACCCGTCGTGCCCGAGATCGAGCGCCGCGTGGATCGCGGCGGCGTTGGTCTTGTCGAGGTACGGCGGCGTCGTCGTCGCGAAGTAGATCGACCCGGGCGCCGCTCCGTCGCCGGCCACGACCCGCCGGGCCGCCTCGACCGCCATCGTCGTCGAGTCCTCGTCGTAGGAGGCGACCACCCGCCCGCCGTCGCCGCCTCGCGCTCCGAGCGCCCGGCCGAGCTCGCCATGCCCAAGCCGATGGCGCGGGAGGTAGGCGGCGTAGGCGACGATCCCGTGCGGCATCGGCGGTCCAGCCTATAGGCTCGCTGTCCGCGAATGACGGCGCAACGCGAACGGCTCGACCAGCTCCTCACCCGGATCGACGACTTCATCGAGCGGGAGATCGCTCCGCTCCAGGCCGAGCACCCGGAGTACTTCGACTACCGCCGGGAGTTCGCACGGACCGACCTCGATCGGGGTGGCGCCCCGAAGCGGGAGTGGGACGAGCTGCTAATCGAGATGACGCGTCTTGCGGACGACGCCGGGCTCTACCGGTTCGCGCTTCCGCAGGAGCTCGGCGGCTCCGACGGCACCAACCTCGAGATGGCGGCGATCCGAGAGCACCTCGCGAACAAGCCGCTCGGTCTGCACTCCGACCTGCAGACCGAGAGCTCGTGCGTGGGCAACTTCCCGATCGTCCTCGTGCTCCACGCGCTCGGCACACCGGAACAGAAGGAGCTGATCGAGCCGCTGATCCGCCACGAGGTCGCGTGCGCGTTCGGGCTGACCGAGCCGAACCACGGCTCGGACGCGACCTGGCTGGAGACGAGCGCGCGCCGGGACGGCTCGGACTGGGTGATCAACGGCGCCAAGCGGTTCAACACCGGGATGCACGTGGCGAAGTACGACCTCGTGTTCGCGCGCACCGGCGGCGACGCTGGCTCGCCCCGAGGCATCACCGCGTTTCTGGTCCCGACCGGCGCCCCCGGCTTCGAGGTCCTCTACCACCACTGGACGTTCAACATGCCGAGCGACCATTCGGAGGTCTCGCTCACCGACGTCCGTGTTCCCGACGACGCGATCGTCGGTGACGAGGGCACGGGACTCGCCGCGGCCCTGATCTTCGTGCACGAGAACCGGATCCGGCAGGCCGCCTCGAGCCTCGGCGCCGCGCAGTTCTGCGTCGACCGCAGCGTCGAGTACGCCCGCGAGCGGATCGTGTTCGGCAAGCCGCTCGCGGTCAACCAGGCGATCCAGTGGCCGCTGGTCGAGCTCCACACCGAGTGCGCGATGCTGCGAGAGCTGATCCGCGACACCGCCGCCCAGATGGACGAGCAGGGCGGACAGGCGGTCTCGGATCGGATCTCGATGTGCAACTACCGCGCCAACCGGCTCGTGTGCGAGGCCGCCGACCGGGCGATCCAGGTCCACGGCGGGATCGGCTACACGCGCACGCCTCCGTTCGAGCACATCTACCGCCACCACCGCCGCTACCGAATCACCGAGGGATCGGAGGAGATCCAGATTCGCAACATCGCCCGGAGCCTTTTCGGATTCGGCGGCCGCTCGCCCGGCGGCGACCGCGGTTGAAAAATTGGAGGAGCTGGCGGCGGCACTGAGCGGCGCCCTCGGCGAACGCGTCACCGACCTGAAGCGGCTGTCGGCCGGCGCGTCCCGCGAAACCTGGTCGTTCGCGACCGCCGGCGGCGAGAACTGCATCCTCCAGCGTCTCCCCCGTGGCTCCTCGCGGGCGAGCGTCGAGCTCGAGGCGGCGGTGCTCACCGCCGCGCGCGAGGCCGGCGTCCCCGTCGCCCGGGTGGTCGCGAGCTTCGACGCCGGCGGCCCGCTGGAGATGCCGGCGATCGTGCTCGAGCGGGTCGAGGGCGAGGCGCTCCCACCGAGGGTCCGTCGCGACCCCCGCTACGAGGACGCGCTCGCAAACCTCGCCGAGCAGTGCGGGGAGATCCTCGCCCGCCTGCACTCGATCCCACTCGACCCGCTGCCCGAGCTGAACCGGCCGGACCCGATCGACCGAGCCCGCGAGGTGCTCGACGGCCTCGACGAGCGCCACCCTGCGTTCGAGCTGGTCCTGCGCCGACTCGAGCTGAGTCGGCCCGAGGCCAGACGACCCACCCTGGTTCACGGCGACTTCAGGCTCGGGAACCTGCTGATCGACGAGCGCGGCGTCAGCGCCGTGCTCGACTGGGAGCTGGTCCACAGCGGCGACCCGATCGAGGACCTCGGCTGGCTGTGCGTGCCGGCCTGGCGATTCGGCGGCGCGCTTCCCGTCGCGGGGGTCGGCGAGTACGAGACGCTGCTCAGCTCCTACCGCGCGGCGGGCGGCGCGTCGGTGTCCCGCCAGGAGCTCGTCTGGTGGCAGGCGGCCGGCACCGTGTGGTGGGGCGTGCTGTGCCACGTCCAGGCCTCGCGCCACCTCAAGGGGCACACCCGATCGGTCGAGCTCGCGTCGATCGGCCGGCGGGCGTGCGAGCAGGAATGGGACGCGCTCGCGGTGCTCGAACACGTATGAGCGGCCCCCACGACCTCCCCGATCCCCCGACGCTGCTCGAAGCGGTGCGGGAGTTCCTCGCCGATGAGATCGAGCCCGAGCTCGACGGCCGGCTGCGCTACCACCTCAAGGTCGCGATCAACGTGCTCGCGATCGTCGAGCGCGAGCTGCGGCTCACCCCCGAGCACGAGCGCCGCCACCGGCAGCGGCTCGGGCGCCTGGGCTTCGAGACCGACGCCGAGCTCGCGGACGCGATCCGATCGGGCGCCCTCGACGACCGCCTCGACGAGGTCCGCAGAGAGCTGACCGAGATGGTCGCCGACAAGCTCTCGGTCGCTCGTCCCGGCCACATCGAGACCGGGACCTGACGGGCGTCAGGTCCCGGCCGGGGTCGCTGCCAGCTCGGCGGCTTCCTGCTGGATCGCAACCGCCAGCTGCTCGACGTCTCCGAGCAGGTTGTTGTCGGCGCACAGGCCGAACCGCAGCGTGTCGACGTGCGACAGGACCGCGATCCGCAGCGCGTGGCGCTCGCCGATCTCGGCGAGCGCGTAGATCGCGTCGACGGGTACACCGAGGACGTCGACCTCGCGCCGCGGGCCGCGCACGTTCGAGACATTCAGCGCGAATGACCGCGGGCTCGCGAGGATCCGGTCGGCAAACCGTTTGAGGCCGGGCGAAGTCTGTCCCAGCTCGCGCATCACGGCGTCGATCCGCTCGGCGTCATGGTCGTGCTTGCGGGCTCGGGTCGCCTCGTGAATTGTCTCGAGCCGCGCCGCCGGATCCTCCGGGCCGAGCGGCAGGTCGAGGCAGAAGTACGAGTCTCGATTGCCCTGATCCTCGACGACGTGGCCTTGCTTGGCCCCGTGGAGGCTGACGGGCACCTTGACGCGCACCGGGCCGACGGGGCAGTGGGTCGCCTCGAGCCACCGTCGCAGCCCGCCCGAGACGACCGTCAGCACCGCGTCGTTGACGCTCGCTCCGCAGATCATCCCGGCCACGCGGTGGAGTCCGTCCAGATCCGCGGTCGCGAACGCGACCGATCGCATCGACCCGATCTGCCCGTCGAACGGCGAGTGCTGCCGGAGGTGAGGTGCCTCGCGGGCGAGCATGTGCAGCCCCTGGAGGTTTTCGTAGTGGTCTGCGTCCGGGGCGGGATGGGCCGACCCGGGCGACCCGTCCGGCGCGGGCTCATTCCACAGCGCGCAACGTCCGATCCGCATCACCGTGGTGCCGTCCGCGAGCGCGTGGTGGACCCTCCACACGAGCGCGCAGCCGCCGTCGGTGAGCCGTGGCAACAGATCGAGTCGCCACAGCGGCCGGTCGCGGTCCAGCCGCTCCTCGAACAGCTGGGCGATCTCCTTTCGGAGCCCGTCACGATCGAGTGCCGGCCCGGGCGCGCCGACCACGTGCTCGCTCAGGTCAAGCGCATCCTCGCGCGCCCACCAGAGCGTCCCGTCCTTTTCCCCGAGCCGCATCGACAGCTCCGGCGCCCGATCGAGCCGCGAGGCGATGCTGTCGCGCAGCTCGTCGACGGAGATCTCTCGCTCGAGGAGCAGCACCTTGCAGGTGTGACCGACGACCGGCCCCTGCTCGAGCTCGAGGATCGCGAGATCCTCGTCCGACAGCGGGCGGACCAGCTCCATCAGATCGACCTGCCCGCCTCCGCCCAGAAGGGATCGCGCAGCTTGCGCTTGAAGATCTTCCCCGAGTCCTCCCGCGGTAGCTCGTCGCGGAACTCGACTCGCTTCGGGACGCTGAAGCCGGCGATCCGGTCCCGCAGGAACGCCTTCACGTCGTCCTCGGTGACCGCCTCTCCCGGGTGCACCTGGATGACCGCGTGGACCGCCTCGCCGAACTCCTCGTCGGGGATCCCGAACACCGCGCAGTCGGCGACAGCCGGAAGCCTGTGCAGCTCGGCTTCGATCTGCGCGGGGTAGATGTTGACGCCGCCCGAGATGATCATGTCGATCTTCCGGTCGCACAGGTACAGGTAGCCGTGCTCGTCGAAATAGCCGACGTCGCCCGGCGCGAACAGCCCGTCTCGGTCGGCCGATTGCCGCTTGGCGTCGTCGCGGTGGTAGGTGAAATCGCCCGAGCCGGTGGTTGCGCCGGCGACCACCTCACCGGGCTCGCGTACCGCGAGCCTCCGTCCAGAATCGTCGATCACCCTCACGCTTGCGCCCTCCATCGGCTTGCCCACCGAGCCCGGATGCAAGAGCCACTCCTCCGCCGTGAGGAACGTGACGGGCCCGACCTCCGTCGATCCATAGTACTCGTGGATCACCGGCCCCCACCATTCGATCATCGCGCGCTTCGTCTGGGGCGAGCACGGCGCCGCCGCGTGCACCACGAACCGCAGCGACGAGACGTCGTAGCGCCCGCGCACCTCCGGCGGCAGTTTCAGCAGCCGCTCGAACATGATCGGGACCATGTGCAGGTGGGTGATCCGCCCACGCTCGATCAGCGCGAGCAGCTGCTCCGGATCGAACCGGGGCATCAGATGGACGCTCGCTCCCACCCGGACGCTGAAGATCGCGTGCGTGTTGGGCGCGGAGTGGTAGATCGGCCCGACGATCGCCGTGATCATCTCTTGCGGGTCATCAAAAAAGGTGAAGCCGAAGATCACGGCGAGCGCCATCGTCAGCCGCTGGAGCTGCTCCTCCGTGTACGGCGGGCGTTTGACGCCCTTCGGGTGCCCGGTCGTCCCCGACGTGTAGATGATCGAGAGGGTCGTTCCCGACGGCTGCTCGGCGAGCGGCGCGAACCGCTCGCGCCAGCCGTCCCAGTCGATCGCGCCGGCGGGAACCTCACCGCGCTCAGCAGGAATCCCGTAGGCCTCGAGGATCTCGGGCGGCGTGCGAACAACCAGCACCGGAACGTCCTCCGCGATCGCGCCGCGGATCCGCTCGAGCAGGTCGGCGTGGATCACGACCGCCTTCGCCTCGGAGTCCTCGAGCACGTACCGGGCCTCCTCCTCCGTGTAGTGCCAGTTCACAGCAACCGGGTAGGCGCCGACGAGGCCGGCGCCCAGCGCCGCTTCGAAGAACGCGAGGTCGTTGCGCAGGTAGACGGCGATCCCGTCCCCGGGCCCGATCCCGAGGCTTCGAAGTCCGGCCGCTACCTGGGCGCCCCGGGCCCCCAGTTCCTCGGCGGTGACGACGCGGTCCCCCGACCGCACGATCTGACCAGGCATTTCGCGAGCGACCGTACCACGCGCCCGCCGGGCCGCTCAACCGCCGTAGATCGCGCGCGTCCACATCGTCATCAGCGGCTCGAACGCGTCCTGCTCGTCGGGCAGATCGCCGTCCACGCCGAGGCCGGCGGCGTACAGGCAGTGCTGCGTTCCCCATACGAGCGCGGCGGCGAGCCTGCGCGCGTCGGGCCCCCCCAGGGCGAGCCCGGCATTGCGGTGGCGCTCGATCTGCTCGGCGGCCGCGGTCGTGAACAGTTCGACGCCGGCGATCCACTGGCGGCCGATCTCCTCGTTCGTCGACCAGTGCTCCATCGTCGCGCGCAGCGTCGGACGGTGGCGCTCCCAGATGTCGACCGCCGCCTTCAGGCTGCGGGCGAGCAGCTCATCGGGCAGTGCGGTGCGGTCGCCGCTGACGTACGGTTGGACGAGCTCGAACGTCTCGTCGGTGATCCGGCCGAGCAGGCTCGCGGCAACCGAGAACTTCGAACCGAAATAGAAATAGAACGTCGCGCGCGACAGGCCCGCCTCGGCGATGATCTGAGCGACGCTCAAGTCCCGGAGCGAGTACTCCGCGAGCAGCTTTTCGGTCGCGTCGAAGATCGCCGCCTCGGCGACGCTTCTCCCGTCGCGTGGCCGCAGCCGGGATGGGTCCGGTTCAGAGCGGGGTAGGTCCATTCGCACCTCGCCACCTCGTCCAACGTTACCCGCCGATGGGACTCCCCAAGCGACGCGGCCCGCCGTCCCCGGTGTCAAGGACGGCGAGCCACTCCTCCGGGCACCCGTTCAGCGGCGCTCGAAGAGTCTCTGCGCCCCGACTTGCCCGACCGCGGCGTCGTTGCTGCCGGCGACCGACCCCAGCGACGGCACCACCGCGACCACCAGCCTCCTCAGCTGCCACCGGCGCCACCGGGCCCCCGGCCCCCGATCCTCCCGCAGCGCTCGGCGGTGCTCGGCGATCGATCGTTCGGCGGTGAGCTCCTGCTGGATTGCCTGCATCAGCTGTGCGTTGAGCTGCGAGTGCATCTCGGCTCCTTTGGTGCCGGCCCCGAGGCCGCTCCCCTCCCGTTCGCGACGGTCGGGCTGTCTCGGTCACTGTCCCAGCGGGAGCGCCGCCCGACCACGCACCGCGACGCGCGACTACTGGGTCTTTTGACTCACACCCCGGCGAGCCCGCCGGCGTGGCGCGCAAGCGCCTCCGCGCTGGTGATCACGACCCGGCGACGGCCGGTCGTGATCGTCCCGAGCCCGCGCAGGGAGGCGAGCGCCTTGACCGTCGCCTCGCGCGAGGAGCCGCACCAGCTCGCGAGCTGCTCCTGCGATAGCGGGAGCTCGACCACGATCCCGTCGTCGGTGCTGGTGCCGAACCGCTCGCTCAGCTCGAGCAGCCGCCACGCGACGCGGCCGAGCGTGTCGAGCGCCGAGAACTCGACCCGCTTCCGGTCAGCGTCGCGGAGCCTCGCGGCGAGAACCCTGATCATCGCCTGAGCGACCCCGGCGTCGGCCAGCGCGGCGGTGAGCGCCGAGGCCGGCGCGACGATCGCGCCGAGCGGGTCGAGTGCGAGCGCGGTGGCCGACCGCGGCTCGCCGTCGAGGATCGACATGTCGCCGATCACGTCGCCGGGTCCGCGCAGACCGAGCACGACCTCGCGGCCGTCGGGAGCCGCGCAGCTCAGCAGCACCCAGCCCGACTCGATCACGAACACTCGCTCGGCGCCGTCCCCCTCGACGAACAGCGCCTGGCCGGCTGCGAACTGCCGGAGGTGGCCCGCCCGGCGGAGCGCCTCACCGAGGACGTCGGGCGTTTCCTGATCCGGCACGGCTGTCGCTCTCCCCTCGGTTCGGCTTGCCCCCGGCGGGACCGGTGCGACGCTATCAAGCCGCGGATACGCTCCAGGAGATGAGAGCGCGCACGACAGTGGCGCTGCTCGGGGCGATCGTGACCGTCTTGGGAGCCTGCGGAACCGCGGCGGCGGCCGGCCGCGGCGGCTGCCCACGCCTCGGCCGACCGGCGCTCGCCGCCGACCCGAGTCCACACGCGCTGCGCGTGTTCGCGATCCAGTTCCGCCAGGACCCGGCCGCGATGCTGACGCCGGCGAACTTCTCGGACGCGATCGACTGCGTGATGCGCCTCGAGGTCAAGCCGTCCCTCGCCCGGGGCCGCGCGAATCTTGTCGCCTTCGACGAGGACCTCGGGCTCGAGACGCTCGCGATCGGACCGAGGGCCGCCGCGGCGCGACGGCTGCTGCGGGACGGCGTGCCCTCCTGCAAAGGGAAGCCCTTTCCGTGCGCGACGCTCGCGACGCTGAGCGCGCTCGACTCCGGCTACGCGAGCGTGCTGTCGCGGCTCTACCGGCGGTTCCCGGGGCTGCGCGAGCAGCTCGGCAAGTCGTTCGTCGCCGCAACCGACACGTTCGCCCGCGTGTTCATGGCCACGATGGCCGGTGCCGCGCGCCGATACGGCGTGTACGTGATCGCGTCGAATACGCAGGCTCCGTTCCGCCTCACGGGCGGCAAGTATCAGCCGACGGCCGCGAAGGCCTACAACCAGACGTTCCTGTGGAGCCCGGGCGGCAAGCTGCTCGCCGACAATCGCAAGGTGCCGCTGACCTCGTTCGAGCAGGCGCTGGGGGTGGCCGCCGGCCCGGCCCGCGGTGCGGCGGCGATCGCCAACCTCCGTCCAGTGTCGATCCCCGGCACCGGCGCCCGCCTCGGGTTCGCGACCAGCCTCCCGGCATTCGCGTACGGAAGCGCGCGTCGCGGTCACGAGTGTGACGACGTCACTGTCACCTACATGCGCTGTCTCGACCGGCTGGGCGCCAACGTCTTGATCCAGGTCGACGCCAACGACGGCCAGTGGACCGGACCGGACGGCAACGACGCGTCCGAGCACTGGCAGCCGCTGTCGTGGATGGGCTCGGCATGGCGCGCTGTCAGCGACCCGTCGGTGCGGTTCACCTACGCCGTCAACCCGATGATGGTCGGCGACCTCGCAGACACGCCGTTCGACGGCCAGAGCGCGATCCTGCAACGCGGGCGCCGGGGAGCCGGCTGTCAGTACATCGGCAACCGCACGTTCCTGCCCGGCGACGACGACCCCGCGCTGCGCGGGTACGCGGGCGCCAAGCCGCAGTTCCTCGCGCTCGCGCCGTGGGCGGTTCCCGATGGTCCGCGCGCAAGGCTCCGCGCGGTAGGCACGGCGCTCGCCAACGGCACCGGTCCGTACCGCTACGTCCAGGCCGCGCTCGGCGCCGACCTGCCGTTCCCGGCTGACCGCGACCGGCGCGGATGCGTGGTGGCCGGGCGATGAGCCGGAAGGCTTCGCGCAGTTGAACGCAAGGCGCGTGGTTGCGTGCCTGCTGGGGGCAGGCATCCTCGCGGGCTGCGGCTCGGGACACGGCACCCACGCGTCGCCACAGCCGGCGCCCGACGGGGTGTCGCGGGAGACCGACGCGGGCGCGCCCGCGGGCGCGGTCCGATGGCTGATCCGCACCACCGGGCCACAGCCGTCGGTCGCCTCGGAGAACCGCAACCGGGGAACCCGCGCCTGGCGGCTGCCCGGGCCCGCGCCCGACGTCGGCGGCCTGGCGTACGGGCGCGTGACCGGTTACGTCTCCGCGCCGACGATCGCTCCGGGACAGGTGCAGCGGATCTACGTGAGCGCGCCGGGCTCGCGGACCGTGCGAATCGCCGTCTTCCGGATCGGCTGGTACGGAGGAGCGGGCGGCCGCGAGGTGCTCCGCTCCGGGAGCCTCGGCGTCGTCCGTCAGCCCCCGTGTGCGCACAGCTTCGAGACCGGGCTCACGGAGTGCCACTGGCACCCCGCGCTCAGCTTCGCGGTCCCCTCGGCGCTCCCGACCGGCGTCTACATCGCAAAGCTCGCCACCTCGCGAGGCGAGCGCGACTGCCTGTTCGTCGTGCGATCGACGCGTCCGCAGCCACTGATCGCGCAGCTTCCGACCTCGACCTACGAAGCGTACAACGCCTGGGGCGGCGACAGTCTGTACCCGCGTGGCGCATATCGGGTCCGGGTGGCCCGCACCACCCAAGGCGTCGAGGTCTCATATGCGCGCCCGTACGACAGCGCGACCGGGGCCGGTCAGTTCTTCTCGCGGGACGTGGCGATGGTGTGGTTCCTCGAGCGTCACCGTTACGCCGTGTCGTACACCGCGAGCGAATCGGTCGACGCGGACCCCGGCCAACTCGCCGGCCACAGGGCGGTGCTCGACTTCGGCCACTCCGAGTACTGGTCCCGTCGCCAGGCCTCGGCGTTCGCGCGCGCGCGTAACCGTGGCGCAAGTCTGCTGTTCCTGAGCTCGGACACGATGGCGTGGCGGGTCCGGTACGCGGCGGACGGCCACACGATCGTCGCGTACAAGGAGTTCGCGCGGCGCGACCGGGAACGGGCGACGCCGACTGGCCGGTTTCCGGACGGCGGCGCGTCGCTGAGCGGCTCCGCCTACGACGGCTGCATCACCCCCCGACTGAGCGTCGTCGGACCGCCCACCTACCGCTACTACCCATGGGCGCCCGCGCCCGGGCTCCGTCCCGCGTGGCTGTTCGCGCACACGGGGGTCCACGCGGGCACGGAGATCCCGGGGATCGTCGGCTACGAGCTCGACATGCGCACCCGCGCGACGCCGCGTGGCTCGCGAATGGTCGGCGGCGGGGCGACGCCGTGCATGAGCACCGAGCCCGGCGAGCCCGCGCCGGGACCCGGGGAGAACCTCGCCCAGACGACGGTGTATGAGACGCGCGAGCACGGGCTCGTCTTCAACTCCGGAACGCTCGGCTGGGAGCTCGGCCTCGAGCCGGTTCCGAGCGCGTCACCCGAAGCGCCACGGGCGCCCGATCCGCGGGTCGTGGCAATGACGCGAAACCTGCTCGCGCGGGCGCTCGGCCAGCGCTCCGCTTAGGGCGCCTCAGCGCCCGGGAACGTGGAAGATCGACAGCTCGCCGCTGGTCGCGTGATCGTTGGCGTTGCCGGTCGGCAGGATCACGCGCCCGCCGACGACGATCGGACTGTTCCAGTGGCCGCTCGCGGCCGGCAGTGTCGCGAGCAGGCTGCCACGCGCCGGCCCGTAAACCCTGAGCACACCCCCCGGGTCGTAGACGTAGAGCAGCCCGCCCGCGAGCACCGGACTGGTGCCGGGGTTCCCGTTCTGCCACGCGGTCACGAGCCGCGGGCCGGCACCGAACCGGAGCAGGTACGCGGCCGTTCCGGAGTTGTCGGCGACGAACACGTACGGACCGCCCGCGTGGGACCACACCGCGGGGGCGGTGAACACCTGGTCGCCGCCCGGGGAGCTGATGTTCTGAAGCTCACCGCCGGTGCGCGCCCCCGGGCCGCTGCTGGTTCCGTTCAGCTTGTTCAGGTTGAGCAGCGACAGCACGCCGGCCTTGCCGCCCTGGACCGCGAGCCGCCAGCCGCGCACGACCGGGAGCACCGCCGGCGAGGTACTACCCAGGTCCGTGTCCGAAGGGCCCAGCTGCGCCTGGTTGCGCGGCGTCCAGTTCTGTAGCAGCCGGCTGGCGTCCGGCGCCAGCTCCAGCACGCTGTCGCCCCAGTCCGTCCGTCCGTTGAACGGGGCGTTGCCGGTGGCGAACAGGATCCTGCCCGTGCCCGGCTCGATCACCGGCGCGTTGCGTCCCCAGATCGCGGAGTCGCTGGCCGGGCAGGTGCTCGGCACGAGCAGTCGCCGGCGGTCGGAGCAGAGCGCGTTCCACACGTGCCCGATCCGCCCGCTGGCGCGGTCGATCACGACGACGTGGCCCTGGTAGGGCGGCGGATCGCCGAGGTAGCCGTCGGTCACAACGATCAGCTGATTGCCGCTGATGTTGAACGGAGAGGCGAGCTTCTCACGGCCCGGCAGCAGCGTGACCTTCACCGGCCAGTGGGCCGACCGAGTTTCTCCCCCGGTTGCGACCGCGAGCTTGTGGACGAGTCCGGCGGGGTCCGACGCGTACACGAACGCACGCGAGGGGTCGACGATCGGAGTCGTGGTGGTGATCTGCGCCGAGGCGGCCACCGACCGGTACGAGCTTGGCGTGAATTCCCACAGCTGTCTGCCGGTGCCCGGGTCAATCGCGATCGTCTTGCCGTACGTGGTCGTCACGAAGATCGCGTCGCGGACGTGGCCGCCGATCTTGACCGCGTGCAGCTCGACCGCCGAGGAGTCGACGGTGCCGTCGATGTGCACGAGGCGCGTTCGCAGGCGACGGACGTTGCCGGGGACGATCCCGGTATCGGCCGGGCCGACACCGCTGCGCTGGGCGTTGTAGTCGAACGTGGTCCAGTCGCCGGACGGGACCGCCGCGGCTGAGGCCTCGTTGTTGCCGGTACCGTCGCCGTCGCCCGGCGCGCCAACCGCATGACCGCCGCAGGCGACTAGCAGGATCGCGCACGCCGCGATCCAGGTGCGCGCGCACCAGCCGCTCACGGCGACTTGATCGGGGCGATCGAGTTCAGCGTCGAGCCGGCGCTCTGGAGCGCGCCCGTCGCCGCGGGTCCGGCCGGACCCGGGACCTGTGAGCTGACCGACGTGCCCGCGGCGACCACGCGGTCGGCAACAGTCGGATTCGGCTGCGGGTTGGGCTGGGGCTCTGTCCCGGACGCCGGGCCCAGTCCGGGGGTGCGATGCGGCTGCGTCCCCGAGCCGGGATTCGTGTTGCCCGAGCCACCCGGCGACCTGCTGGTCGAAGGTGAGCCGCCCGAGCGCCCACCGCTTGAGCTCGTCGACTGCGTGGGCGCGGATGAGGCTGCGCCAGAGGGGCTCGCGGCGCCGGCCGCGCTGGCGGCTGTCCTCGCGCCGGTCCTCGACAGCGCCGCCGCGAGCGCCGCCGGAACGGGGCGCGCGGTCGCCTGCGCACGATCGGACGCGGGCTGCGACGCCGGGATCGAAGGACCGGAGAACGCCTGGCCGAGTGACGACAGTCCGCCGAATCCGCCGGCGAGCGCGAGCACCGCGATCGCGCCGACAAGCGCCACCGGAACGGTCACCGCCGCAGCTACCGCCCCCAGCAGCTGGCCCCGCCAGACCCGGCCCAGAGTCATGCGGGCCATGTTATAGCTACCCCGGGTGTTCTCGGTGCAGCGCCTTTCGATCGCTCGCTCGCTTCGCCTCGCGCTCATCGGGCTGACGGTGGCGCTCGCTGTGGTCGCCTCGCTCGGCGTCGCGAGCCTGTATCGCGCGCGCCAGCGCTACGAGACGACGCTGGCGGCGAGCTCGTCGCTGGCGACGGCCGCGGCCAACCTGCAGACCGCGGCGATCGCGGAGCAGGAGGTGCTCCGCGACGTCCACGGGCCCGGCGCGGCGACGGCCCGCGCGCAGGCCGCGGCGGCGTACCGTGCGGCCGCGTCGAGGTCGACGGAGCTCGCTCGCGGGGACTCCGAGAGTGGGAGGCTGGTGCGCGAGCAGATCGCCGCGGGCCCGACGCTGCGGTCGGGCGGATTCGCCGCCCAGGTTCAGGCCCGCCAGCGCGCCCGCCAACTCGCCGCGCGCAGCAGGACGCGGTCGGACTCCCGGCAGGCCGTGGTGCTGGTCGCGGTCGCGGGAGTGCTGGCCGTGCTCGCAGCGCTCGCGCTGATCACGGTTCTGGTGCGGTCGCTGCGGCGGCCGCTCGACGAGCTCGTCGAGGCGACGCGGGCGCTGGCGGGCGGCGATCTTCATGCGCGCGTGAAGCCGTCCGGCCCGCGTGAGCTCCGCGAGCTTGGCACCGCATTCAACGCGATGGGCGGTGACCTGGTCGTAGCTCAGCGCCAGATCGAGCAGCAGCGGCGCCGGCTGGAGGTCGCGATCGAGAGCCTCGGCGACGCGCTGATCGTGACCGAGCCGGGGTCGCAGGAGATCGCCGCCGTCAACCCGAGCGCCGCGCGGCTCGTGCCCGCGCTGACCGTCGGCGACCGGGTCGACGCGCCCGACAGCCCGCTGCCGCCGCTCGCGGCCGCGATCGCCGGCGAGACGATCGTCGAGCACGATGGCCGCACGCTCGCGGTTACCGCGGCGAAGCTCCCGGAGGACCCGCCCGCGATCGTGTGGACGGTCCGCGACACGACCGAGCGCGCGAGGCTCGAGCGGGCCAAAAGCGAGTTCGCGGCGACGGCCTCGCACGAGCTCCGCAGCCCGCTGACGTCGATCAAGGGCTTCATCGAGCTCCTCCACCGCTCCCCCGAGGGGATGAGCGAGCGTCAGCGCGAGTTCGTCGAGATCATCCTGAAGTCGACCGAGCGCCTGACCGACCTGGTCAACGACCTGCTTGACGTCGCGCGGATCGAGGCCGACCGCGTGGAGATCGTCCGGCGCCCGATCGACCTGGGCGAGGCAGTCCGCGAGGTGTCGGAGCTGATCGCGCCCAGGCTCGAGGACAAGCGCCAGCGGCTGTCCGTCCACGTCGCGCCGGCCGCCGGCCTCGCGCTCGCCGATCCGGCGCGGGTCAGGCAGATCGTCGCGAACCTGATCACCAACGCCCACCTGTACACGGGCGAGGGCGGTTCGATCCAGGTCGCCGTCGAGCCGGATCGAGCGTGGGTGAAGCTCGTCGTCGAGGACGACGGCGTCGGCATGTCGCCGGAGCAGACCGAGCGGATCTTCGAGCGGTTCTACCGCGGCCAGAGCGGCGCCTCCACCCCCGGCACCGGGCTCGGGCTGTCGATCGTCAAGTCGCTGGTCGAGCTGCAAGACGGCCGGATCGAGGTGGAGTCGGCGCCGGACCGGGGGACGACGTTCACGGTGCTGCTCCCCGCCGTAGTAGAGCTGGAGGGCGCGACGCTCGCCGCGATGAGCGGCCGCAAGGTGCTGATCGTCGACGACGAGCGCGAGATCGCCGATCTGATCGCCGGCCAGCTGGTCCCGCTCGGCGTCCACACGGAGATCGCGTCCAGCGGCCCTGAGGCGCTCCGGATGCTCCGCGCCTCGAGCGTCGACGCGGTCACCCTCGACCTGTTGATGCCCGGGATGGACGGGTTCGAGGTGCTCCGCCGGATCCGGGCCGATCCCGAGCTCGAGGCGCTGCCGATCGTGTTCGTCTCGGTGTTCTCGGGGCGGCGCGAGCTTGCGGGCGAGTGGGTGGTATCGAAGCCGATCGACGCCGATGAGTTGCGGCAGGTGCTCGGAGCGGCGGTCCAGGCCGGCCGCTCGCGGGTGCTCGTGGTCGCCCGCCCCGAGCTCGAGGCGGAGCTGCGGCCCGACCTGGTCACGCTCGGGATCGAGCACCAGTGGGAGCAGACCGGGACCGCCGCCGCAAGGGCGTGCGCGGAGCGGCGGTTCGAGGTGGCGCTCGTCGACGTCGGCATCCGCAACCCCCAGGCGGTGCTCCAGGCGCTCGACCTCCGGGGCCGTCGCCGGCGCCGCGCGGCGATCCTGTTCTCAGACGGCCGAACGCCGACTCCGCCGGGGATCTCGCGGCTCGGAATCGAGGTTGTGCCGATCGACGACGCGGCCGCGGCAGTTGACGCAGCGCTCCAGGACGAGCGGGTAGGCTGAGCCCCGATGTCGGTCCGCAGCGAGACCGAACTGGTCCAGGAGATCGAGCGGCTGCGCGAGGCGCTCGGCGCGCGGGAGCGGGAGGCGGCGGAGAAGGAACGCCAGCTCGAGCGCTACGCCGCCGATCTGCGCGAGACGTTCAAGCGTGAGCGTGCCCGCTCTCAGGAGCTGCGCAGTTCGTACACGGCGACCGTGTCGGCGCTGTCGAACGCGGTCGAGGCCCGCGACGCCTACACCGGCGCGCACGCCGAGCGCGTCGCGGCCTACGGGATCGAGATCGCGGGCGCCGCCGGGCTGCCCGCCGCCGACATGCCTCGGCTCGAGTTCGGATTCCTGCTGCACGACATCGGAAAGGTCGCGATCCCCGATGCGATCCTCTACAAGCCCGAGGCGCTGACCGTCGAGGAGCGGACGCTGATGGAGCAACACCCGCTGATCGGCGCCGAGATCGTCGGCCGGATCGAGTTTCTCTCGGGAGCCGTCGAGGTCGTCCGCTCGCACCACGAGCGCTGGGACGGGCGCGGGTACCCCGACGGGCTCGCGGCGGACGAGATCCCGCTTCCGGCGCGCGCATTCGCCGTCGCCGACGTGCTCGACGCGCTGACGACCGACCGGCCGTACCGGCCCGCGTCGAGCTTCGCGATCGCGAGGGAGATGATCACGGCCGAGTCGGGAACGCAGTTCGACCCACACGTAGTCGACGCGTTCAACACGATCACCGACGAGCAATTCGAGCGGATCTCGGCCGAGATCGGGGCCGCGGCGTGAGCGGCGTGCTGATCGTCGACGACGACGAGTTCATCCGCAAGCTGATCGCGACCACGCTCGAGGACGTCGCGCGGCTCGAGCTCCACGAGGCGGCCGACGGGGCCGAGGCGGTGGAGGTCGCGCTGCGGGAGCACCCGAAGCTGGTGTTCCTCGATGTCGACATGCCGCGCATGAACGGCATCGACGCCTGCCGTCGCCTGCGCGAGGAGGATGCGACCAGCGGCGCCACGATCGTGATGCTGACCGCGGCGCACGGCGACGGGGTCGAGGCGCAGGCGGAGGAGGCCGGCGCCGACCTGTTCCTCACCAAGCCGTTCAGCCCGCTCGACCTGCTGCGGCTCGTCGACCGGCTCGGCGACCAGCAGCAGCTTTGACCTTGGGCGCCGTGCCAGCGATCCCGGTGACGCCATTCCGGTGGCGCGACGGCGAGCGGCTGGTCGTGTTCGGCCGCCGCCGGCTGGAGGAGGCCGGCGAGCTGGCTGGTTCGCAGTACGTCCTCCTGGCCACTCCGCGGGCGCTTCGTGCGGCCCCTTGGCTCGCGGAGCGTGCGTCGTTCGTCCACGAGGTGGGGGTCGGTCGCGTCGACGAGGTGGCGGGGTCGCTGCGGCCCGCGGTTCGCGGCGAGACGCTGGTCGCGCTCGGCGGCGGGCGCGTGATCGACGTCGCCAAGGCGCTTGCCGCCGCTGAGCAGCCGCGACGGGTCGTCGCGATCCCCACGACCCTGTCCGGAGCCGAGATGACGCCCATCCACCGGCGCGCCGCCGGCGCGGACCCGTCGGGACCCGGCGTGCGGCCGGCGGTCGTGATCAACGATCCGGCCCTGTCGGCGTCGCAGCCGATCGCCGAGCTCGCGCAGAGCGCGAGCAACGCCCTCGGGCACGCGATCGAGGGGCCGATGACTCCGCTTGCCAACCCGGTAGTGACGCTCGCGGCGCTGCACGCCGCGCGTCTGATCGGGTGGGGCTTCGACGGCCGCGCCGTAGACGACGCCGCGCGGGACGCGCTCGCCCTCGGCGCGCTGCTCGGCGGCTACGTGATCGGCTCGACCGGCTACGGCCTGCACCACGTCCTCTCCCAGACGCTCGCACGGTTCGCCGGTGTCGGGCACGGGCCCGCAAACGCGATCATGCTGCCCGAGTCGGCGCGGGCGCTCCGCGACCGCGCGCCCGGCTGGTACTTCGCCGCATTCACCGACGCGCTCGCCGCGGAGCCCGAGGAGTTCGCGGCCCGCCTGCGCGACCTCGGCGGGATCCCGACGCTGCGCGAGGCAGGAGTCAGCGAAGCACAGCTCGAGCAGTGTGTCTCGGAGGCGTCGAAGCGCCCCGAGCTGCAGATGACGCCGCCGCCGGCGGACGCGGACGAGCTCCGGCGGCTTTACGCCGCCGCGTATTGCTAACGCCGGGTCGGTGAGTCGCAAGTAGGGTGCCCCCAATGGACCAGCGCAATGGGCTCAACGTGCCACGGTCACTCAGCGATGTTTGCCGACCGGAGACACTCGGGCTGATCGTCTACGACATGCAGGTCGGGATCCTGGAGCAGATCAACGGCCGCGAGAGAGTCATCGAGAGTGTCCGGGAGGTCCTCGAGGCGGCAAGGGCGGCCGCGGTGAGGACGTACTTCACCCGCCACGTGACGCTGCCGGTCGAGCTCATGGGGGCGGCGCAGCTGCGAATGTGGCGCGCGTGGCAGCGCGTCGATCGCGTCGAGGACGTGCGCTCCCCCTTCCTGCCCAGCGCTCCGCAGACCCAGATCGTGCCCGAGCTCACGCCGAACGACAGAGAGGCGGTGCTCGACAAGCTGACGCTCTCGGCATTCGCCGGCACTCCCCTCGAGCTGGCGCTGCGGGGAGCAGGCGTAGGAGCGATCGCGATTGTCGGCGTGGCCACAGAAATCGGCATCGAGCCCACAGTCCGCCACGCCAGCGACCTCGGCTTCATCCCGGTTCTCGTAACCGACGCCTGCGCCGCCGGCAACGCCGAAGCCGGCGAGCGGGCGATGGAAACGCTCCGATTCCTGGGCGACGCCTTCCTGACCGACGCGGCCGAATTCCGCAACGCGCTAGAGCGGGGGTCAGCCCGCCCCTCAGCCCCTAGCTGATCTTGAGGAGGATGATCGTGTTCACCACGAACGCGATCGCAAACGCAACCGTCCACCGGTTCAGGTTGCGCTCGACGAGCGATCCGCCGCCGAACGGTCCCGCGCCGGTGCCGACGCCGAATGCTCCCGACAGGCCGGCGTCCTTCCCCGAGTGCATCAGTACCAGGAAGATCAGCACGGCGCACAGGAACACCTGGAGGACGCCGAGAATCGTGGTCATCGCTTGCTGATGCTATCGAGCCGGTGCAAGATCTCGATCGCCTCGGCCCGGAGCGACCCGTCCACCGCCTCGTAGTCGGCTTCCGACAGCTTGCCGGTGCGGTGGTCGAGCTCGGCGTCGCGGATCTCGCGGTACTTGGCCTCGCGCGCCGCCTCGAGCTCGGCGACATCAGACGCCCTCGCGCGCGAATCGCGGCCGGCGCCGTTCGCGCCGGCGCCACCGAGCGCCGGGGTGCGCCGGAACGGCGCGGACAGGAACACCGCGATCACGGCGAGCACCACGGCGACGACAACGAAGTCCATCTACACGGGCTCCTTCACCGGTTCGGGCGGCGGCGCCACGGGTGGAGCCACCGGCCTGCGCGCGGGGACGGGCGCTGTGCGGCGACGGCGCGCGAGCGACGGGATCGGCCAGAGCGCGATCAGCCCGCCGCCGGCCATGATGATCGCCCCGAGCCAGATCCACGTGACCAGCGGATCGACGATCAGCAGAAAATTCACGGGCCACGGATGCCGGACGTAGCGGGCGGTGATCACCCCGACGGCCTGGTCACGGAGCGCCCATAGCTGGTTGACGGCCTGAATCCCCTGTGCTCGCGGAAGCTTCGCGGCCCGCGACATCACCCTCGGGAGCGCGCTCGCGAACAGCTTGTCGGCCTGGTTGATCAGCGGCTGCAGCGGCTGGAGGTTCGGGTTGGCGACGGTCCAGATGTCCTTCGTCAGCCCCGCCCGCAGCCCGACGTCGCTGTCGGCGTTGCCGCTGAAGAAGCGACCCACCTGTCCGAGCGTCGGATCCTGCGACGGGTAGAAGCCGCGGGTCGTTCGCAGCGTGGTCACGTGGTGGCCGCCCTTGGAGACGTTGAGCACGGCCCCGAACGACAGCTTCTGAGACGTCGCGCTCGCGGTCGGGCGGACGTACCTGATCTTGTAGCCGTCGACCGAGGCGCTCTGGCCGGGCTTGAGGACCACGTCGCGCGAGTGCTGGAAGGAGGACGAGGCCGCCACCCCGATCAGCAGCACGGCCAGCCCGAGATGGACGATGTAGCCGCCGTAGCGCCTGCGGTTGCGGCGGACCAGCCGCCCCAGCGCCACCGCGGGTGACTCGTGCGTCATCGCCCGGCGGGCGATGACGCCCCGGACGAACTCCTGCAGCACGCTGGTCACGACGAACGCGCCGAACACGAACATGATCAGCGCGAACGGGCGTGTGTCCGCCCCGCCGCCGGCGACCACCAGCACCACCAGCGTGATCAGCGCTGCGAGCACGGGCAACGCGAAGTTGGTCCGCAGGTTCGCCGCGGTCACCCGGCGCCACGCGATGATCGGGCCGATCCCCGCGAGCCCCACGAGCACCAGCGCGAGCGGCACGATGAACGGCCGGAACGCCGGCGGGCCGACGGACACCTTGGTGCCGGTGACGGCCTCCGAGATCAGCGGGAAGAACGTGACCCAGAAGATCACGAACACCATCGCCACCAGCACCAGGTTCTGCAGCAGGAACACGGCCTCGCGCGATAACAGCGAGTCGAGCTGGGCCTCGGATCGCAATCGGTCGCGCCGCCGCAGCACGAGCCAGACCGACGAGCCGAGCATCACCGCGAGCAGCACGACGAACGGAATCCCGAGCGTCGAGGCGCCGAACGCGTGGATCGAGTCGAGGATCCCCGAGCGGACGAGGAACGTGCCGAGGATCGCGAGCGTGCCGGCGCCGAGGATCAACGACACGTTCCAGACCTTCAGCATCCCCCGCTTCTCCTGGATCATCACCGAGTGGATGAACGCGGTCGTGGCCAGCCACGGCATCAGCGCCGCGTTTTCGACCGGATCCCAGGCCCAGTAGCCGCCCCACCCGAGCTCGGTGTAGGACCAGCGGGCGCCGAGCACGACCCCGACGCCGAGGAACAGCCACGCCGCCAGCGCGAACCGGCGGGTGACCGAGATCCACTCGTTGCCGAGCCGCCCGGTGATCAGCGCGCCGACGGCGAACGCGAACGGGATTGTCAGCAGCGTGTACCCCGAGTACAGCATCGGCGGGTGGATCATCATGCTCGGGTGCAGCAGCAGCGGGTCCAGCCCGGCGCCCTCGGTGGGCGGGGTGGCGGTGGTCGTGAACGGGTTGGCCCAGAACGCGGCGAGCGAGGTGAAGAAGGCGGCGAAGCCGAGCAACACCGCGGTCGCGTACGGGGCGATCTCTCTGACGCGGTTGCGGGTCAGGAACAGGATCAAGCTCGACCACAGCGACAGCAGCCAGACCCAGAGCAGCAGCGACCCCTCCTGCGAGGACCACGGCGCCGCCAGCTTGTAGAACAGCGGTGTCGTCGTCGACGAGTGCTGAGCGACGACGTTGAACGTGAAGTCCGAGCGGTAGAACGCCGCCTCGAGGATCACCCAGGCGATCGTCATCACTCCCGCGAGCGCGTACACCGCGCGCCGGCCCGAGTCGACCCAGTCGCGCCGCCCGGTGCGCGCGCCGTACAGCGAGGCGCCGATCCCGTAGGCGGTCAGCAGCAGGCCGACGAACAGCAGGGTCCGACCGACGGGCGCCATCAGTCGCTTGGCCCGGCGGGGCTCACGAGCCGGCTTGGGCCTTGTATTTCGACGGGCACTTCGTCGTAAGCGAGTTCTGCTGCCCGATGAACGTGCTGCTCCCCGGGCGCTCCTGGACGGTGACCATCACCGCGCGCCCCTGTGCGAACGGGTCGGGCACGATGCCCGTGTAACGGACCGGGACCGACACGTGGAGCTTCGGGTCACGGATCCGGAACAGCAGCGCGGTCCCCTCGTGGCTGACCGAGTTGTAGGCGACGCTTCCCGCCAGCACGAAGGAGCGCCCGGGCCTCGCGTCCTTCAGCAGCTGCGAGGCGGTGACCTCCTGTGCTCCCGACGCGAAGCTGACGAACACGAGCGCCGACGCCAGCAGTACGGCGGCGGTCAGGGCGACGGTCAGGCGAATGGCGCGCTTGCGGCTCGGGTCCATCCGCGATCGATTTTCCCACACGAAGCCTCCGCGGCCGCCGCCGGCGCACGACACCTGGGAAGGCCCGCCCCAGGATTAGCGTCACGTTAACCACCAGGATCAGTGGCCTTAGGGGCGAAACAAAACCGCACCGGGGTCGTTATTGAGGGAAGAACGCGATGGTTCGATCCACACCAGCAACCAGTCTGATCAAGCGACGCCGGCTCGTCCGGGGCACGCGCGCCTCGGGCCACTTCGGTCCGTTGTCGGAAGTGCCCACCGGGCAGCCGGGCTCGAGACGACACGGCGGTCCCTCCGAGGACCGCGCGCTCTACACGTGCCACTGCGGCTACGCGTTCGACGCGCTCGTCTCGACTTCCGTCGGCTGCCCGCACTGCGGGCGCACGCAGGCCTGGTAGCTACTTCAGCGTCTTGCGCGCTGCCTTCGTCAGCGACGCCGTGACGTCGCGGATGAACTTCGCCTGAGCGGTCGCGAGGTTCGCGATCCACTCGACGTCGCTCGAGCCGGGGCCGCGCTCGATCGAGCCGGCGATCGACTTGAGGAACTTCTCGTAGCTGGTGAGCGTGCTCTCCCCCGCCTGCTTGCCCGCGTCGATGATCTGCTCGTTGAGCTTGCGGACGCGATCCGCCGCGGCCTCGACGCGCGCCTCGGGCGACCCGGGCTTGGGCTTCGGCTTGGCTTTGGTCGAGCCGGAGCGAGCGCTCGTCGTCGGGCGCTTTGCCGCAGGCCGCTTCGCGGCGGTCGAGCGCGAGGAGCGCGAGCTCGACGCACGGGAGGTGCCGGACCGCGACCCGCCGGACCGCGACCCCGTCGACCGCGAACCGGTCGACCGCGACCGACCCGTCCCTCCGCTGGAGCTCGAACCCGAGCGACCGCCCCCTGAAGATCCCCCGCTCCTGGCCTGCGGCATGGTGCCTCCTTAGTAATGACTTGCGTTTGCGCTGCGCGCACCCTACTTGGAGGCGCGACGCAGTGCTGCAGCGCGCAATCCGGGACATCTGGATCAGCGGCTAGCATGCCCCGCATGGCCATTAGCGACGCGATCAAGAACGAGTACACGAAGCGGATCCTCCGCAGCACCGGCGTGCGGCCGCCGCAGCAGATGCCGCGGCGAGGCACTCCGCACTACCGGATGCCCAAGCTCGAGGCCAACGGCGGCTGGCTCCAGCTCGAGCCCTACCGCGGGCCCGAGATCCCGCGCGAGGAGTACGAGACGCTGGAGTACACGACGTACCCGACCGACGACCGCACATTCTTCGCGCCGATCACCTCGGCTACCGGTGACATCGAGCTGGGCGCGTTCGGCAATTTCGGCAAGTGCGACCTCGATCGCGAGTGGACCCCGAACGCCGAAAAGTGCCCGACGATCAGAAAGTGGCTCGAGTCGGTCGGCACACGTTTCGGCAAGGTCCAGCTGCTACGGATGAGCCCGAACACGTTGCGCGAGTGCCGCTGGGGGCTGCACCTCGACAACAACAACAACCTGAACCCGGAGACGAACGGCTGGGCCGTGCGGGTGTGGCACGAGCTGACCGACGACGCCTCGAGCCGGCTTGTCGTCCGCCAGGAGGAGTTCGACAAGGCGTCCGAGGTACAGATCCCGCTGCCGCAGCATGCGCAGGTCGTGGTCGACTCGCAGTGGCTCTACCACGGCGGGTTCCATCAGGGGACCCACACGCGCTACGCGATGATCACGACATTCGAGTCGGGACCCGAGCTCGAGCGCTGGATCGACTCGCAGCTGCCGAGCGCCGCGAAGGCGGCGTAGCTCGCCGCTACGCCGCCAGCTCGACGGTCTCGTCGGGGCCGAGCTCGGCGATCAGGTCCTGCACGACAGCGTCGACCTGCTCGGCGAGCTCTGGGGAATTAAGCCGCCCGTCCTTGTCGAACCGCGTGTGTGCGTGTCCGACTGGGACCTCGCCCTCGACCACCCTTGAGCCGGCCGCGGCCAGCACCTTGCGCAGCTCGGCCTGTGCCCAGACGGCGCCGAACATCCCGGAGCTCGCGCCGATCACGGCCACGTACTTACCGCTGAGGGCGCCGCTGCCGGCGGGGCGCGAAAGCCAGTCGACCGCGTTCTTCAGCTGTCCCGGGATCGAATGGTTGTACTCCGGGGTGGAGAACAGGACCGCGTCCGCGCCCGCGACGGCCGCGCGCAGCCGCGCGACGGCCGCCGGGGCGGGCTCACGGTCGTCGTCCTCGTCGTATGGCGGCACGGCCTTGAGCTCGTCGTAGATCTCGAACTCGACCCCGTAGCGCTCGAACATCTCACCGGCCGCGCGCAGCAGCTTGCCGTTGTGCGAGTCACGGCGAAGGCTGCCGCTGATTCCGAGGACCTTCATCACTACGCCTGCTTCGAGAGCTGGAGCTCCGCCCGCAGCGTCACATCGTTGGACAGGGCCGGCTCGCCGTTCGGGAGCGGGTTGTTCCAATCGACGCCGTACTTGGTGCGGTCGGTGGTCGTCTCGAGCTTGAGGCCGACGCGCTCGCCGCCGTACGGGTCGTTGATCGGGCCAGAGATGGCGCCGGTGATCTCGACGGGCTCGGTGTGGCCCTTGATCGTCAGCTCGCCGTCGATCGTCAGCCGGTCACCGTCAACCCGGATGTCCTTGGACGCGAACGTCAGCTCCGGATGGCGCTCCGCGTCGAAGAAGTCCGGCGCCTGGAGATGTCCGGCGAGGTTCGGGTCGTTGACCTGGATGCTCGAGACCCGGACCGAGCCGCTCAGGACGCCGTCGTTCAGCTGTGCGTCGACATCGGCGAACGAGCCCTGGAACGTTCCGGCCATGTAGTCGATCCCGAAACCGACGGTCGAGTGCACCTTGTCGATGCTCCACGTCCCGGCGGGGACTACCTGTTGAACCGTGCTCATCTGGGATTTCCTCCTGGATTCGAATGAGGTACTTGCTCTGGCAAGGAACGATAGCAGATTTCGTTGCGCTGTCAAATATTGACCCAGCAAGGGTTGTTTGATCAACCATACGAAGGATCCCCGGCCTTGGCGCCGCCCCCATTCCTCGCCTGCCAGGCGCCGTCCTTACCGAACCGCGAGCGCGATCAGCCGCGGTCCCTCAGGGAGGAACTGCCCGCCGCCGGCGCCGAACAATCGGACCGAGGCGAATCCGGCATGCGCGTATGCTCTCGCACGATGCCGAGCGTGCTTGTGACCGGGGCGGCTCGCGGGATTGGCCGCGCGACGACGCTGCGGCTGGCCGCCGCCGGGTGGGAGGTGATCGCCGGCGTCCGCAACGAGGCCGACGGCGACGAGTTGCTGAAGGCCAACCCTGGCCCAGCGCGAACCGTCCCCCTCGATATCACCGATCCCGACCAGGTCGCGGCGCTCGACCGGAGTCTCCCCGAGCGACTCGACGCGGTCGTCAACAACGCTGGGATCGTGGTGGGTGGACCGCTCGAGGCGATCCCGCCGGCGGAGCTGCGCAGGCAGCTCGAGGTGAACGTGGTCGGGCAGGCCGCCGTCACCCAGGCCGTGCTCCCTCGGCTGCGTGCCTCCCGCGGCCGGATCGTGTTCGTCTCGTCACTCAGCGGCGTCGTCGCAACGCCGATGATGGGCGCGTACAACGCCTCCAAATTCGCGCTCGAGGGGATGGCTGACGCGCTCCGGATGGAGCTCGCGCCGTGGGGGATCCGGGTGGTGATCGTCGAGCCGGCGCAGACGGACACCGACCTCTGGCAGCGGGCCGACACCGATCTCGATGACGCGGTCGAGTCGCTGTCGCCCGATCATCGCCAGCTCTACGCGAAGCACATCGAGGGGTTCCGTCGCTCGATCCCCCGGTCCCAGCGGATGGCCGCGCCGGCCGACGGCGTCGCCGCCACGATCGAGAAGGCGCTCACCACCGCCCGTCCACGGGCGCGCTACGTGGTCGGAGCCGGCCCCCGCGTCCAGGCGTTGATGGCGAAGGTCACGCCCACGCCCGTGCTCGACATGATGCTCCGCGCAGGCACGGGCGTCCCCCGGCGTCCCTGACAGTCACGACTCGAGCCGCTGCTCCCACACCTGGAAGGCCTTCATGTTGTTCCGCATCGCCTCGAGCGGGTCGGCCACGCGACGATCGTATGGCTTGGCCGGCGCTCCTCGGCGATGTAGGGTCGGCGGGTGATCGTCGATCGCCTCGACCAACCGCCGGCGGAGCTCGAGCAGAGGACCGGCTGGTCGATCAAGCCGGAGGGCGCGTGCCGCGGCGACGTGTGCGTGCCGCTAACTTCTCCGTTCGATCTGAGTGACGTCGCGCAGCGGCTGCGGATGGCGCTCGTCCGCGACGAGGCTCACGGACTTTGGGGACTCGGCCCCGAGGCGGCCGGCCACGCGCTCACCAGCGCGGAGCTTCCCGAGATCGTGCTGCCTGACCGCAACGGTCGCGACTTCGAGCTCCGGTCACTTCGCGGGACGAAGCTGATCATGGTCGCCTGGGCGTCCTGGTGAGGGTGCAGGTTCGATCTGCCCGGGTGGCGGAAACTGCGAGAGGAGCTTCATCCAGAGGGACTCGAGGTGGTGACCGTCGCGCTCGACACTGGCGGCGCGGAGGCCGCTGGGCCGTGGATCGACCGCGCCAAGCGGACTCATCCCTCACTGATCGACGCCGCGCACGTGCTGGACGAGCTGCTCGGGGTCGTCAACGTGCCGAGCGGAGTCTGGATCGACGAGCGGGGGATGATCGTGCGGCCTCCCGAGCCGGCCTTCCCGTGGCGGCCCCGCCAGCCGAGCGAGGAGCTGCTCGCCCAGCTCCCACCGATCGCCGCCGAGCAGCTGCGCGAGGCGCAGAAGATCCAGATCGAGCCCGAGGAGTACCTCGAAGCGCTGCGCGACTGGGTCCGAAACGGTGCGCGTTCGCGCTACGCCCTCTCCCCCGACGACGTCGTCGCGAGATCCGGGAACCGCGACCTCGACCGCTCGCAGGCGGCCGCCTCGTTCGAGCTCGCCCAGCATCTGCAGCGGGCGGGCGACACCGACGACGCCGTCCATTGGTTCCGCGAAGCGCACCGCCTCGCGCCCGAGAACTGGACCTACAAGCGCCAGGCGTGGTCGCTGGCCGACCCGCTCCAGGGCCCGACCGACAGCTACGAGTCCGATTGGCTGACCGAGGTCCGCAAGCTCGGGCCCGAGAAGTACTACCCCGCCGTCGAGCTCTGACCGGTGGCCGGCACCGCCTGGATCGGCGGCAGCGCGTGCTCGTGGGCCTCCGGCCGGACGAGGATCTCGATCTCCTTCATCGCGCGTAGGACCTTGATCTCGGTGCGGTACGGATTGCCGCTGTAGAGCAGCGTGTCGAGCGGGTACCAGACGCCGACCCACGCGGCGACCGCGAACAGCCCGTTTCCGAAGAAGTCGCGCAGCTCGACCGGAAGCTTGCTCTTGAGGATCCACTCGGAAAGCCCGAGGAACAGGCCGAGCACGAGCAGCCCCAGGAACAGGGTCCGCCAGCCGTCACGGTGGAGGGACGACAGCTCGTATTTGGCACGCGCGGTACCCGTCTCGCAGTAGCGCGCGACGGCGCGCTTCATCCCGTCCTCCACCTCCGGCGTCGCCTTGTCAGCGGGAAGCACGATCGCAAGCGTCACCGGTCCGTCGTGCGGACGCGCGCCCAGCTCATCTTTGATCTGCTGGATTCCAGGCTCCTCCGGCGGCCTGCCCCGGATCACGTCGGCCTTCCGCTCCTCAAAGAGCTCGTTCGGATCCTCGAGCCGGATCATGAACTCATAAGAAGCCCCCGCGCGACCTTTGCGCATGATTCATACGCTACACGCGGGTGCGGATTTCCACGAGGGCTCTGGCTTGTCGCCGCGGCGGCCGATACCTCCTCTTGGGTGACATGGTCGGTCCAGCGCTCGGAGCCGTCGCGGTCGCGCTCGGCAGCACGTGGATCGAGTACGCGTCGAGCCCAGGCGAGCAGCCGCGCGCGGCCGAGCCGTCGAGCGCGATCGCCCCCCAAACAACCGTGCCGGCCGACCTCCCCCGCGCGGTCGCAACGGCCTGAACCACGCCCCACTCACACCCGGACGTGCCGCAGCCGGTCGGGGTCGACGAGCAGATCCATCTCGGTCACGTGGTCGCCGGCGATCGTGAACGCGACCACCGCCAGCACACGGTCGTCAAGGACGACCATGGCGCCCGGCCGTCCGTCGATGACCGCCGGCCGCCCGAGCGGAGCCATCGGCGTACCGCGAGCGAGCACCAGCCGCGCGACGTTGTCCGCCCCACGCACCTCGGCCGGAACGGGTGGACCGTCGGCACCGCCGTCGCCGCGGAACACAACCTCCGGGTCGAGCACGCGGAGCAGCCCGGCGAAGTCTCCCTCCCGGGAGGCCCGCAGAAACGCCTCGACCACCTCGCGCTGCCGGGCGAGGCTCGGCTCCCGGGGCTCCGGGGCGCCCCGGACACGTCGCCGCGCTCGGCTCGCGAGCTGACGCGTCGCCGGCACGCTGCGCTCGACGATCGGCGCGATCTCCTCGAACGGCACGCCGAACATGTCGTGCAGCACGAATGCCAGGCGCTCCGCGGGCGACAGCGTGTCGAGCACCACCAGCAGCGCGAGCCCGACCGAGTCCGCCAGCAGTGCCGCCTGCTCGGGGTCGTCCTCCAGATCGAATTGCGAGACGACCGGCTCCGCCGGCCACCGGTCGACGAACTCCTCGCGGCGCGCCTGCCGCGCGCGGAGCATGTCCAGGCAAATCCGGCCGACCACCGTCGTCAGCCATCCGCGGACGTTCTCGACCCCGGCGGTGTCGGCGCGGTCTAGCCGCAGCCACGCCTCCTGCACGGCGTCGTCGGCCTCGGCGGCCGAGCCGAGCATCCGGCGGGCAACCGCCCGCAGGTGCTCGCGGTGCCGTTCGAACTGCCGGGTCTGCCAGTCGCTCGTGCCCATCGGTCACATCCTTCCGTCGCGGTGCGTCAAACGGGTGACGAACGACAGGCGGCCAACGTGACCGCCGCATGCGATCAGGAGGAACTGAAAATGCACGCGATCGAGGCGAAAGGGTTGCGAAAGACGTACCCCGGGGGAGTCGAGGCCGTCAGGGGAATCGACTTCGAAGTTGGCGCCGGCGAGGTGTTCGGGCTGCTCGGGCCGAATGGGGCCGGGAAATCCACGACCGTCGGGATGTTGACGACGACGATCCTGCCGAGTGCGGGGACCGCCCGCCTGGCGGGACACGACGTTGTCTCCTCTCCGCTCGAGGCGCGGAGCGTTTCAAGCGTCGTGTTCCAAGAGGCGGTCGTGGACCGCGGGCTCTCCGGTCGCGCCAACCTCGAACTGCACACGCGCCTGTGGGGCGTGCCGCCGGTCCAAGCGAGCCGCCGGATCGGCGAGCTCGTCGAGGCTCTTGAGCTGGCCGAGCTGATCGAGCGGCCCGTCTCGAGCTACAGCGGCGGCGAACGGCGCCGGCTCGAAATCGCCCGCGCCCTCACCTCGGCGCCGCAGGTCCTGTTCCTCGACGAGCCGACCGTCGGGCTCGATCCGCGGATCCGTCACGAGCTGCTCGACGTGATCGCTGGCCTGCGTGGGCGGGACGAGCTGACGATCCTGCTGACCACCCACTATCTCGACGAGGCACAGCGGTTGTGCGACCGCGTCGCGATCATCCACCGCGGCTCGCTCGTCGCGCTCGACAGCCCGGCGGCGCTGCTCGCGGGCCTGGGCCACGAGATCCTCGAGTTTCGCGTCGCCTCCGACCCGCAGCGGGCGCTCGCCGACCTGCGCGCGGGAGGCATCGCGGACGACGACGCGTTCGCCGTCGGCGCACGCATCACCGTGCCGCTGCACCGCCACGCGGCCGGCGAGGCGCTCACCGCGATCGAGTCAGAGCGCATCCGCGCCTCGGAGATCGCGACCCGTGTCCCGAACCTCGACGACGTCTACCTCAAGTTCACCGGCTCGCTCAGCGAGGCCGCCTGAAACCGAAAAGAGAGGAACGAACCAATGTCAGCGATAGCAGAGCCCCTGACCCTCGGCCTGCGCCGACGCGGCCGGACGGCAGGTGCGACGGCGCTCGCGACGCTCGCCCGGCGCCGTGCCGCGCTCACCGCGAGCAACCCGCGGCAGATCCTCGTGCCGCTGCTCGGCCCCGCGATCCTCGCGCTGGTCGTCGCCCCGGCACTGAAGGTGGCGACTGGCGGCCTCCACACGGGCATCGACTACCAGTCGTTCGTTGGGATCGGGACGGTCGGTCTTGTGGTCCCGCTCAGCTGCATCTTCGCCGGACTGAGCGTGATCGTCGACCGGCACAGCGGCGCGCAGCGAGAGCTGCTCGCGGCCCCCGTGCCCCGTGCGTTTCTGGTTGTCGGCAACCTGGTCGTGGCGGTCGGTCTCGCGGCCCTTCAGGTGATCGTGCTGATCGGGCTGACCGCGGCGCGCGGCGGCAGCTTCCACATCGATCCGAGCGGGCTCGCGTGGTTCGCCGCGGCGGCGCTGCTGTTCACGGTGTTCATGTACGGCGTCGCCGAGACGCTCGCGGCCCGCGTGTCCAAGCAGGAGGAGTACATCGGCGCAACTCCGGCCGTGGCGATTCTGCCGTTCTTCCTGGCCGGGGCGCTGTTCCCGATCACGGCGATGCCCGCGGCCCTGACCTGGATCGCGAAGTTCATCCCGCTGACCCACGTGCTCGCGTTGATGCGCTACGCGTTCGTCGATCCGACCGGCAAGGGACTGCACGACATCTGGGGCATGAGCAACGTCACCGTCGAGGCGTGGCTGAGCCTGGCCGTGGTCGGTCTGTTCGCCGCGGCGATGACGGCGATCTCGATCCGCGTGTTCTCCAGAGCGGCCGTCAAATGATGCCGTTGACGGCCCCGGCGGCTACTGTCATCGGATCAGAGCCCGACTGGCGATAGCGATCACAGCGCTCGCGGTGGCGGGCTGCGGTTCGAGCACGGCGGGACGCCCAACTGCGTCCACGGCCACCACCTCGGACCCGCCCGTCACCACCCCGCGGGCCCACCCTCAGGCCGTCGAGCCGGTCGCGGGCCAGGGCGCGGCGCGGACGACCGCGCAGGTGGCGCAGGCGGCCAGCGCGACGGCGCCCGGTCACGACCCGGTCCCAACGACGGCGGCCAGCGACACGAGCGCGGTCGCCAAGGGAGCGCCGAGCGACGCCGAGGTCCGGGCGGCGATCGCCAAGTTCCAGCTCGCGATCGCCACCTACCACCTCGACCGTCTGAACCTGAACTACGCGCTGCTCGATCCGTCCCAGCTTCCGCCGGGCGTCTGGAATGTCAGCATCGCGTCGGTCTTCACCGACTACAACCTGCCGATCGCGTGTGGCGGCGTGCTCCACGTGCCGCAGCTCGGCGTCGCCAACAAGACGCTTCCATGCGGTACACAGATCCTGTTCCTCTACAACGGCCGCGCGATCAAGGTCCCGGTGATCGACCGCGGGCCGTACATCGCCGGACGCGAATGGGATCTCACCGGGGCGACCGCCGAGGCGCTGAAGTTCCCGGGCCTCGGGCCGATCCAGTGGCGGATCGTCTCGACCCCGTAGGACGCTAGTTCAGCCCCGCCGCGTCGACCGCCGACGACGCCGGTCGCTCGAGATCGTCGAGCAGCCCCTCCACGCGGTCACCCGCCAAGTCGATGAGCTTGCCGCGCAGCTCCGAGGCGGTGACCGGGCTATCGGGAGCTCCTCGCGGCCACTGAACTCGCGAGACCTCCTCCTCCTCGACCCGGACGATCGCGCCGAACTCGGGCAGCGAGTCGTCGACGCTGACCGCGACGAGCCGCGCGCGCTCGGACACCGCCTCGTCGACCGCCGCGAAGTCGCGCACGCCCGGCGCGCCGCGCATCAGCGTGTGCGCGACGCAGTACGGGATCGAGAACTTTGCCTCAAGGCCGTCTTCGACCGCGTCGAGGTGCGCGGCCTGTCGGGCCCGTGGGTGGACGACGATCTCGACCGCCTCCTCGCCACCCCCCACGCCGTTCGAGCGCAACCGCTCTGCAGCGTCGATTGGCGAGTGCGTCCCCAGACAGCTCGGATGTAGCTTGATCCAGTTCCGCAGGATCGCAGGGGGCTCGCCGCCCTCGACCGCCCAGCTCGCGCCCACCACTGTCTCGAACCCGAGCAGGCCGTGGATTGCGCGCGGATCGACGCTCGCTCCTGCCTGGGCCAGCATCGCCGCCTGCACCCCGGCGGCGGCCGCCAGGCCGACCTGGATCGCCTTGCCGTCGGAGCCGAACGCGCCGCGCGTACCGCCGGCGCGAAGCGCGGCGACCGCGAGCGCGTTTTGACGTTGCTCGGGGGTCAGCCGGAACAGCCGCGACGCCGCGACGGCCGCCCCGATCGGGCCGCACACCGCGGTCGGATGCCAGCCCCGCTCGTACAGCTCGGGATGGCTCGTCTCGGCGAGCGCTGCCATCGCCTCGAACCCCTCCGCGTACGCGTCCAGCGCGTCGCCAAGCGTCAGGCCGAGCTCTGCGGCGACCGCGAGCGCCGCCGGCGCGCACGCGGCGCTGACGTGAGCGACGCCGTCGGCGAACGTGTCGTCGTAGTCGAGCACGTGGCCGGCCGTCGCGGCGAACGCGACCGTCGCCGGGAGGTCGTCCCCCGCCGCACGGGCCGCGACCGCGGCGCGCTCCGCCGCCCCCGCGCACGCGCACGCGAGCCAGTCGATGAACGCGACCCCGTATTCGGGCCTGCGTTCGACGCCCCGTGCTCGCGCGGCTCCGGCTACCACCCGGCGAAGGCTACGCCTCGAGCCCCGCGACTCGCGCCTGGCTGACGCGGAAGATCGATGCGTAGCCGGGCCCGGCTCAGCCGTCCTCGCCGCCGTCCGACACCGACAGCAGGTCCACGTCGAACACCAGCGTCGCGTCGGGCGGGATCTTCGGCGGGCTACCCGAGGCGCCGTAGGCGAGGTTCGGCGGGATGATCAGCTCCCGCCGCCCGCCCACGCGCTCTCCGGCGATCCCCTTCACCCATCCGGAGATCACGCTGCCGTTGCTGAGTGCGGCGCTGAACGTCTTGCGCCGCTGCCAGGAGGAGTCGAACCGCCTCCCGTCTTTGAAGAGGACTCCGACGTAGTTGACGGTGACGTCGTCGTGCGGTCGGGCGACGTCACCGTGGCCTCGGATCAGGTCCTTGACGACCAGCGTGACGGGTGCAGGCCCATGCGGCGCCGGGATCGCCGGCTCCGCGGAGAGCGGCGAGGGCGGCTTCGGGGTTCCGGGCGCGTCCGCCGGGTCGGCCAGGAGCCGGGTCGTGGCCGACCCGCCCCCGCCGCCGATATCGGCGGATGGCGCCGGCTGCACCCCTGGAGCCATCGCGCCCCCGCACGCAGCCAGAGCGACCGCGGCGGTCAGACCGCATCCGGCCTGGAACGCTCGCCGCCCGCTCACCAGAACAGTGGGGCGGGCTCGGTTCCAGGGGTCACCCTGCCGCTTCCCGCTTCGAATCCTCGGCCGGGAGCGGCCGCTGCCCCGCGCGGCACCGCGCTCGGTGCGCCGGCTCCCACCACCGCGCCGCTCACTGGCGCCCCGTAGTTGAAGCAGCACGTGCCGTCGATCTGGAGCGGGAGGTTGTTGGCCTGCGCTTGAGCGTCGCTGGTCAGTCCCTGCGGATGCGAAGCCGTGAACGCGTACGTCCCGACCTCCTCCAGTGAGCTTCCGGACGTCGGGTTGCCGACGTCGGCGGTTCTGACGGTGATCGTCAGGGTGCACGGGTTCTGGGCCGACGGGACCGCCGGGCACTTGACCGCGCCCGTCTCTCCCGTGCCGCCGAGATCGGCTTCCGGATACGTGAGCACGTGCGGATCGCACGCGCTCACGGAGCAGAGGTCGACGCTCTTCGCGGAGCCGGCGTAGTAGCTCGGCTGATTCGCAGCCGAGGTCGACATCGCCGCGTAGTAGATGGTGTTCCCCATCTGCCAGCGCGTGACGTACTGGAGCAGCGCCGCTCCGGGGATCTGTGTGCTGGTTGCGGCCGGGTTGGCAAGGTCGAGGACCTTGTCGGTGATCGTTACGGTCTTCGCGGCCGGGTCCAGCCTCAGCGAGGTGCCGAGCAAATCCATGCCCGTGACCTCGCTGCCGCCGATCACCGGGTAGCGAGCATCCCCGACGGGGTCCGCGAGTCCGGTGGCGGGTGCGTTAGACGGTCCGTTCACCGGCTTGCCGTACAGGCCCATCCCCGAGGTTTGGCGCGCGATCGTCACGAGCGGGGCCCCGGCGTGGTCGAGCGTCTGGTTGTTGTCGGGCTCGAACCCGGTCTGGAACAGCCCGTTCGAGGTGTCGTCGTAGATCACCTCGGCCGCCCCCTGCCTGTCGATCGTGACGGTGAAGAAGTCGGCGAGGTTACGGTTGCCCTGCACCGTGATGCACCCCGTTCCGTCCTGGCAGACGTCCTCGTAGTGCATCGGGTGCGGCGTGACTTTGACGAGCGTCTTCGACGGCGCGACGCCGGTAATCGCGCCGCCCGAGTCGACCGGGAACACGACCTGACTCATGAACACGTTCCAAGCCTGTCCCTGCTGGCTGCTCGGGTCGACGCTCTTGTTCGACCCGTACCACACGGCGTCGGCGCGACCGGGGCCACCCGCCTTGAGCCAAGGGAAAACGTTGACGGCGTCGCCGGTGATGGTGGAGCCATCGGACACCTGCACGGGCTTGCTCCAGTTGCGCCATCCGGACGCCGCCGACGCGGCCGCCACAAACGTCTGCCACTGGCCCGGCTTGCTACCGCTGATGTCCCATGTCACGAACAGGTTGCGCGCCTGGTCGAAAGACAGAACCGTGAACAACGTGTCCGGCGAGCCGGGCAGGTTGTTGGCGATGTGGATCAGATTCCCGGTGTTGCCGGCCCCGGCGGAGGAGGCGGTCGGCGCGTCGAGGAACGTCAGGTTACCCTGCGCATCCGGAGTCCCGATATTCAGCAACAGATCGAACGTGCCATCGGGGTTCTGCAGCCCGGCCGCCTGGAACGCCTTTCCGGTCCGCTGGTCCAGTTGGGGGTAGCCGTCTGCACCGAACGGCGCGTAGCTGGCGTCGGTCGCCGGAGTCTCGCCGCTGATCGCGCTCGTGAAGCTCAGCCCGTCGTTCGACTTGTTCCACTGCGCGCCTGAGGTCAGGTTGTTGTACTCCAGATATACGAGTGGAGTCGGTCCGACGTACGCAGACTTATGGGGAGTACCCGGGGGCGGGTCGTATACGGCCAACCACTGCCGGTCGGCGCCCGCGTGGGTGCTGCAGCCATCCGGGCTCGTCTGGACTGCCTCGCCGGTACTGGTCGAAGTCGCCGTGCGAAGACACGCCAGCGCGTATAGATCGGCGAAGTACTGCTTCCCGCTACGGTCGAAGTTGAGGTCGGTGTCCCCTCCCCCGGGCGGGTCTTCCGTGCTCTGGATCGCCGTCGGCGGGATCGCGGGGTTCATGATCCTGAACGTCTGGCCGCCGTCGCTGGAGGCCTCCCATTGGCTGCGCTGGACTCCCGTACCCGTCGGCCCGCTCGCAAACACGTCGTCCCCCACCGGGTCGATTCCGATTGAGGGCTCGCCGAACGTGCTGATCGGGTCGACCATTGTCGGGGTCGAGAAGCCGATCTTTGCCGCAGCCGTTGCGCTCGCAAACGCCATCACAGCGCAGGCAGTACCCACTGCAAAAACCCGCAATCTCCACATGTGCGCCTTCTCCCGCGTCTGGATCGACACCGGAAGATATCGCTGCAGCCGCCCCGTTTTCGGCGTCACGAGACCGAAAAACGGACGATTTGGATCGGGCCTCTCGCAGCGGAGTCGTCTGGTCCGTTTGTGACACCCTACGCCGGTGATTCCGCTCGCCGTCACGGTCAAGTTCGAGCTCGGCATCGGCTATCTGCTGGTGCTGCCGCTGTGGATCGCGCTGATCGGCGTGCTGAGCGGCCGCGTGCTGGGCGTTCACATCGGCCGGGTCCGCAACACCGTCGCGGCGATCATCGGCTGGTTCGTCGGTCTGATTACCGGTCTGGTCGCGCTCGGGCCTCACAACGACCACCCGGTGCTGATCGTGGCGGTATCGGTGTTCTTCGGGGTGCTGGCCTCGCTGCCGGTGGCGATCATCATCGACGTCGTCACGCGTGGCGGCCACCGCCACCAGCTCGCGCGCTTCACGCTCAGGCATCCGATCCGGGCGACGCGCGCGGTGCTCTCGCCGCTGGGCCGCTTTCGCCAGATCGTCGAGAACGCCCGGTCCGAGAACCTCCTGCACGTCCGCTACCGATCCTCGGCGGCGTTCGCCTCGCCCGACTTCGCCCGCCGGCTGCGGATCGTGTTGGAGCGCTCCGGCGGGATGTTCGTCAAGTTCGGGCAGATCGCGGCGACCCGCACCGACCTGCTCCCGGAGCCGTTGACGACCGAGCTGTCGAATCTTCACTCGAACGTCAGCCGCCTGTCCAACGAGGACGTCCAGCACGTGCTGAGCGCCGAGCTCGCCGAGCCCGTCGAGAAGGCGTTCGCAGAGTTCGAGGTGCAGCCGCTCGCGGCCGCGTCGATCGGCCAGACGCACCGGGCGAAGCTCCATGACGGGCGCGACGTGGTGGTCAAACTCCAGCGCCCCGCGCTCGAGGAGATCGTGATTCGCGACTCGGCGGTTCTTTCGTTCGTGGCCCGGCAGGTCGACCGGCGGGTCGAGGCCGCCCACCGGATCGGGATCCGCGACCTCGCCGACGAGCTGATCACCAGTATCGAGAGCGAACTCGACTACGGCCGCGAGGCCGTGGCCGGGATGCGACTGCGGGAGAACCGCGAGGGCGACTTCGGGGTCAAGATCCCGCTCGTCCATCCGACGCTCTCGACCCGCCGGCTGCTGGTGATGGACGAGGTCAAGGGCCAGACGATCTCCGACAAGGAGGCCGTCGACGCGGTGCCCGTCGGCCGGACCGAGCTCGCCCGCCGGTTGCTGGGCTCGTTCCTCGCGCAGATCCTGCGCGACGGCTACTACCACGCCGACCCGCACCCCGGGAACGTCATGATCGACGCCGAGGGGACGCTGTGGCTGCTCGACTTCGGCGCCGTCGGGCAGCTCGACGCGATCACGCGAGAGTCGCTCCAAGGGATCGCGCTCGGGTTCTCGATGCAGGACGGCTCGCTGATCGCGCGCGCCGTCCGCCACATGGTCGGCGACGCCGAGCACATCGACATGCGCCAGCTCGAACGGGACATGTCGGTGTTGCTGGGCGAGGTCCACACGGCGGGCCTCAGCCCCGCCGCGATGGCCGGCGTGATCGACGTGATCGAGCGGCACGGGCTGCGGCCGCCGCGCTCGATGCTGATCCTGTCCCGCACCCTGCTGACGCTCGAGGGCACGCTGCGCGGCCTCGATCCCCGGTTCGAGCTCGGCAGCGAGGCGACGCAGCTGGTCGCGGCCGACCATCGCGAGGACCTCGGCACGCCCGAGGAGCTGCTCCAGCGCGAGCTGATCCGCGCGCTGCCGGCGCTGCGATCGCTGCCCGAGCACGCCGAGGCGGTCGCCAGCCAGCTGCGCTCGGGCCGGATGGTCCTGCGCACCGAGCGGTACGCCGGGAACGACCGGGCGATCGTCGAGAACTGGCTCAACCGCACGCTCGTGGCGCTGTCGACCGCCGCCGGCGCGCTGACCTCGGCGGCGCTGCTGATCGCGGGCTCGCTGTCCCCGGACAAGGGCGTCCGCGACGCGCTCTGGGTGCTCGGCTTCACGGGCCTGACGGGGACCGCGGTGCTGCTGATGCGGACGGTCGCGCAGGGCCTCCATGCGCAGCTCGCGCGCGCGGAGCGCCTGGAGATGGAGCGGTAGCTCGCCGGTCAGGCCTCGCGGACCCTCACGCCGGTGCCGTAGGCGCAAGATCTCGCGGTCAGGGTGGAGCGCGCGCGCCTTGACGTGAGCGAACCGCACCTGATAGGCATGGCCAAGGGTCTGGGGAGGCTTCACAACTGGGGAGGTTGGCATGAGCGCGGGCGCGATCGACGAAGCGAAGCTTCACGAGTTCATGGGCCGGATGGTCGGGTACATGACCGGCGGGGCCGTGTGCCTCGGGATCTGGCTCGGTGACGAGCTTGGCCTGTACACGGCGCTGGCGAACGACGGGCCGCGGACCGCGGACGAGCTCGCGGACGCGACCGGCTGCAATCCGCGACTCGTGCGGGAGTGGCTCGACGGCCAGGTGGCCGCCGGCCTGATCGAGTACGACGCGGACGCCGACCGGTACGCGCTCGGGGCGGAGGCGGCAATGGCACTGGCCGACGAGAACTCGCCCGCGTTCACCGCTCGCGGGATGAACACTCTCGGTTCGCTGTTCAGGGACATGGAGAAGATCAAGGCCGCGTTCAGCTCCGACGGCGGGATGGCGTGGGGCGACCATGACGCCTGCCTCTTCAAGGGCACCGAGTGGTTCTTCCGGACCGGCTACCGGACGTTCCTGCCGGGCTCGTGGATCCCCGCGCTCGAGGGCGTGCAGGCGAAGCTGGAGGCCGGCGCGCGGGTGGCCGACATCGGCTGCGGGCACGGCGCGTCGGTCGTCGTGATGGCCGACGCCTACCCGAACTCAAGCTTCATTGGCTTCGACTACCACCCACCGTCGATCGAGACCGCGCGGGAGCGCGCGGCCGAGGCGGGTGTCGAGAGCCGGACGATGTTCGAGGTGGCCGGAGCGAAGGATTTCCCCGGCGCCTATGACCTGATCTGCTTCTTCGACTGTCTACACGACATGGGCGATCCGGTGGGCGTCGCCGCGTACGCGCGCGAGCACCTCGCGCCGGACGGCACGATTCTGCTCGTCGAGCCGTTCGCGCTCGACGGACGCGCCGCGAACATCGATGGCAATCCGCTGGCGGCGATGCTCTACACCGCGTCGAGCGTCGTCTGCACCCCGAACTCGCTGTCACAGGAGATCGGGCTCGGCCTCGGCGCGCAGGCCGGGGAGGCGAAGCTCCGCGCCGTGTTCGAGGAGGCCGGGTTCAGCCGCTTTCGGCGCGCGGCCGAGACTCCGATGAACCTCGTGCTCGAGGCCAGGCCGTAGCATGTGGACATCGCCACCGTAAGCGTCCGCTACATCGTCCACGACGTCGACACAGCGATCGATTTCTACTGCGGGCAGCTCGGCTTCGACGAGGTGATGCACCCCGCCCCCGCGTTCGCGATGCTCGCGCGCGGCGACCTGCGCCTCGTGCTGAGCGCGCCGGGCGCAGGACCGGGTGGCGGGCAGGCGATGCCCGACGGGTCCGTGCCCGAGCCGGGCGGGTGGAACCGCTTCCAGCTCCAGGTCGACGACCTCGACGCGACGGTCGACCAGCTGCGCCAGAGCGGCGCCTACTTCCGCAACGAGATCGTTGCGGGCGTCGGCGGGCGACAGATACTGGTCGAGGATCCGGCCGGGAACCCGGTCGAGCTGTTCGAGCCGATCCTCGACGAGGCCCGGCTCTAGGAGGTGGCCGAGCAGCTCTCGGCGTGCGCTCCGCCGTGGGCGTGCGCCCCGGCGTGGGCGTGGGCGCCGGCGTGATCGTGCCCGCCTGCCGGGCCGTTCATCCCCCGCAGCATCGCGATCCCTCCGCCCTTCGTGAAGTAGCGGAAGACCAGCACGGCCGCGACGATCAGGAAGATCACATTCAGCACGGTCGTGTAGTTGAGCGTCACGCCCGCGTCGGTGATGTGCGCGTGACGCGGGCCGGTCGGGACCAGGCCGAGCACGGTGAAGAGCAGATCGACGATCAGCCCGGCGGCCGCCATCGTCACGTACAACGTGACGAGCAGGAAGACGGCCATACGGCGGCCGTAGTACTTCCGGTAGATGTTCAGGATCGGCAGGATGATCAGGTCGGCGAAGATGAACGCGAGCACGCCGCCGAAGCTGATCCCGCCGTTCCACAGGACCGCCGCGAGTGGCACGTTGCCGATCGAGCAGACGAACGACAGGATCGCGACGAGCGGGCCGATCAGCGGTCCCCAGATCGTCGCCAGCGCGCCGTCGTGCTGGAGGAACAGCCCCTCCCAGAACGAGTTGGGAACCCACGCCGCCAGCGCGCCCGCGATCAGCAGCCCGCCGAACACGTCCAGCCAGACGGCGGCCCAGTCCATCACGAAGTAGTCGCTGATCGCCGTGAAGCCGGCCGGCGAGCGCAGGCGCTGCCATAGCGATCCCTCGGCCTGGACGCTCATATCCATCTCGGCGTGGCCCTCCATCCGTCCCGCCGCTCCGCGGTCGGCCTCGCGCCGCGCCTCCTGCACCCGCGACCGTTTCAGGAACCGCCGGAACAGGACCGCTAGCAGCGCGATCATGATCGGGCCGCCGACGAACTCGCCGGCGGTGAACTGCCAGCCGATCAGGACCGCGAGGATGATCCCGAGCTCGACGACCAGGTTGGTCGAGGCAAACTGGAACGCCATCGCGGAAGTGAAGTTCGCGCCCTTGCGGAACAGCGACCTCGCGAGCGCGACCGACGCGTACGAGCACGACGAGGACGCCGCGCCGAGGCCGGCGGCCTTGACCAGCGTCCGCGGCGAGTCATCCGGCAGCAGCTTTCGCATCTGCTGCTTCGAGACGACCGCCTGAACGGCCGCCGACAGCGCGAAGCCGAGGATCAGCGCCCACAGGACCTCCCACGTCATCCCGAACGCGAACCGGAGCGCGTGGCCGATCGAGCTCACGTCCGTCTACCCCCTGCGGACCAGCCGTCCCACGGCCGCCATCAGCTCCTCGGTGCGCTCGTCGGGCGTTCCCCCCGCGGCGCCGCCGACGACGCAGTGGCGCGCGTGGTCGTCCAGTAGTCCGAGCGCCACCTTGTCGAGCGCGGCCTGGACCGCGCTGATCTGGGTCAGCACGTCGATGCAGTAGCGGTCCTCGTCGACCATCCCCTCGATGCCGCGCACCTGACCTTCGATGCGCTTCAGGCGTGAGAGCAGTTGTTGCTTGGTCGCGGTGTACCCGCGAGTGGGTGTGGGTTGTGTGTTCGGCACGGCTCCCATCATACCCCCCAGGGGTATACCACCGCCGCTTCTATGCGGCTCCATACACCGAATGGGTGTGTACACCCGCAAAGAACGCTTCATCCAGGGGCCGACCGCCCCCCGCGCGCTACGCGACCGCGTCGGCCGGCAGCCCGACCAGGGCCGCGCTGCGCTCCCAGAGCCCGCGCGCGAAATCCGGGTCCTGAGCGGCCGCGCTCGGCTCTGAGACCGTCTCGTTCTCGACGTACTCGCCCGTCAGGTGTCCGCCCTCATCCGAGGTGGCGAGCCACACGAGCGAGCGTGCGCCGCGTTCGGGCGAGCGCAGGAACGGACCCCCGATCGTGGTCAGCACCTTCCAGATGCCGTTCTCGTTCTTGCCGAACCCGGTGCGGACGACGCCCGGGTGAAAGCAGTTTGCGCGCAGCTCGGGCTCACGCCGCGCGAGCTCGCGCGTGAACAGGATGTTGCAGAGCTTCGATGTCCCGTACACCCGCATCGCGGAGTAGGAGCGCTCGGACTGGAGGTCGTCGAGATCGAGACGCCCGGCCGTGTGGGCGTCCGACGCGGTTGCGATCACGCGGCCGCCGGCGAGCCGGTCGACCATCAGATTGGTGAGCAGGAACGGCGCCAGGTGGTTGAGCGCGAAGGTCCGTTCGAACCCCTCTGAGGTGACCTTGCGCGACGCGAACAGCGCCCCGGCGTTGTTCGCCAGCACGTCGATCCGCTCGTGGGCGCCGCGCAGCTGCTCCGCCAGCTGCCGGACGCTTGCCATCAGCGTCAGGTCGGCGACATAGGTGTGGACGGGGGCGCCTCCCCCGGCCGCTTGCGCCTCGCCCGCGACTGCGTCGACGCGCTCGGGCTCGCGGCCGACGACTGCGACCTCCGCGCCCTGCCCGGCCAGTTCGATCGCCGCAGCTCGTCCAATCCCGCGCGTCGCGCCGGTGATCACGACCAGCGTCACGGCCGCGACTCTACAACTCGACGCCACGCGGCCACCGGAAGCGCGCGTTGTCCGGGTCGTAGTCCTGGATGACCGCCACGAGCCCGTTGCGCCCCGGCCGCCCGGCCGCCCCGGGCGGGCCGGGGGGGCGGGCGATCGCGCCCGCCCCCCGGAGCGAGAGCAATCCGCTACGCAGCGCTCGGCGTCGCGTCCGCCGGCGAGCCGAGCTCGCGATTCTCGGGCACGAACTTGCTGGCGATGAACGTCGCTCCCTGCGGGTCGGCGATCACCGTCATCCGCACCCACGGAGCGTCGAACGGAGGGGCGATCACGGTCGCCCCCAGCTCGGCGGCCGTCGCCGCGATCGCGTCCGCATCGTCGACCGCGAACGTGACGTTCCAGTGCGCCGGCACGTCGGCCTGATCGGCCTGGATCGGAGTGATCGCCGCGACCACGTCCTCGAATCCGGTGGGACCGCCCGACTCGCGCACCCGCTCCCGAAGCTCGGGATCCCGCTCGGCGAGGTGATCACCGTAGCCGGGCAGCGTCCACATCTCCACGCCCGGGCCCAGGCTCAGCGTCCGCCAGCCGAACACGGATCCGTAGAACGCCTTCGCGGCCTCGGCGTCGCGGGTGTTGAGGCCGTTGAAGTTGACCGTGCCGTGCTCGTTGACGAGCTCGGCGCCATGGCTGCCCCGTGCCTGCCACACGCAGAACACGGCGCCCTCGGGATCTGCGAGGACCGCCATCCGACCGGCATCCATCACGTCGAACGGCTCCATCAGCACCGTGCCGCCGGCCTCGCGGGCCTTGGCCGCGGACTCGTCCGCGCTCTCGACGGCGATGTACGTGTTCCATACCGCCATCGGCGGCGCGCCCGGAGGGCTCGATCCGACGGCCGCGACGTTCTTGCCGCGGATCCGCGCCATGAAATACCTGCTCTCAGCGTCAGGCGGCATCGCGTCCTCGAACTCCCAGCCGAACACGCCGCCGTAGAAGGCGACTGCGGCCTCCGGATCGGGCTCGGTGGCATCGACCCAGCACGGCACGCCGGGGATGTATCCATCGCGCTCAGGCATCTGCTGCTCCTCTCGTCGTTTACGTCCGGGGCACCCTACGACCCATTTAGGTCAGGTTCTGTCCTCGATTTCGTAGAAGATTTGCCTGTCATGACCGAGACCTCTGGTCGGCTGCTTCAACTCCTGTCGCTGCTCCAGGCGCGCCGCCACTGGAACGGCATGGAGCTCGCGGACAGGCTCGAGGTGTCGGGCCGGACGATCCGCCGCGACGTAGAGCGGCTTCGCGAGCTCGGCTATCCCGTCGACTCGCTGTCGGGACCCGCGGGCGGCTACGCGCTGCGGGCCGGAACGGCGATGCCTCCACTGTTGCTGGACGACGAGGAAGCGATCGCGATCGCGGTCGGCTTGGGGACCGCCGCCCGCGCGTCCGTGGCCGGGATCGAGGAGACCGCGGTGCGGGCGCTGGTCAAGCTCGAGCAGATCCTGCCGCGGCGGCTCCGGCGCCGGGTCAGGGCGATCGGCTCGGCGACGATCACGGTCCCGCTCGGCCCGACCGTCGATCCGCACGAGCTGATGCTGATCGCCTCGGCGTGTCGCGACTGCGAGCGGCTGCGCTTCGCGTATCGCAGGCGTGACGGCGCCGAGAGCCGGCGCGACGTCGAACCGCACGCGCTTGTGAACCTCGGGCAGCGGTGGTACCTGCTCGCGTGGGACCGCGGACGCGAGGACTGGCGCTCGTTCCGGGTCGACCGCCTCGCCCGCCCGGCGTCGACTGGGGTGCGGTTCGAGGCGCGAGCGATCCCCGGCGGCGATGCCGCGGCGTTCATCACGAACAGCATCGCGGGACGGCCGAACCGGTACGAGGCGCGCGTGACGCTGCACGTGGCAGCGGAGGAGATCGCGGCCCGCATCCCTAGCCGGTGGGGCGCGGTCAGGCCGCTCGACGCCGGCACCTGCGAGTACCGGACCGGCGACGACGACCTCCGCTGGCTGGCGCTCCGGATCGCGATGCTCGGGGTCGACTTCGAGGTACACGAGCCGCCGGAGCTGATCGACCAGCTCCGGGCGATAGCGGACCAGCTACGTCGCGCAACCTCGCTCGCTGCCCCGCGATAACCACACTACGGCCGCCATTCCGGCGAGAGCGTTCCGTCGTGACAGCGCGCTGCTCGCCGCGCCGCCGGGTTAGCCCCGCGGCGGCGCGGCGCGGCGCGCGATTAAGGTCAACCGACGACCATCAGGGTGTTGCCCTCCGGGTCGCGCAGCCAGAACATCGGCGGGATCGGGTCACCCATGCGGCTGACCTCGGCGTCGACGTCGACGCCGGCGGCCTTCAGCTGGGCGTGGTACCCGTCCACGTCGCCCGAGTAGAGGCTGATCCCGGTCTCGCGATTTCCGGTGTCCGGCTTGTCGGGCGGGGGCGGCGCGAGCGCGATCGTGGTCTCGGAGCCGGCCGGGCCGACCTCGACCCACCGGTACTTGTCTTCGAACGGGATGTCGAGCCGCTTCTCGAGGCCGAGCTTGTCGACGTAGAAATCGATCATCGCGTCCTGATCGGCCACGGGAACGATCACCGTCGCAAGCTTTTCGACGCGGCTCGTTGTGCTGGTGCTGGTCACGAGGTCCTCCTGGAGTTTGGGGTCACCCGTTAGACCCCGATCGATCCCGGGATTCATCGGTCCGCCGGATAGGCTCGCGCCGTCGACGCCTACGCAAAGGCGCGCGGGCTCGATCAGTGCGCGAAGGCTGAGGGCGCCCGTTACGGGAGCCGCGGCGACCAGCGGGTGGCACCGATCCCCGCGAGCGTCAGCAGTGCAAGGCCGCCGATCACGAAATAGCTGGTGATGTCTCGCTGTCGCGTGACGGTCCCGAGCTGCGTGCCGAGCTTCTTGTAGATCGAGCTCAGCTCGTCGGCGCTCTGCGCATTGAACGTCTGGCCCCCCGACAGCTTCGCGATCTGCTGCATCAGCGCAGGATCCGGGGGGACGGGCACCGGCGGGCCGAGCGGATCCGGGTTCGGGAGCGTGCCGTTCGGCGTCCCGAGCGCGACCGTGTCGATCGGGATCTTCTCCTTGGCAGCGAGCTTCGCGACCGTGCTCGCGTCGACCCCCTGGTTCGCGGAGCCGTCCGACAGCAGCACGATCGCTGCCGCCGGATGCTTCGTCTGCCCGCCGCGGAGCAGCTGCAGCGCCAGCTGGAGCGCGTCGCCCGTGGCCGTCGCGCCGCTGGCCTGCTGGCCGTTGATCAGCGACCGGGCGCCGTTGTGGTCGGCGCTCGGCGATTGGACCGAGTTGGGCGAGGTCGAGAACGCGATCGCGCCGAGGCGCACAGCCGAGGGCAGCTGGTCGATGAACGTGTTGGCGGCCTGCTCGGCGGCGTCGAGCCTGGTCGGCTGCACGTCGGTCGCGGCCATCGACCCCGACTCGTCGCTGACGAGCATCACCGAACCCTCGTTCACGGCGGCCTGGTAGCTGACGTGCGGCTTGGCGAGCGCGAGCGCGAGTGCCGCGACCGAGCCCAGCAGCAGCGCAGCCGGGATGTACCGGATCCACGAGCTGCCGGCGGCGGCCGCGAGCCTCGCCGTCGCCACCGCCGGGAACCGCACCGAATACCGGCGCGCGCGACGCCGCGCGAGCACCGAGACGGCGATCGCCGCCGGGATCAGCGCGAGCGCCGCCAGCCACACGGGGGAGCTGAAGCTCATCGCAGCCGCCGCCCCAGCGCGAGCAGCCAGTCATCCTCGGTCGACAGCTCGACGTGCTCGACGCGAAGCCGCCGCAGCTCCCGCGCGACCAGCTCGCGCCGCTCCTGCTCCAGCTCGGCGTAGCGACGCCGGACGCGGCTGCGCGAGGTGTCGATCTCGATCCGCTCGCCGGTCTCCGGATCGATCAGCGCCAGCACACCGACCGCAGGCAGCTCCAGCTCGCGCGGATCGACGATCTCGAAGCCCAGTACCGAGTGGCGCACCTGCAGCGACCCGAGCGGCCGCTCCCATTCGCGCTGGTCGCGGAAGTCCGAGATCACGACGACCAGCCCCGGCTGCTTTGCGAGCTTCGCGACCCGCCGTAGCGCTCCGGCGAGCGCCTCGGGGTCGTGCCGGCCGTCGGGCGCGACCCCCTCCTCCAGCGTGCGACGGACCGCGACCATCCCCGGCTTGGCGCCGCGCGGCGGCAGCGTATGCGGCTCGGCGCCCCCGAACGTGACCATCCCGACGCTGCCGGCCCTGCGGATCCCGAGCCGACCGAACACGAGCGCGACGCCCTCTGCGACGTCAGCCTTCAGCCGCGTGGCTGTCCCAAATGCCATCGACGGTGAGACGTCGAGCACGATCCAAGTGGTAAGCGCCCGTTCGGGCACGTGCACGCGCACGTGGGGCTGGCCCGTGCGCGCTGACGCCGCCGGGTCGATGTGCCGGACGTCGTCGCCCAGCACGTACGGCCGCAGCTGCGCGAGCTCGGTGCCGACGCCCACCCCGGCGGCGCGGCGGTCGCCCGGCAGCCGTCGCGCGACCAGCCGGTTGACGGCGACGTCGAGCGCGTCGATCAGCGGCTGCGCGATCGGGCCTGGGCCCTGACGCGCTGCAGGCGGCTCGAGGAGCGCTGGGCTCACACGGCCCTCACGGCGCTCGGGCTCTCATGGATCAGGTGACCGGTATCGGGCTCGCGAACGGCCGCCAGCACCCTGTCGAGCACCTGGTCCGCGGTGACGCCCTCGCTGAGCGCGTCGTAGGAGAGCACGAGCCTGTGGCGCAGCACGTCGGCGGCGAGATCGCGGATGTCGGCCGACGAGACGTGGCCGCGGCCGCGGAGCAGCGCGAGCACCCGCGCCGCCTGGACCAGCGAGATCGGCCCGCGCGGGCTCGCGCCGAACTCGATCAGGTGCTCGAGCTCGTCGAGCCCGTGCTGAGCCGGGTGCCGCGTCGCGTCGGCGATCGCGACCGCGTAGGCGATCTCGTCACGGTCGACCAACACCGTCTCGGTCGCCCGCGCATAGCGCCTGAGCTCCTCGAGCGACAGCCGCTCCCGGACCTCGGCCTGGGCGCTGAGGCTGCGGCCGACCACGGCCGCCTCCTCGCCCGTGCTCGGGTAGTCGACGAGGATCTTCATCAGGAACCGGTCGAGCTGCGCCTCGGGCAGCGGGTAGGTGCCCTCGGACTCGATCGGGTTCTGCGTCGCCATCACGATGAACGGCAGCGGCACCGGGTAGGTGGTACCGCCGATCGTCACCTGCTGCTCTTGCATCACCTCGAGCAGCGCCGACTGGACCTTGGCGGGCGCGCGGTTGATCTCGTCGGCGAGCAGGAAGTTACAGTGCACCGGGCCGAGCTCGGTGTCGAACCCTCCGCTGTCGGGCCGGTAAACGCGGGTCCCGACCAGGTCGGCCGGGACCAGGTCCGGCGTGAACTGGATCCGGTTGTACGAGCCACCGAGCACGGCCGCGAGGGTCTTGACGGTGAGCGTCTTGGCGAGGCCCGGGACGCCCTCGAGCAGCACGTGTCCGCCGACGAGCAGGCTCACCAGCAGCCGCTCGAGCATCGCGTCCTGCCCGACGATCACTCGCTTGATCTCGTAGAGCGCTTCCTCGAGGGCATGACTCGCCTCGATTCGCAGCTCGTGGGTGTGTTCGATTTCGTTCATCTGACCTCCGTTGGTCGCCATCACCTAGACGAGGCGGCCGAACCAGCGCAGCGACAGGGCGCCGCCCAGTACCAGCAGCGCGAGCGCTACACCGGCGAAGCTCGTGGTGATCTCCTGTTTGACTTGCTTGTGTCCGAGGTGGGCGGCGAGGTGCGCGTACGCCTCGTTTACCCCGGCTGCATCCGACGCCTTGAACGCCTTGCCCTTGGACACGGCGGCGATCTGCGCAAGCTGCTCGCCGCTGACCGGGACGGGCGCGGTGACGGTCGGTGAGCTCGCGGTGACGCCCTTCTTGATCTGGATCGTTCCCTTGGGTGTGCCGATCGAGACGGTGAAGATCGGGATGTGCTTCGAGGCCGCCTGGCGGGCAACCGCGATCGGCCCCGGACCGACGTTCGAGGCGCCGTCCGAGATCAGCACGATCGCGCCGGGCGGTCGCTTGCCGGCGACCCGCGGCACGTTTCCGAGCTCGTGCAGCGCGGCCTGCAGCGCGAGGCCGACCGCCGTCCCCCCGCGCGTCTGCGGCAGGTGCGCGAGCGCGTTCGCCGTCTGCACGTGGTTCGTCGTCGGCGACTGGAGCACGGCCGGCGTCCGCGCGAACGCGAGCACGCCGACCTGGACGGTGCCCGGCACGCCGGCCAGGAACTGCCGTGCCGCGCGCTCTGCCGCGCGCAACCGCGTCGGGGCGACGTCGGTCGCCTGCATCGAGCTCGACACGTCGTTGGCGAGCACGATCGCGCCGTCGGTGACGGGCTTCGCGACGCTCCGCTGTGGACGCGCCGCGGCGAAGATCAGCACAGCCAGCGCGATCAGCAGCACGAGCATCGGCGCGTGCCGGCGCCAGCGCGGACGGCTCGGCGTGACCGATTGCGTCAGCGCCGGAGCGACGAACGCCGACGCCGCGCGGGTACGCCGACGCTGCTCGGACGTGTACCACTTGACCAGCAGCGGCAGCGCCAGCAGCGCGAGCAGGACGAGGGGGTCGGCGAAGCTCATGGCGACCCGTTCGGCTGAGTCGCAAGCGTGACCTGCGCGGTGTTGGCGAACGGCCCTCGCTGGTACTGGATCACGACCTGCTGGCCGGCGTGCATCGCCGCGAGCGCGGAATTCACCTCGTCAGGGGAGTTCACGGTCTGACTGTCGATCTGGGTGATCACGTCGCCCGGCTGCAGTCCCGCCGCGTCGGCCGGGCTGCCCGGCACGACGCTCGTGACGACCACGCCGGCGGTCGTGAAGCCGCCGCCGGTGCTGCCGGTACCGCCGGTGCCGCCGGTCCCGCTACCCGACGAGAACCCACCGCCGGCGGCCGCGACGCTCTCGGTCTTGACGCCGAGCCACGCGGGCCGGGTGGTGGCCTGCGTCGCCTGAGCGGGGGGGCTCGAGGCGACCGCGGGCGGCGTGGAGTTGCTGTCGGACCCGACCAGCGTGGACACGGCCGCGTACGCGATCCCCGCGCTCACGAGCGCGGCGACCACGATCAAGAGGGTGCGAGAGCCGGACCGCGCTCGCCGCGGCGAGTCCGTGCGGGCGCGCGGCGCAGGCGCCGGGCGTCGCGGCGACCCCGCAGGGCGTCGCGGTTCGTCGACAGGGCGTCGCGGCGGCTGCTCGGCTGCGCGCGGCTTCGTTGTCGCCTTCGGCTCCGGCGCGGCCGCCTCGCGGTCCCGCGGCTTCGGCGCCGGCTTCGGCTTCGGCGCGGCGGCCTCGCGGACGCGCGGCAGGGGCTTGGTCGCCGACGCCTCCGGCTCGGCCGGAGCGGGCTGCTCGTGCTGCGGGCGGCGCTCGGCGAGGTCTCGTGCGGCTGCATCGGACTCTCGCCTCCAGTCGCCCGACCACAGATGCCTGGGGGCGGTCATGCGCTGGGAAGCTAGGAGGTAAGGGTGAGATCTTCTTAAGAAGACCCACGCGGACCCCAGGCAGTGTAGGTAGCTATCGTCAAACGGTCCCCTCGAGTGGAGGAAGCCGATGCCGGACCGGAGCACGATCATCGCCTGTCCGAACTGCGGGACCAAGAACCGGGTCCGCCCCACCGCGACCGGTGTGCCGCGGTGCAGCGTCTGCCACCACAACCTGCCGTGGATCGTTGACGCCGGACCGGACTCGTTCGAGGAGGAGACGACCGCGTCGGTCCCGGTGCTGGTGGACTTCTGGGCGCCGTGGTGCGGCCCGTGCCGTGCCGTGTCGCCGCTGGTCGAGCAGCTCGGCCGTGAGCACGCCGGCCAGCTGAAGGTCGTCAAGCTCAACGTCGATGAGGCGCCCGCAATCTCCCAGCGGTTCGCCGTGCAGGGGATCCCGCTGCTGGTCCTGCTGCGAGACGGCGTCGAGGCCGGACGGTTGATCGGGGCCGTCCCGCGCCAGCAGCTCGACGCCTTCCTCCGCCAGCACCTCGAGCCGACTCCCGCTTGAGTGTGCGGCGAACCAGTCGGCCAAGATGAGTCGAGTCGTCGTCACCGGCGCAACCGGGACGATCGGCGCCGCCGTCTGCCGTGCACTGGTCGCCCGCGGCGATCAGGTCGTGGCGCTCAGCCGCGACGAGGAGCGCGCGCAGCGGGCGCTCGGCGACGGGGTCGAGATCCGGGAGTGGCCCGACCCGACCGGCTCCCCTTCCCCAGCCGCCGCCCTCGCCGGGGCCGACGCGGTGATCCACCTCCTGGGCGAGCCGGTCGCGCAGCGGTGGAGCGCCGGCGCCAAGGCGCGGATCCGCGATTCGCGAGTGCTGGGGACGCGGATGCTCGTCGCGGGCCTGCGGGAGGTCTCCGCGGACGCTCGCCCGACGGCGCTCGTCTCGCAGTCGGCAACCGGCTACTACGGCCCTTCCGGCGACCGCGAGCTCGACGAGAACGCGCCGCCCGGCGACGACTTCCTCGCTCGGGTGGTCGTCGACTGGGAGGCGGAGGCGCACGCCGCCGACGACCTGCTGCGGGTAGTGACGACCCGCACCGGGGTGGTGCTGTCCCCGTCGGGCGGGGCGCTCGCACAGATGCTGCCGCCCTTCCGCGCCGGCGTCGGCGGGCCTGTTGCCGGCGGCCGCCAGTACGTGCCGTGGATCCACCTCGACGACGTCGTGGGCGCGCTGCTGTTCTCGCTCGATTCGGCGGACGCGAGCGGCGCGGTCAACCTCACCGCGCCCGTCCCCATCACCAACCGCGAGCTCTCCGCCGCGCTCGGGCGCGCGCTTCACCGGCCGGCCGTGCTGCCCGTGCCGGGATTCGCGCTGCGGCTGCTGTACGGGGAGATGGCCTCGATCGTCACCACCGGCCAGCGGGCGGTCCCGGCGCGGCTGCGGACGCTCGGGTTCGAGTTCGGCCACCCCGAGCTCGACGCGGCGCTGGCCGACGTGCTCAGCCAGGCGGCGCGGTCTGGCTGAGCGTCGCGGCAAGCGCGAGCGCGACTAGCAGCAGCCCCATCTCGAACACGATCGTGCTGCGGATGCTGGCGGCTGGAGCCCCACTCGCGATCCGCGGGATGACGAACCGACGGTGGTATGCCCCGAGCGCGAGCGCGCCCAGCACAATCGCCGTCTTGACGAGCAGCACCACCCCGTACCCGGTCGAGAACAGCGCGGACGGGGACGGCAGCTCGCGGACCGCGAGGTAGATCCCGAACAGCCCGACCGCCACGACAGTTGGCAGCGCGAGCTTGGAGAACCGCAGGACCGACCGCCGGGCGATCGCGTCGCGCGTCGAGCGGGGCAGCGACCGCGCCTTGGCAACCATGATCGTGATCGCGATGACGCCCCCGACCCACAGTGCGGCCGCGACCAGGTGGGCGTAGTCGGCCAGCAACGCAAGCGTCCCGCGGGACGCCGGGTGACTCGCCCAACTCAGGCCGAACGCGATCAGCAACCCGAGCAGGCCGGCACCGGCGAGCAGCTGCTCGCGCCGTCGGGGCGAGACCCACGAGGCCACCAGCAACATCAACAGGCCGAGCCACGCGAACGTCGTCAGCGTCCATGCCTGGCCGAGGTGCGTTCCGGCCCGGATCGGCTCGATCTCCGTGTTGATCAAGCCGGAAAGCCCGCCGCCCACGATCGGATAGGCGCCGACGAGGAACCCGAGCAAGCCGGCGTGAAGCGCGACCACGGCGCCCGACGCCGCGACGACGGTCGTGATCCGCGCTTCGCGCGTTCCCGCCTCGCCGAGAGCGCGTCGCGACGGCGCCAGCACCAGCGCCCGGAACACCAGCATCCCGCCCGCCAGCACCACGCCGACGAACTGGAGCCATGCGAGCACCTGTGGTGCGACCGGGACGTCGAGTCCCTTCACCGGCGCCGGAGCGACCGGCTTGACCCGGACGCCGAAGCTGTACACGCCCTCGGTAGCGTGGCCGTCGTCGCTTGCGACCATCCGCCACCTCACCGTGTAGCTCCCGCCCTCCCCGGCCCGCACCGGAACTTCGATCACGTGCCCGGCGACGCTCGGTCGCCCGCCGCGATCCTCGCCGCGCGGGCCGGCGACGGTGACCCTGGCGTACTGCGCCACCACGTTCTCGCTGAACACGAGCCGGATCTCGTGTGGCGTCTTCCCGACCTCGCCGCCCCAGGTCGGCGTCGCGCCGACGAGGAACGCGTGGGCTCCGGCCGCCGACGGCGCGGCGAGCGCCGCGACCGCGCACCCAGCGGCGATCGCGAGCGTGCGCCTCATGTCGCGGCCGCCACCGGGATCGCGATCAGCGCCAGCGCGAAGCCGGCGAGCGGCACCACAGCGGGCGGGATCGCCGGCATCGGGCGATGGCGCTGCAGCCGGATCAGCTCGAGCATGCCGCCGGTGATCAGCAGCGTGCCCAGCGCGACGTGCCAGCCGTCGCCCGGCGTCGGGTGGATCAGCACGTGGACGATGAACAGCACCCCGGTTGAGACGAACGCGACGGGCAGCACCCGCTCGAGCCACGGGCGCTCGTACGCGCCGCGGCGCCGGATCAGTTCGAGCGCGCCGGCGGCGAACAGGATGTCGCCCCACAGGGTGTGAATCAGCATGTCGTGCACGACGTCGGCAAAGACCGTCGTCGCCCACACTCCGACGCCCCCGATCATCAGCATCCACGGGATCACGACCGACCTCGACTCCTCGGGACGGCCGTCGGGGCGAAGGATCGGGAGGTACGCCTCGAGCACGATCGCGAGGAACAGCGCGCCGAGCAGCCAGTGCGCCCGCGCGATCTGGATGTGCGGCAGGATCACCGGCGGCGGCTCCTGTAGAGAAGCCACGCCGCGACCGCGATCAGCAGCAGCGGCGGCTGGTCGAGGTCGTAGACGATCTTCACCGGAGACAGCCCGTAGAACTCGAGCCCGCGGATCGCCGCCCACACCACTCCGGCGACGATCAGCATCACCGCGGCCACAAGACGGGGCTGAACCGGGGCCCGGCCCCGAACCGCTTCCGGCGCGGCCGTCTCGTCAGGCTCCGGCGGCTCGGCGCTACGGAGTTCGGGCGCCGGCGTACGGACGGCCGCCTGAGACTGTTCGCTCCACGAGGGCCGTTTAGCGGGGTCGAGCATCCTCAGGTGAGGCGAACGCTAGCACCGGACACGCGGGTAAAGCCAGATAAACTGATCGATTTAGTTGGTAATTCGCCGGAATAAGCTGCCCGCGCAACCTACTCAGGAGAGGCCGATGAGCGCAACGGACGAACTGCTTCAGAACAACCAGGCATACGCCGCTTCGTTCGACAAAGCGGAGCTTCCGCTCCCCCCCGCCCGCAAGGTTGCCGTCGTCGCCTGCATGGACGCCAGGCTCAGCGTCTACGGCGCGCTTGGCCTGGCCGAGGGCGACGCTCACGTGATCCGCAACGCCGGCGGCGTCGTGACCGACGACGCGATTCGCTCGCTCGCGATCTCGCAGCGGCTGCTCGGCACCGAGGAGATCATCCTGATCCACCACACCGGCTGCGGAATGCTGACCTTCACCGACGACGAGTTCAAGCGCTCGATCGAGGAGGAGACCGGGATCAAGCCGGAGTGGGCGGCCGAGGCGTTCGGCGACCTCGACGGCGACGTGCGCCAGTCGATCGCGCGGATCAAGGCGTCGCCGTTCATCCCGCGCAAGGAGTCCGTTCGCGGGTTCGTCTACGAGGTCGAGACCGGCCGCCTGCGCGAGGTCAACTGAGCCGGATCAGGTCCTGCACCCGGCGCTCGGTCTCGAGCCGGAGCACGTCGCCGTCCACGTCGGTCGGCAGCTCGACCACGACGAACCCATCGCCGTCCTCGGCCGGTAGCGGCGCTAGCACCGCGGTCTCGTCGTCGGACAGATCGATCACGACGTCGTGCTCGAAGCGCTCGATCACGCGCGGGTCGATGTAGCTCGCGCGGGCGACCGCCGGGGTGTTGCCGAGCGCGGCGCTGACCTGGCGCACCGCCCGCCTGACGGCGGCCGGGCCGCGCGCGCCGGAGCCGTGCTCGCGGGCCAGCGCGACGGCCGCGAGCACGCTCGCGGACCACGTCCGGAACTCCTTGGCCGAATAGGGGCCCTGGCCCCAGCACCGCAGCGCGTTGTTGACGTCGGGAGCGTGGATCCGATGCCAGGCGCCCCGCGAGCGGTACACGAGCAGCTCGTCGGGCTCCCCACGACGGCGCTTGAGACCCCCGAGGACGCGCACCGACTGCCGGTCCCGAACGGTCATCCGCCGGCGTTTGCCCGACTTCGCGACGAAGTCGAACCGGACCTCGGGTCCATGGAGCGTCACGTGCTCGCGGCGGAGCGTCGTCAGCCCGACGTGGCCGTTGTCGCGCGCGTAGCGGTCCCAGCCGACCCGGAACAGCCCGATGTCGAGCAGCCTGACGGCGAGCGCGAGCCCGCGCGCCCGGTCCGGGTGCTGCAGCGCGAGCAGCTCCGTGGCCTTCGCCCTCACGGCCGGCAGCCGCTGCGCGAACTCGAGCATGTCGTCGAACTTCTCCTCATCTCGGCGCGCCCGCCACAGCGGGTGGTAGAGGTACTGGCGGCGTCCCTTGCCGTCGTGGCCGGTCGCCTGAAGGTGGGCGTTCGGAGCGGCGGCGATCCAGACGTCGGTCCACGCGGGCGGGATCTTGAGCGCACCCACCCGCTCGAGCGTCTGAGCGTCGGTGACGACCGTGCCGTCCTGATCGACGATCACGGATCCGCCCCCGCGGCGCTCGAGTCGCAGCGCGAGCTCTCCACCGCTCACGTAGAAGAGCTCGGACGTCATCGGCCTACCGGACCGGAGCGCTACGCGATCGCATGCGGCGCGATTCTCGCTCAGTCGTCGTGCTTCGTGTGGCGGCGCGGCTGGAGCCGACCGAGCCTTTGCCCCGCGCGGGGCAGCAGTACGAGCAGCCACATCAGCTGCGCGGCGGTCGCGCTTACGAACGCAATCGGGATCGATAACAGGAAGATTGCAGGAGCGACCAGCCAGTGCTCTCGGCGGTCGATCTCCCGTAGGCCCTGGGCAGTCAGCAGCCCGGCCCGTCGGCCGTACAGCCGCATGCCTCCCGCGAGGGTCGCGATGATCGCGAGCGTCGCCGCGTACAGCACCACCGCCGCCGGCTCGTCCCCATAGATCCCCACGAGTCGCGTCGGGTAGGGCACGAACGCGATGAACGCGAGGTAGCCGAGGTTGATCACCGCAAGCCGCGCGTCGATCCGCGACACCCGCCTGAAGAACACGTGGTGTCGGACCCAGAACACAGATACGACGGCGAAGCTGATCGCGTAGGAGACGAACTCTTGGCGGTGCTCGATCAGCCGCTTCCCGAGCTCGCCGTGATCCGACTTCGCCAGCTCCGGCACGGTGATGTTGAGCACGAGCAGCGTCAGCGCGATCGCGAATACGCCGTCGCTGAGCGCGACTGTGCGCGCGTAGTCGAACGCCCGCTCGTCGAGCGTCTCCTTCTGGTCGAAGCCCAGATCCTCGGCCAAGAGCCGAAGTATCGCGACGGGATCGGCGGCCGCCCGTGCTCAGCCGAGCGCGGCCACCGCCGCGTCGACGAATCCGCGCGCGAGCCTGTCCCCGACGTCGCCGAGCGGGACGACCCGTGGAACGTCGATGTCCCCCTCGAGGTCGAGGCGGATCGCGGTCTCCGCCGGCCGGCGCTGCTCGAGCCACCAGTCGGCGACAAACGTCTCGGTGTCCTCGGAGTCGTTGGGCAGCCTCGTCAGCGTCACCCGGTCGCGATGGTCCGTGCCGAGTGCCAGCGTCAGGTCGATGTCCATCGAGATCGGGCCGACCGGGACCCGGAGCGTCGCCTCGAACATCCGTGGGCCTCCCGCGGCGTCGCGCTCGAGTACCGCGACTCGGAGCACCACGTCGGGGTGCCAGCTCGGATACTGGTCGACGGTTCTCAGCAGCCCGGCGACTGCTGCGCGATCCGCGCGGCAGACCCCCTCGGCGTTGCCTCTGAGCCGCTTCATGATGTGAGGATGCCAGCGCCGTGCAGCCACGACGCCGACCGCTTAGGCTGCGCGCTCATGTCCGCCGACGAGGTCGATGAGTACCTCCGCCATCTGGACGAGCCGAAGCGCGGCACGCTCGAGGCGCTGCGCCGCTCGATCCTCGAGGTCGTGCCCGGCGCCGAGCAGGGGCTCTCCTACCGAGTCCCGGCCTTCCGCGTGGACGGCAAGGTCGTCGCCGGCTTCGCGGCGTTCAAGGACCACGTCAGCTACCTGCCGTTCAGCGGCTCCGTGCTCGGCAAGTTCGACGAACAGCTCGAGGGCTACCGGATGACCAAGAGCTCGCTTCACTTCGACGTCGACCGCCCGCTCCCCGAGCCGCTCGTCCGCCAACTGATCGAGGTCCGGCTCGCCGAGATCCGGGGGGCCTCCGCGTGATCGCCGAGGTCGTGCGGATCGGGCTCGCCGCGGTGTTCGTCACCGGGGGGATCGCGAAGGCGCTCGATCGCGGCGCCAGCCGCGAGTCGCTCCTCGCGTTCGGGGTTAGCGAACGGGCCGCGGGCGTGGTCGTGTGGATCCTGATCGGCAGCGAGCTGGTCGTTGGAGCCGCGCTGCTACTCGGACCGACCGCGACCGCCGGCGCCGCCGCGGCGCTCGCGCTGCTCGCCGTCGTCACCGTGGCGGTGGTTGTGAACCTGATCCGCGGCCGGACGCCGGAATGCAACTGCTTCGGCCGGCTGTCGCGCGGCCCGGTCGGTCCGGCAACGCTTGCCCGCAACGGCCTGTTCGCGTCGCTCGCCGGGTACGTCGTCGCCGGCGGCGACGAGCCTGCGCTGTTCGCCGCGCTCGCCCTGACCTGCGTAGCGGCGTGGCTGGCGCTGGGCCCGTTGCGCCCGCGGATCGGGGGTGGCTCCTCGGCGCCGGCCTTCTCTCTGGGTGACGGGGGCGGAGCGATGCAAACGCTGCCCGGGCTGCTCGCCGGCGGGCGCCCGCTGCTGCTGGTGTTCAGCCAGCCCGCGTGCGGCGCGTGCCAGGCGCTGCTCGGCGATCTGCGCGAGTGGCACCGCCGCCTCGAAGACCGTGTGACGATCGTGGTCGTGGACCAGGCGTCGCACGCGTCCGGTCTGGGCTCCGACGCCGAGCGCGCCGCCGACCATCTGCTGCTGGACGCCACCGGCGCCGTCGCGTCTGCGTACGGGGTGACGGCGACCCCGAGCGCGGTGCTGATCGGCCGCGACGGACGGATGGCGTCGGCCGTCGCTCGCGGGTCCGATGAGATCGAGGAGCTGATCCGGGCTCGGTTCGCCGACGAGCAGCCGCGGTTCGCGCGGCGTGCGTTGCTCGTGCGGGCCGCCCGCGGTGCGACGACGGTCGGCGCGTTCCCGCTGCTCGCGGCCGCGTGCGGGTCGACCAGTTCGTCGTCGCGGGTGACGTCGTCGACCGGGTCCACGCCCAGCTTTGGCGCGAGCCAGGCTTCGATCCACGTCGGCGGCAGCTATATCTGCCGCCAGAAATACGCGCTATGCACAAACGCCCCCTGCCGGCCGTCGGCACACGACCCCAACCTCGTGATCTGCGACTGCGTCGTCAAGGACGGGTACTCGATCGGACTTACCTCCTGTCCCCGGCGTGCCCCGAACGGCAACAAGCTGTACTCGACCTTCTCCACCGAGCTCGCCACCAGCGGCGTCCGCTCGCTGGAGTGCGGAGCGGACATCCCGTGGGCCAACTGCGTCGACTACCCGTGCGAGCTCGATCCTCACGACCCGACGAAGGCCACCTGCCAGTGTGCGTTGGTCAAGCGTGGGCCGTCGTTCACCTTCGGCGGCGAATGCAACACCCGGACGTGCGGTAAGACGATCTGGTCCGGGGCGCACAGCAGCCTCGGCGGCGGGGCGGTGGGCGCAGCGATGAAGCGCGTCGGCCAGCCGATCTCGCTGCCTCCGCCCTGTCCGAAGGCGTAGCGCTAGCTCGCGAGCGGGCTCGGGTGGCTCGGCTCGTACAGCGGCAGCTGTCCCCCGCCGGGAAGCTCGAGCGTCGTCGACCGGCCCCACGGGCGCTCGACGATCTCCTCGGAGAACGTGGCGCCCTTCTCCCGCAGCTCGGCGACCGTCGCCTCGATGTCGTCGCACATCAGGTACAGCTCGTGGTGCGGCTGCCCATCGGCCGGATGCGCGGCCAGCTCCGACGGCGGGCCGGCGAATATCAGCCACCCGTGCCCGGCGTCCACCGACTCGAGCCCGAGCGTGTCCCGAAGGAACCCTCGGGTCCCGTCGGCGTCGTCGGTGAACAGGATCGCGTGAAGGCCCGTGATCATCTCGCCGAGAGGCTACAGTCGCCCGACGACCGGGGATGACCACATGCGCGTGCTGCGCCCCCGCGACGGCGTGTTCGCCTTCTACGACGGGCGGGTCGACGGCTACCGGTTCGACGAGCTGCCCAACTGGGTCGACGAGGGCGCCCTGTCGCTCGGCATCGCCAGCTACGCGATTGTCTCCGGCGCGGAGGCACTGGTCTACGACACCCACATCTCGATCGAGCACGCCCAGCGGATCCGCAGCTTGCTCGAGGCCGAAGGCGTGCGGCGGTTCACGGTCGTGCTCAGCCACTGGCATCTGGACCACATCGCGGGAAACGCGGTGTTCGAGGACTCCGAGATCATCGCCTCGGAGCGCACGTCGGAGCTGCTGGCGCGGTTCAAGC
>DASXDA010000043.1:0-38564 GCA_036490875.1 Solirubrobacteraceae bacterium
GGGACCTACACGTTCTTCTCGCAGGCCGTGCTGGGGAACAAGACTCAGTCCTCGAACGTCACCCAGCTGACGTCCGATGGCCTGGTCGCAGTGAACGTGAGCCGCGACCCGAACGCGATCGGCTATGTCGGCCTGTCGCACTCGGGGGCCGGCAGCGGCGTGAAGAAGCTCACGATCGGCGGTGTGCCGTGCGACACGGGCCACATCAGGAACGAGAGTTATCCGCTGTTCCGCTACATCTGGTCGGTGATCCCAAACAACCGCGCCAGCACACAGGTGGAGAAGTTCCTGGACTGGGTGCGTACCAACAAGCAGGCCGGAACGGTGATCTCCAAGTCCGGAGCGGTCCCCGCCTTCAACAAGCGTTGATGCGGAGCCGCGATGAATGAGGACGCCGGCTACGACGAGCCGGGTCTGACGGGCGACAAGCGCGCCGAGCTGGGGCTCGGCGCGCTCGTCGCCGGTGTGGTCTGCGTGCTGCTCGCGATGCTCGCGTTCGTGTTGGTCCAGGCATGGCCGTCGTTCGCGCACAACGGGCTGTCGTGGTTCGGTCCCGGGGGGTCGGTCGACACGCAGATCCAGTCGATCTTCACCTCCGGGGACCTCAAGCAGGCCCCCCAGTACGCGATCCACGCCTGGCCGCTGATCTGGAGCACGATCCTGACGACGCTCGGCGCGGTGCTGATCGCGTTCGTTGGTGCGCTGTTCGTGTCGGTGTTCATCGTCGAGTTCGCCCCGCGCCAGCTGAAGACCGTGCTCGAGCCGGTGGTGCGGCTGCTGGCGAGCGTCCCGTCGGTGATCTACGGGCTGATCGGCGTGCTCGTGCTGGTGCCATTCATCGGCAACCACCTGATCAGCTCGGGCGCGAAGGCGTCGGTCACGCCGGTGATCCAGCTCAGCGGGCTCAGCCTGCTGGCGGCGGTCCTGATCCTGTCGGTGATGATCGCGCCGATCATGATCGCCGTGTTCTGCGAGGGGCTGAGGTCGGTCCCTCGCGGCTGGATCGAAGGGTCGCTGGCGCTCGGTGTCAACCGCTGGCGCACGTTCTGGAAGGTGGCGGTGCGGACCGCTCGGCCGGCGCTGGTCGCCGGAACCGTGCTCGCGACCGCGCGGGCCCTCGGCGAGGCGGTGATGCTCAGCATGGTCTCGGGCTCCGTCGGCTTTGCGCCCAACCCCGCCGACGGCCTGATCTTCTTCGTCGAGCCATCGCGCGGACTGGCTGCGACGATCCTCCACAGCCAAGAAGAGCTGACGTCGCCGCCGATGAACCACACGCTGTACGCGATGGCGGCGATCCTTCTGTTCTCCGCGGCGATGCTGTCGCTGATCGGTTGGGCCGTGAAGAGGCCGATGCGACGCTACTTCGCGGCCGGGGTAGCGACGTGAGTGCGACCGGCGTCACGGTCGTGCAGCCGCCGCCCGCCGGGGCACCCACGCCCCGGCGGGTCGAGCGGACCGGCTCCTGGCGCCTCAGCGACCGGATCGGCCTTGCGTTCGCCTGGTTCCTCGGCCTGCTGTTCTGCGTGATCGCCGCGTCGATCGTGATCTACCTGCTGGTGCAGGGCCTGAAGTACGTGCGCCCCGGCCTGTTGGTCACCCACCCGACCGTCGGGTACAACGAGAACCAGACGGGCGGCTTCCTCGACCCGCTGATCGGTACGGCGATTGTCGCCGGACTCGCGATGCTGATCGCGGTCCCGATCGGGGTCGGGGTCGCGGTGTGGCTGACCGAGTACGGCCGGCCGCGGGCTCTGGCGAGAGTCGCGGAGTCGACGATCGAGATGCTTGCGGGCGCCCCGTCGATCGTGCTGGCTCTGTTCGGGACACTGATCTTCCAGAGCGGGGCGCTCGGCTTCCTCAGCCAGGAGACCGGCGGGATCGTCTACGGGCGATCGTTCTTCGCCGCCGGGGCGATGCTGTCGCTGATCGCGCTGCCGCTAATCGTGTCCACCGTCCGCGAGGGGCTCCAGGCGATTCCGATGCACGTCCGGGAGGCGTCCTACGCCGTCGGCAAGACGAAGATCGCGACCACCCGGCGCGTGCTGCTCCCGGCCGCGCGCCCGTCGGTGATCACGGGCGCGATGCTTGGCGTCGGGCGCGTGATCGGGGACACGGCGATCATCGTCGTGCTGCTGGGGGCCACGCAGAACCTCGACGGCGTGGGCTCGACGCCCGTGCTCGGGACGCTCCGGGGTACGGGCAGCACCCTGACGAGCTACATCTACGACAACGCTCCGACCGGGGAGCTCAACCAGCCGCACAAGGCGTTTGCCGCCGCGTTCGTGCTGCTGATCATCGTGCTCGTGATCAACGCGGGCGTCGACATCTACTCGCGGCGGGCCAGGAGGCTCCGGTGGAGCTGAAGAAGCCGCCTCCCGTCAGGCAGCTCGGGCTCGAGCCGACCGCGGAGGTCCACACGCCGCTCGCCCCGCCCGCTCCCGCGACCACGAACGGCAACGGGCACCGCCCCGATCCCGGTTTCGTGGCGGCGCCGCGCCACGTAACCCGAGCGTCGTACGCGCTCGACCGGATGCAGATCGACGAGGTGTCGGTCTCCTATGGCGCCAAGGAGGCGGTCAGCTCGGTGTCGCTGCCGATCCGACAGGGGGAGGTGCTCGCCCTGATCGGTCCGTCGGGGTGCGGCAAGACGACGCTGCTGCGCTCGCTCAACCGGCTGGCCGAGCTGGGCAACGCCGTGACCCAGCGCGGACAGATCACGCTCGACGGCGTCGACATCGGGACGATGGAGCCGACCGCGCTCCGGAGGCGGGTGACGATGGTCTTCCAGCAGCCGAACCCGTTTCCGATGAGCATCTTCGACAACGTCGCGTACGTGCTGCGCGAGCAGGGCAAGCGCCGTCCCCGGAAGGCGACGCTGCGCGAGCCGGTGCGTGAGGCGCTGACCCGCGCGGGCCTATGGGACGAGGTCGGCGACAACCTGAGCCATCCGGCGCTGCGGCTGTCCGGTGGCCAGCAGCAGCGCCTGTGTATCGCCCGGGCGCTGGCCGCCGACCCCGAGGTGCTACTGCTCGACGAGCCGTGCTCGGCGCTCGACCCGCAGTCGTCGCAGGTGATCGAGGACCTGATCGTCAAGCTCCGCGAAGAGGTCGCGATCGTGATCGTGACCCACAACCTCCAGCAGGCCTACCGGATCGCCGACCACGTGGCGTTCATGTACCTCGGCGAGCTCGTCGAGTACGGAACCGCGGAGCGGATCTTCCGTTCGCCGCGCGAGGACCGGACCGGGGAGTACGTGAGCGGTGCGTTCGGCTAGGGCACTCGCGCTCCTCGGCGGCTTCGCCGCGCTCGCCGGGTGCACGACCACCCAGCAGCAGGCCGCGTGGCTGCGGATGAACAATGCTCGGCTGCGGGCGAGCGAGCTCTCGGTCCGCGTCACGACCCCCGGGTCCGATGTCGCGGTCGAGCAGGTGTCGGCGGTCTCCGGCGGCGGTCGCAGCGCCGTCGTTGTCCGGGTCCGCAATCTGGGCTCGCGCGCGCTCAGCGACCTGCCGATCTCGGTCGGCGCGCGCGCCGCGTCGGGGAGGCGCACATATCTGAACGCGGCACCCGGGCTGGACTTCTTCCAGACCCACCTGCCGGTGATCCGCGGGCACGGACAGCTCACCTGGGTCTATGCGAGCGACCATCGTCTCCCGGCCGGGGCGCGCCTGTTCGCGAACATCGGATCGCGGTCGCTCGCGGCGCGTCCGCCGCTGCCGCAGATCGAGGTCGAGCGCGGGGTCATCACTCGGGCCGGGGTCGTGCGGCTGAAGGTCGTCAACCGCTCCTCGGTGCCCCAGTACCAGCTTCCGGTGTACGCCTTCGTCCGGCGAGGAGGCACGTATGTCGCGGCGGGTCAGGCGACGATCGGCGTACTAAGCGGCGGCGGCGCGAGCGCGCTGCGACTGAAGCTGGTCGGACGCCCGCAGGGAGACCTGGCGATCGAGGCCGGGCCGACGATCTTCGACTAGGAGGCCGAGATGGAGACCAGCGAGACACAAGCCCCCATCGCACCGGAGCCGATCGCGGCGGCGCCTCCGACTCCCACGGCGCCGCGGTACGACCAGTGCGGTCAGTGCGGCGCCGCGGTCGAGGCGAACCAGCGCTATTGCGTCGTCTGCGGCTTCCACCGCCGTCACGTGCGCGATCCCGTCGCCGGCTACCTGATGAAGGCGAATTCGCAAAACCGGTCGCGATCGGCCTCTGCGGGCCGCCGGCGCCGTTCCTCGAGCGTCGGCGTCGCGCTGATGATGGCGTTCGTCCCGATCGCCGTCGGGGTGGGCGTGCTCGTCGGCCAGTCCTCGAGCGGTGCCGACGACAAGCTGATCGCGGCGCTGCGTGCGCAGAAGCCCGAGGTGATCACGACCGCGGGTGGCGGCGGCGCCACACCGAGCTCCGGAACGTTCGCGTCGTCGACGTCGGTCTCGAGCACGTATCCGCTGCAGAGCGGATACGCGGTCGAAGTCCAGACGCTCCCGGCGCACGGCACCACCCGCTCGACCGTCACGAACGCGGAGCAGGCCGCGAAGTCAAAGGGCGCACCGAAGGTCGGCCTGATCCTCCAGAGCGACTTCAGGGTCACTCCGGCGCCGCCCTCAGGCGCGTTCGTGGTCTACTCGGGCGCGTATAAGTCGAGCGCCGAGGCCGAGGCCGCCCTCGCGAAACTCGCGAAGTCGTTCCGCGGCGCCAAGGTGATTCACGTGCAGTCCGCCGCCGAGAGCACCGCGGGTGGCGGAAAGGTGCTCGCCCACACGCAGTACGGGACCGTCCACCAGATCGTCGGCTTCAGGGTGAACAAGACGCAGCTCGCGCAGGGCGCGGCGGCGGTCAAGAAGATCCAGCAGAACCAGGGCAAGAGCTACGTGGACCAGCAGCGCGGCCTCCCCGACCAGATCTCGGTCCCATGACGCTCTCTTCGCTGCGCCGGCGGCGAGAGCCCGAGGCGGCCACCGGCCCCGACCCCGACCTGATCTCGCAGCGAGATCGGCTGGTTGAGCGGTTCGCCGTGATGCAGTCCGAGCTCGGCGGGCTGTTCTATGAGATGGCGATCCGCGACCACGTGCGGATGAACATCCTGATCCAGAAGGCGGCCGAGCTCCAGCGCGTCGAGGCGGAGCTGGCGGCGATCGAGCGAGAGATCGGAGCGGTCGCGGGCGGGAGGGCCGGATGATCCGCCGCGCCTCCACGATGCGCGTGACGCGAGTCCAGCTCGCGATCGTCGCTGCGGTCTCCGTGACGGCCACCGCGCTGATCGTGATCGCGGCCACCGGGCGCACCGCAGCTCAGTCCGCCGCGCTCGCGGCGCTCCGCCACCGGGAGCGGGTAGTGCAGGCGGGAGGCGGCGATTCCTCCGGCTCCGCGTCCGCGTCCGCCTCCGATCCCGAGCTGAGCTCCGGGACTCCGTCGGCGGCGGTCGCCACGCAGGCATCGACGCAGTCCGCCTCCGCCTCGAGCGATCAGGCCGCCGGCAACACCGGCGCCGGCGCCGGGGCTACCACCACAACGACCACGACGACGACGCCGACCTCTTCCGGCAAACCGAACCGCCTGCCCGTCGACCACGTGTTCGTGATCGCGCTGTCGACGACCAGCTACGACGCGGCGTTCGGTTCGGGCTCCGTGGCCCACTACCTGAACCAGACGCTGAAGCCCCAGGGGACGCTACTCGGCGGATACCAGTCGCTCGGCCGCACGGCCTTGCCCGACTACCTGGCGCTCGTCAGCGGTCAGCCGGCGAACGCCGACACCGACAGCGGCTGCCCGACGTACGCCGACTTCCCGAGCGACGCCACGCTGGCCGCCAATGGGACGATCGCGGCCGAGGGCTGCGTCTACCCGAACACGGTGCTGACGATCGGCGATCAAGTGACCTCCGCCGGGCACGCCTGGAAGGCGTACATGGAGGACCTCGGCTCGACGGCGTGCCCGCACCCCGACTCCGGCGCCGTCGACGACGCGCAGCCGCACGGTGCCGGGGCGCTCTACGACGGCCGACACAACCCGTTCATCTACTTCCACTCGCTACTCGACCTCGGCGGCTGCGCCAGCAACGACGTGTCGCTCACGCAGCTGCCACGCGACCTGCGAAAGAGCTCGACGGCGCCGGCCTACGCCTACCTCGCCCCGGACGCGTGCGCCGAGGCGACCGCGGTCAGCTGCCCGGGCGGGGGCAAGGTCGGGCTCGCGGCCGAGGACGCGTTCCTGAAGAAGTGGGTGCCCGCGATCACCCGCTCGAGCGCCTACAAGGAGAGCGGCGTGCTGCTGATCACGTTCGCTCCGCCGATCGGGACGATCGGCACCGCGCCGGCGGCGAACGAGCCGATCCCGACGGGCGCGCTCGTGCTCTCGCGGTTCACGCCGAAGGGTCAGATCCTCTCGACGATCTACGACCCCGACTCGGTGTTGCGGGTCGTCGAGGACCTGCTCGGACTCAAGCCCCTCGGGATCGCGGCCAAGGCGAAGTCGTTCGCGGCGAAGGCGTTCATGAGCAAGTAGCCGCGGCGGGCACCTTCGCCTCCCGGATCTTTAGCTTGGGTAAACTTGAGCGCGCAATCATTGCTGGGAACAATGCGAGGAGGCACGAGATGAACGTTGGAAGGCTGGCGCTGAGGGCAGCGGTGGGCGGCTTCTTCTTCGGCCACGGCACGCAGAAGCTGCTCGGCTGGTTCGGCGGTCCCGGGCTCGAGGCGACCGCCCAGGGTTTCCACACGATGGGAATGCGTCCGGGCAAGCGCAACGCCGTTGCGGCCGGGCTCAGCGAGACGGCCGGTGGCGCGGCGATCGCGCTCGGGGCTGCGACGCCGCTCGCGGCCGCGTCGCTGATCGCGACGATGCTGACCGCGATCAACCGGGTCCACCTCAAGAACGGCCCGTGGGTCACCAAGGGCGGTTACGAGTACAACGTCGTACTGATCGCGGCACTGCTCGCGCTGGTCGAGGTGGGTCCGGGCAAGCCGTCGCTCGACAGCGCGATCGGGCTCGAGCGCAGCGGCCCGAAGTGGGCGGCGCTGTCGCTCGCCGCGGGCGCGGTCGGAGCGGTCGGCGCGCACGTGCTGGCGAGCCTCGAGCCTGCCGACGAGCCGCCCGCGAGCGCGCCCTCGGCCAGCGGCTCGGACGAGGCCGCTACTTCGCCTGCCCCAGCAGCGACTCCACAGACGGCGCCACGAGCTGGCTGAGGCCGAACCCGAGTACGTTGCCGGCGATGCCGCTGCCGGCGAGTTCGTGCGCGGCACGCTGCAGGCCGGCGCGCAGCGCCCGGTCGATCGTCTGCCTGCTCCAGCGGACCTTGGCGGTGCCGGCCCCAGGGACGAACGACAGGACCAGCTCCTCGCGGGTGGTGTGAAGCTGGCAGGCGGCGCCGTCGAGTGCCGCTCGCGCGAACCGCTGGACGGTTCCGTCGAGGCCGCCACCAGACCGCCCGGCCGACGCGGTGCACGGGTCGGCGAGCTTAGGCTGCCCGAACGACCCTGCGCCGAGCGCCAGCTCGAGCGCGATCAGCGCGACCGCGGCCCCGCCGAGTAGCGCGAGCGCCAGCCGGCCCGTGCGCGTCGTCATGCGAACCCTCTCCGCCGCGCGAGCAGGATCGGAATCAGAGCCAGCGCCGCGAGCAGCGCGCACAGCGCGAGCGCGCGGCGGAAGCTGCGCGTGAGCGCGTCGCGAACCGCCCCTACCAGCGAGTCCCGGACCTCACGCAGCCCGGCGTTGGTCGCGGCGCCCTGCGCGTTGAACGGCGCCGCGAAGTTCGGCACGGTCCCTCTCGGCGCGCGACCGACCGCATTGCGCAGCCCGAGCACGATCGGGACCTCCTGGCGAACCGGGATGTTGGCGTCGAGCAGCACCTTGGCGCCCCCGAGCACGGCGTTGCGCGCGCCGTGGGTGAGGTCGCTCGACAGTACCGGCGCCACCAGCACCAGCGCCAGCACCAGTCCGACGTGACGGGCGCCGATCGTGACGGTCCCGTCATGGACGAGCCCGTCGCCGGGCGCGACGGCTCGCCGGGTCAGCACCGGGACCGCCAGGCCCATCCCGGTCCCGCACAGCGCCAGCGCCACGACGACGAGCCCGGCGCTCACCGCAGGGAGCAGCGCGAGCGCGGCGAGCCCGGCGGCCAGCAGGATCGCGCCGGCGATCGCGCTCGTCCGCGCGGACAGCTCGCGTCCGAGCCCGTGAGCGGCAAGCGCCGCGACCGGCAGCACGGTCAGCACCGCAGCTCCCGCGATCGGTGACAGGCCCCAAGCCGTGACGAGCAGCAGCACCGACAGGAACAGCGCTCCCACGAGCGCTCCGAACAGCAGCGCGAGCGCGACGTTTGCGGGGGTCCGCTTGCCGCCGCCGCCGCTGTCCGCGCGCGGGTGGACGTGAGACTCGGCCGCCGCGATCAGCGCGGCCAGCGCGACCGGCGCCTGGAAGGCGAAGATCGCGCGCCAGTCGAACAGCTGCGTGAGGATCCCCCCGAGTGCCGGGCCGAGCGCGGCGCCGAACGTCCCCGCCGCGACCCAAACCGCCAGCCCGCGCTTCTGCGAGCCGGCGAGTGCCGACAGCAGCGCCAGCGAGCCGGCGAGCAGCATTGCCGCGCCGGCGCCCTGCACGCACCGGAACACGATCAGCGCCGGCAGGCTCCACGACGAGGCGGCCCCGACGGATCCGGCGAAGAACAGGATGAGCCCGGCTCTCGTCAGGGTCCCGACGTCCATCCGCCCGATCACCGGGATCAGCGCGAACGCGCACCCGGCGAGCACGAGGTTGTACGAGGTGATCACCCACGAGACCCCGACGATCGAGGTCGAGAACCGCGAGTAGAGGTCGGGCAGCGCCAGGACGACGATCGACGAGTCGGCGAACGCGACCGCGACCGCCGCCGCCACGACGAGCGTCTTCACCCGCCTGCGCCGGTCCTCGTTCACTGCCGCGCGCCTAGGCCGCCCGCCAGCTCTGCGTTGAGGTGAGCGCCTTGACGAACTCCTCGAGCTGGTCGGTCCGCCAGCACTCAAACGCGATGCAGTGCTTTTCGTACGCGGAGATCACCGAGTCGCCGTAGTTCCAGTACAGCCGTGGCTCCGGGTTCAGCCAGAAGGTCCGGCCGGCCTTCGCGGTGATCGCGGCGAACACGTCGTCGCGCGGCGGACGGCCGTTGGTGCGCGCGTCGCCGAGCACGATCACGGTCGCGCGGGGGTGAAGCTCGTCCTCGATCTCGACCAGGAACTCCTCCCACACCCGCCCGTAGTCGGTGTAGCCGGAGATGTCGGCGACGCCGGCGTCCTTCGAGATTGCCTCGCTGGCGGCGCGGAAGTCGCGCTCGCGCTCGAACACCTCGGTGACCTCGGAGATCCGCTCGATGAACACGAACGACCGCAGCTTGCGGAACGTGTCGTGGAGCGCGTGGAGCACGCTCAGGAAGAACGTCGACGCGCTGGTGACGCTGGTGGAGACGTCGCAGAGCACGAAGATCTCCGGCCGCCGCGGTCGCTGCGGGCGGTACTTGAGCGTGATCGGGACGCCGCCGGTCTCGAGCGAGGCGCGCATCGTCCGCCTGACGTCGACGTGGGCGTGGCGCTTGCGGCCCTTCAGCTCCTGGCCTTGCGTCGCGAGCCGGCGCTTGAGCTGAGCGACCACGCGGTGGACGGCGGCGAGGTCCTGGATCGGCCCGGTCGGGAGCGCGCGGTCGAGCTCGTTCAGCGGGCGCTTGGGCGGCAGCGACGCGGTCCGCTCGATCGTCGCCCGCTCGAGCTCGCGGCGAAGGTGCTGCTCGAACCGCCGCAGCTGCTCGCGCGGCGTGCCGTGACGGCGGGGGTCGTCCTCGGGAAGGTCGGGCTGCGGCTCGGCGCGGAGCCCGAGCGCGCGGCGGATCCGCTGGACGTCGACGCCCAGCACGCCGGAGCCCTGGCCCTCTCCGAACGCGGCGATCGCGAGCCGCGCGAGGTCGCGCATCGCCCCGTCCGAGCCGTCCCGGAGCGCCGCCGCGATCTGGAGGCGCAGCGTGTCGAGGTTGATCTCCGCCTCGCCCTCGCCGCCGCTCGCGCCCTCGGTGATGTTCTGGCGCGCGGCCTCGGCCTCTGCCGCGCGGAAGAAGTAGCGGTCGAACACGAGCTCGAACACGCGCCGGTCCTCGGGCGACTTCGCGAGCGTGGCGGCGAGCGCCTCCTTGAAGTCCTCCTGCTCGGACCATGGGACATGCTCGAGCACCGCGAAGCTGTCGAGGATTTCCGAGGTCCCGACCGCGACGCCCTCCTCCCGCAGATCCTCCGCGAACGCCAGCAGCGAGCCGGCGAACCCGCCGGCTCGACGGTCCGGGATTCCGCGCTCGCCCGGCTTAGGCGGAGCGGGCATCCGCTGTGGCGGGGTCGAGCATCACCCCGACCCGGCTGGCGACCGTGTCCAGATCGGTGCGGTGCTTGAGGATCACGCTCATCGTCTCCTCGAACGTGCCGCGGTCGATGTCGGTCGAGCCGAGCAGCATCAGCGTCCGGGCCCAGTCGATCGACTCGGCGATGCTCGGCGGCTTCTTCAGGTCGAGCTCGCGGATCTGGTGGATGATCTCGACGAGCTTGCGGGCGACATGCTCGTCGAGCTCTGGCGAGTGCAGGCGGACGATCTGGAGCTCGTGCTCGAGCTCGGGGTAGTCGAGCCACAGGTACAGGCACCGGCGCTTGAGCGCCTCGGTCAGCTCGCGGGTGTTGTTCGAGGTCAGCAGGACGACCGGCATCGTTTGCGCCTCGATCCGGCCGAGCTCGGGGACCGAGATCTGGAAATCCGAGAGCAGCTCGAGCAGCATCGCCTCGAATTCCTGGTCGGTCTTGTCGATCTCGTCGACCAGCAGCACCACCGGCTCGGGCGAGGCGATCGCCGTCATCAGCGGCCGCGCGAGCAGGAACTCCTCGCCGAAGATGTCGTCCTGGACGGCCTGCCAGCCGGCGTCAGCCGCCTCGGTCTGGATCCGCAGCAGCTGCTTGCGGTAGTTCCACTCGTACAGCGCCTTGGCCTCGTCGAGGCCCTCGTAGCACTGCAGCCGCACGAGCGCCCGTCCCAGGTATCTCGACAGCGCCTTGGCGAGCTCGGTCTTGCCGACGCCCGCCGGGCCCTCGACCAGCACCGGCTTGCCGAGCTTGGTCGCCAGAAACGAAACGAGCGAGGTCGATTCGGCGGGCAGGTATCCCGCCTGGGTGAGGCCGGACGAAACGTCCTGAACTGATGCTGGCTCGGTGCTGGGCATCGTGCGGGTGCGTCAAATATAGGGTTTAGGACGTGGCGACCCTTTTGCTCGCGGCTGTGACCGACAAGGTGGGGCCCTACGCGATCGTGATGGGCGTGGGGTTTCTGGTCGGCGTGTACGGCCACGTGATCAAATCGAAGACGGTGATCCTGATCGGGATCGCGCTGGTCGGGGGGGTCAGCGCGTACTTCGTGTTCTTCGTCGCGAAGGTCACCTAGAAGCGCCCGCGCGCCAGGAGTAGGCTCCGCGAAATGGCGCTCGGCGAAGACGTGAGGCTGGACGACTTCGATCTCGGCTCGCTCGAGTTCTGGGATCAGCCGGCGGAGGTCCGCGACCGCGCGTTCGCGCTGCTGCGCCGCGACGCCCCCGTCTCCCACCACCAGCCGCTCGAGGACATCCTCGGGGTGATGCAGCGCGACGAGCGCGGGTACTGGGCGATCGTCCGCTACGAGGACATCCGGCGTGTCTCGCGCGACCCGGCGACGTTCTGCTCGGGCCAGGGGACCCAGTTCGGCGATGCGCCGCCCGAGCTGCTCGAGGCGACCCAGTCGTTCCTGGCGATGGACGCCCCCCGCCATACAAAGCTCCGAGGCCTGGTCTCCTCGGCGTTCACGCCGCGCCAGGTCGCGAGGATCGAGGAGGGGATCCGGGCGAACGCCCGGCTGGTCGTCGAAGAGGCGGCGCCGACCGGCGGCGGGGACTTCGTGCAGCTTTTCGCCAAACGGCTGCCGCTAATCACGATCTCTTCAATGATCGGCGTCCCCGAGTCCGATCGCGAGGAGGTCGTTCGCAATGCCGACACGCTCGTGACGGTCTCCGACCCCGAGGTCACCGGCGACCAGTCGCCGCTCGAGGCGCTCGGCGCCGCGGTGTGGGCGCTGAATTCGTACGCCAAGGAGCTCGCCGCGCACCGCGAGCGCAATCCCGGCGACGATCTGATGACCGCGCTCGTGCAGGCCGAGGTCGACGGCGACCGGCTGACCCACGACGAGATCGGCGCGTTCTTCGTGCTGCTGTCGGTGGCAGGCAACGACACCACCCGTCACACGACTTCGCACGCGATGCGCGCGCTGACTCTCAACCCCGACCAGCGCGAGATCCTCACCGCCGACCTCGACGCCGTTCTGCCCACCGCGGCCGAGGAGTTCGTCCGCTGGGCGACCCCGGTGCTGACGTTCCGGCGGACGGCCACGCGCGACACCGAGATCGCCGGCCAGGCGATCGCCGCGACGGAGAAGGTCGTGCTCTTCTACCACTCGGGCAACCGCGACGAGACCGCGTTCGAGGAGCCGTGGCGGTTCGACGTCACCCGTGACCCTAACCACCATCTCGGGTTCGGCGGCGGCGGGCCGCACTACTGCCTGGGTGCCTCGCTCGCCCGCAGCCAGCTGCGCTCGCTCTTCGGAGAGCTGCTGCAGATGCTGCCCGACATCGAGGCCGGGCCGCCCGAGATGTTCCGCTCGAGCGCCTTCATCCACGGGATCAAGCGGATGGAGTGCTCGTTCACGCCCCGGGCGTGAGCGCCTGAGCAATCTGCCCCGGCGCCTCGACCGCAGCCGGTCAGACGTATGACAACCGACTAAAGGGCCCCCACGCGTGTGCCGATCCTAGGGATTGGGTACGGCATGTATCGGTAGGGCATGGATGGGCCGCGGTCGTCGGGGTGAACGACCGCAGACACACACGGCCGGCTTTTGGCACGACGCCTCGTGACCACGATCGAGGAGGAACCAATGCCAACGATCTCTTCAGGACGGCCCAAGCTGCTCTCCGCGATGCTTGCGCTTGTCTTTGCGGTCGGCCTGATCGCGACCGGGAGCGCGAGCGCCGCACCGCTCGCGACCTCCGGCATGAACGGCTGGACGGTGTTGCAGCTTTCCGCACAGCAGCGCGATCGGCAGCTCGCGGCGATGCAAGCACACGGTGTTCAGGTAGTGCGCAGCGACGCGCCGTGGTCGTACGTCCAGCCGCTCCCGCCCAGCGCTGCAGGTCCGGGCTGGCAGTGGGCTCAGACCGACGCGTGGGCAAGTGCGATGGCGGCACACCATCTGACGTGGGAGCCGTTGCTCGACTTCTCGGTCTGGTGGGCGAAGACGTGCCCCGGATTCTGTGCTCCGACGAGCGACTCCACCTTCGCCGCGTATGCGCAGGCGGTCGCCGCACGCTACGGCCCTGGGGGCAGCTTCTGGGCCGAGAACCCGAAGCTCCCCTATTACCCCGCCCAGATCTTCGAAGTCTGGAACGAGGAGAACGTCTCGACCTATTACGTCGCCCCGGCGCGGTTCGCGACGCTGTATTCGGCGAGCCGCACCGCCATCCACGCGGTCGCGCCGTCGGCAAAGGTGATCATCGGCGGCCTCGCCGATGACTCGTCGACGTACGACGCCAGCCAGGACTATCCGGCGCAGTACGTGCGGGCGATGTTCGCGGCTGCTCCCACGCTGAAGGGCAACGTCGACGGGTTCGGCCTGCATCCGTACGGGGCCACCGCGGCGGATGTCCAGAACTGGACCGTTGACTTCCGCCATACGCTGAACGCGCTCGGCGAAGCTTCAACTCCGATCTACATCACCGAGCTCGGCTGGACCACCGGTGACTCCAACCGCGAGTTCTGGCGGGCCTGGATGATGGGGGCCGTAGCAACGAACCTGTCGCGGTCCGACTGCGGGATCCAGCTGCTGGAGCCGTACGACTGGATGGGCCCCGCGGATCCGAACGGCGATTACGGGCTGGTCGACGATCCGCTCGGGTTCGACGCCAATCTGCGGCAGGCCGGGACCGCCTGGTTCAACGGCTTGACCAAGGCGGCGTCCATGCCCAAGTTGAACATCTGCGGCTGAGCGAGTAGTTGGCGGTGCCTCGCCCACAGGGCGGGGCACCGACCGCCGCCGCGTCGCGCCGGGGACGGCGGCTACACGATCGGGATGTCCTCGACCACGGTCGGCTCCGTGCGCCGGCGCTCGATCCGCTCGAGGTAGGCGTCGATCAGCGACCGAAGCGCGAGCAGCAGCTCCTTCAGCGCGGCCATCAGCCGCTCCAGCACGTCCGGCGGGATCAGCTCGCGCATCGCGCCCCACGCGGCGAGGAGCGTGTCGCGCTCGCCCGTGTCGCGCCGCTCCTCGGGCGCGGTCTGCCATCCGGCCGGCGGCGGCTTGCCGCGCACGCCCGTGCGGGCTGCCTCGGCGATCAGCCGCTCGGCGGCGCTCGACGCGGTCGACAGCCGCTCCTCGAGCCGGCGCAGCGATTCCCGCGGCTCATCGGCCATTGAACGTCACCTCGAGCTCGCCTCCCTCCAGCCTCGCCGCGGATGGGCGGAAGCCGGCGAGCGCGTCCGGGAGCATGATCGTGCGCTTTTGCCCGTCGACGGCGACGACCAGCTCCAGCCCGATCTTCTTGAGCTTGACGTCGGACTTGCTCGCGAACGGCAGTGCGACCCGGAGCCGCGCCTCGTGCTCGTCGACCTGCAGCTCCTGCGTGAGCGAGTCGTACAGCACCGCCGCCGGATCGAGCTCGGCGGGGCCGAACAGCGCGTCGGCGAGCCGGTCGAGCATCTCCGCTCCGAGCACCTCCTGGTCGAAGAACGGGGCGCGGAGCACCGGGACCGGGGCGAACGCCGAGCGGACCAGCTCGAGGTGCTCCTCCTGCACCTTGCGCCAGCCCGCGAAGTAGTCCCCGACCTCGGCCGGGAAGATCCGGTTGACGAGGACCGCGTCGGTCAGATACCCGTACAGATTGAGGTAGGTGAACGTGCGCATCGCCTCGCCGATCACCATCTTGTCGGGATTCATCACGAGCCTGACCGTCGAGCGCTCGCGGTCGCGGAGGATCTCGTTCATCGCGATCAGGTTCTCCGACAGCCGCCGCATGTCGGCGAACACTGCGTGGGTTGGCACCGGGATGTCGAGCAGCGAGCGCACCACCGGCCCGGCCGCGGCGAGGATCTGGCGCTCGAGCGGGAAAACCTTCTCGATCCACCAGCGCGCGATGTCCGGGAACGACAGCAGCCGCAGCGTCTCGCCGGTCGGCGCGCAGTCGACGATGATCACCTCCCACTCGCCGGACTCGTGCGCGGCCTGCAACCTCAGCAGCGAGAACAGCTCGTCCATCCCCGGCGGGACAGTCAGCTCCTCGGCGGAGATCCGGTCGAGCCCGCGCTCTAGGAACAGCTCGCCGAGCCAGTCCTGGACGCCCGACCAGTGCCGCTCCATCTCCTCCTGCGCCGAGACCTGCTGTCCCCAGAGGTTCTCCCCGGCCGCGCTCGGCTCCGGGCCGAGCTCGACCGCGAGCGACTCCGAGAGGCTGTGCGCGGGGTCGGTCGAGATCACCAGCGTTCGCAGGCCAGACGCCGCGCATCTGCGCGCCGTGCAGGTCGCGACGGAGGTCTTCCCCACCCCGCCCTTTCCGGTGTAGAGGATCGTCCGCGGCGGCATCAGGGCGCGAGTGTATGTGGTGACCGCGGCCCCGGCTATGACACCGACGACGGCGGACGGCTCAGATATGACTGGAACCGAGCCGCCTCGCGGCAGTAGACCGACGCCTGGGTCCGGTCGCAAAGCTCCTGCAGGAAGCCCGTTACGAGCTTGTGGTAGTCGACCGTGTCGAGCACGCCGGGCTGATACAGCGACCACGAGCCGGTGTCGAACATCGGGAGCTCTGCCTGGGCCTGGCGGTCGCCCGCGGCGAACAGGGCCGCCGCCTGCTGGTCGCCGCTCGCCTGGGAGTAGTCGTAGAGCCCGATCAGCGACTGCAGGAATGCGTTGATGATGTCGACCCCGGGGGCGAACGAGTACTGCAGGTAGCGGGCGCCGAGCGACGTTCCGATCCGCACCCCGACCGGAGGCGCGACCGCGAAGATCGACAGCGCCTGGTGAGCGACTCGGAGGTAGTTGGGCCCGGTCGTGGACGCGAGCGATACGCCTCCGGTCGGCTGGCCGGTCGGCGCGAGGGACAGGTACGCCCGGGTCAGCGCCTCGATCGCGGTCCCCTGCGACATCGCGCTGACCCACGGCGGGCGGCCGCCGTCGAAGTTGAAGTAGTACTCCCACACCAGGTTGCCGCTGCGCCTGACCGCGAGCGGGAGCATCTCGCCGACGAGCGAGCGCATCGCCCCATACTGGGCCGCGCCGGCCGTGTACAGGCCGTCCGCCTTTCCGAAGGTGCCGAGCACCTGGAGCTCGATTCCCTGCCCGCGGTAGTACTCCCATACGAGTTGCGAGCCGGTGAACTCGACGCGCTCGCCCGAGCTGAGCAGCGTCCCGGTCGTCCACCACTGCCGGTTGCGGTCGACGGTCATGAAGATGACCGGCAGCCGCGAGGAGTTGAAGAAGCCCCGCGCCGCGAGGTTGTGGACGTTGACCGTAACGGCCGTCAGCTCGGCCCGCCGGGTCCCCGTCAGCCGCTTCTCGGCCGCGAGCGCCGCCGCGTAGCTGGCCGTGTAGCCACGGTAGGCGGCCGCGGTGATCTGGTGGCTGTGGTACAGGCGCGCGAGCTCTCTCGTGACGGTCTTCTGAGGCTTCTTCGGGCGCACCGCCCGGGGCGCACGCGCGACGCTCGCCGCGGGTGCCGGCGTCACGGCGAGCGCGGGGAGGTAGCGGTCGTTTGCCCGGTGGACGTGGCCACCGGCACCCATCACGAGGACAGGGGCCGCCGACGCGCTCGCGGGCAACGCGAGCGCCATCGCCACCAGTGACAGACCGAACAGGCGCCCCAGCACCAACCCGATGCTACATTCGCGCTCGTTCCCGGGCGAGGGTTGAAGAGGATCTGTCACATGCATGACTGCACGGGTTGGAAGCTGTTGTCGGTGCTGGTCGCCCTTGGCGCGACCTGCGTCGCGCTGTCGGCCTGCGGCGGTGGCTCGGGCGACGCGACGACCCTGCTCAAGCAGACGTTCAGCGGGCCGCACAAGGTCAACAGCGGCAAGCTCGCGATCGTCCTGCGGGTCGATCCGTCCGGCTCGAGTACGCTGAAGGCGCCGATCACGCTCAGCTTCGGCGGTCCGTTCCAGAGCCTCGGGAAGGGCAAGCTGCCGAAGTCGAACTTCGCCGTGAGCCTCAGTTCCGGCGCCAGCTCCGGGTCGATCACGATCCTCTCGACCGGCACCCGCGGCTACGTGACCTTCCAGGGGGAGAGCTATCAGCTCCCGGCGACCTCCTTCCAGAAGCTCGAGTCGAGCTTCTCGCAGATCGCGTCGCCCGTCTCGAGTTCCGGCGGGACCAACGTGCTCTCGAAGCTCGGGATCCAGCCGCTGCACTGGCTGCGGAACCCGACGATCGTCGGCACCGAGACGGTCGGCGGCTCGAGCACCACGCACATCCGCGCGACGATCGACGTGCCAGCACTGCTGGGGGACTTCAACACGTTCCTGGCCCGCGCCGCGTCCGTGGGGGTCTCGGGCGCCGCGAGCTTCCCCCACGGGATCTCCGCCTCCAGCCGGCAGCGGATCGCCTCCGAGGTCCGTAGCCCGCGGTTCGACGTCTGGACCGGCACCTCGGACAAGACGATCCGCAAGCTGCAGATCGGGCTCACGCTGCCGGTGACCGGTCAGATCTCGACGCTGCTCGGCGGGCTGAACTCCGCCGCGATCGGGCTGAGCATGCAGTACTCCGACCTCAACCAGACGCAGTCGATCATCGCCCCGACCTCGGTCCTGCCCTACAGCCAGTTCCAGACCAAGCTGCGCACGTTCGAGCAGGGGATCCAGAACACGCTGACCGGCCAGGCGACCGGCAGCTCGACCACTCCGTCGGCGTCGGGGACCACCGGCCCGTCGGGGACCACAGGCCCGTCGGGGACCACCTCCAAGTACCAGGCCTACGGCCAGTGCATCCAGGCGGCCGCCGGCGACGTCGGCAAAATGCAGGAGTGCGCGCCGCTGCTGAACGGCGGGAGGTAGGAAAGGCCGGCTGGATGCCGGCCGAGAGCCGGATGCGGTCACAGCCCGCGAAGGAGCGCGCGCTGGCCTGAAGCCGCACGCGGCCTCCTACTCCCGCCCGACGTCCTCCTCCTCGTCCTCGAACTCCTCGTCGGTGTCGTCCTCGCCGCCACCCACCGGGTGGTAGCGGACCTGGAAGGTCTCGAGTAGCTCGTCGCGGCGCGGCTCGTCGATCGGCAGCTCGTCGGAGATCAGGACCCAGTCGGCCCCCTCGAACTCCTCCATGTTGAAGATCTCGGAGTCCATGTCCGGCGAGTCGTCGACGACGACGACGACCTCCGTCTGGGGGTTGAAATAGGTCCCGGGACGGTTGACGAGCTCGTCCAGTTCGAAGCGGCGTGGGTCGGCCATCGCGCGCAGCGTACCCGAAACCGGCCGCTCGAAATGGCCGACTCGCTAAAGCTCGACGAGCTGCCGGATCTCCCGCTCGACCTCGGCATCGACGTCGAGCGCTGGCTTCCCGGCGCGGGTTCGCCGGTAGTTCCGGGCGATCACGAGCTGGCGGATCTCGGCTTCGAGTTGGGCGTCGAACCGCGGGGCGGTGAGCTTCGCGAGCTCCTCCTCGACGTCGATCGGCGGCTCGCCCCGCCGGGCTCGCCGGGCGTTGCGCGCCTGGAGCATCTGGCGGATCTCCTCGTCGCGCTGCAGGAGCGAGGCGGGCGAGCTGGCGTGCGAGTGGTGACGGCTGAGGTCCGAGTCGAGCATCAGCCTGCTCTTGCCGAAGTCATCCCACGTCCGGCGGGTCGAGATCAGCCCGACTACCGCTGCGATCGCGGCCCCGATGCAGACGACCCAGAGGACTGTCCCAAACGCCTCGTGCATCCCCTCAATTGTGGCACCGGGGGGACGCGTTTGCGGGCCTTGCGGCCGACGGCCGCCGCCTAAGTGCGGATCCGCACACTCGCGAAGGAGCGGCATGCGCCCCGCGTTTCGTGGGTATCCTTGAGTCAGTGACGTTGACTGACTAGTCAATCAGAGGAGTTTTCAGTGGTCGATTTCACGCTCACCGACGAGCAGAAGCAGATTCGCGAGATGGCCCATGACTTCGCGGAGAAGGAGATCCGCCCGGTCGCCTGGGAGTACGACAAGGACGCCACCTGGCCGGGCGAGATCATCGAGAAGGCGTGGGAGCTTGGGCTGATGAACAGCCACCTGCCGTCCGAGTACGGCGGCCCCGGCCTCGGCTACCTCGACGGCGCCGTGATCGAAGAGGAGATCGCCTGGGGCTGCTCGGGAATCGGAACAAGCCTTTCGTGTAACGGGCTCGCGACCGCGCCGATCGCGCTCGCGGCCTCCGAAGAGCTGAAGCGCGAGTACCTCGGCCGCCTGTCCGAGGCGCCGCTGCTCGCGTCGTTCTGCCTGACCGAGCCCGACGCGGGTTCCGACGTCTCCGGCATGAAGACGACCGCCACCCGCCGCGGCGACAAGTGGGTGATCAACGGCTCCAAGTGCTTCATCACCAACGGCGAGTACGCCAACTACTACACCGTCTACGCGAAGACCGACAAGGAGGCCGGGCACCGCGGGATCAGCTGCTTCATCGTCCCGCGCGACGCCGGCGTCGTCGTCGACAAGCACGAGGACAAGATGGGCCAGCGCGCCTCGAACACGGCGACGATCACCTTCCCGGAGTGCGAGATCCCGCTCGACCACCTCGTGGGCGAGGAGAACAAGGGCTTCAAGATCGCGATGATGACCCTCGATCGCACGCGCCCCGGCGTCGCGGCGATGGCTGTCGGCGTCGCCCGAGCGGCGATGGAGTTCGCGATCGACTACTCCAAGGAACGCGTCCAGTTCGGCGTCCCGATCGCGATGCACCAGGCGATCCAGTTCATGATCGCCGACATGGCGACCAAGGTCCACCTCGCCCGGCTCGCGACCTGGAACGGCGCGGTGCTGCTCGACCAGGGCAAGCGCAACACGCTCGAGTCATCCCACGCGAAGCGGTTCGCCGCGGACATCGCGATGGAGGTCACGACCGACGCGGTCCAGGTCTACGGCGGCTACGGGTTCATCAAGGAGTACCCGGTTGAGAAGCTGATGCGCGACGCGAAGATCCTGCAGCTGTACGAGGGCACCGCCCAGATCCAGCGGCTGGTGATCGCCCGCGAGACGCTGCTCCCGCGGAGGGTCGAGGAGCCCCAGCTGGCTCCCGCTTAGCCCCGGCCCCCGAGGCGTGGCTCCGCCGATCTGCGGAGGAGCTAGTCGGCCCGCTGGACGAACGCTGCGGCCTTCTTCTCCTTGGAGGAAGAGGAGCTGTGACTCGGGTTCGCCATCGCGATGATCCCGACCACGACCGCGCCGACGCACAAGACGCCGACCAGTCCGATGACCGTTGCGTCGAGGATCTTCGCACCGAGGCTCCTCGCGCTCTCGAACCGCTCGAACGCGTACACGCCCAAACCGAACACCAGCACGAGGCCGACGCCGCCGATCAGACCCACCAAGATGATCTTCCCGAGCGCGCTCCAGTTGACGAGCGCCGTGGCGAGCGTGGTCATCTCAGGCCGGTGCGCCCGCCGGCGCGGCCGAGGTCCTCACCGGATCATCGGTGCGGTCGAGATCCTCCGGGGTGACCTTCGAGCGCTGCGCGAGCCGCCACAGAATGAGCGCGCCCAGAGCCGCGAGGATCGAGATCACGATCGACCCGACGGCGCTGCTCGCTCCGAAAATGTCCGAGATTCCCCACGCGATCGCGCCGAGCAGCCCGGCGGCCGGGATCGTGAACAGCCAGGCCGTGGCCATCCTCCCGAGCACGTTCCAGTGCACACTCGCGAGCTTCTTGCCGAGCCCGGCGCCCATCACGCTGCCGGTCACGACCTGCGTGGTCGACAGCGGATAGCCGAAGTAGGAACCGGCGAGGATCACCGACGCCGTCGAGGTCTCGGCCGCGAACCCCTGCGGCGGCTCGATGTCAGTGATCTTGTTGCCCATCGTGTTGATGATCCGCCAGCCGCCGGTCGCGGTCCCGCCGGCGATCGCGGTCGCGCAGGCGAACTTGACCCACAGCGGCACCGCGAAGTGGGCAGCGCTGATGTCGCCGTGGGCGATCAGCGCAAGCGAGATCACGCCCATCGTCTTCTGCGCGTCGTTCGTGCCGTGCGCGAGCGACACCAGGGAGGCGGAGCCGATCTGGCCGAACCTGTAGCCGTTGTCCACCCACTTCTTGCCGATGAACCGGATCATCTTGTACACCCCGAAGGTCCCCAGCATCGCCACGAACGCGGCGATCAGCGGCGAGAACAGCGCCGGGATGATCACCGACGAGACGAGGTTGGTCCCGTTGACGGCGTGTACGCCGGCATCGATGATCGTCGCGCCGATGATGCCGCCGATCAGCGCGTGGCTCGAGCTCGACGGGATCGAGAGGTACCAGGTGATCAGGTTCCAGGTCATCGCGCCGACCAGCGCCGCCAGCACCAGCACCAGCCCCTCGGTGCCGACCAGCAGCTTCGGGTTGATGATCCCCTTGGCGATCGTCGCCGCCACCTCGATCGAGATGAAGGCGCCGGCGAAGTTGAGCACCGCGGAGATTCCAACCGCGACGCGCGGCTTCAGGGCGCCGGTGGCGATCGAGGTCGCCATCGCGTTCGCCGTGTCGTGGAACCCGTTGGTGAAGTCGAACGCGAGCCCCCCGACGATCACCAGCGCCAGGATGATATCCGCCCCCATCGGCCGAGGACACTATCGCCGCGGGCCCAGAATCGTGAAGTCTTTGTGAATCGCACGTGGCGATTCGGAGACCGGACCGTTATTCGGTGCGGCTGAATTCCCAGATCGCGATCCCGAGCATCCCGAGCCCGAGCGCGATGATCACCATCACCTCGAGCACGACCGGCACGTGCCAGCCCCACCAGGTGATGCCGGGATCGAGCACGCGGCGGGCCGCCGGTGAGATCGACAGGTGGTTGAAGACCAGCCGCCGCATCGGATCGACCGCGTAGGTGAGTGGGTCGAGCCGGTTGAGGATCGATAGCCACAGCGGCAACCCGGCGGCTGGGAACAGCGCGCCGGAGATGAAGAACAACGGCATCACGACCATCTGCATGACGCCCATGAACGACTGCATCTGCTTGATCCGAACCGCGATCATCACCCCGAAGGCGGTGATCGCGAACGCCAGCGCCAGCTGCAGCAGGAAGATCCCGAGGATCAGCAGCGGGTCGTAGGGCACGTGCACGAGGCCCGCGAGCGCGATCACGATCACGCCCTGGAAGCAGGCGACGGTCGCACCGCCGAGCACCTTGCCGATCACGATCGAGCTGCGCCTGACCGGCGCGACCATCATCTCGCGCAGGAATCCGAACTCGCGGTCCCAGACGATCGAGGCCGCCGAGAACATCGCCGTGAACATCACGGAGATGCACAGGATTCCCGGGTAGATGAAGGTCTTCAGCGCGACCCCGTGGGTCCCGGCCCGCGCGAGCCCCTGGAGCCCCGCGCCGAGCACGAACAGGAACAGGAGCGGCTGGACCAGCGTCGTGAGGATCCGCAGCCGGTCGTTGCGGTAGCGGATCAGCTCGCGGCGCCAGACGATCTTGATCGCTCGCAGCTCCGAGTAGACGCTGCGCCTCGGGACGCTGACGCGGACGACGGGCGGCTCGGGCGCCGCGGTCGTCGCGGGGGTGGTCTCGACGGTCGCGCTCATCGCCGGCCCGCCCCGTGCATCACGCGCATCATCTGGCGGCTGCGGTTCGCCGCCGGATCCTCCTCGGCGTCACGGATCGAGGTCCCGGTGTACGACATGAACACGTCATCGAGCGTCGGCCGGGAGATGTTCACCGACCGGATCGGGGGGTGGGCGGGATCCCATTCGGCGAACAGCCGCGGCACGAACTCCTCGCCGCCCGGCACGCCGAACGTCACCGCGCCCTCCGTGATCCTCGCGTCGAGCCCGAACCGCGCTTCCAGCGCGGCGATCGTCGCATCGTTGTCGTCGGTGTGGAGCGTGACCCGGTCGGTGCCGACCCGTGCCTTGAGCGCCTCGGGCGAGTCGAGCGCCACGATCTCGCCGTGGTCCATGATCGCGATCCGGTCGCACCACTCCGCCTCGTCCATGTAGTGGGTGGTCATGAAGATCGTGATCTCCTCGCGCTCCTTGAGCTCGCGGATGTAGCTCCAGATCGAGCGCCGCGTCTGCGGGTCCAGCCCGATCGTCGGCTCGTCGAGGAACAGGACGCGCGGGGAGTGCATCAGCCCGCGAGCGATCTCGAGCCGCCGTCGCATCCCGCCGGAGTAAGTGCCGACGACGTGGTCCTTGCGCTCCCACAGCCCGACCATCCGCAGCACCTGCTCCATCCGCGCGGCGACCAGGTCGCGCTGGACTCCGTACAGCTCGGCGTGCATCCGGAGATTCTGCTCGCCGGTCATGTAGCCGTCGAGCGTCGGGTCCTGGAACACGAGCCCGATGTTGCGCCGCACGTCGTCGCGTTCCCGGACGACGTCGTGACCGGCGACGGTCGCCGAGCCCGAGGTCGGCCGCGCCAGCGTGCACAGCATGTTGATCGTCGTCGTCTTGCCCGCCCCGTTGGGGCCGAGGAACCCGAAAACCTCGCCGGTCGCGACATCGAACTCGACGCCGCGCACCGCTTCCACCTCATCAAACGTCTTGACCAGCTCGCGGACCGCGATCGCGGGCGGGTGGCCGTTGCTCGAGCTCGACATCGGTCCGCCTAACGTTACGACGTCAGCCCCTCCTCGGCCAGGATCCGGTACAGCTTGCGCCTGGCCTCGGCGAGTACCTCGGCGGCCTCGGCAACCTGCGAGTCCTTGCCGGCGTGGACGACCTGCATGGCCGCGATCTGCAGCTGCTTGGTCTGCGAGCGGAGGTCGCGGAACGCCTTCGAGTCCTCGGCGTCGAGCCATGGCGGGGCGTGGTCGCGGTGCTCGTTCAGGTGGGTCCGGCCGGCGTCGGTCAGCTCGAACAAGTTCGCGCCGTCGCGCTCGGTGGCGCGGATCAGACCCTGGTCCTCGAGCTGTGCGAGCGTCGGGTAGATCGAGCCGGGGCTGGGCCGCCACCGGCCGCCGCTCAGCTCCTCGATCGCCTGCATCAGCTGGTAGCCGTTGCGGGGCTCTTCGGAGAGCAGCAGCAGCAACGCGGCCGGCACGTCGCCGCGGCGCCTGCGTCCGCGGCCGCCGCCGAAACCAGGGCCGCCGCGACCGCCAAAGCCGGGGCCGCGATCGAACGGGGGACCGAAGTGCTGGTCGGCGAACACGATGCGTAACGATATATCGCCGATGGGTCGTTGTCAACGGCGGGCGACGGCGGGGACGATGGCGAAATACCCCCGCGTATGACGAAGCGATTCGCCAACGCCGAGGCTCGGGTGGAGTTCGGCTATCGGACTGGGGACCGCGGCTAGACGCCGTCGCCGCCGTCGCCGCCGCGCTTGCGCAGCCAGTCGGCCGCCTGCTCGGCCAGGCCGCCGAGCTGGTTGCCGACTTGGGAGACGTTCTCGCCGATGTCGCGGAAGATCGCGCGAAACCGCTCGGCGTAGAACTGGAAGGCGTCGCCGGCCTCCTGCTGGACCGGTCGCTCCTCACCGCGGCGGATGTATTCGCCCCGCTGAATCCGGTCGTACTCGCCGCTCTGCACCCACCGCATCACCTCCGAGACGCGGCGGACCGCGTACGGGTGGGTGGCGTTGATCTCATAGAAGAACCGGCGGACGCGGTCGCTGGGGTCGTCCCAGTCCTCGTACCCGCGCGCCTGCGCGAGGAATGCGTCGAAGTTGAGGTGGTCGGAGTGCATGCCGCCGGCGAGCGCCATCAGGCCCCGGCAGACGATCGTCGGGTCGCGAACCACCAGCGCCTGCGCCCGGTCGCAGCTGAGCTCGGCGGCGCGGGACCACTCGAGCAGCACCGCGCGCACCGCCGCCGCCGGGATCGCGAGCGGGAACGGGATGTTGCCGCCCGCGCGGAGCAGGATCTGGAGCGCGGTGTTGTAGAGGACGTGGTCGGAGAGGATGTGCGCGACCTCGTGCGCCAGCAGCGCCCGCTGCTCGCCGGGTCCGAGCCGCCCGAGCAGGGGCGAGCCGACGACGACGATCGGGTTCTGCGAGCCGATCGCCATCGCGTTCGCGATCACCGTGTCGGTGACGTACAGGTCATACGTCTGCGGCATGTCGAGGATCCGGCAGACGGCGACGTGGTTGTTCCAGAGATCCGGCAGCTGGCGCTCGCCGACGCGGACCGAGTTGCTGAGGTACATCTGCCGCAGCGCGCGCTCGTACTGCCACTCGATCAGCTTGCGAACCACCCGGTCGAGCATCGGAACCGCCTTGAGCGCGGCGGTCGCGGCGCGATCGGCGGAATGCTCGTATGCCTTCGGCGAAATCTGCGGGTACGGCTCGATCGTTTCCGGCAGCGCGATGATCGAGATAATCGCACTCGTGGCGAACGTCGGTGTTAGTGAAAGTTTCCCGTGGTCCGTAACGGAGGCTGAGCGGTGCTGGTATGACACCGCGCGCTGGCCGATGTGGGTCGACGAGCTCGCGCACGTGATCTCGGTCGAGGGCGACTGGCCGCAGCTCGCTTCCGTCGTCACGTGGCAGTCGGGGCCGAACGGGCGGGGGCGGGTGATCGAGCGGGTGATCGGCTACGAGCAGCTCGAGGGCTACACGGTCGAGGTCGAGGACGACTCGATCAAAGGCGAGCAGAGCGTCTCGTTCGATCCCGTCGACGACGGCGTCCAGGTCGGGCTCGCGCTCCGCTACAAGATCAAGCGCCGCTCGCCGCTGACGCCGCTGATCGACACGCTATTCGTGCGCCGGATCATGATCACCTCGCTCGAGAAGACGCTCGGCTCGTTCGGAGTCGTGCTGGCGGAGTCACGGCCGCCGACCGTCGGGTAGCTTTGCGCCCATGTTCGTGTTCAAAGCGGCCGTCGTCGGCGCTGGCACGATGGGCGGGGAGATCGCGCAGACGATCGCCGACTCCGGGATCCCGGTCGTCCTCAAGGACGTCAAGATCGAGTTCGTCGACCAGGGGCTCGAGAAGGCCCGCTCCGTGTGGCAGGCGCGGGTCGACCAGGGCAAGCTCGAGCCCGCCGAGCTCGAGCGCAAGCTGGCGCTGATCACCCCGACCACCGACTACGACCGGTTCGGCGATGTCGATTTCGTGATCGAGGCGGTGCCCGAGCGGATGGTCGTCAAGCAGACGGTTTTCGCCGAGCTCGACGAGGTGACCCCGGGTCACGCGATCCTCTCGTCGAACACCTCGTCGCTGTCGATCACAGAGATGGGCGAGGCGACGAGCCGGCCCGACAGGGTGGTCGGCTTCCACTACTTCTATCCCGCCTCGATGATGCGGCTGATCGAGGTCGTCGAAGGCGATGACACCTCGGCCGAGACCGCCCAGGCGGCGGCGAACTTCGCCCAGGCGATCCGCAAGACGCCGATCCGGTGCGCAGAGGCCCCCGGGTTCGTGGTCAACCGGATCCTCACCTCGGCCGTCTCGGAGCTTTGGGCGTTCCAGGAGGAGTCCGGGATGAGCGTCCAGGAGCTCGACAAGCTCGTCGCCGACTCGAAGGCCGCGCCGGTCGGCCCCTTCTACCTCGCCGACCTGCTCGGCTTGGACACGGTGCTGCACGTCGCCCAGCACGTGCGCGAGTCCTACGGGGAGCGCTTCCACGTCCACGGTGGCATGCGCGAGCTCGTCGCCGCCGGCGACCTCGGCGCGAAGACCGGGAAGGGCTTCTACGAGCACGGAGGCGGCTCGTGAGCGCCGCCGCCGAGAAGCTCTCGGCCGAGGTCGTCGACCGGTTCGGGCTGAAGGCGCTCGTCGAGAGTTGCCTGGTGCTCGAGGAGGGGATCGCGACCACCCGCGAGATCGACCTCGGGATGATGGCCGGTGCGGGGATCATCCCGCCGCCGTTCGCGCGTGCCGACCAGGTCGGCTTGGACGAGCTGCTCGAACGGCTCGAGCGCGCGGCGGTCGAGTGGGGCGAGGCATTCGAGCCGCCGCTGACGCTTCGCCGGCTGGTCGCGCAGGGGAGGCTCGGTGTCAAGTCGGGCCAGGGCTTCTTCCCCTATCCCCGTCCAGATCCGGGCCACGAGCAGGGCCCGGTGAAGCTCGAGACGCGACCGCCGTTCGCGATCGCGTGGCTCGACCGGCCGCCGGCGAACTCGATCTCCCCGGACATGGTCGAGGCGCTCGTCGGCGTTTGGGAAGAGGTCACGAGCCGACCGGAGCTGCGGGCGGTCGTGTTCGCCTCCGCGAACCCGATGCTGTTCTGCGCCGGCGCCGACATCAAGGCGTTCACGGCGATGGACGAGGCCGCCGGCCGCGACCTGCCCGACAAGATGCACGGCCTGCTCCGCGAGATGGAGCGCTCCTCGGTGGTTACGATCGCCGCGGTCAACGCGCTCGCGTTCGGCGGCGGCTGCGAGCTCGCGATGGCGTGCGACTTCCGGATCGCCGCCGAGTCGGCGAGCTTCGGGCAGCCCGAGATCAACCTCGGGATCATCCCCGGCTTCGGCGGGACCCAGCGGCTGCCGCGGCTGATCGGCGAGGGCCGCGCGCTCGAGATGAACCTTGTCGGTGACCCGATCGACGCGGCCGAGGCTCACGAGCTCGGGCTCGCCCACCGGGTCGTCCCCGACCACGAGCTGTTCGACACCGCGCTGTCGTGGGCGCGGAAGCTGGCCGGCCAGGCACCGGTCGCGGTCGAGCAGATCAAGCGCGTGTCGGCCGCCGGTGACCTCGACGCCGGGATCGAGGCCGAGAAACGGGCGTTCGTGACGGCGTTCACGTCCGACGACGCGCGCGAGGGGATCGCCGCGTTCCTGCAGAAGCGCAAGCCGACCTTCACCGGGAAGTAGTGAAACCGGGGATGGAGACGGCGGAGCGGTCCGCGGCCGCGAGGCTCGCAGAGCTGATCCGCGCGGCCGACTCGGTCGTGGCGCTGACCGGCGCCGGGATCTCGGTTCCCTCGGGGATCCCCGACTTCCGCTCGCCCGGCACCGGGCTGTGGGCGAACGTGGACCCGATGGAGGTCGCCCACATCGATGCCTTCCACCGCGATCCGCGGCAGTTCTGGAGCTTCTACGGCGACCGGTTCCAGACGCTCGAGGACAAGCTGCCGAACCGCGCCCACGAGACGCTCGCCGGGCTCGAGCGGGCGGGGCTGCTCGACGCGGTGATCACACAGAACGTCGACCGGCTGCACGCGCGGGCCGGCTCGGTCGAGCTGATCGAGGTGCACGGCTCGATCTCGCATTCGGTCTGCCTCGAGTGCAGCGCCCGCTATCCGATCGGCGAGGTCCGCTCGCGACACGCGGGCGATCCCGAGCAGGTGCCCCGCTGCGACTGCGGGTCGGTGCTGAAGCCCGACGTGGTGCTGTTCGGCGAGTACCTGCCGCAGGCGGCGCTGCTGCGCGCCCAGCAGCTCGCGGCGTCCGCCGACGTGCTGCTGTGTATCGGCTCTTCGCTCGAGGTCTACCCGGTCGCGCAGCTGCCCGAGGTGACGCTCGGCTCGGGCGGCAAGGTCGCGATCCTGACCCAGGGCCCGACGCCGTTGGACCCGGTCGCGACGGTGAGGATGCGCGGCGACGTGGTCGCCGAGCTCGACGCGCTGGGCGACGCGCTCGGACTCAGCCGCTAGCGGCCGCTCGCGCCCGCAGCGCCGCCTCGATCCGCCCGAGCGCGAACACGATCGTCTCGAGATCCTCCTGCTCGAGCGGCCCGGCGAGCGCGTTCTGCGCGGTCGCCGCGACCGGGTCGCGCTGCTCGCGGAGCTCGACCAGGCGGTCCTCGAGCTGGTCCGCGAGGCTGTCGCCGCCGAGCTCGGCGATCGCGGCGTCGAGCGCGACCAGCAGCTGCAGGGCGGCCTCGCGGTAGCGGCCGTAGTCGAGGTCGAGGCGGGCCCGGAGCGCAAGCTCCTCGCTCGCGAGCGGCTCGGCGCGGTTGCCAAGCAGCGCCGCGAGCCGCGCCTGCGGGTGGAGCACCACCTTGCGCCGCTGCCGCGGCTCGGACACGAGCAGCTCGCGGGCGTCGGTCCAGAGGCCGTCGGCGACCTCTTCGCCGATCCCGTACCCGACCCGCGCGATCAACAGGTGGTGCCGGCCCACGGGCCCGACGTACGGATCGGCGGTAACGATCCGGAACGCGTACACCACCCGGTTGAGCACCGCCAGGTCGGCGGTCAGGTCGTCCTCGCCGGCCTGCTCGATCCAGGTGGTCGCGTCCGCCTCCTCGGAGAACGGGCTGCCGACGTCGATCACCGTCGCGCGGCCCGTCGCGACCGGCGTGGGCCCGGGCTCGGACTGAGAGCTACGGCGCTGGGCCCGGCGCGAGAGCAGCGTCCGGCGCTCCGGGGCGCCGAGCGTCGCGAGCACCAGCACCTGCGAGGGAGCTGCGTCCGGGTCGGCGTCCGGGGCGCGGATCAGGTAGCGGCCGTCGGGCGGACCGAGCGCCCACGGGAGCTCGACCTGGCTGAAGCGGAAGAAGGGCGCTATCGGTTCGGCGGCCGGCTCAAGGCAGGCCGTTCGCCTTGATCGCGTAGCGGCTGGGAGCGATCGGGACGACCGGCTCCGGAATCTGCGAGAGGTGGTTGATCAGACGCAGCCACTGCCCGGGCTTCAGCAGGTTCGCGATCACGGTCGAGATCTTCTTGTTGGAGCCGAACAGCGGTGTGTATGAGACCTGGATCCGGTTCGCGTGGTCGGGCATCGACAGCGTGTTCGTCTGGCCCTTGTACGTCATCGCGGAGACGATCTGGTCGGGCTTGAACGTCCCCTGAAGCGTGAGCAGCCGGCGGATCGTGATGTCGGTGACCGAGCCCTTGCCCTGGTGGCCCTTGATCGGGATGTTGTTGATCTTCGAGAGGTCGACCGAGGAGCCGGTGGAGCCCGCGGGGTCGACGCCGCCCGAGCCCGTCGCGCCCGAGCCGCACTTCAGCCCCGAGACGGTGGGGTCGAGCCCCGAGGCCGACAGGAATTCGATCACGCCGAGCACCCGGCGGTCGATCTGCCCGGCCTCGATGTCGCGCCGGCCGCACGCGTAGATCTGTACGTGCGGGTCGGCGAGCACGCGGTTGGTCAGCTGCTCCTTGGACATCAGCAGGATCTGCCCGATCGACGCGTTCTTCGCGTGCTGGCCGAAGAACGGGTTGACCCCGGCGGCGCGGTACACGGCGGTCGCCTCGAGCAGCTTCCAGCCGTCGAGGATCGGCTTCGGGTCGATGTACGGCGCGTTCTTGCCGGCCGGCCGGACCATGAATTGCAGGTGCGAAGCAAGCTGCGGCGTGCCGGCGCCGAGCCGGCCGAGGATCGTGCCGGCGACGACCTTCGCGCCGGCCTTCAGCGGCTGCAGCGTGTACTCGTTCTTGCCGAGGTGCAGTGTGTCGGAGAAGTAGTTCTGGAAGTTCGAGATCGCCGGCGCCGCGTTCTTGATCTGCAGCATTCCGCCGGCGGCGTAGGAGCCCGAGCGGTGCGGGTTGGCGAACAGCCGCTCCTTGACCATCGGCGTCGGGATCGCCGTCTGCACGTCGCCGCCGCCTGCCGAGGGAGACGAGGAGGACGAGGGGGACGAGTTCGAGGACTTGGAGGACTTGGAGGACTTGTCGCTGATGCTGGCGAGGGTGGGGGCCGCCGAGCTCTTGGCCTCCTGCGTCGCCTTCGCGACGGTGACCGTCGGCGCGGAGCCCTGCGAGCCGGCCGTCGCCGGGCTGCTCGGGGCAGGCGACGTCAGCGGCTTGGACAGCTCCGAGGCGATCTGCCTGGCCGACACCGAGACCGGCTTGGGCACCGGATAGGTGCTCGGGATCGAACCCAGCTCCGCGTACGTGTAGACGTTGCCGGTCGCGTCCTGCAGCTGCACGTAGTTGCCGAGCTGCTGGCTGTGGCCGACCCCGACGATCTTGCCGTCGTTGACGGCGATCACCGGCGAGCCCTGCTTCGCGAACACGTTCGTCGCGCGCTGGCCGGGGCTCGAGTCGATCGTGACCGCCGCGTTCGAGGTCTTGACGCGCTGCTTGGCGAGCTTCGTGACCGAGCCGTCCGCGTACTTCGCGGGTGCCGCGACCGGGAAGTGACCCTCGACCAGTCCGGTCAGCGCGCCGATCAGCTGCGTCGGCATCCCGCCGACCAGCTTCGCGCGCAGCAGCACCGACTGGACGTACCACCACGCGTGGTTGTAGGAGTAGATCGCGTTCGAGATGTTCTTCGAGGCACCGGCCGCGTGCAGGTAACGGGCGGCGGCGAAGATCGCGTCGACGGGGTTGTACGGATCCGCGTAGCCCGAGCCGGTCGCGTCGACGCCGTACTTCTTCCATGTCTCCGGCATGAACTGCATCCACCCGACCGCGCCCGCCGAAGAGACCGACAGGTTCCGGCCGTAGTCGGTCTCGATCTCGTTGATCGCGGCCAGCACCTGCCACGGCACGTCGTACTCGATCCCGGCCGCCTGGTAGATCGGGAGCAGGAACGGCGGAATCCGGAACGCGTCGATGAAGAAATTCGGGACGCCGAGCGGCGCCGGTCCGGGCGACGCGAACGAGAAGGTCGGGTTCGCCGCGGTCGGCACCCCGTTCTTGGTCTTCGGCGACGGCGGCTTCTTCGTCTTTGAAGTTGAAGTATGGGTTGAGGGTTTCGGACCAGTCGGCCCGCTCGACCCCTTGCTACCGGTCGGCCCCGAGGGACCCGAGGTGCCGCGCTTGCCGCCCGAACCGCCGGAGGAGTGATTGCCACGGGAGCCGTTGCCACCCGAGCCGCGATGGCGCGACGGGGGCGAGGAGCTCGTCGTTGTGCCGGTGGTGGTCGGGGTCGTCGAGGTGCTGGTGCTCGGCGGCGGCGTGGACGTCGTCGTCGTGGTCGGCGTGGTCGGCGTGGCGGGCGCGCACGAGGCGCTGACGCTCTTGATCGGCCCGACGCCCGCGGGAACCATCGCCGACGGGGCGGTGCCGGCGGGGACGTTGACGCTGAAGCTCTGGGTCTGGCCGGTCACGAGCGTGACCGTGACCGTGCACTCGTCCGCGGACGCGGTCGGGATCGCGGCGATTCCCATCACCCCGAACACGGTCGCCACGGTGGCGGCGGTGGTCTTCAGCTTCCGTCTACTCAACAACCTGACCAAGCTCCTCCCGGCATCGGCACCCAGCCGTGCTGCAACACAGCTGTGAGTGCAAGCTAACGAGTGCCTTCGAGGTTTGCAACGAGGAACCGTCGGGGAAAACTGCCGGTTTACCGACGCAACGTGGCATCGGTGCCAAGGAGGTAGTGGTCAGCATAACCGTCGAAGTGGCGTCGGTGCGGCTGTGCATCAATCGGCTCACCGGCCGACGCACTGTAGGTAGGAGCAACGCCCGGGGACCGCTAAAACTGCCACGTGGAGCTACCCGCGTGGGGGCGATTTACGCCTTTCTGGGCAAATTCTTAGTCAGGCCGGCATATCTAAGTCTCAACTTGAGCCTGAGAATCGATGGCGCCCGGCGGCCGGCGCTACAGTGCCCGCGTGGTGACTGAGGAGAATGAGAACACAGGTCTGCGGCGCGTGACCCGCCAGGGCGAAGAGGCAATCGGAAAGCTCGCCCAGGAGCTGCTCGACAACCCGGTCGTGAGCGGGGCGCTCAGCGCCGCGCTGCAGACCAGGGAGCGGGCGATGCACGCGCAGGAGGCCGCGCTGAACGCGCTCAACCTGCCTTCGGCAAGCGATCTCGAGCGCCTAACGCGCCGGCTGCGGTCGGTCTCGCAGCGGCTCGAGGGGATCGAGGACGGGCTCGACCGCGTCGAGCAGAAGCTGAACCGCCTCGAGCGCCAGCTCGACGAGCAGGCCGAAGTCGCCGACGAGCGCGCCGCTGCGGCTCCCGGCGAGTCAGCCGGCTAGCGCCCCGACCGCGATCTCCCCCAACCGGTGCTCGCCGGCGCGCAGCGCCTCGGCGTCGATCCGGCTGCGGCCGCCGGCCAGCAGGTCGGTGACTAGCAGCAGCGAGCCCGCCTCCAGCCCGCGGAGCCCCGCGAGCGCGAACAGCGGCGCGGTCTCCATGTCGACCGCGACCGCGCCGGCCTCGGTCCAGCGCTGCTCCTCGCCGACGCGCCCCTCGTAGAAGAGATCGGTCGTCGCGACCGTGCCGCTGCGGGCCCCAGGTGCGGCTGCGGCTAGCAGCCGCTCGAGCAGCTCGGGCGCAGGTTGCACCGGAAGCTCGGCGCCGAGCGCCCGGCTGGTGCCGTCGACCGGGAGCGCATCGCTGGCGACGAGCAGCTCGCCGAGCTCGAAGCCCGCGACGAGCACGCCGCAGGTCCCGACCCGTACCAGCCTGCGAGCGCCGAGGTCCGCCAGCTCCGCGATCACGATCGCCGCGCTCGGCCCGCCCATCCCGGTGCTCTGGATCGTCAGCGGCTCGCCGTCGCGGGCGGCGCCCGTGTATCCCCACAGGCCCCGGTGGTGGTTGAACATCGCCGGCGAGTCGAGCAGCGACTGCGCGAGCAGCAGCGCACGCCCGGGATCGCCGGGGAGCAGGACCCGCTCGGCGAGCGGGGCGGTCGGATGCAGGTGGATCGGTTCTGTCACGTGCGCGCGCGAGGAGCGACCGATCGCGAGAGTAGTGCGCCGTCCGGCGCACTAGCCCTACACTGCGCCGCCATGACCCGACGGGACGGGCCAGCGAGCGGGTTCAGATCGCCTGACGAGTTCATCGAGGTGATGAACCGCACGTTCGCGCTGATGAGCGAGGACCCGGACATGGGACCGCGACTGCGCGAGGCTGACACCCCGCAGCGGTTCGAGTTCCCCGACCTCGAGATGGTCGTCAACATCCGCGCCGGCGGGTCGGAGGAGCCGAACCTCGCGTGGGAATGGTCCGACGAGATCGCATGGGAGCCGAAGGTCAGGATGACGATGACCTCGGAGACCGCGAACCGCTACTTCCAGGGCAAGGAGAATGTCGCGATCGCGATCGCACGCCGGCGGATCAAGGCCGGCGGCGACGTCAAGGCGGCGCTCGCGATCCTGCCGATCACGAAGCCGCTGTTCGGGCGCTACCGCGAGATGATCGTGGCCGAGTACCCGCATCTCGAGGTCTGACCGGACGAAATCGCCTCGAGGCCATTGACATCGCCGCGCTCGGCGAGTAGACCTAGCACCACGAGCAAGGCAGCAGGCCGGAACGTGGAGCGCTACCGGGCAGGCCCGGGCGCACTGCGAGGCGCCGCCGGAAACGAGACGAGCGCCCACGGCCGACGCAGCGGGCCGTTACGCCCGCAGGCGGCGGGACCTCGTTTCTCAGTCGAGGTCCCGCCGTCAATGTATTTGGGCTCACCCGCCCGATGGCATCACGTGCGTGTGCGAGCATGAGATCGTGGCGAACACACGTACGAGTCCGGCGGACGGAGGGGTCACCCTGCGGGAGGCCGCGGCGAAGGCCGGAGTGTCGGCGGCGACGCTGCGGCGGTGGGCCCGCGACGGCCTGATCCCCCAGTACAACGGCGACCGATCGTGGTCGCCGGCGGCGGTCAGCCACGCCAGGATCGTCGCGAGGCTCAGGGACCGCGGCCACCCGCTTGACGACATCCGGCGCGCGACCGAGCAGGGCCGGCTCGCATTCGGCTACATCGACGAGCTGTTCCCGTCGATCGACGAGCGCGCGTACTCGATTCGCGAGGCGGCGCGGGAGACAGGGCTCGAGCCGGCGCTCGTCGAGCGGGTGGTGGCCGCGCTCGGGATGAATCCCGCGCAGGCGTCGTCGCTGTCCTCCGAGGACGTGCAGCTGCTCCGGTACGTCGCCGCCGTGCTCGATGCCGGACTCCCGCTCGTCGCGATGCTCCAGCTGGTCAGGGTCTACGGCCAGGCGATGGCCCAGGTCGCCGACGCCGAGGTGCGGCTGTTCCACCTGTACGTGCACGAGCCGCTGATGCGGTCCGGCGCGAGCGGCATCGAGATGGCCGACGAGATGCTCGCGATCACCCGCGAGCTGTTGCCGCTCGCCTCGCCGGTGATGGACCAGATCCACCAGCGCTACCTCCAGCACTTCGTCGAGCAGGACGTGGTCGGCCACATGGAGGCCGATCTCGACGGCGACGCCGTCGATCTCGGCCGGCTGCGGGTCGCGATCGCGTTCGCCGACCTCGCCGGCTACACGCGGCTGACCGAGGAAGAGGGCGAGCTCGAGGCCGTCGATGCCGTCGAGCGGTTCGTCGAGGCGGTCGAGACGACGCTGCCCGACGACGCGCGCGTGATCAAGACGATCGGCGACGAGGTGATGATCGTCGGCTCCGATCCGGGCGCCCTGACCGACTGGGCCGTTGGCTTCCAGCAGCTGCAGTCCGAGCCGCCGCTGCCGCGGATCGGGATCCATTACGGCGAGGCGCTGTACCGCGACGGCGACTACTACGGCCGCGATGTCAACATCTCCTCGCGCGTCGCGGCGCGCTCGGCCGGCGGCGAGGTGCTCGTCACCCGCCCGGTGGTCGAGCGGGGCGGCTCGCACCTCGAGTTCGAGCGGATCGCCGAGGTCCGGTTGAAGGGGTTCACCGAGTCGGTCGAGCTGTTCCTCGCCAGGCAGCGGGGGGAGGAATGACGCTCGTCGACGCAGTGCGCGCCGACGGCCTGCTCGCCCCCGGCCGCGCGGTCGTCGTGCTGCTCTCGGGCGGGCGCGACTCGACCTGTCTGCTGGACGTCGCCGTCACGATCGCCGGCCCCGACGCGGTCGGGGCGCTTCACGTCAACTACGGCCTGCGCGACACGGCCGCGGCCGAGGGGCGCCACTGCGCGGAGTTGTGCGAGAGCCTCGGCGTCGAGCTCGAGGTCAGGCACCCCCGGCGGCCGGAGACCGGAAACCTCCAGGCGTGGGCGCGCGATCAACGCTACGGCGCCGCGGCCGAGCTCGCCGTCGCCCGCGGGGCCGACGTGGCGGCCGGCCACACCGCTACCGACCAGCTCGAGACGATCCTCTACCGGCTCGCGTCCTCGCCGAGCCGCAGGGCGCTGTACGGGATGAAGCCCAGCGAGGGAAGGCTGGTGCGGCCGCTGCTCGCTTTCACCCGCGAGCAGACCGCCCAGTACTGCCGCGAGCGCGGGCTCGAGTGGTGCGAGGACGAGACGAACTCGACCGACAAGTACGCGCGCGGGCGCGTGCGCGAGGGACTGGTGCCGGCGCTTGAGGCGGTGCATCCCGGCGCCGTCCCGAACGTGCTGGCGCTCGCGGCGGTGCTGCGCGACGAGGGCGCGGTGCTCGACGCGCTCGTCGACGAGACGCTCGACGGGCACGACTGGATCGAGCTCGCGCGGCTGCGGGCGCTGCCGCCGGCGCTGCGCCGGCTGGTCGTCCAGCGCCTCGCCGACGGCGCCGCAGGGGGGCCGGCGGCGGGGGTCGCGCCGCGCGCCGACGAGGTCGCCGCGATGTCCGAGCACGGCACCGCGATGCTCGATCTGCCCGGCGTGAGAGCCGTCGCCGAGCGGGGAATCGTGCGCTTCGTGCGACGGACGCCTGCGGCTCATCGCCGCCCTACAGTCACTCCCCCCTTAAAGTAGATCCACGTGGACGGAGACCACGAGATCGGGGAGACACTCGTCCCTGCCGAGGACCTCCAGCGGCGGGTCCGGGAGCTGGGGGCCGAGATCTCGCGCGACTACGCGGACAAGGACCTGCTGCTCGTCGGCGTGCTCAAGGGCGCCGTGTTCTTCCTGTCGGACCTGATGCGGGCGCTGACGATCCCGGTCGAGGTCGATTTCATGGCCGTCGCCTCGTACGGGTCGGCGACCAAGTCCTCGGGCGTGGTCCGGATCCTCAAGGACCTCGACGCCTCGATCGGCGGCCGCGACGTGCTGATCGTCGAGGACATCGTCGACTCGGGGCTGACGCTCAAGTACCTGATGCGAAACCTTGCGGGCCGAGACCCGAGGTCGCTGGAGGTGTGTGCGCTGCTGATCAAGCCCGAGCGGCGGAAGGTCGACCTACCCACGAAGTACGTCGGGTTCGAGATCCCGAACCGGTTCGCGATCGGGTACGGACTCGACCACGCCGAGCGCCACCGCAACTTGCCCTACGTGGCGGCGTTGGAACAGTAAGAATGCCCTCCGATCCTGGCTGGACGGCCAAAATCAGCTGCTACGCTAGGCGATTCGGCGACCGGCAAGGGCGCCGGAAACGCGAAAGCCCCTTATGAGTAGGTTCTTCAAGAGCGCCGCTTTTCCGATCCTGATCGTCGTGGTCCTGGCGTTCTTCGCTCAGAAGCTGATCGGGAACTCGAGCCACTCGCCGCACTTCACGTTCGGCAACCTGATGAGCCAGCTGGAGTCGGGGCAGGTCAAGAGCCTCACGCTCAAGGAGAAGGACAACACCGCCGACGTGATGCTCCTGCCGCAGTTCGGCAACCAGAAGTACTCGGTCGGATATCCGGACACCTACGCGCCGCAGATCATCAACGCGGCCCGCGCCGACTCGAGCCTCGATCCGAGCCAGTTCGACATCCAGGGCAAGGCCTCGAACGGCTGGCTGTCGCTGCTGACCTACATCCTGCCGTTCGTGATCTTCATCGGGTTCTGGATCTTCCTGATGAACCAGGTCCAAGGCGGCGGATCGAAGGTGATGTCGTTCGGCAAGTCGCGCGCCAAGCGGATGTCGGTCGACTCGCCGAAGATCACGTTCCGCGACGTCGCGGGCGTCGACGAGGCGGTGGAGGAGCTCCACGAGATCAAAGAGTTCTTAGAGAACCCCAAGAAATTCCAGGCCCTTGGGGCGAGGATCCCCAAGGGCGTGCTTCTGTACGGCCCGCCGGGTACCGGTAAGACGCTGCTCGCTCGCGCGGTCGCGGGCGAGGCGGGCGTCCCGTTCTTCTCGATCTCCGGCTCGGACTTCGTCGAGATGTTCGTCGGCGTCGGCGCCTCGCGGGTTCGCGACCTGTTCGAGCAGGCCAAGCAGAACTCCCCGTGCATCATCTTCATGGACGAGATCGACGCGGTCGGACGCCACCGCGGCGCCGGCCTCGGCGGCGGCCACGACGAGCGCGAGCAGACCCTGAACCAGCTCCTCGTCGAGATGGACGGGTTCGAGATGAAGGACAACATCATCTTGATCGCCGCCACCAACCGGCCGGACATCCTCGACCCGGCGCTGCTGCGCCCCGGGCGCTTCGACCGGCAGATCGTCGTCGACCGCCCCGACCGGCTCGGCCGCAGGAAGATCCTCGAGGTCCACACCCGCGGCAAGCCGTTGGGACGGGAGATCAACGTCGACACGCTGGCCGGCCAGACGCCCGGCTTCACCGGCGCCGACCTGTCGAACCTCGTCAACGAGGCGGCGCTGCTGGCGGCGCGCAACGGCAAGCGCGAGATCACCCAGGACGAGCTCGAGGAAGGGATCATGCGGGTGATCGCGGGCCCCGAGAAGAAGACCCGCGTGATGTCCGACAAGGAGCGCCGGATCACCGCGTACCACGAGATGGGACACGCGATGGTCGGCCACTACCTGCCGCACTCCGACCCGAT
>DASXDA010000044.1:0-81589 GCA_036490875.1 Solirubrobacteraceae bacterium
TGATCCTCAGGAAGCCAGTCCCGCAACGACGGCGGCAACAGAAACGCCTGCTCACGATCACATTCAATGAAATTCTGGGGCATGACGGAATCACACCGCCCCCCTCGGACAGAACCCCTTTGTGCGACAGCCACCGCGCAACGCAGCCGCGGCGCCACAGGTGGCGACATGTCCAATCGCAGCGCCAAAGCAGGTCCGGACGGCGAAGTGCTCGACACTCCCGACTGAGCCACGTGCGGTGCCGTGGGCGCGGCCCGTGGGTGGGCTCAGTAGCGGGCTGGGTTGGTTAGCAGCTGCGGCCACACGGGGAGCTCGATGCCGTCCACGGTCGCCCCACCGAAGCCGAACATTGGGCTCATCTCGGTGATGACGGCGGCTGGGAAGTTCAGCGACGGTGTCGACGGCTCGTTGAGAGCGGCGAGCTGCTCGGGGGTGAGGGTGGTCTCGAGGGAGGCGAGATTGGACCGTAGCTGTTCGATCGTGCGGGCTCCGATGAGTGTGGAGGTCACCGCTGGACGACTGCGTACCCAGGCGAGTGCGACCTCCGCCGAGCTGACGCCGAGCTCGGCGGCGACGCGGGCGACCGCCTCGATCACCGTCCAGTCGCTCTCGTTCGGCCCCTCGATCAGGCGGGTCCGCCTGCTGTCGGCGGGCGTACCGTTGTTGCGCACGTACTTGCCCGAGAGCTGGCCGCCGCGCAGTGGACTCCACGGGAGAACGCCGATGCCGAGCGCTTCCGCCATCGGCAGCAGCTCGCCTTCGGGCGTGCGCCCGAGCAGGGAGTACTCGAGCTGCAGCGCCGTGACGGGCGACCAGCCACGGAAGCGCGCGATCGTCTGGGCCTCCGCGGCGACCCACGCTGGGACGTCCGAGAGGCCGAGGTAGCGGACCTTTCCCGCGGTCACGAGGTCATCGAGCGCGCGTAGCGTTTCGTCGATCGGGGCGCGGCGGTCCCAGTTGTGCAGCCAATAGATGTCGACGTAGTCGGTCTGCAGGCGGCGCAGCGACTCCTCGAGCTGGGCGATCAGCGCCTTGCGCCCGCCGCCGCCACCGTTGGGGTCTCCGGGATGGAGGTTGCCGAAGAACTTGGTGCTGAGCACGATGCGGTCGCGCAGGCCGGGCCGGGCGGCGAAGAAGTCCCCGATGATCTTCTCGGAGTGCCCGTTGGTGTAGACGTTGGCGGTGTCCACGACGTTGCCGCCGCGGTCGAGATACTCGGCGAGGATTTGCTCGGAGGTCTCGGGACTCGCGCCCCAGCCCCAGTCCTCACCGAACGTCATCGTGCCGAGGGTGAGCGGGCTGACGCGCAGGCCCGAGCGGCCGAGGGTGATGTAAGAGTCGAGAGAGGTCATGGCTCCATGACACCACCGCGAGCTCCCGATGCGTTAGATCGATGCTGCCCGACTCTTGCACGATCCTGCCAACCGCCGTAGTGATGGTGCGCCTGCGTGATTCACTTGATGTGTGGTCGCGCTGGCTGGACTCCGGGAGTCGATCACCCGCCACGCGGGCGAAGGCCGGACGCCCACCGCGCTGCCCGGCGTCTCGGTCATCTGCTCGCCGACATGTACCCAGCCGCTGGAGGACGTGATCGAGCCGACGCTCTCGGTCATCGCGCAAGGCGTCAAGGAGACGGAGCTGAACGGACGCACCTTCACCTACGGGCCGGGGCAGTTCGTCGTCGTGTCGGTCGAGCTGCCGGTGATCGGGCACGTCAAGCACGCCACTGTCGAGGAGCCGTTCCTTGCCGTCGTGCTCGAGCTGCGCCCGGAGAGGATCGCCGCGCTGCTGCTCGAGACGGGGTCGGCGGCCACCGCCCGCCCGCGCGCCGTCGACGCCACGCCTACCGGGATCGCCGTCAGCGACGCGTCAGGAGCGCTGATCGACGCGATCGGCCGCCTGCTGGCGCTCCTCGATGCGCCAGACGACGCGGCCGCGCTGGCGGCCGGCGTCGAGCGCGAGGTGCTGTGGCGGATCCTCACCGGTCCGCAGGGGCCGACCGTCCGGCAGATCGGGCTGGCCGACAGCCGGCTCGCGCACCTGGCCCGCGCGATCCGGTGGATCCGTGGCCACTACAGCGAGACGCTCCGAGTCGAGGAGCTCGCCGCGCTGGCGACGATGAGCGTCTCCTCGTTTCACCGCCACTTCCGCGCTGTCACCTCGATGACACCGATCCAGTTCCAGAAGCAGATCCGCCTGCGCGAAGCAAGGGCACGGCTCCTCGCTCAGCCGGGCGACATCACCGGCGTCGGCTTCGCGGTCGGCTACGACAGCCCCTCACAGTTCAGCCGCGAGTACCGGCGCATGTTCGGCGTGCCTCCCAGCCGCGACGCGCTCGCGCTTCGCGAGGCCGCCGTACTCGCCGTCGATCCAGCCCACCGCTGACCCACGATGAGCCCGCGATCGCACACGGCCCCGCTCGCCGGCTAAGCGCGGCTCAGTCGTAGCTGGTTGAAAATCAGCCTGCCGTGGCGCGCCCTGGCAGGGTTGAAGCGGGGAAGTCGAGCTCGTCGAGGCGGTGGTCGAACTGGTGGTGGACGATCGCGCCCTTGAGGTGAGTTCCGAACCAGCTAGCGTCCGAGTGGGGCGGTATCCCGACGGTTGGGGCGATTGGTGCTCGACTACTGCCTCGACGAGCCCGCGCTTGTCGCCGAAGTAGTGGTAGAGCTGGCTCTTGCTCGCTCGCGTGTCGGCCATTACCTCGTCCAGGCTCGTCGCGACGGCCCGCGCTCGCCGACCGTCTGCGTGTCGTCCCGGGTGCGCTGATGGCGGGGAGCCCCGGCGCACTTGGGTTTAGAGCTCCTACCGAACCGCGGCACCGCTGGGATTGACTACGAGCCATAGTCCTCCGAACTCGGAGACGTTTTGGCAGGTGATCTGGCCAGGGGCCGTGTCGCCCGTGAAGTAATACAGCGGATGTCCGGCGTAGGTGACCTGAAGGCGCCCGTTGCGCCGGCGTGTCGTCCCGAGAAGTCGGCCAGCCACGCTGGCTCCAGTCTGCGGGGTGCGGTTCACCGTGTAGGGCGGCCAAGCCCCGGCGCAGGCCCCATAGCAAGTGCTGGCCCTAGTGCGATCGCTTGCGAACAGGTACAGCACGCGGCCTGCTCGGTCGAACAGGATCTTGCCGTACCTCGAGGGATGCGTCTTGACTACGGGGGCGCTGGTCGCTGTCGTCCCTGACCCGCTGCGGAGGCTGGCCGGGGCTGGCGCTGGATCCGTCGACGAACTCGCCGGCGAGGTCGATGACGTCTTAGCCGGCGCAGATGTGCTGGAGGCCGAGCTTCCACAAGCCGCCAGCGCCAATGCCGAGCCGAGCGCGACCACAACCGTTGGTACCGCGAGGGATCGCGACATACGTTCCTCCTTGGTCGGGGTATTAGCCGTTAAGACCCGACCATGTCGGTCGACGGTTCCGGTTTTCCAGCTGCCGGCAAGGTCTCGTCTTCTGTCTCGTCGTCGTCGGACCCGGGCGTCGCCTCGCGCCCTCACTTGAAGAAATGGGTCTTCGGCCGGGGCTGGTCGACCCCGTCGATGAATACGTCGACCTGCTCGTTATAAAACGCGACCAGTCCCGCGATCGGCAGCAGCTGGCGGGTCGGGAAGTTATATGACCACGCAAGGTCCGAATACACGCTTTCGTCGAGCGCCACCGACCAATAATCCGTCGTCTGGCCCTTGTAGGGGCACGCGGTGACCGTCTCGGTGGGTCGCAGATACGAAAAATCGACGGCACTACGGTCCAGGTAGTAACGAGTCGGCAGGCCGGTCTCGAACACCATCACCGGCGCAGCCGATTCCGCGAGCACCGCACCGTCTCGTTCGATCCGGACGCGCCGCGTGGATCGCAGTGCATCGACCCGGACGTACGGGTTTCGCGGATGGACGAACACCTGCTCGTCCTCCTCGTACCAAGCATCCAGCGCATCCCAGTCAAACCTGATCGTGCCGACCAGCTCCCCGATCGCGGACTCCACATAGCGGCGCCCCGCCCCGGCGCGGTCGGTTCCCCCGGCCCGCAGTCCGACACTCGCGACGGTGCCTCGGCTGAGTCTGTGGGTCTGCTGCTCGTCGATCAGCGCGTCCGGGTCGACATCGTCTACGGGGATCAAGAACTGGGGGTAGAAGGGCCACTCCCACAGGTAGAGCGCGCGGGTCGTGTCGAGCACGACCTGGCCCCCCAGCTCGGCCCGCACCCGCCGCGGCACGGGCTCGACGTGGTCTACGGGAGTGATCGGTTGGGGGTAATCAGGCGCGGTGATCAGCTGGGTGTCGTTGGACATGTGCCCGCCTTTCAGTTCGTTGGTCGTGTGGTCATGGTTCGCCGAGCAGCCGCTCGAAGGCCTGGCCGAGGCCTAGTAGAACGGCGCCCACGATCAGAAGAATCGCCGCGATCACGACGGCCGCTTCGGCGAGGGCGCCGCTGCACCCGTGAACAGCCGCGAGCACGACCGCTCCAACCCCGGCGACGCCGGCGACCGCGCCGAGCACGGCCCGGCGCCGGAAACAGACGACGATCAGAGCGAGGTCCGCGACGGCGACCGCCACGGCTGCGATTGCGACCGTGGAGGCCACCTCAGCGCGCCCCGTCACGCAGGAGGTAGAGCATTGCGAGCAGCAACAAGGGCGCCAGCGTCAGGCTGACGAGCTCGCCACGGCCGATCCCGGAGACGACGATCGCCCCGACCATGTCACCGGCGAGCAGGAGCGCGACGAGGCGCACCCACCGACCCGCCGCGAGCATCAGCCCGCCGAGAAACTCGAGCGCGCCGATCAGATCTACGAATACCTCGGGTGCTGGGAGGCCGTAGAAGCGAAACGACGCCAGCTCGCTCGCGTGGTTGACGAACTTGCCCGCACCGAACACCACGAACACGATTGCCGCTCCCCACCGAACAACGGTACTCGCGAGCGGGGAAGCACTCCACGATCCGAAGAGACCGCGGGACCGAGACGGATCCTTCATCGTGCCCACGCCTGTTTGACCCACAAGCCTCGGGTTCGGTTCACACACCGTGGGGGTTGGTGGCGACCTCCGGGAACCTTTGCGAACCTCTTCCGATCATGAGCGGGTCTTACGTCGCTTGACCACCCTCCTGCATCGCGCGCGTTTCCGTCTCGATCACCGGTGGGCACCGGGCCACATGTCGGCCTACCTCGACGGCGAGCTAGCTTCCCGCGCGCGGGCGCGGCTACGCCACCACGTGATGGAGTGTCGTGCGATCTTCGTGAGCTTGCGCCGGATGCTGGGCCTGCTGAAGAGCGTTCCTGCTCCGGCCTTTGAAGAGACGCCGGACATAGCCTCGGCGGTTCGCCGCCGGCTCGATGACGCAGCGGACGAACCGGTTGCCCGTCCCTAAGCGTGGTGCGACGGGCGCAGCGTGAGTTCGCCAGACGACGCCCAGTTCTCCGAAGATCAGCTAATCGAGCGTGCTCGCTCGGGCGACGAGGACGCGTTTGCGGAAATTGTCGCGGTACACAGCGAGCCGGTGTACGCGCTCCTGCGGCGCTTCGGTCTCGATCCCGCCGAGGCCGAGGAGGTCGCCCAGGAAGTGTTCCTGCGCCTGGCGCGGGCTCGCGCAGTTCTCGAGTTCGCCGCCGTGCTCCAGAGCGCGCTGATGCGGCTACCCGCCGCCTGGAGCGCGGCGGTTGTGCTGCGCGACATCGAGGGGCTCTCGACCGAGGCCGCCGCCAAAATCGTCGGGATCCGGCAGACGGCGTTCAAGAGCCGCCTGCATCGCGGCCGGATGCAGTTGCGCGCACTGCTCGAGCCCTACCTCGCGCTTGGCGTCGGATGATGGCCCAACGAGCTGGCGGCGGTGCCGGTCGAAGCCGATGTGATACGAGCGATGATCGCGTCGAGCAGCGTCTCCAGGGGCTTGGTGTCCCGCTGAATCTGTGCCATCAGCAGCCCGCCCTGCGGCACGGTGAGCATCGCCAGAGCTAGGTCGTCAGGATCGGCGGATGGCGCGAGCTCGTCGCGTTCATGCATGCTCCGCAGCCCGTCCCGCAGGACGCCTTCCCACCGCCGAAAGCCGGCGGCGACCGCGTCACGTGCTCTGGATCCGTCCCGCCAGCTCGCCGCCGAGCGCTCCGAGCGGGCATTGTGGCGCGCCCTTTCCGCGCGTTGGGGGCGCTGCTAGCGCCGTCAGAAATGCTCGTCACGGCAACGCGGGTGTCCCGCGAGGATCCGCCTGAGCTCGTCCCGGCTGCCTCCACGCGGTAGGAGCGGCGAGCTGCGCGATCACCTGCTCGTGCGCCCCACTGGGCGATATCGTCATATCCGTGAGGGCGATCGGGGTGCGGTCATCGGCTGTTGCGCTTGGATTGCTGTGTTGTCTCGTGGTTCCGCAGCCGCTCTCCGCGACGCCAACTGTCCGGATAAGCAAACCCTCGAGTTGCGCGAAGCGCTTTCCGCGGATCATCCGGGACGGCTTTCCCGAGCCGCGTTTGCGGTTCAGCCGTGGCGGGCGACTCGAGACATCATTGCGCCTGGTTTCGGGTCCGGTGACGATCAACGGCCGGCGCTACGTGACCTCGACGTATGACGGCACGTTTCCTGGTCCCGCGCTCGTGATCTGTCCGGGCGATCGCGTGACGGTTCATTTGATCAACGATCTTCGCGAGGACACAAACCTCCACGTCCATGGGCTGCACGTGTCCCCCAGCGCGAACAGCGACAACATCTTCGTCGACGTTCGTCCGGGTCAGCGGTTCACCTACCAGTACCGCCTGCCCGTCGACCAGGACCCTGGGACGTTCTGGTATCACCCGCACCGCCATATGCATGTGCGGCCCCAGATCTACGACGGGCTGGCCGGAGCGATCGTGGTCGCGGGGGGTCTGGACAACCTGCTGCCCAATATTCCACAGCGGTTGATGGTGATCCAGGGTGTCGAGCTGTGCGGACCGAATGGTCGGTCGGTACGGTTCCCGCACAGCGGGACCGAGGTGTGCAAACAGCCGAATCAGGTTGTCCCGCCGTCTCAGAGCTTCCAGCGCTACCGGGCGCTGTTCGTGAACGGCGTCCTCAACCCGACGGTGAAGATCCGGCCAGGGGAGATTCAGCGCTGGCGGATCGTCAACGCGACCGACAACCGCATCCTCAAGCTGAAGCTGCAGGGCCAGCCATTCGAAGTCTTGGCCGAGGACGGCAACACGTTGCCGTGGATGCGCTCCTCCAAGGCGCTTTTGATCGGACCGGGATCGCGCCGGGAGGTGCTCGTCCGCGGCGGCCGACCCGGGAGGTATCCGATGCGCGCCCTCTTCTTTCGCCAGTTCGCTTCCTCTGCCGATGGTCCGACTCCGAACCAGAGCGTCCTCACGCTGGTGTCCTCAGGCCCCAAGGCTCGCGATCACCTGCCCGGCCGGGGGCTCAGCCATCCGACGGACCTACGTCGCAGGCGCGTGGATCGCCGCCGTCTGATCGTGTTCACCCAGATGGAGACGCCGATGAAGTTCGAGTACTTCATCAACGGCAGGCTGTTCGATCCCAAGTTCATCGCTGTGACGATGAAGCTGAACTCGGTCGAAGAGTGGACGCTCGTGAACAGGAGTGTCGAGTGGCACACCTTTCACATCCACATCAACCCGTTCCAGGTCATCAGCGTCAACGGTCGGCGCGTGCCCTATGTCGACTATCAGGACAACGTCCTGATGCCTCCGCACTCGCGCATAGTGATCCGCATGCTGCCCAAGGACTTCACCGGGAAATTCGTGATGCATTGCCACGTCGCTAGCCACGAGGACCTCGGGATGATGGCTACCGTCCAGGTGGTGAAAAGCCCGACTCCGGCGCAGCTACGAGCTTCGGCAGTGGCAAGCGGAGGGATATCGATCCGCTCGTCCGCCTACGGCGCAGGTCAGACGGTGGCCAGCTCGTTGACGTTCATCTGCCACCTGCTGGGGGTGCGCGGTCGATCACGGCCTCAATAGCTGGGCCGCGTAGCGGTGAATGGGCCCACGACGGCGGTGTTCTGATCCTGCTGCCGCCTCATCCGGCGCTACCCGAGAGTTCCGAATTTCCCGCCCGCTTGCCCGGCGGAGCAAGGGCGCTGTGGATATATCGAGCGAGCCTGGAGAAACCTCTCGCTTCGAAGCACCGGAGTTACCTAGAGCTTCGTCCCGGCTGCTCCCTCTAGGACCTCGATCAGGGCGGCGAAGTCGTCCTCGCCGAGCCCGCGGCCGTTCGCGGCTGTGAGGATCTCGCGCGTCAGCGCGGCGGTTTGGAACGGTGCGCCGACGGCCTGTCCGTGGTCGAGGCACAGGCGCACGTCCTTGAGCATGTGGTCGAGCTTAAACAGGGTTGTGTAGTCGTGCTCACGCATCGCGGGCCCCTTCAGCTCGAGCATCGCCGAGGCGCCTGAGCCGGCCCCCATCACGGCCGTCACCGCGTCGAGGTCCGCCCCGGAGCGCTTGGCGACTAGCAGCGCCTGGCCCACGACCACCGTGTTGGTCGCCGCGACCGCGTTGTTGATCAGCTTCACGATCTGCCCTTGGCCGACCGGGCCGGCGTACACGATCAGCTTTCCCATCGCCTCCAGCACCGGCTTCGCGCGCTCGAAGTTATCCTCGGTGCCCCCGGCCATGATCGTCAGCGTCCCGTCCTCGGCCCGCGGCGAGGAGCCCGTGACGGGCGCGTCGACGAACTCGAGGCCTCGGTCGCCAAGCTGCGCGCCGATCGACCGCGCCGCCTCAGGGCCGATCGTCGAGCAGTCGACGAACAGCGTCCCCGCCGCTGCGGTCGTCGCGGCGCCGTCCTCGCCGAGCAGCACCTGCTTGACCTGCGGCCCGTCGACGACCATCGTGATCACGATCTCGGCGTCCGCCCCGGCCTCGGCCGGCGTCGCCGCGAGCCGGACTCCCTCGTGCTCACCTGAGAACCGCTCCGCCGTCGCGCCGGTCCGGTTCCAGACGGTCAGCTCGAACCCCGCGCGTGCGGCGTTGGCGGCCATCCGCGAGCCCATGATCCCGAGGCCCAGAAACGCGACGCGGGTCATCGAGACGCACCATACCCGCCGCCGCCGGGCGTCTCTACCCGGAGCCGCTGGCCGGCCTGGATGCGGCCGATCGCCTTCGGCGGGAGCTCTTCGCCGTCGAGCAGGTTGCGCCCCCGCGATGCGGGCCCGCCGCCATCGGCGCCGGGCGGGGCGTGGCGCCGGCGCTCGGTGATCAGCGAGTAGGTCAACGGCTCGAGCGCCTCGAGCTCGCGGACGACGCCGTCGCCGCCGCGGAAGCGCCCGTCGCCGCCCGATCCACGCCGCAGCGCGTACTCGACCATCCGCAGCGGGAACTCGAGCTCGAGCGCCTCGACCGGCGTGTTCAGCGTGTTGCTCATCGCGACGTGCACCGCGCTCGGCCCTTTCGCGTCCGGGCACGCGCCTTGGCCGCCGCCGATCGTCTCGTAATAGACGACGTCCTCGTTGCCCAGCGACAGATTGTTCATCGTCCCCTGCCCGAGCGCGCGCCCGAACGCGCGCATCACGACGTCCGCCACGCGCGAGGAGGTCTCGACGTTGCCGCCGACGACGGCGGCAGGTGGGCGGGCGTTGAGCAGCGAGCCCGCGGGGGCGATCACCTCGACCGGCCGGTACGCGCCCGCACTCGGCGGAATGTCGGGGTCGGTCAACACCCGCACCGCGAAGTAGCAGGCGGACCGGGTGACGGCGAGCGGGCAGTTGAGGTTGCCGGGGTGCTGCTCGGCGCTGCCGGTGAAGTCGAGCGTCAGGCGATCACCCTCGACGCGGGCGGTCAGGACGATCTCGAGGTCGCCCTCGATCGCCTCGAGCACGTCGCGCGCGGACAGGGTGCCGTCGGGCAGCGCGGCGATGCAGGCCCGGGTCCGCCGCTCGGCGTAGTCGAGCACCGACTCGAACGCCTCACCGAGCAGAGCGCCGCCGACCCGGTCGTGGAGCTCGGCGAGACGGCGGGCGCCGACCGCGGTCGCCGCCAGCTGCGCGCGGAGGTCGGCGCGTCGCTGCTGTGGCCGGCGCATGCGGCCCACCAGCTCGGAGATTGCCGCCTCATCGAGCGTCCGCGGCTCGATCACCACGCCCTCGTCGGCGAGCGTGTGGCTGTCGGCGGGCATCGACCCGGGGGTGGGGCCGCCGACGTCGGCGTGGTGGGCGCGGTTGGCGGCAAAGCCGAGCAGCTCGCCGTCGCGCCCGGCGCCGGGCCGCGCGAACACCGGCTCGATCACCGTGATGTCGGGGAGGTGGGTGCCGCCCCGGTACGGGTCGTTGAGGATCCAGCGGCGGCCGGGGGCCTGGTCGAAGCCGAGTACGGCCGCGACCGCGGCCGGCATCGCGCCGAGGTGGACGGGGATGTGCTCGGCCTGCATCACCATCTGCCCGCGCGGGTCGAACAGAGCCGTCGATGCGTCTCGGCGCTCCTTGATGTTGGCCGAGTGCGCGGAGCGGATCAGGACCGCGCCCATCTCCTCGCAGATCGCGCGGAGCGCGCCGCCGAGCACCTGCAGCTCGACCGGGTCGATCATCGGGTCCTCCGCATCCGGATCGTGCCGGTCGCGTCGACCTGGGCGAACCAGCCCTCAGGGACGAGCACCGTTGACTCGGCGAGCTCGATCACGGCCGGCGCGGCGATCTCGGACCCGGGCAGCGGCGGGCCGTGCACGACCTCTAGCTCGGCCCGCGCCGCTGCGCGGCGGCCGCGGCGCGGCTCGGGCACCGGCTCCGCCGCGAGTCCGACCTCGGCGCCCGGGCTCGTGGCGGTGACGCGGATCGTGACCAGCTCGAGCGGCTGCTCGGGATCGCGATAGCCGTACCGGCCCTCGTGCTCGTCCTCGAACGACCGGCGAAGCTCCTCCACGGTCGGCGCCGTGCCGGCCACGACGGGCAGCTCGAACGACTGGCCCTCGTAGCGGAGCTCGTACGTCGCGCGCAGCCGCGGCTCGGCGTTCCCGAGCTCCCGGCGGGCCCGATCGGCGAGCTCCTCGACGACCCGCTCGATCGACTCCGCGCTCAGACCGTCGCCCGTCATCAGCACCGTTCGCTGAGCGTCGCGGCGGCGCTCGGAGACGACCAGCCCGAGCGCGGCGAGCACCCCGGATGCCCGCGGGCAGAGAACGGTCTCGATCCCCAGCTCGTCGGCGATCCCGGCCGCGTGCAGCGGCCCCGCTCCGCCGAACGCCATCAGCGTGAAGTCGCGAGGGTCGATTCCCCGTTCGACCGTGACCACCCGCAGCGCTCGTACCATCTCCGCGTTCGCGATCCGCACGATCCCCTCCGCGCACGCGATCGGGTTGAGCCCGAGCGACGCGGCGAGCCGCCGGACCGCGGTCTCGGCGGCGCCGACGTCGAGCTCGACGCCACCCGCGAGCGGCGCGTCGGCGCCGAGGTAGCCGAGCAGCAGGTTGGCGTCGGTGACCGTCGCCTCAGTGCCGCCACGCCCGTAGCACGCTGGACCCGGATCGGCCCCCGCCGACTGTGGCCCGACCCGCAGTGCCCCGCCCGGATCGCGCCACCCGATCGAGCCGCCGCCGGCGCCGACGGTGTGCACCGCGAGCATCGGCAGCGCGATCGGGCGGCCAGCGATCTCGCCGGCCCCCTGCTCGCGCACGGAGCCGTCCTCGACCACGCACACGTCGCACGAGGTGCCGCCCATGTCGAAGCACAGGGCGCGCTGCTCGCCCGCGGCACGTGCGACGAATGCGGCACCCGCGGCGCCGCCCGCGGGACCGGAGAGCACGGTCCAGGCCGCGTGTCGCGCGGCGGCATCGAGATCGATCAGGCCGCCGTTCGACTGCATGATCGAGGGCGACGGGAGACGCCGGTCGCGCGCCCGGTCGGCCATCCGCTCGAGGTAGCGCCGCAGGAGCGGAGAGAGCGCGGCGTCGATCTCGGTCGTGGCGGCGCGCTCGAACTCGCGGAACGTGCCGACGACCTCGTGCGAGAGCGACACGTGGACGTCCGGCGCCGCGGCGCGGATCGCTCGGTCGAGCTCGAGCTCGTGACCGGGGTGACGGTAGGAATGAAGCAGCACAATCGCGACCGACTCGACCCCCGCCCGCCGCACCTCACGAGCCAGGCGGTCGGCCTCGTCCGCCGCGAGCGGCTCGAGCGGCCCCCCCGGGCTCATCCGCTCACGGGCGGCGAACCGCAGCTCGGGTCCGACCAGCGGCGCCGGCCGCGCGGCGCAGAGGCGGTAGAGCTCGGGGCGGGCCTGGCGCCCGAGCTCGACGATGTCCGTAAATCCGGCGGTCGCGATCAGCGCCGCCGGCGCGACTCGGCCCTCGAGCAGCGCGTTGGTCGCGACGGTCATCCCGTGGGAGAACACCTCGATCTCCTCGGGCGAGCGCTCGGCGCTGGCGAGCGCCGCCTCGACGGCGGCGATCACGCCCTCGGACTGGTCACGGGGCGTCGTCGGGGACTTGGCGGTGACCAGGCGGCCGTCGAACGCGAGCACGGCATCCGTGAAGGTGCCGCCGACGTCCACGCCCAAGAGCATGGGCGGACGTTAGACAAGCGGGGCCCGCACAGAGCGGGCCCCGGGGCGCGACAGCAGCGCGGACCTAGGCTGCTACGAGGACGTCAACCTCGATCTCCTCGGTCTCCGCCAGGTGCTGGTGCGAGGGGCAATAACCGTTGTGGGCCAGCGGCATCCGCTGACACGGCGTTCCCTTGCGGGTGCTCGCCCGGCACTGGAGCGGGTTTCCGTACGCGTCGAACCCGTTCTGTGGCAACCGGAGGAGGAACTCATCCGCCAGCTTCATGAACCGCTCGACGACGCCCAGCACACGCAGCTGGGCGCTCATCGGGAAGTACGCACGGATGTCGTGGAACAGCGTGCGTGACGGATGAGCAAAGTAACGGCGATCGGTGGCGAGCCGCTCAATCGCGGACTCGCAGGCGCGAAGCACACGCTCGTGATTGGCGTGCGCACCGACCGTATGAGGATCTTCGATGATCTCATCGGCCAGCTCCCGATAGATCGCTCGGCTGAACCTATACATACAGAACCTCACGACTCCTTTCGGCCCCTGCCAGGGCACGTCCGTTAAGTGGCGGCGATTCTCTCTATGCCTTGTGAAGCGCACGAGGCACTAACAGTTAACGGCGCGTTAAGCGAAAAACTTGTGCTAGGCGAGCGCGAATTAGGACCAATGTTCGATCTCGGGCTCGCCGCCGCGGGTTGTGACGTGACGCCCGTCGAAGGCTGGGTCGGGGGAGGGGTAGTCGCGGCGCTGGTGGGCGCCGCGACTCTCCGTGCGCGCCAGCGCCGAGCGCGCGATCAGCCGGACGAGCGGGTGCGGAGCCTCGGCGAGCGCGCGCAGCCCCTCGCCGTCGCGCTCGATCCCCGCGAACCGCCACAGCGCCGCCCGGCTCTCCGCTGAGGGCATCGGCCGGGCGACGCTCGTCGCGTGCGCCTCCGCGAGCGAACGCCGGTCGGGCGCGGGCTCCCGCACGGCGGCGCTCGCCGCCCGCGAACCGAACACGAAGCACTCGGTCAATGAGTTGGAGGCGAGGCGGTTTGCGCCGTGCAGGCCGGTGCACGAGCACTCGCCAACGGCGTACAGGCCCGGCAGCGTCGCGCGCCCCTCGAGATCGGTGACGATCCCGCCCATCATGTAGTGGGCCGCCGGCGCGACCGGGACGAGCTCGTGCTCGGGGTCGATGCCGGCTCGGCGGAGCGCCTCGACGACGTTCGGGAACAGCGTCGGGTCGACGTCGCGCATGTCCAGCCCGACCGAGCTCGCCCCGGTCAGCGCCATCTGCCGCTGCACCGCCCGGGCGACCTCATCTCGCGGCGCGAGCTCGTCGACGAACCGCTCACCCGCGGCGTCGAGTAGCCGGGCCCCCTCGCCGCGGACCGCCTCCGTCACGAGGAATCCATCGGCCCCCGCGGCCTTGCCGCGCGCTCGGCGTCCGGCTTCGCCATTTTGCGCGGCGGCCGCGTCATCCGGCGCTGCGGCGACCGCCGTCGGGTGAAACTGGACGAGCTCGAGGTCGGCGAGCTCGGCCCCCGCCGCGACCGCCAGCAGCAGCCCGCCGCCGACCGCGCCCGGCGGATTCGTTGTGCGAGACCACAGCGCCGCCGAGCCGCCCGTCGCGAGCACGGACGCGCCGGCGGCGATCTGGCTGCCGTCCTCGAGCTGGACTCCGACGCAGCGTCCGGCCTCGATCAGCAGCGCGGTCGCGTGTCGCCCTTCGAGCACCTCGACCCGCCGGTCCTCGGCGACCAGCGCGCTCAGCTGGCGGATCAACCGCTGGCCGGTCGCGGCCCCGCCCGCGTGGACGATCCGCCTCGCCGAATGCCCGCCCTCGAGCCCGAGCGCGAGCGCGCCGCGGCGGTCGGCGTCGAACGCGACCCCGAGCTCGTGCAGATCGTGGACCGCGGCCGGCGCCTCCTCGCACAGCACCCGCGCGGCGGACTCACGGACCGCCCCGCGGCCGGCGGTGATCGTGTCGGCGAGGTGCAGTTCGGGGCTGTCACCCGGGGCGAGCGCGGCCGCGAGGCCGCCCTGCGCCCAGTACGTCGAGGACTCCGCGAGCGCGGTCGCGGACACGAGCGTGACCGCAGCTCCGCGGCCGGCGGCGCGCAGCGCGGTGTAGAGCCCGGCTGCGCCGGCTCCGACGACGGCAACCTGGGCTTCGAGCGTCTCCAATGCCGGTACGGTACCCCGCGATGGCGAGCGTGTTCCTCGAGCACCCCAGCTCGTTCGAGCACGAGATGGGCGGCCACCCCGAGCAGCCGGCTCGGATCGCGGCGATTCAGCGCGAGCTCGACCGGCGCGGCTGGCTCGGCTTCGAGCGCGTGCGCTCGCCGGCGGTGCAGCGCGAGGTGCTCACGGCGGTCCACCCCGAGGCGTACGTCGAGTCGATCGAGCGCCTGTCCGCGCGCGGCGGCGGCGCGATCGACCTCGACACTTTCGCGAGCGCCGGCTCCTACAACGCGGCGCTGCACGCCGCGGGCGGCGCGGTGCGGATGGTCGAGCTTCTGCTCGACGGAGAAGCCGACCGTGCGTTCAGCGCCCACCGGCCGCCGGGCCACCACGCGCTCCCGCAGCGGGGGATGGGGTTCTGCCTGTTCAACAACGTGGCGGTCGCGGCGCGGTTCGCGCTCGAGCACCGCGAGCTCGAGCGGGTGATGATCGTCGACTGGGACGTCCACCACGGCAACGGCACCAACGACGTCTTCCACGCCGACCCATCGGTGCTGTTCGTCTCGATCCACCAGTGGCCGCTGTACCCGGGCTCGGGCGCCGCGTCGGACACGGGCGAGGGCGAGGGCGAGGGATTCACGGTCAACCTCCCGGTGCCGGCTGGTACCGGCGACGCCGAGTACACGGCGCTGATCGACGAGACCGTCGTGCCGCGCGCTCGCGAGTACCGGCCGCAGCTCGTGCTGGTGTCGGCCGGGTTCGACGCCCACCGCGACGATCCGCTCGCCAACTGCCTGGTGACGGAGGAGGGGTTCGCCGCGATGACCCGTTCGCTGTGCGACGTTGCGGACTCCGTCGGAGCGCCGCTTGGGTGCGTGCTCGAGGGCGGGTACGCGCTCGACGCGCTCGGCCGCTCGGTCGCCGCCACGATGGAGGCGCTGGTCGAAACCCGCGCTAGTGCGTGAGGCTGACGAGCGCCACAGCGCCCACGATCACGACGATCGTCACCACGATCGCGACCACGGCGACGGCGCCGCGCCAGTTGGGCGTCGGGTGGAGCGTCGTCCGGGCGGTCCCGCACTCGACGCACCACTCTTGATCGGGCTCGAGCGGGGCGTCGCACGCGGCGCAGCGGACGGCGCCCGCCGCCACGCGCGCCTCGCTCACAGCTCCCGCCCGCACCATGAGCAGTACCGATCCGAGCTGCCGTGGACCGTCCCGCAGCCGGGGCACGCGCCGCCGATCCCGGGTTCCCGGACGTCGGTCACTGGCCGCCGGTCCGTCAGCGCGCGCTCGAGCTCGCGCAGCTCGTGGTCGGTCTCGGACGCCGCCTCGACCTTCTCCTTCAGCACGTCGGGACGCTCCCGGCCGAACCGGTGCAGCTCGACGACGAACCCGCCGATGTCGCGTAGCTGCAGCTCGCGGAGCCGGCGCAGGTAGCGCGCGCGCCGCCGGATCCGGCTCCGCTCGCGGAGCCCGGGTGGCTCGTCCGGCGCAGGCATGGCGGTCATCGTACGGCCGGGCTACGGGACCAGCGACCGCCAGGCGGCTACCACACGCTCGGCCATCCGGTCCGTCGAGAACCGCTCCGCGCTCGCGCGGCCGTCTACGCGCGGATCGGGGACCGCGAGGTGAGGCGCCAGCGCGGCACGCCACCGCTCCGGGTCGAACGGGCCGCAGTAGGTGCCGTCGATGGTTGCGAGCGCCTCGGCCGCGATGCCCACGTCGGTCGCGAGCACCGGGACGTCGCACGCGAGCGCCTCGAGCACCGCGAGCCCGAAGCCTTCTCTCTCGGAGGTGACGAGCACGGCGTTGGCGGCGTTGACGTATTGCGGGACGTCGGCGGGGTAGACGTCGCCGAGCGTCAGCAGCGCCGTGTCTCCCGCGACCTCCTGTGCCCGGTCATACCGCTTCTCGGGACGGCGTGGGTCGGCGGGGAACAGGAGGTAGGGCTTGTCGGGGTGCAGGCCGAGGCGGCGGCGCGCGGTGTCGCGGGGAATCGGCTCGAACCGCGTCATGTCCACTCCAGCTGGGAGGACGGCCGTGGCGCGCCGCCTGGCCCAGCCGGGGAGGCCATCGAGGAGCGGCTGCGAGACGCCGGCGACGAGGTCCATGAACCGCAGCGCGGCGAGCGTGACCGCGCGGCTGCGCGGGTGCGAGACGTCCGTGCCGTGGAGGGTGACGGCGTGGGCCTTCGCCTTGGCGGCGAGCGCGGGCCAGGCGGTCAGGCCGAAATGGGCGTGGACGACATCGAAGTTGTCTTCGCCCCGGCGCCTCCGGAGCGCGCGGGCCGCCGCGGCGTACGCGCCCGCGCCACCCGGTTCGAACGCGAACAGGTCCACCTCTACACCGTCGAGGCGCCGCAGCGCCTCGACCTGATCGCGGACGAAGGAACCCAGCGCCGGATGCGCCGGGGAGGGGTACATATTCGTGACGATCAGGGCGCGCATCCGGCGCGCCGAGCGTATCCACTCCGAACGATGCTTCTCGAGTGCGATATTTCGTACTCAGGAAGCAAAGTTCGCCGCCGGCGGGCCCGTTTGGCACCATCCACGCGATGGTCCCTCGCCCCCAGGACCCCGTCGCCGTGTTCGATTCCGGCGTCGGCGGACTCACCGTGCTCCACGAGCTGCTGGTGTCGCTGCCGACCGAGGACTACATCTATCTCGGTGACACGGCGCGCTTCCCGTACGGCGGGCGCTCGGCAGACGAGCTCATCAGATTTTCGATTGAAATCGTTGACCATCTTCTGGAACGGGGCGCGAAGCTGTTGGTGGTCGCCTGCAATGCGGCGAGCTCGGCGGCGCTGGGGACGCTCGAGGACCACCTCCGGGCAACCGGACGCGAGATCGACGTGATCGGCGTCGTCGCGCCCGCCACTCAGCTCGCGGTCGCCGGCAGCCACACCGGACGTCTCGGCCTGCTTGCGACGCCCGCGACGGTTGCGAGCGGGGCGTACGAGCGCGCGGTCGCAGCGGCGGATGCGCACGTTCACCTCGAATCCGTCGCGTGCCCCGACCTCGCGCCGATCATCCAGTCGGGGTTCCCGTTCGACGAGGAGGTTGTCGGGACGGTGCGGGCCTACTGCGCGCCGCTGAAGGAAGCTGAGGTCGACACCGTGATCCTCGGCTGCACCCATTACCCCCTCGTTGCGCCGTTGCTGCAGCGGATCCTTGGCCGCGGAGTGGCTCTCGTCACCTCGGGAACCGGGGTCGCCCGCAGCGTCGAGCGCGCGCTCGCGTCGCGCGAGCTGCTCAACCCGCAGCGCGACGAGGGCGAGTACCGGTTCCAGTGCACCGCCGACGTCGAGTCGTTCCGGGCGCTCGGCACCCGCTTCCTGCAGATGCCGCTCGGCGAGGTCGTCCACGTCGAGCTCGGGGCTAGGGTTGGGGTATGAGCACAACCGTTCCCGAGCGCAGCTATGGCCGGGCGCCCGACGTGCTGCGGCCCACCGAGATCGAGCCGAACTTCGTCCGTCCGGCGACTGGGTCGGCGCTGATCTCCGTCGGCGACACACGCGTGATCTGCACGGCCTCGGTCCAGGAGAGCGTGCCCCGTTGGCTGCTCGGGTCTGGCCGTGGCTGGGTCACCGCCGAGTACGGGATGCTGCCCGCGTCCACCGGCGAGCGCAAGCAGCGCGACGTCAGCAAGGGCAGGCTCGACGGGCGGTCGGTCGAGATCCAGCGCCTGATCGGACGCTCGCTTCGCGTCGTCGTCGACTTCGAGGCGCTCGGCGAGCGGGCGATCTACGTCGACTGCGACGTGCTCCAGGCCGACGGCGGGACCAGGTGCGCCTCGATCACGGGCGGGATGGTCGCGCTGCAGCTGGCGTGCGATCGGCTCGTGGCCGAGGGCAAGCTCGCGCGCTCGCCGCTCACCGGGTCGGTCGCAGCGGTGTCCGCGGGGATCGTCGGCGGCGTCCCGCTGCTCGACCTCGACTACTCCGAGGACTCGACCGCCGAAGTCGACGCGAACGTTGTGATGACCAGCGACGGCGGGCTCGTGGAGGTCCAGGCGACCGCTGAGCGCACGCCCCTATCCCGGGCGCACCTCGACGAGCTGCTGGGGCTCGCCGCCGGCGGAATCGACGTGCTCCGCGCGGCGCAGGAAGAGGCGGTCGCAGCGGCCGCGCGATGAGCCCCGCGGACGTCTCGTCGCTCGTGCTCGGGACCCGCAACCCGCACAAGGTCAGGGAGATCGAGCGGCTGCTGGCACCGGCGGGGATCGCGGTCGAGCCGCTCCCCGACGGCATCGAGCTGCCGCGGGAGGTCGGCGAGACCTTCGCCGAGAACGCGGTCCCGAAGGCGCGCGCCGCCGCCGCCGCCACCGGCCGGCCGGCGATCGCCGACGACTCCGGAATCGAGGCTGACGCGCTCGGCGGCGCTCCGGGCGTGCGCTCGGCCCGCTACGCCGGTGAGCGCGCCACGGACAAGCAGAACCTCGACAAGCTGCTGCGCGAGGTTCCGCCCGGTGACCCGCTCCGGTACGTATGCGCGCTGTCCTACGTCGATCCGGTTGACGGGGTCGAGCGGACGTTCTTCGGCGAGTGTCGCGGCCGGCTCGCGGCCGACCCAGGCGGCGACGGCGGATTCGGGTACGACCCGGCGTTCATTCCCGACGGCCGAGCCGACGGCCTGACGATGGCCGAGCTCGACGACGCTGCGAAGGACGCGATCAGCCATCGGGGCCGCGCGGTCCGGGAGCTTCTGGGATGGCTTCGAACCTGAGCGAGACACCGCCCGGGATCAAGGTGCGCACCGCCGCGCTGTCGGTCGTCTCCAACACGACGCTGATCCTGCTGAAGGTGGTCGCCGGGACGGTCACCGGGTCGGTCGCGATCCTGACGGAGGCGATTCACTCGAGCATCGACCTGATCGCGTCGATCGTCGCGTTCCTCTCTGTGCGCAAGGCCGACGAGCCGGCCGACGAGAGCCACCGCTACGGGCACGCGAAGCTCGAGAACCTCGCGGCCGCGATCGAGGGGATCCTGATCCTGATCGGCGCCGCGGTGATCGCGTTCGAGGCGATTCGCCGGCTGATCCGTGGCGGGGAGGTGAAGTTCATCGGGATCGGCATCGCGGTGGTGGGGCTGTCGATGGCGGTCAACCTGATCGTCTCCGGCATGATCCTCCGCACCGCACGCCGGACCGGCTCTCCGGCGCTGGAAGCCGACGCCGCTCACCTCCGTACCGACGCCCTCACGTCGGCGGGGGTATTGGTGGCCCTGGTGCTGGTGAAGATCACCGGCGCCGAGTGGCTCGACCCGGCGATCGCGCTGGTGGTCGCGGCGTCGATCGTCCCCACCGGGGTCCGGCTGCTGTTGCGCTCCTCCCGGATCCTCGTCGACGAGGCGCTCCCCGCCGACGAGGTCGCGGTGATCCGCGAAACGATCGAGGAGTTCGCCGGGCAGGGCGTGGTCGGATATCACGAGCTCAGGACCCGTCGCGCGGGAGCCCGCAGGTACGTCGACCTGCACGTCCAGTTCCGGAAGGGAACCTCACTCGAGAGCGCCCACCGCACCGCGCACGAGGTCCAGGAGCAGATCGAATCGCGCCTCGGCGGGACCGACGTGCTGATCCACCTGGAGCCGCAGGACCGCGTGCGGCCGGGCGAGGAGCTCAGTGCTGCCCGGCGCAACTAATGGCGTCTTCGAGCGCCCGCCGTCGGCACTCAGAGCAAGTTGATCGCCGCGCAGACCGCGACCGCGAACGTCACGCCCGCGTAGCCGATGTAGCCCTGCACGACGAGCACGATCACGGCCACGAGCAGGACCGCGACCGTCGCGAGCCAGGCAACTCGGGGGACGTCCACGTGCCTATCTTCCCCGCGCCGGCGGCGGCGACGCCATCAGCTCGACCAGGTGGCCGGCTGGATCGCGGACGTACGAGCGTGGCGCGCCCCAGTGCTCGCGGCGCGGCTCGACGCGATGGCCCTCCGCTTCCAGCCTCGCGACGGTGGCGGCGTACTCGGAGATGACAACGCCAACGTGGCCCGTCGGCCGGCGCGCGGCGGCCACGGCCTCGTCGACGACCCTGAGGTGGATCTGGCTGCCGGCGTACTCGAGCCAGACCGCGCGGCCCTCGATTCCGGCCGGGACCGGCACCGGTTCGAACCCGAGCTCGCCGTAGAAGCGGGAGCAGGGCTGGAGCTCGGAAGGCCGGATGTCTCTGCTCACGTGCTGGATCATCGGGCGCAAAAAGTCGGAAATTGGTAAGAATCTATGGGTCCCAGGAGTGTCGTATCCCCTTTGAAATGGGGAGAATTGGGCCAATTCGGGGCGGAGGAAGGGTCCGGATTGTCCGGACCCCGTGTTAGCGTCGCGAATTCCTACCACCCATTGAGGAGGGAGCAAGTGACGAAGAACGAGTTCGTGGACCAGGTCGCAGACCGCGCCGGCTTGAGCAAGAGGGACGCGGCCGCGGCGGTCGACGCGTTCCTCGAGACCGTCGAGGGTGCGCTCACCCGCGGCAGCGAGGTGTCCTTCTCGGGTTTCGGGAAGTTCAGCGTCTCCCACCGCACCGCTCGTGAGGGCCGCAATCCCGCTACGGGCGAGCGGATTCAGATCGCTGCGTCGAACGTGCCGAAGTTCTCGGCAGGCGCCAGCCTGAAGAAGGCGGTCAAGTAGAGCTGCTGGTCGGCGACCGTCCCGCACGCTCGGTCGCGTTCGGCGACCGCCTCGCCGGGCATGTCGCCTCGCGCGAGTCTCAGCTGATCCTGGGCCTCGATCCGGACCCTGCGCGCCTTTGGCCACGTGCGCTGGCGCGCGGGGGGACGATGTTCGAGAACGCGCCAGGACCCGCGTATGCGGCTGCCGATGCGGTGCTCGCGCATTGCGAGCTGGTGATCGAGGCGGTCGCCGACCAGTGCGTCGCGGTGAAGCTTCAGGTGGCCTGCTTCGAGCGCCTCGGCGCTCCGGGCTGGGCCGCGCTTCACCGCGTGGCGCACGCCGCGCGCGACCGCGACCTGCTGGTGATCGCCGACGCCAAGCGCGGCGACATCGACGTGACGGCGAGGGCATACGCGCAGGCGTTCTTCGGTGGGACGCCGACTCCGTTCGGGGCGGTCGACGGCTTGGCCGCGGACGCGATGACGGTCAACCCGCTGCTCGGGGCGGACTCGCTCACCCCGTTCGTCGAGGCCGCGCGGGATCGCGGCGCCGGGCTGTTCGTGCTCGTGCGCACCTCGAACCCGGGTGCGGCCGACGTCCAGGAGCTCGCGCTCGCGGGCGGCGGCTCGGTCAGCGAGCGGCTCGCGGCGCTGGTCGACGAGCTCGGCTCGGTCGGCGAGTCGGGGATCGCGGACATCGGCGCGGTCGTCGGCGCGACCGCCCCCGAGCGGATGAGCACGCTGCGCCAGCGGATGCCGCACGCCAGCTTCCTGCTCCCGGGGGTCGGGGCGCAGGGGGGCGAAGTAGAGGCGCTGGCAGCGGCGTTCGCCCCCGGTCCTGCCGGGGGGCTCGTGTCGGCGTCCCGCGGGATCGTCGCGGCGCACGAGCGCACCGGCGGAGACCCGGGTGCCGCGGCTGCGGCCGAGGCGGAGTCGTTGCGGGAACGGGCCTGGACGCTGGCCGCCTCACTCGCATGACGGGGCGGCACGGAGGTTGCAGGCACCCTTTTTAGGGTGACCGCGCCGGTATCATCGCGCTGCCATGGTCACTCGGAGTCGTGGCCGGTTCCTGGCGCCGATCGCGATTATCGTCGTGATCGCGGCCACGGTCCTGATCGTCCAAGGCCAGCTTGGGTCAAAGCACCACGCTCGCCCTCAGCGGACCAATAACCTCAGACAGGTCGCGCGCCACTCCGGAGCCAAGGCGGAAACGTTCTACGTGGTCAAATCCGGTGACAGCCTCTCGACGATCTCGACGAAGACCGGGGTGTCGGTGCCGACCCTGGAGTCGCTCAACCCCAGGGTCAACCCGGGCTCGCTCCAGGCTGGGCAGCGGTTGAGGCTGCGTCAGTGATCTCCGGAAAGCGGCGCTTGGGGGCGCTCGCGGCGTGCGGGGCGGCGGCACTCGCCCTGCTGCCCGCGGGCGCGCTCGCGGCGCCGGTTCGCCCGCCGGGGATCCACGTCCGCGCGGCGGCGCTGATCGATGCGAGCACCGGCCAGCAGCTGTATGGGCTGCACTCCCGGGACGAGCTCGCGATCGCGTCGACGACGAAGCTGATGACCGCGCTCGTGGTGCTCCAGCACGCCCGACTTGGTCACGTGTTCACGGCGCCGCCGGTGGAGCTGGCAGCGGAGGATTCTCAGATCGGGCTCGCTGCCGGTCAGCGGATGACCGTGGGGGACCTGCTGATTGCGATGATGCTGCCGAGCGCCGACGACGCGGCGTACGACCTCGCCTACAACGTCGGCGGCCACTCGGTCGGACGGTTCGAGGCGATGATGAACGCCGAGGCGGCACGGCTCGGACTGACGCACACGCACTACTCGACGCCGGTCGGCCTCGATACGCCCGGCAACCACTCGACCGCCGACAACCTCGTCGCGCTCGCGCGGTACCTGCTGCGGACGCAGCCGTTCCTGCGCCACGTGGTGTCGCTGCCGTCGGCGCGGATCCGGGTGGACCGCAGGACCCGGGTCGTCACCAACCTGAACACCCTGGTCGGACGCGTGCGGTGGGTCACGGGCGTCAAGACCGGCCACACGCTCGACGCGGGCTACGTGCTCGTCGGCTCCGGCCACCGCGACGGGATGTCGCTCGTCAGCGCGGTGCTCGGAGCGAGTGGCGAATCGGCGCGCGAGCTGGACACGCTGAGGCTGCTCGACTGGGGATTCGGCAACTTCAGGGTGGTCTCACCGGTGTCCGAGGGGCAGGCTGTGGCGAGCCGTCCGGTCCGCGGGCGCAGCGAGCTCCACGTGTCGCTCGTGGCGACCGGCTCGTTCAAGCGGGTGCTCCCCCGCACGACCAAGGTCACGACCGTTGTCCGCGCGCCGCGCGAACTCCGCGGCCCGCTGCGCAGGGGCGCGCTCGCCGGCACGATCGTGGTGGGCGACGGGCGGGTCGTGCTCGACACGATCCCCCTGAGGCTCGCGCGCGGGGTACCAGCGCCGCCCTCGACCCTGTCGCCCACCACGATCGCCGGACCGTTTACGCTTGTGTTGCTCGTCCTGCTGCTTGGCGTCGCCGTCCTCAGGGGTCGGCGCGAGCGGGTAACGGGAAGACGGGCTGCAAGCCAGCAGCAAGAATGATCATCACGGTCACGCTCAACCCGGCGCTGGACAAGACGCTCGAGGTGCCGAACTTCACGCCGGGACGGCGGCACCGCACCGTTGACCAGGTGACGATGCCGGGTGGGAAGGGCGTCAACGTCGCACGCGCGATCAAGCGCCTCGGGCAGCCGGTGATCGCGACCGGGCTCGCGGGCGGCGCGACCGGCACGCGGATCGTCGAGGCGCTCAACGGCGAGGCGATCCTCAACTCGTTCGTCCGGATCCGCGAGGAGTCGCGGACGAACACGGCGGTGCTCGACCCGACAACGGGGCTACAGACCGAGATCAACGAGCGCGGCCCGGCCGTCTCCCCGCAGGAGCTCGACCTGTTCCACGAGAAGCTCCTGTATCTGGCGAAGGGCGCGAGTATGTGCGTGTTTGCCGGAAGCCTGCCGCGCGGCATTGAGCCGGACCTGTACGCGACCCTGATCCGGGAGGTCAAGAAGCTAGGGGTCACGACCGTGCTCGACACCGAGGGCGAGCCGCTGCGGCTGGCCGTCCGCGCCGACCCCGACATCGTCTCCCCGAACGAGCTCGAGGCCGAGGAGCTCGTGGGGCAGGAGTTCAACGACGTCGAGGATCGCGCGCAGGCCGTGATCGAGATGACCCGGCTCGGCGCGGGCGAGGCGATCATGACGGTCGCCGACGGCTGCTACGCCCACGTGCTCGACGACGGTCCCGCACTGTTCCGGGTGTCGGTTGAGGAAGTGGAGGCGCGGTCGCGGATCGGGTCGGGCGATGCGTTCCTCGCGGGCTACGTCGCGGCCCGTTACGCGGGGAGGACTCCGGTCGAGTGCCTGCGATACGGAGTCGCCTGCGGGGCGGAGTCGATCCAGCACTTCGGCGCCGGCGTGATCGACCCGCCGAAGGTCGATCGGCTGCTGAACGAGGTCGACTCCGAGCGGCTCGAGCTGGGGGCGGAGATCCGCTGAGCAGGTCTTTGCAAAATCCGGGAATGACCCCGCGAATTCGTCCAACTCCCTCGCTACGATGAGGAAATGGAAGTAGAAATCGGTCGCGGCAAGAAGGCGCGGAGGGCCTACGGATTCGACGAGATCGCGATCGTTCCGTCGCGGCGGACCAGGGATCCCGACGACGTCGACATCTCGTGGACGCTGGGTCCATACCGGTTCGAGCTGCCGCTGCTGGCGGCCGCGCTCGATGGGGTCGTTTCGCCCGACACGGCGGGGACGATCGGCAAGCTCGGCGGCCTCGCGGTGCTCAACCTCGAGGGGATCTTCTGCCGCTACGAGGACGCCGACGCCCAGCTCGAGCGGATCGCGACCTTCTCCGGCGACATCGCCACCCGCGAGCTCCAGGACATCTACCGCGAGCCGGTCAAGCCGGAGCTGATCGCCCAGCGGATCCGGGAGATCAAGGACCGCGGCGTGGTCGCGGCCGCGTCGCTGACGCCGCAGAAGGTCCGCAAGTACTACGAGGTCGCGCTCGACGCCGGCCTCGACATCCTCGTGATCCAGGGCACCGTGGTCTCCGCTGAGCACGTCTCGCGCGATGAGACCCGCCCGCCGCTGAACCTCAAGGAGTTCATTCGCGAGCTCGCTCCGACGCCGGTCGTCGTCGGCGGCTGCGCCTCCTACCACACGGGCCTCCACCTGATGCGGACCGGCGCGGCCGGCGTGCTCGTCGGCGTCGGGCCGGGCGCGATCTGTACGACCCGCGGCGTTCTCGGCATCGGGGTTCCGCAGGCGACCGCGATCGCGGACGTCGCGGCGGCGCGTTCCCAGCACATGCTCGAGACCGGTGAGTACGTGAAGGTGATCGCCGACGGCGGCATGCGCAACGGCGGCGACGTCGCCAAGGCGATCGCGTGTGGCGGCGACGCGGCGATGCTCGGCTCCGCACTGGCCCGCGCATATGAGGCTCCAGGGCGCGGCTACAACTGGGGGATGGCGACGTTCCATCCGACGCTCCCGCGCGGCACCCGCGTGGCGACGACGCAGAACGGGACGCTCGAGGAGATCATCAAGGGTCCGGCGCGTGAGAACGACGGCACGTTCAACCTGATGGGTGCACTGCGCACGTCGATGGCCACCTGCGGCTATCGCGACATCGCCGAATTCAACCGCGCCGAGCTCGCGGTCGCCCCGGCGCTTCAGACCGAGGGCAAGCAGCTCCAGCGGGATCAAGGGGTCGGAATGGGGGCTCGCGGCAGCGCGGCCGCGGTCGGTGCCCTCGACTGACGCACCCGCCGTCGCGGGGGAGACTCGGCTGCCGGCCGAGTCTGGCCAGGACGCAGGGGGCGAAGTGTGCTCTGCACATGAGCGACCGAGGACGCCGCCAGGCGATGGACCGGCAGCCGAGGAGGTCGTCGTGCTGGACTTCGGGGGCCAGTACTCGCAGCTGATCGCGCGCAGGGTCCGCGACTGCGGCGTGTTCTCCGAGCTGCTGCCCCACGATGTGGACTTCGACGAGGTTCGGCGTCGCCGCCCGCGCGGGGTGATCCTGTCGGGTGGGCCCAATTCCGTATACGCCGAGGGTGCGCCGCCGCTGCGGCGAGAGCTGCTCGAGCTCGACGTTCCGGTCCTCGGCATCTGTTACGGGATGCAGCTCCTCGCGCGCGAGCTCGGCGGCCGCGTCGAGGGGGCCGAGGTCGGCGAGTTCGGCCGCTCCCAGCTGGCCGTCCGCGAGCCTGGCCGCCTGCTGGCCGGGACCCCTGACGAGCAGACGTGCTGGATGTCCCACCGCGACACGGTGTTCGAGGCTCCCCCCGGATTCGACGCGCTCGCGTCCTCGACCGCCTCGCCGGTCGCCGCGTTCGAGTCGGCTGAGCGAGGTTTCTACGGGATCCAGTTCCACCCCGAGGTCGTGCACACGCCGTACGGCCAGCGGGTGCTGACGAACTTCCTCGAGGACGTGTGCGGTTGCGAGCTGACGTGGAGCCCGGCATCGGTGATCGAGGAGCAGATCGAGCGGATCCGCGCCCAGGTCGGCGACGGGCGGGCGATTTGCGGGCTCTCGGGCGGTGTCGACTCGAGCGTCGCGGCGCTGCTCGTCCATCGCGCGATCGCCGACCGCCTCACGTGCGTGTTCGTCGACCACGGGCTGATGCGCAAGAACGAGGGCGCGCAGGTGATCGAGGCGTTCCGCGACAACTTCCACGTGCCACTGGTCGCCGTCGACGCCTCGCAGCAGTTCCTCGCACGGCTACAAGGCGTCACCGATCCCGAGGAGAAGCGCAAGCAGATCGGCGCCGAGTTCATCCGCGTGTTCGAGAAGGAGGCGGAGAGGCTCGACGACGTGAAGTTCCTCGTCCAGGGGACGCTGTACTCGGACGTGATCGAGTCGGGCGGCGGCACCGGCGCCGCGACGATCAAGTCCCACCACAATGTCGGCGGCCTACCCGACGACCTCGAGTTCGAGCTGGTCGAGCCGCTGAGGACCCTGTTCAAGGACGAGGTGCGCGCGGTCGGCGCCGAGCTCGGCCTGCCCGAGAAGCTGGTCTGGCGCCAACCGTTCCCGGGCCCGGGGCTCGCGATCCGGATCGTCGGCGGCGAGGCGACCCGCGAGCGACTCGACACCCTCCGCGAGGCGGATGCGATCCTCCAGGACGAGATCCGGAAGGCCGGCCTCTATCGCGAGCTGTGGCAGTCGTTCTGCGTGCTGCCCGACATCCGGACGGTGGGAGTCCAGGGCGACGCCCGCACGTATGGAAACGTGATCGTGATCCGCGCCGTCACCAGCGACGACGCGATGACGGCCGACTGGGCGCGGCTGCCCTACGACCTGCTCGAGCAGATCGCGTCGCGGATGATCAACGAGATCCGTCCCGTTGGCCGGGTGGTGCTCGACATCACGAGCAAGCCGCCCGGCACGATCGAGTGGGAGTAGCGGCGGCCGGCTGACCGGCACGCGAGCGTACGCCCGTTTCGAAGGCGCGCTCGACGAGTTCGGTTCAGGTCCCGTCGCGGGCGAGCGCGAATAGCCGCCACTCGCCCGGGACGCCGCGGAGCTGATGCGGCCCGCGGTCCTCAAAGCCGAGCTCTGAGCCGACCACCAGGTCCTTGACCGTGCTCGATGCGAGCACCTCGTCGCCCCGAGCGGTCGCGCACACGCGGGCGCCGATGTGCACGGCGATCCCACCAACGTCGTCGTCGATCAACTCGCATTCACCGGTGTGGAGGCCACAGCGGACCGACAGGTCGAGCGGCTTCACGCACTCGACGATCTCCTGGGCGCAGCGGACCGCGCGGGCCGGCCCGTCGAAGGTCACGAGAAAGCCGTCGCCGACGGTCTTGATCACTCTGCCGCGGTAACGGTCGATCCGCTCCTCGATGAGCTCGTTGTGCCGGTCGAGCAGCTTGCGCCAGGCTCTGTCGCCCACCTCCGCCGCGCGATCGGTCGAGCCGACGATGTCCGTGAACATGACCGTCGCCAGAACCCGTTCCGGGGTCCGCTGACTCCTGCGTCCCGTGAGGAACTCCTCGATCAGGTCCATCTCCGGGTCGTCAGAACTGGGCCAGTCATAGCTGTCGGAACCCGGCGCCTCGACGAACCGAGCGCCCGGGATCAACGCGGCCGCCTCGATTCCCGCCTGCAGCGACGCTAGCGGGTTGTCGCGTTGTTGCAAGACGAGCGTCGGAACCCGGATCGCCGGAAGTACTCCGCTGAGATCGGCACTGAAGTTGAGCTCGATCAGCTTCCGCGCCGTCGACGGGCTCACGCACGCGCGCTCGAAGCGTGTCCACCATTCGACGAAGCTCGGATCATCCGCTCGGCTCGGGGCGAACAGCGAAACGAACCGTCCCTCGCCCCAATGATTCTCCACCAGCTCGAGCATCATCTCTCGCTGCTCGCTGTCGGGCACGACCCCGCCGGCCACCGTCACGTTGACCAGCACAAGCGCCGAGACGCGGTCCGGCCGGCTCGCGGCATACATCGCCCCTGCGCCCGCGTCTCCGGCGGCGATGAGCGCAATCCGCGCGCTCCCAACAGCGTCGATCACGGCCTCGAGATCGTCCGCCTGCAGCTCGAGCGTCAGCGCCCGGTCGGCCGCATCCGACAGGCCGGTCCCCCGTCGATCGAACCGGATCAGCCGGCAGAAGGACGCATACCGCTGCATCGTGCGGGCCAGGTTTGGGTCGTCCCACTGGAGGTCAAGATGCGACGCCGGGCCGCCGATGAAGACGACGTCCGGCGGTCCCCCGCCCAACACCTGGTATGCGATCCGAGCGTCTCCGCTGCGCGCGTACCGGGTCGGGGGGACCAGCGGCATCCGTGGCTCAGCCTCCAGGCGCAGGTACGTGCGCCAGGATCCTCCCGGCGTATCGTCCGAGGTCGGTCGGAAGGCCGTCGCGGGCGAACCAGCCGGCTGCGGCGAGCTCCCCACGGTCGATCGTCAGCTCGCGCTCGGGCGACTGCGCCTGGAAGCAGTGGACGAGGTCCCGGCGGTGATCGACGATCACCGTCACCGTCCCGAGTGGATGCCACTCGTCGATCGACACCCCGAGTTCTTCGGTCATCTCGCGGCGGGCGGCGGTGACGGGCGCCTCGCCGCGCTTGATCGCGCCGCCGGGCAGGTCCCACGCGCGAGGGCCGTACGTGTGGCGGACCAGTAGCACCTCGTTGCCGTCGGTCAGGACGCATTTGACGCCGCTGAGGTTGGGGCGACGGATGAACCAATACGTGCGCAACACCGCGTACGCGACGCGGTAGCCGATTCGCTGAATCGGGACGGGAAGCCGCACAGGACCACCCTACGGGTTCGTGTCCCGGCACGATCAGGACTTCGTCTACCATTGCCCGAAGCCGCGCATCTGCGCGTCGTTTTTTGTTGCCATGAAGACCTACACCGCAACCGCCGCCGACCGCGAACGAAGCTGGCTGATCGTCGACGCCTCCGGGCAGACGCTCGGCAGACTCGCGACCCAGATCGCCGACACGCTGCGGGGCAAGCGCAAGCCGACGTACACCCCGCACGTCGACACGGGCGACTTCGTGATCGTCGTCAACGCCGAGAAGATCGCGGTGACCGGGAACAAACGCCAGGACAAGCGTTATTACCGTCACTCGGGGTATCCGGGCGGGCTCAAGTCGCGCAGCCTGGGCGAGATGCTCGAGCGGCGCCCCGAGCAGGTCATCCGCCTCGCCGTCAAGGGCATGCTCCCCCGCAACCGCCTCGCCCGCAAACAGCTGACGAAGCTCAAGGTCTACGCCGGCCCGGAACACCCGCACGCAGCACAGCAGCCGACACCGATGGAGTTGAAGATTTGAGTACAGACGAGCCTGATACGCCGACCCCTGACGATGCGGCTGCGACGCCGGACGACGAGAAGGTGCGGAAGGACGAAGCGGCGCGAGCAGCCGCGGTAGGCCCCGGCGACGGGGCTGCGGCGCCGGCCGACGAGGCGCCTGCTGAAGACGAAGCGGCGCGAGCAGCCGCGTCGCCAGAGCCCACCGCTGAGCAGCCAGTCCAAGAGCCCGCTGCCGACGCCGAGGCTCCTGCTGAGCCCGCCGAGACTCCCGCCCCCGATCGGGAGCCCGTCGGCGCTGAACCGCCGGCCGAGCAGCCTGCAGCCGAAGCCGCTGGCACCGACGAACCGCCGGATGCCCCGGCTGCCTCAGGCGCTCGCGAACCTTCGTCCGAGACAGCCCAGCCACCCCAAGCCGAGCAAGCGCCTGAGGGGGCCGGAGCAACCGGCGAGGCCACCGGGGACCAAGAGGAAGAAGAGGAAGAGTTCGAGCCGACGCCCCGAGTGAAGCCCGAGATCCCCGGAGCGGACCTGGAGCCCGTGTTCCTCGCCGAGGAGGACCAGTACCTCGACGCCGAGGCCCAGGCTGCGGCCGAGGCCGAGGCCGAGGCCGAGGCCGAGCGCCAGCGTGCGATGACCGAGGACGAGGCGTCGATGCCGATCGCCGACGCCGCGATCGACCTCGCGGCGGGCGCGCGCTACACCGCCACCGGTAAGCGCAAGACGGCGGTCGCGCGGGTGATCATCCGCCCCGGCAAGGGCACCTACCTGATCAACAACAAGCCGCTCGACGAGTTCTTCCCGCGCGACACGCTGCAGCGGATGATCCGCCAGCCGCTCGAGACGGTCGGGTACGAGTCACGGATGGACGTGGTCGCACGGATGCACGGCGGCGGCGTCGCGTCGCAGGCCGGCGCGCTCCGGCACGGCATCTCGAGGGCGCTGATCGAGGCCGACCCGAACCTCCGCTCGGAGCTGAAGCGCCGAGGCTTCCTGACGCGCGACCCGCGGGTCAAGGAGCGGAAGAAGGCCGGACTGAAGAAGGCCCGGAAGCGGCCGCAGTTCTCGAAGCGCTGACCGTCTGTCGTCCGGATGGCTCGACAGCTCTTCGGCACGGACGGCATCCGTGGCCGCGCCGGCGACTTTCTGACGGCTGAGCTCGCGCTCAAGCTGGCGCGGGCCGCGATGCAGCGGATCGAGGCCCAGCGGCCGCAGGTCGTGATCGTCCGCGACACGCGCGAGTCGGGCGAGATGCTCGAGTCCGCGATCGCGGCCGGCGTCACCGCGGGCGGCGGCGACGCGTTGCTGGCCGGCGTGCTGCCGACCCCGGCCGCGCCGCTGCTGGTCACACGCCACGGGCTCGATCTCGCGGCGGTGATCTCCGCATCGCACAACCCCTATGAGGACAACGGCATCAAGCTGTTCGCGGGCGACGGCTTCAAGCTCGACGACGACACCGAGGGCGAGATCGAGGCCCGGCTCGAGCAGCCTCCCCGGGCGCCCGACCGGATCGGACGGGTCAGGCGCTTCCACGGCGCGCTTGAGGATTACCTGCGCGAGCTCCATACGCGGTTCTCGGAGCTCGACCTGAGTGGCACCTCGGTGCTGCTCGATTGCGCGAACGGCGCGACCTTCAGAGCCGCTCCGGAGATCTTCCGCCGCCTCGGCGCGGCCGTCGAGGTGATCGCGGACCAGCCCGACGGCCGCAACATCAACCTCGGCTGCGGGTCGACCCACCTCGACGGGATCGTCGCCAAAATGGCGACCGGCGGCTACGACATCGGCTTCGCGTTCGACGGCGACGGCGACCGCGTGCTCGCGATCGACCGCAACGGCGCCGTCGTCGACGGGGACGAGCTGGTCGCGCTCGCCGCGATCCACCTGCGTGATCGGGGGCGGCTCCCGGGCGACGGGGTCGCCGTCACGGTGATGACCAACTACGGCTTCCACACCGCGATGGCGGAGCACGGCATCGAGGTAGCGACGACAGCCGTCGGCGACCGGTACGTGCTGGACGAGCTTCGCAGGCGCGGATGGGCGCTCGGAGGGGAGCAGTCCGGCCACGTGATCGAGCTCGGCTTCGCCCCGTCCGGCGACGGGATCGCGAGCGCGCTGCTCGCCCTCGAGGCGCTGAACGGCTCGGGGCTCCATCAGCGCGACGCGATGCACAAGCTCCCGCAGCGGCTCGTCAACGTCCGCGCCGAGAGCCGCGCGGCGCTCACGGCGGCACTCGAGGGCGCCGAGGTGAAGGGCGCAATCGAGCAGGCGCAGGACGCGCTCGAGGGGCGTGGCCGCGTGCTCGTCCGAGCCTCCGGCACGGAGCCGCTGATCCGGGTGATGGTTGAGGCGCCGAGCGAGCAGGAGACCGACGAGGTCTGCACGAGGCTCACCCGAGTGGTCAAAGTGGCGCTCGCCGGTTAGCGCGCGGATTCGCGCCGCCCGCCGCACGCATCCGAGCGAGGGGCGCTACTTGCCTTCGGCTGCGAGTCCTTCGACTGAACCACGGAAAACAGCGCGGCCACCTTCCCTTTGAGGTCCGGCGCGTTGGAGATTCCCGTGTCCATCAGGCCTACTCCGTAGCGCTGGATCTGCTTGGTTGTCCACGGGCCCTCGCGAGGGACGCCGCGCTCGCCGGCTCCGCCGACCCCGTTCCAGAGCCGGCCCTCGTCGAGCATCACGTTCCACGCGGGCAGCACGTCGATGCCCCAGTAGCTCGCGAACTCGGGTTGTCCGTCCACGAACGTCGCACGCTGCTGCGGGGCGAGCGGTGTGAATGAGGCGCCCGACGCGGCCGGGTCGGTGAGGTTCGAGCCCGTCGGCCACAGTCCCCAGCTCCCGAGCTGGCGTTGGAAGTCGTTCGTCTCGCCCGGTGACGGCGGGCAGGGCCGCGGGGCCGGATTGACCGCCGGCCAGAAGTACGGGTCGTTCTGGCCGTCGTCGGGCGCCCGCCCGCGGGGGCGGATTAGATGCGCGAATCTGCAGAAGCGTGTGGTAGGTTCGCCGCGATGTCTGCGCGTGGCTTGCCGCCTGGTCCGCGTCGTCTGAGTGCGCCGATCGACGTCGTCCACTTCGTGCTCGATCCGATCGGCAACGTGCGTTCGTACGCTCGGCGTTACGGTCGCGTCTCTCGGGCGCGGTTCCCGGGCTTCGGCCTGATGATCTACGTCAATGAGCCGGAGCTGATCAAGCAGGTGTTCGCAGGCGACCCGACTGTGTTCCACGCGGGCGAGGCAACCGCCACGGTGCTGGGCCCGGCGGTCGGGCCCAACTCGCTGCTGACGCTCGACGAGCAGCAGCACATGCGCCAGCGCAAGTTGCTGTTGCCACCGTTCCACGGCGAGAAGCTCCACCGGTTCCAGGCCACGACTCGCGAGATCACCGACCGTGACATCGAGTCGTGGCCGGTCGGCGAGCCGTTCTCGCTGCGCCGGCACACGCAGCGCATCACGCTCGACGTGATCCTGCGCGCCGTGTTCGGGGTCCGCAGCCGGCCCCGGTTCGAGCGCGCTCGGACGCTCATCGACGAGTTCGCCCGCTGCGCGAACCTGATCGTGATGTTTCCCCCGCTCCGGCGGAACCTCGGACGCTGGAGTCCCTGGGAGCGGTTCAAGCGCGCTCGAGCGGAGCTGGACGACTTCCTCTACCGGGAGATCGCCGAACGCCGCGAGGTGCCGGACCTGGCTGAGCGCGAAGACGTGCTCTCGCTCCTGTTGCAGGCGACCGACGAGGAGGGCCGGCCGATGAGCGACCAGGAGCTGCGAGACGAGCTCGTGACTGTGATCGGCGCGGGGCACGAGACCACCGCGACCGCGCTCGCGTGGGCATTCGAGCGGCTGCTGCGCAATCCGCCCGTGCTCGAACGGCTCAGGCGCTCGCTCCCGGAGGGCGACGCTTATCTGGACGCCACGATCAAGGAGACGCTCCGGGCGCGGCCGGTGATCCTCGACGTCGCCCGCAGGCTGACGCGGGAGATCGAGCTGGGGGGCTACCGGATTCCGGCCGGCTCGCTGCTCGTGCCGAGCATCGCCGCGACCCACTACCGCGAGGACCTTTATCCGAGCCCCGATGAGTTCCGCCCGGAGCGGTTCCTCGACAAGCCTCCCGACGGCTACACGTGGCTGCCGTTCGGCGGCGGCGTGCGTCGGTGTATCGGGGCGTCGTTCGCCCAGTTCGAGATGCGAGTGATCATGCGCGCGATCCTCGAGCGGGCCGACCTGCGAGCCGCCAGGCCGGCGCCGGAGCGCGCCCGCCTGCGGAACATCACGGTCGCGCCGGCTCGCGGATGCCGGGTCGTGCTCGTGCGCCCGCCGGCACCGCCGCGTGAGCGTGTCAGCGAAGCCGCTGGCTCTTCGGCTGACCCGAGTTCGTCCAGGACAGCAGCAACCGAAGGGATCGCCGGCGCCAGCAGGAACACGATGCCCCCACGGAAGCGCTGCACCGGTGCAGAATACCTCGCGGCCACCGCCCTACCCGGCCTCGACAACCCGAGCCGGCTCGGCCTCGCGCTTGCCCTTGAGCGTCAGAGTTGTTGCGGTCGCCGTGACCGAGCCGGCGGTTAGTCGTCCGAACAGCCGCTCGGACATCACGATCTGCCCGGGCTTCGCGGACGACTGGAGCCGAGATGCGGTGTTGACTACGTCGCCCAGGGCGGTGAAGTCCTTGACTTCCCCCGAGCCGACGTTGCCGACGAACGCCTCGCCCGCGTCGAGGCCGATCCCGAGCTGCAGCCACGGCTCGCGGTCCGACCCGAATCCGACCGTCTGGAGCAGCTCGCGGGCGTCGCGCACGAGTTCGTCCTCCCAATGGTTGGAGAGCAGCTGGGGGATGTAGAGGGCCATCACCTCGTCTCCGACGAGCTTGTCGATCACCGCCGAGCGGCTGAGGACGCCGCTGGCGCACGCGTAGAAGCGGTTGAGCAGATCGGCGACCTGCTGTGGGGGGAGCGCTTCCGCGAGCGAGGTGAAGCCCCGGACATCCGCGAACAGCACGCCGATCTCCATCTCGACGCCGCCCATCGGGGCCTTCTCGAAGCAGGTGTTGCAGAGGCCCGGGTTCTTCCGCGAGGGGCCGAACCCGACGCGTCGCATGATCTTCCCCCCGATCCCCCCGTAGGGCGCGTTGCACAGCCGGCACCGCGGATCGCTCGGCAGGTGGCGCATCAGCCGCAGGAACATTCGCGGCATGTGGTTGTCCATCAACTCGAAGAAGTTGACGTCGTCGGGTGCGCCCCGGAGCTCGCGCGTCTGTGTCCCCATGGTCCGTCCTATTTCACACCCTCTGGGCGCGGACCGCCAGTCGAGCACCGCGATCGGCTCTAACATCCCGTTTTCGTTCTCCGGCGAGTCCGATCGGAGAACGCGGGCCGCCGCTGCGGCTCGACGCTGAAACCGACCTGCTGGAGAAGACAAAGCGCATGTGCGGAATCGTCGGCTATGTCGGCCCGAGGGACGTTCGGCCCCTGCTGCTCGCCGGGCTCGAGAAGCTCGAGTACCGCGGCTACGACAGCGCCGGCATCTCAGTCCTGAACGGCGACCGGATCGACGCGGTCCGGGCCGTCGGCAACCTCGAGAAGCTGCGCGAGGCGATCGGCCGTCATGGGTCCCCGCAGCCCTCGCTCAACGGTCGCGGACCCGGCACCGGCATCGGTCACACTCGCTGGGCGACCCACGGACGGGTCAGCGAGGAGAACGCGCACCCCCATTTCGACACCACCGACCGCGTCCACGTGGTCGTCAACGGGATCGTCGAGAACTACGTCGCGCTGAAGTACCAGCTGCTCGAGGACGGCGCCGAGTTCACCTCCGAGACCGATGCCGAGGTGATCGCCCACCTGATCGCCAAGCACAACCAGGGGGACCTCGTCGAGGCCGTCCGCGCCGCCTACCAGCAGCTGCGAGGCCACTACGCGTTCGTCGCGATGAGCGCCGACCAGCCCGGGTTGCTCGTCGGCGCCCGCAAGGAGTGCCCGCTGATCGTCGGGCGCGGCGACGGCGAGCAGTTCCTCGCCTCGGCGATCCCGGCGTTCCTGCGCGATACCCGGCACGTCCAGTACATCAACGACGACGAGTTCGTCGTGCTGACACCGGACGGCGTCGAGTTCGTCTCCGCCGGCGGTGAGCCGCTGCAGCGCGAGGTGGTCGAGATCGACTGGGACGCGGAGACCGCCGAGAAGCAGGGGTTCGAGACGTTCATGCTCAAGGAGATCCACGAGCAGGCGGACGCGGTCGCGGAGACGATCGGCGAGCGGGCCGCGCGCGGGATCGGGATCGACCTCGGCGAAATGGGCGATAAGGTCGACGACGAGCTGCTCCGGACCGCGCGACGGATCGTGATCGTCGGCTGCGGGACCTCGTTCCACGCCGGCCTGATCGGCCGCTACGCGATCGAGGAGTGGTCGCGCGTCCCGGTCGAGGTCGAGATCGCCTCGGAGTACCGCTACCGCAATCCGGTGGTCGGTCCCGGGGATCTCGTGATCGGGATCTCGCAATCCGGCGAGACCGCCGACACGCTGGCCGCGATGCGCACCGCCCGCCAGCGCGGTGCGGTGGTGCTCGGGCTGACCAACATCATGGGCTCGCAGATCACCCGCGAGGCCGACGGGGTCCTGTACACGCGCGCTGGGCTCGAGATCGGGGTCGCGGCGACGAAGACGTTCACCACCCAGGTGACGGCGCTGTACCTGCTCGCGCTGCGGCTGGCGGAACTGCGCGGGACGATGGAGCAGCCCGAGCTGAAGGCGGCGATCTCGGAGCTGAAGCGGCTTCCGCACCGGATCGCCGAGCTGTTCGAGCGCGATCTCGGCGACATCCAGCGGATCGCCCGCGAGCGCCACGACGCCGACTTCTTCCTGTACATCGGGCGACACGCCGGGGTCCCGGCTGCGCAGGAGGGCGCGCTCAAGCTCAAGGAGATCTCCTACATCGCCACCGACGCCTACGCCGCGGGCGAGATGAAGCACGGACCGATCGCTCTGCTCGACGCCTCGACGCCGGTCGTCGCGGTCGCCACCGACTCGCCGGTGCTCGAGAAAGTGACCTCGAACATGCAGGAGGTCAAGGCGCGGGGAGCGACCGTGATCGCGGTCGCCAGCGAGGGCAATGAGACGATCGCGACCCACGCCGACGAGGTGATCCGGGTGCCGCAGACCCACTGGCTGCTGGCGCCGCTGCTCGCCGTGATCCCGCTGCAGCTGCTCGCCTACCACATCGCCCGCGAGCGGGGCCTGAACGTCGACCAGCCGCGGAACCTCGCGAAGACGGTGACCGTCGAGTGACGGATGTCGGAATCGACGTGCTCGAGATCGAGCGGCTCGAGCGGGCGCTCGAACGCCGGCCGCGGCTCGCCAAGCGCCTGTTCACGGACGCGGAGCGGGCCTACGCGGCAGGAAGGGCGCGGCCCGGACAGCATCTGGCCGCCCGGTTCTGCGCCAAGGAGGCCGTGGCCAAGGCGCTCCGGATGGAGGCGTGGAGCTTCCGCGACGTCGAGGTGCTCGGCGGCGACGGGCCGCCGGAGGTACGCCTCTCCGGTGCCACAGCGGACCGCGCGTCGGCGCTCGGCGTCGAGGTGCGAGTGTCGCTGACGCACACGCGGCGCGAGGCCGCGGCGGTCGCGATCACCCGCCCGTCAGCGGCTGCTCGAGCGCCGAGCTGACCAGCTCGGTGTCGAGGTACTCGTCCAGCTCGCGGATTTTTCCGTCGCTCATCCGGCAGACGTAGCAGTACCGCTGGTTGTACGGCTTGCCGGACTTGGTCGTGACCTCGCCCTGGCACGCGACGACGACGTGGTCCCCGTCGGCGAGGATCAGGCTGGCTCTGTTCCGGTACGCGGTGGCGAACTGCGAGAACAGCGGCCGCATCAGCTCGGCGATCACGGTCGGCTTGGTCTCGTAGGTCCCCGACCACTCGCCGCTGCCCAAGACCGTCCAGCGGATGTCGTCGCCGAGCAGGTCCATGAACGGCTGGCCGTTGCCGTCCGCGAGCTCCGCGAACACCTCCTCGACGAGCCGCTTGTTCTCCGCCGCGCCCACTGCAGCGAGCCTATCCGACCGCGTACGCTCAGTCCGATGACGCTTCCAGACTGGCTGAATCCGCTCCCCGACGCCGAGCAGCAGCGGGCCACGGATCGGTGGGCAATCGACGAGCTCGGAATCCCCGGGCTGGAGCTGATGGAGCGCGCAGGCGCCGGCCTCGCCGAGGTCGTGCAGCGCCGCGCTCCGGTCGGCGCGATCGTGATCGTCTGCGGCAAGGGCAACAACGGCGGCGACGGCCTCGTCTGCGCCCGCTTGCTGCGTCGGCTGGGGCGCGCCGCGCGCGTGCTGTTGATCGGCTCGGGCGACGAGCTTCAGGGCGATGCGCGGGCCAACTACGAGCGGCTCGAGGGCGATCCGCCGGAGCGGTTCGACCCGATCGCGCTCGCCGGAGCGGGGGTGATCGTCGATGCGATCCTCGGGACCGGGTTCAGCGGCGAGGCGCACGGTCCCGCGGCCGCGGCGATCGAGGCGATCAACGCTGCCGGCGCCCGTGTCGTGGTCGCCTGCGACGTCCCGAGCGGCGTCGACGGCTCCACCGGCGAGGTCCACGGAGCGGCAGTCCGGGCGGACGCGACGGTCACCTTCCACGCTGGCAAGCCCGGGCTGTGGATCGCCCCGGGCAAGGGCTACGCCGGCGACATCGATGTCGTCGACATCGGGATCCCGCCGGGCGGCCCCGCCGACCCGGCGATTGGGCTGATCTCCGCCCGGGCGGCCCGCGCCATACCGAGGCGGGGGAGGGAGTCGACCAAGTTCGCCGCCGGCAGCGTGCTCGTCTGCGGCGGCTCGCTCGGTCTGACGGGGGCGCCGAGCATGGCGTCCGAGGCGGCGATGCGCGCCGGCGCGGGCTACGTCACCGCGTTCGTGCCGGCGTCGCTGAACCTGATCTTCGAGTCGCGCCTGCTAGAGCCGATGACGGTCCCGCTGCCGGACGACGGCGGATCGCTGACGCCCGCCGGAGCCGACGCGGTGCTCGAGCGCGTGGAGCGCTCGGATGCGCTCGTGCTGGGCCCGGGGATCGGGCGGACCGACGGCGCGTTCGAGCTCGCCCGCCGGCTCGCGCACGACGCGAGCATCCCGCTGCTGCTCGACGCCGACGGACTGGGCGCGCACGCGGGCCGGCTGGCGTCGCTGGCCGAGCGGAGCGCTCCGGCGGTGCTGACGCCGCACGCGGGCGAGCTCGCGCGGCTGCTCGAGTCCGAGAGCGCGGCGATCGAGGCGCACCGGCTCCGGTCGGTGCGCGAGGCGGCGGGGACGGCCCAGACGATCGTCGTGCTCAAGGGAGACGACACGCTGGTCGCGCACCCCGACGGCCGTGTCGGCGTGAGCCGGGGCGGCGCGCCGGCGCTCGCCACGGCGGGAAGCGGCGACGTCCTGTCGGGCGTCACCGGGGCATACCTGGCGAAGCACATGGACCCGTTCGAGGCTGCCTGCGCGGCCGTGTTCGTGCACGCCGAGGCCGGCCGGATCGCGGCGCAGAGAGTCGGGCCCGAGGGCGTGATCGCGGGGGACGTGATCGAGGCGCTGCCCCACGCGCTGACGGCGGCGCTTCGCTGACGATGGCGCTCCGGGCGCTGGCCGAGGTGAACGTTGCCGCGATCGAGCGGAACGTCTCGCGGCTGTGCGGGGTGCTGTCCGAAGGGACGCAGATGTGCGCGGTCGTGAAGGCGGACGGCTACGGGCACGGGGCGCTAGCGGCCGCCGAAGCCGCGCTGCGCGGCGGCGCGAGCCGGCTCGCGGTCGCCGCCGCGCAGGAGGCGCTCGAGCTCGATTCGTTCGGGGTGCCGATCCTCGTGATGGGGGCGCTCACCGTCGAGGAACTTGCGCTGCTGCCGGCGCAGGCCGAGGTCGTCGCATGGAGCGAGGAGTTCGTCGCGCAGCTCGGCGACCGGGCCGCGAAGGTCCACGTCAAGCTCGACACGGGAATGGGCCGGCTCGGGACGCGCGAGCTCGACCAGGCGCTCGAGGTCGCCGAGCTGGTCGAGGACGCGCCCGCGCTCGAGCTGGTGGGGGCGATGACCCACTTCGCGACCGCCGACGAGGATCCCGAGTTTCTCGCCGCCCAGCGGGCCGCGTTCACGCCGTTCATCGAGCGGCTGAAGAACCGGCGGCCCGGCCTGATCGCGCACGCGGCCAACAGCGCCGCCACGCTCACGGCCCGCGAGAGCCACTACGACATGGTCCGCTGCGGGATCGCGATCTACGGGTGCGATCCGATGAACCGCGAGCCGGCCGCGTGGGGACTCGAGCCCGCGCTGGCGCTGCACTCGTACGTCGCCGCTGTGAAACCGGCGCGAGCGGGGGACAGCGCCGGCTACGGCCGGCGGTTCGTCGCGGACCGAGACACGCGGATCGCGACGGTCCCGATCGGCTACGGGGACGGACTCCAGCGGGCGTTCAGCGACAACTGCGAGGTCCTGATCCGGGGCCGCCGCCACCCGCTCGTCGGCGCGGTCAGCATGGACAACATCACGGTCGACCTCGGGCCCGAGACGGACGTGGAGGTGGGGGACAGAGCGACGATCGTCGGCGCCGACGGGGACGAGCGCCAGACCGCGGAGGACCTCGCGAGGCGGGTCGGCACGATCAGCTACGAGATCGTGTGCGGGGTCTCGAAGCGGGTGCCGCGCGCCTACCGCCGTGACGAGGCGCCGCCCGGATGACGGACCCGCTAGACGCGCTCGCAGACCTCGACCACCCCGCCTGGCTCGTGGGCGGTACCGTCCGCGACCGCCTGCTCGGACGCCCGACCTCCGACTACGACATCGCGCTTGACGGGGATCCCGGCGAGACGGCCCGATCCTTGGCCCGCCGCGTCGGGGGACATCCGTTCGAGCTCTCCGAGCACTTCGGCGTGTGGCGGGTCGTCGCGCGCGACCGCTCCTGGCAGCTCGACCTGCTGCCGCTCACAGGCCGCTCGATCGAGGACGACCTCGCCAACCGTGACCTGACGGTCAACGCGATCGCGCAGCCGCTCGCCGACGGAGAGCCGGTCGACCCGTTCGGCGGCCTCCGCGATCTGCGCGAGCGGACGCTGCGGATGGTGTCTGCAGGAGCGTTCGACAGCGATCCGCTCCGGGTGTTGCGGCTCGCGCGGCTTGCGTGCGAGCTCGACTTCGTGGTCGAGCCCCAGACTGCCGCGACCGCGGCGGCCAGCGCGCCGGGGTTGGGCGACGTCGCGCCTGAGCGGGTGTTCGCGGAGCTGAAGCGGCTGATCGCCTCCGACGAGGCGGTGCGCGGCATCCGGCTGCTCGAGGAGCTCGGGATCGCTCAGGTCGTGCTGCCCGAGCTGTTCGAGCTGCACGGGATCGAGCAGAACCGGTTCCACCATCTCGACGTCCACGCGCACACGCTCGAGGTACTGGCCGCGACGATCGCGCTCGAGCGCGACCCGCAGGCGATGCTCGGCGAGCACGCCGCCGCCGTCGACGACTACATGCGCCGTCCGCTCGCCAACGAGCTGACGCGGTGGCAGGCGCTGCGGTTCGGGTCGCTGCTGCATGACATCGCCAAGCCGCAGACCCGGGGGGTAACCGCAGAGGGGCGGGTCACGTTCTTCGGGCACGACGCGGCCGGCAGCGAGACCTCGCGGGAGCTCCTACGGCGCCTTCGGGCCTCGGAGCGACTGATCGAGTACGTCGCGGCGCTCACCCGCCATCACCTGCGTCTCGGGTTCCTCGTGCACGAGATGCCGCTGTCCCGGCGCGCCGTCTACCGCTACCTGCGTGCCTGCGAGCCGGTGCCCGTCGATGTGACCGTGCTGAGCGTCGCCGACCGGCTCGCCACCCGCGGCGACCGCTCCGAGGAGGCGATCGCCAAGCACCTCGAGCTCGCGGAGCAGATGCTCGGCGAGGCGCTCCGGTTCGAGGCCGACCCGCCGCGCCCGCCGATCCGGGGCGACGAGCTGGCCCGCGAGCTGGGGCTGCGTCCGGGACCCGAGCTCGGCAAGATCCTCGCCGAGCTCGAGGAGGCGAGCTTCGCGGCGGAGGTCGTCACCCGAGAGGACGCGATCGAGCTCGCCCGCGGACTGCTGAGGGACGGATCGATAGGCTCCCCGCGGTGAGCGGGCCGGACTGCATCTTCTGCAAGATCATCGCCGGCGAGTTGCCCGCACAGTTCGTCGATGAGGACGAGCGCACGGTCACGTTCATGGACATCAACCCGGCCACGCGGGGCCACATGCTGGTCGTTCCCCGCCGCCACTCGCGCGATCTGCTCGAGATCGAGCGCGAGGACCTCGAGGCTGTCGCGGTCGGAGCGCAACGGGCCGCCCGCCTGGCCAACGACCGTTTGGCCGCCGACGGCATCAACCTGCTCAACTCCCGCGGTCAGGCCGCCTGGCAGACCGTCTACCACTTTCACGTGCATGTGATCCCCCGCTACGAGGGCGATCCGCTGCGACTTCCTTGGACTCCGTCGCCCGGCAATCCGGACGAAATCGCAGCCGCGGCCGAGCAGCTTCGTGAAGGGCGACCTTGATACGGTTCCCGGCGTTGTCACGGGGTGCTCGGTAGCCATCCGAAGCGTCCGAAAGCAGTAGGAGAAGGGAAGTTCATGGCAACTGGCACCGTTAAGTGGTTCAGCGACGACAAGGGCTTCGGCTTCATCACGCCTGACGACGGCGGGCGCGATCTGTTCGTCCATTTCACCGGTATCGCCGGCGACGGCTACCGGTCTCTCGCCGAGGGGACAAAGGTCTCCTACGAGGCGGAAGAGGGCCCCAAGGGCCCGAAAGCCATCAACGTAACCAAGCTCTAGCCCTCTCCGTCCTGCGCTCGGACGGCGGCCGTCATCGCAACTGCCGCCGGGATGTTGTGTTGAATGCTTCGCATGAGACGAAATTCCCGCACGCTTGCAGCCGTGGCCGTCGCGCTAGGAGCTGCGCTCGCGCCCGCGGCCGCTGAGGCGGCCACAATCGAGCTGGGCACGACCAAGAGCCCGCTGGTGGCGCCTGTCTGCCCGCCGAACGTGTCCTCCACCCAATGCACGATCGTGCTGACGCGCGTGACCGCGCTCGAAACGCTCCGCGACGGTGTCTCGTACCCGACGAAGGTCACGAAGGCAGGCAGGATCGTCGGCTTCACTGTTGGCCTGTCGAAGCTCTCGACCAGCAAGTCAACGCAGAAGACCTACATCCACTTCCTCGATCAAACCTACGGCGGGACCGCTCAGGTCGCCGTAACTGTGCTGCGGCCGGTCGGAAAGCACACCGACTGGCGCTGGCAGGTGATCGGGACGAGCAACGTCTTCCACGTGATCCCGTATCTGGGCTCGGTCGTGCAGCTCCCGCTCGAGACGAGCATCGAGGTCAAGCCCGGCGACGTGGTCGCGCTGTCGACGCCGACGTGGGTGCCGGTGTTGACGATCAACCAGGACAGCAAGAAGTTCGCGTACCGCCAGAGCCGCAGCGCGAACTGCAACAACCCGCCGTCCTCGAGCCAGGCGCAGATCACGGCCAACAGCATCGCCCGGTACTCGTGCAACTATCCCGGGACGCGGATGGAGTACACCGCGACCGAGATCACCTACCCGAGCGGGACGAACCCGGTTCAGTAGGGCTCGTGGGTCCGACCGCCCGCGACGAGCGGGCCGTTCCGGCTAGCAGGCGCCCGGGTTCTGTTGGCAGAACGCGGAGCTGAGCGACGCGCCGCCGCTGGCCGATCCGGTGTTACCGCTGCCTGCGGCGGCTCCACCCGACGGGGTCCCCGAGCCAGAGGAGCCGGACGACCCGGACGAACCGGAGCTGCCCGAGCCACTGGAGTTGCCGGAGCCTGAGGACCCGGACGAGCCGGAGGACCCGCTCGATCCGGACGAGCCCGAAGTCGTGGCGGTTGACGTGGTCGCCGTCGTCGCGGTCGTGCCGGTCGCGGGCGTGCTGGCGGCTGACGCGCTGGCCGAGCTGCCGGTGGGGACGGTGAACGGCGGCGCGCCGGCGGTGTTCGCGGACGTGCTGGCACCGCTGCCGCAACCCGCGAGCGCGCCAACTGCGACTGCGCAGGCGCCGAGCGACAGCAGCCTGTTACGGCGGTTCCGGATCACGCCGCGGAGCCTCAGCGCTCCAGCGGTTCCATCCGCCTGCCGCAGTGGGGGCAGTCGTTCAGGTCCTTCTGGCACAGCTGGTCGCACCAGTTGCAGAAACGCAGGTTCTCGACCGCCCAAGGGAGTTCCGATGCGGTCGGGGCCAGCGGCAGCAGCTCCGCGACGACCTCGAGCTCCTCGCCGGTCTCGCGATCGAAGTAGAGCCGGTCTGGCTCCGCTTCGATGATGACTTCTCTGCCGGTGGAGGGCGTCCGCATCCGGTACTTCTGGCGCGTCCTCATCCGTCGCCATGCTACCAGCGGTCCGGACGGATCCGCGGCGGGGCACCGCCGCCCCCGGCTCGGATAGAGTGCCGCGCGCATGTTGCTGAGAGGTCGTCGAAACCTCGTGGCGGTCATACCGGCAGCGTTGGTATTGCTCGTCGTGGGAGGGTGTGCGGTCAAGCACCCGACGGCGAACATGGTCCAGGGCAAGGTCCTGTTCGTCTCCAAGTGCGGCTCCTGCCACACGCTGAGCCACGCGGCCACCACCGGATCGGTTGGACCCAACCTCGACGAGGCGTTCAGACAGGACCGCGCCGACGGGATCAAGAGCACCTCGATCCAGGGGCTCGTGAGCTACTGGATCGAGTTCCCGAACGCCAACCCGAACAGCGGGGCGGTGATGCCGCCGATGCTCCTCAAGGGCCAGAACGCCGAGGACGTGGCCGCGTACGTCGGGCAGGTCGCGGCCAAGGCGGGCGTCGACACGGGCGCGCTGGCCACCGCGGTGCAGGCGACGGTCCCGAACACCGCCGCGGCGGGCAAGTCCGTGTTCACGGGCGTCGGCGGCTGTGGCTCCTGCCACACGCTCGCGGCGGCCGGCACCACCGGCACCGCGGGCCCGAACCTCGACAAGGATCTCAGGACCAACTGCGCCACCCCGCAGTCGAAGCAGATCCGCGGCGCGACGCTCGAGAAGTGCATCGAGACGGCGATCGTCAAGCCGTACGCGTACCTGCCGGCGGGCTTCGCCGCGGGCGTGATGCCCAACAACTTCTCGCAGACGCTGAGCAAGAGCCAGATCCAGGCGCTCGTGACCTTCCTGTCGAGCGCGACGAAGTAACGGCGGGGGCGCGCCAGACGGTCGCGGTTGGGCTCGTCGGAGCGCGGCTGAGAGCGGGGCCCGGGTCGCCGGAGCGCGGGTGGGACGACACACCCCCTGAGGCCTGGTATTTGTGTCACGGGAGCGTCGGATATCGACGCTGCTAAGACGCACCTCCGGGTGCGGCGAGCGTATGTCGTGTGAGCGTCGGTCGGCTCAACACACCCCCGGAGCTCCGGGGGCCCGTGTGGCCTGATCCGCGCCTAACGCGGTACGGATCACACGTGAGCGACGCCGCCCCTACGTGAGCCTCGCAGGCCCGGACTTCCTAAGACACGGCTCGCACGATCAGCACGACCCCCACGATCAGCGCGATCACGACGATCAGCCAGACCAGCACCCGGAAGGCGTCGGCTTCCTTGCGGAACGGGTCGAACGGTTCCTGCGAGCTGCGGCGCAGCGACACTTAGCGCCTCGAAGCCCGAGAACTAGAGGATGTAGACCGTCGTGTAGACGACGATCCACATCGCGTCGACGAAGTGCCAGTAGATCCCCGGCACTTCCATGCCTTCGTGGTGCTCGGGCGAGTAGTGGCCGCGGAAGGAGCGGATCGAGACGATCGCGAGGGCGCAGAGGCCGATGAACACGTGGGCTCCGTGGAGGCCGGTCAGCGAGTAGAAGATCGTCCCCTGGGCCGAGTCCTGGGGCGCGAAGCCGATGTGGATGTACTCGTTGATCTGGATCGTCAGGAACGTCAGGCCGAGCAGGAAGGTGGCGACCATGCCCGCCTTGAGGCCGAACCGATTGCCCTTGCGGATCGAGTGGAGCGCCCAGTGGATCGTCAGCGAGGAGGACACCAGGATCGCGGTGTTGACGCCTGCGACCGCGACCGGCAGCTTCGTTCCGTGCGCCGGCCACGGGTCGTGCGTGACCACGCGGATGAAGAAGTACGCCGTGAAAAACGCCCCGAAGATCATCACCTCGGAGATGATGAAAAGCAGCATCCCGAGGGTCGGCGCGTGCACGCGCGAGGACCGGTGCGCCTCGGGCGGCCCGTGTTGATCGTGGGCGACTGATGCTGCTTCCACGCTTTTCGCTCCTGTCAGCTGGCGCTGTTGGCCGTTTCGCGGTGGACCACGTGCTGGACGGGCTTGCCGGTCACCTTCCGGACGCGCTCGATCAGATCGGCGCGCATCCAGCCGGACTTTGTGTCCTCGAACGTCGAGACGACGATGTCGTTGACCCGGAAGTACTGAAGCGCATTGGTGATCGCCGTGAACGGGTCCGGATCGCCGATCATCCCGGCGGCGTTCAGTCCGGCGCTGTGGAGCCGCCCCAGGACCAGCTTCAGGCGCGTCCTCGCGCGCCGTGCGGCGTGACCGTGCCCGCCCTCCTGGGGGATCACGACGATGAACAGGTGCTCGCGCGGATCGCGCTCCGCCCCCGCCTTCGCCTTCAGCGCCTCGAGCAGCTCGTCGCCCGACGCCGTCCGGTTGGCGACGGCGAGCGTGACGTGGAACGGGATACCCTCGACGTCGAGGTCGTTCACGACGTGCTCGACCGGCAGCCCGGTCGCGGCGCGCACCCGCTCGATCAGGTCGTGGCGCATCCAGCCCGAACGCGTCTCCGGATACGTGGAGATCAGGATCTCGTCGGGGTGGTACTCGTGCACGGCGTCGATCGTCGCGCTGTACGGGTCGGGGTCTCCGACCTCGCCGACCGCCTGGATCCCCTCCGAGTGGAGGAACTCGAGCGCTAGGTCGACCCGCGCCTGGGCGGCGTCGTGGACGGCGTCCGCGTAGATCACGAGTCCCGCCCGGGGCCGGTTCTGGGGCACGCACAGGACAAACCGCACATCGCCTTCGGCCGCCAGCTTCTGGACCGCCTCGACGAGCTCGCGCCCGCCGAGCGTCTCGTTGGCGACCACCAGGATGCTTTTCACTCTTGTCGCTCCTGGGTGGCGACCCCGGAGGACGATCCGGCGGCCACGGGCGGCGCTTCGGGCTTCTTGAAGATCCCATGGACCGCGCCCGGGACGCCGTACTCATACGGCCCACCGACGACGGTCGGGACATGGTCGAAGTTGAACACCGGCGGCGGCGAGGAGACCTGCCACTCGAGCGTCATCCCGCGCCAGGGGTTGGCGGCGGCGCGTGGGCCCCGGCGCCAGCTGACGACCATGTTGTAGAGGAAGACCAGCGTGCTCAGGCCGAGGATGAAGGCGCTGAACGAGATGAACAGGTTCCAGGCGGCGAACTTCTCCGCGTACTCCGCGACCCGCCGCGGCATCCCCTGGATCCCGATCAGGTGCATCGGGCCGAACGTCAGGTTGAAGAAGATGAACGTCAGCCAGAAGTGGAGCTTCCCGAGCCGGTCGTCGAACATCCGGCCGGTCATCTTCGGGAACCAGTAGTAGACGCCCGCGAAGATCGTGAACAGGGAGCCGCCGAACAGCACGTAGTGGATGTGGGCGACGATGAAGTACGTCTGGCTGACGTGGATGTCGAAGGGGATCATCGCGAGCATCACGCCGCTGATCCCGCCGAGCGTGAACATCGTCAGGAAGCCGAGCGCGAACAGCATCGGCGTGTCGAGATGAAGCACGCCTCGCCACAGCGTCGCGAGCCACGAGAAGATCTTGATTCCGGTCGGGATCGCGATGATCGCGGTCGTGATCATCATCGGAATCCGGATCCACGGGGACATCCCGGAGACGAACATGTGGTGCGCCCACACCGTGAACCCGAGGATGACGATCGCAAGCAGCGAGAACGCCATCATCCGATATCCGAAGATCGGTTTTCGCGACTTCGTCGCGATGATCTCGGAGATGATCCCGAACCCGGGCAACATCATGATGTAGACCGCCGGGTGGGAGTAGAACCAGAAGACGTGTTGGTACATCAGCACGTTGCCGTTCTTGCCAGCGCCGACGAACGCGTCGAAGAAGTGGAAGCCGAGCGCCCGATCGAGCAGCACAAAGAACTGCGATGACGCGATGAACGGCGTCGCGATCACGACGAGCAGCGAGGTCGAGAAGTTGGCCCAGACGAGCAGCGGCATCCGGAAGAAGCTCATTCCGGGCGCACGCATGGTGATGATCGTCACCAGGAAGTTGAGCGCGGTGAAGATCGACGAGAAGCCGGCGAACTGCACCCCCACCGTGAAGAACATCTGCCCGAGCGGCATCGTCGTTGAGAGCGGCGCGTACGCGGTCCAGCCGGACGCAAACGAGCCGCCGGGCGCGAGGAAGCTCATCAGCATCAGCACGCCACCCATCGGCAGCAGCCAGTAGGACAGGGCGTTCAGCCGCGGGAACGCCATGTCCGGCGCGCCGATCATCAGCGGCAGCACGAAGTTCGCGAGGCCCGCGAACACCGGGATCACGAACAGGAAGATCAGGACCGTCGCGTGGACCGAGAAGACGCCGTTGTACTGCTCTGGCGTCAGGAACTGCATCCCCGGCTTGGCCAGCTGGACGCGGATCAGCATCGCCAGCAGCCCGCCGACGAACAGGAAGAAGAACGAGGTGACGGTGTACTGGATCCCGATCACCTTGTGGTCGGTGTTGACGCGGAAGTAGTCGCGCCAGGTGCGCGCGCCGTGGGTCGAGTGGTCCTCCGGCCGGGTCGGGCGGCCGATCGCCCAGTAGACCCAGTAGTCGCAGCAGCCGATGCCGACGATGAAGAACAGGGGCACCACGATCAGCGCGACCGTCGTCACGGCGCTGCCCGAGACGATCGGATGGATGTGCTGGAGCCACCGGATCAGCGCGGTGATCCCGAACGCGAACCCGAGTCCGAGGACCTCGAACAGCGCGGCGCGGTACCAGCCCGGAGCGCGGAGCTTGGGCGGGAGCGGAACGCGAGTGCGGGTGCGGACCGGTACTGCCTCGGAGACGGCTGTCGCCATCAGCTGATCACCTCCAGCGTGTCCATCTGCGGCTCCGGACCCACGCCCCTCACTTTGCCACGCTCGCGAGATAGCTGACGAGCGACTGGGTCTGGCTTGGCGTGAGCGTCTTTCCGAATGTCGAGGGCATCACGCCCTTCGTGTATCCGTTCGGGATGTAGGCGTACGGATTCACGATCGCGGTGTGGATGCACCGCGTAAGCGTTGCACCCCTGATCCGCTTTGACGCGGGCATCGAGCAGTCGGTCCGAAGCCTGACATCGAGGTTCGGGCCGACCGTCCCGGACGCGCCGGCGTCCGCGAGCGTGTGGCATCCGCTGCAGCCCGAGGCGCCGGTGAACACCGCCTTCCCGGCGGCCGCGGCGCCGCCCGCGGAGGTCGAGGTCGAACTCGACGAGCCGGCGCTGGAGGAGCCGGCGGCCGCGCTCGCGACGCTCTTGCCGGAGCCGGGAACCCCTGGCTGAACGGCCTTCGGGGCCGGTGTCCCGATCGGCGGAGGCGCGTTCGCCTTCAGCGCGGCGAGCCAGCGCTGGAACACGGAAGGCTCGACGACGTACACCGGCGCGCGCATCAGCCCGTGGCCGGCGCCGCACAGCTCGGTGCACTCCGCGGGGTACCTTCCGAGCCTGGTCGGGGTCACGCGCAGCGTTGTGGTGATCCCGGGAACCGCGTCGAGCTTCTCGGAGAACTCCGGCACGAAGAAGCTGTGGATCACGTCGAGCGAGCGGAGCTTGAAGACGACGGGGCGCCCGAGTGGCAGGTACAGCGTCGGCGAGACCTTGTTCCCCGCCTCCGGATAGGAGAACTCGAACGCGAACTGGCGCTCGGTGACGTTGACGGTCATCGCGGTCGGCTTGCTGGCCTCGTTGGAGCGCAGCACCGTGTATGCGTAGGTGACGAGCCCGATGATCAGCACGGCCGGAAGCGCCGTCCAGACGACCTCGAGGCGGGTGTTGCCGTGGATCGGCGGCCCGTCGACGCGGGTGTCGTTGGGCTTCAGCCGGAATTTCCACATCGAGTAGCCCACGACCGTCAGGACGAGCACGAAGATCGGCACCGTGGCGATCAGCAGCACGTCATACAGCGTGTGGATGCGGCCAGCCTGGGCGGAGGCCTTGGCCGGGAACCACGGCACGATCAGCGTCAGCGGGATCAAGATTGCGCTGCCGATCACCACGGCAACGACAATCTGCAGCACTGGTCGGTTACGCAATTTCGCCTATCCCTCGGTGCCCTCGCTGCACAGGAGCGGCATGCTATGCGTTCTGTGCGACGAATGGCGCGGCGGTCTTACCCCGGGCCGAGACCGCCGACTACAGCCTGGTCACCGGATGGTTTGAGCCGGCACTATGATTGCGTCAATTGTCGCAAGCGACCCCGGGGGGGAAGCAGATGCAAGTGAGAGACGGCATGTCCGAGGTTGTGCTCACGGTGGGTCCCGGGCACTCGTTGAAGGAAGCCGCGCAGCTGATGACCGAGCGACAGGTCGGCGCGGCGGTCGTGCTCGATCCGGAGGCGCCCGGACCGGGCGTGATCACCGAACGCGACATCCTCCGCTCGGTCGCCGCCGGCCAGGAGCCCGATCAGGAGCTCGTCTCCGGCCACCTGACCTCGAGGCTCACGTTCGCCTCCCCGGAGTGGTCGCTCGAGCAGGCCGCCGCCGCGATGGTGCGCGGCGGCTTCCGCCATCTCGTGGTTGTCGATGGCAGCGAGCTGGTGGGAATGCTGTCGATGCGCGACATCGTCCGCTGCTGGACGGCCGACGGGGCCACGAGCGAGGTCCCGGCCGCCACGGCCTAGCGCGACGCGTGTCATCTAGCCCTGGTCGAGGTGGGTCTCGGCGTAGTCGGCGGCGAGTCGCTTCGGCGCGCGGCTCAGCCAGGCCTCGGTGATCAGCTCGCGGAGCTCGTCCTCCGAGATCTCCTCGAGCCGGACCAGAACCGCCGGGAACCCGTCGAAGTGGGGGGTCGTGAAGTACACCCGCGGGTTGTCGGCCAGGAGCGCCTCCTTCGCGACCAGGTGCTCGACGCGCGCGCCGAGGATGGGGCCGTCGGGCGCCTGATTGCCGAGCGCCTCAAGGTCCGAGCGCCGAAGCGGGCGCTCCCACACGAACCCCTTCTCCCGGACCCGCCAGTGCGGGAGGCCACGGGAGTCGCGCTCGTCGGTCTCGGGCAGGCTCAGCGCGAGCCTGCGAACGTCGTCCCAGGTCGCCATGGCCTGGCGCTCGGCAGCCGCCCCCTAGTGGTGCTCTTCGGGCAGTTCCGCGACGTCGCGGCGCGTGTCGCGGATCCAGCGGACCAGCACGATCACGAGGATCACGCCGCCGACCGCCGACCAGACCCACCAGATCGTCGTGCCGACCACGATCAGCGTGATCGCGATCGCTGCGACCAGCGGCAGGATCGTCGGCCCCGGGAGATGGATCTCCTCGCCCGCGGGGGGCGGGGGGGTCGACGCGTAGTCGGTTGACGCCTCGCTCGAGGGCGGGCCGGAGCCGATGCTCACGGATGCACGTAGATCGCGGCGGCCAGGAACGTGATTCCGAACATCACGATGCAGGCGGCCCCGGCGATCAGACCGGAGCGGATGTTCTTGCGGGCGAGCTTGCGATCCATGAGGGCTCCTCGAGGCGGAATCTACAGCTTTACGTCGATCACCATCGCGCTGAATAGCAGCGCCAGATAGGCGAGCGAGAACAGGTACAGGCGCAGCGCCACGCGCCGCGAGGGCTTCCGGTAGAGCCACAGCGCGCCACCGATGAACCCGAGGCCCAGGACCATCGATGCGACAAGGTAGAAGCCCCCGAATTCCCCGGCGCAGAACGGAAGCTGCGAGATCGCGTACAGCAGCAGCGTGTACAGAAGGATCTGGCGCCGCGTCTCGCGCTCGCCGCGGACGACCGGCATCATCGGCACCTTGACCTTCGCGTACTCGTCCTTCATCAGCAGGCTGAGCGCCCAGAAGTGCGGCGGCGTCCAGTAGAAGACGATCGCGAACAGGTACACCGCAGTCCACGCGAGCGAGCCCCGAACCGCGGCCCATCCGACAAGCGGCGGCACGGCGCCGGCGGCGCCGCCGATCACGATGTTCTGCGGGGTCCGGCGCTTGAGCCAGATCGTGTACACGCCGACGTAGCCGAGGAACCCGGCGAGCGCGAGCGACGCCGACAGCAGGTTCACGAACGCCCACAGCAGCAGGAACGACAGCGCCGACAGCGTGATCCCGTAGATCAGCGCGGCCCGGGGCGAGACGCGCCCGGCCGGAATCGGACGCGACGCCGTGCGCTTCATCTTCGCGTCGATATCGCGGTCGTAGTAGTGGTTGACGGCGCCCGCGCCGCCCGCCGACAGGTAGCCGCCGAGACACGTGATCGCGATCTTCGAGACCGACGGGCTGCCCGCGATCTCCATCGTCATCACGGTCGTGAACAGCAACAGCGTCTGGACCTTGGGCTTGGTCAGCTCGACGTAGTCGGCGATCAGCTGCCGGCCCCTCGCGGGGACGGTCAGCGCGCTGCTGGTGACCGTACTCAAGACCGTGCCTTCGCGAATTGCTCTGAGCCGCCGGTCTTCTGCTTGACGCCCGTGTCGCGCTCGATCTGGCGGCGGATGTCACGCATCGGCTCGACGCTGCGGACCCGGGGGATGGTGTCGAAGTTGTTGACCGGCGGGGGCGATGGCACAAACCATTCGAGCGTGTTGCCCTTCCACGGATCCGGTCCCGCCACGCGACCCCGCTTGTAGTTGATCGCGATGTTGACAATCGTCATCAGGATCCCAACCGCAAGGATGAACGACCCGATCGTCGAGATCAAGTTGTAGGTCGACCATCCGAGCCCGGGCTGGTAGGTGTAGATCCGGCGCGGCATCCCCGACAGGCCGAGCGCGTGCTGGACGAAGAAGGTCAGGTTGAAGCCGATGAACATCACCCAGAAAGACCACTTGCCGAGCTTTTCGTTGAGCAATCGACCCGTCATCTTCGGGAACCAGTAGTAGATCCCAGCGAAGATCGAGAACACCGCGCCGCCCATCAGCACGTAGTGGAAGTGCGCGACGACGAAGTAGGTGTCGTTGAGCTGCCAGTCGACCGGGAACACGGCCAGGAAGATCCCGGTGATCCCGCCGACGACGAAGATCGCGATGAACCCGACCGCGAAGTAGAGCGAGGTCGTCATCACGATCGATCCGCGCCATAACGTCGCGATCCAGTTGAAGATCTTGACCCCGGTTGGGACTCCGATCAGGAAGGAGCTCAGCATGAAGAACCCGAGCACCACGATCGGCACCGGGGAGGCGAACATGTGGTGGGCCCAGACAAGCGTCGCGAGGAACGCGATCACCGCCGTCGACGCCGCGATCGCCTTGTAGCCGAAAACCGGCTTGCGGCTGAACACCGGGATGACCTCGGAGATGATTCCGAACCCGGGCAAGATCATGATGTAGACCTCAGGGTGCCCGAAGAACCAGAACAGGTGCTGCCATAAGACGGGCGATCCGTGGGCCGTCGGATCGAAGAAGTGGGTGCCGAAGTGCCGGTCGGTCAGCAGCATCGTGACCGCCGCCGCGACCACCGGCAGCGCGATGATCAGCAGGATCGCGTAGACGAGGATCGACCAGATGAACAGTGGGATTCGGCCCCAGCTCATCCCCGGGGCGCGCATGTTGACGATCGTCGCGTAGAAGTTGATCGCGCCGAGCAACGACGAGATGCCCGTTAAGTGGATCAGGAAGATCCAGGCGTCCTGGCCGCCGCTCGGGGAGAACTGGATGCTCGACAGCGGCGGGTAGCTCCACCAGCCCGCCTCGGGCGGGTTGAAGAACAACGTGCAGTAGAAGACCACGCCGCCCGTCAAGAGCAGCCAGAACGACAGCGCGTTCAGCCGCGGGAACGCCATGTCGCGGGCGCCGATCATCAGCGGCACGAAGTAGTTCCCGAAGCCCGCCATCACGGGCACGACGAACAGGAAGATCATCGTCGTGCCGTGGAGCGTAAGCAGCTCGTTGTAGCGCTCGCCGGTCAGCAGCGTGTTGCCCGGCTGCGCTAGCTGCAGCCGCATCAGCAGCGCCTCGATCCCGCCCAACATGAAGAACACGAAGGTCAGGACCAGGTACATGATCCCGATCTTCTTGTGGTCGGTCGTGGTGACCCAGTCGACCCAGCGCTTGGTGGTCCGAGGCTTGGTCACCGTATGAGCGATCACCTGCGGTACCGCGCGCACCGTCTCCCGGAAGGAGAGGGGCTTCGGTTGTTCGACGGGTTCTGTGATTGCGGACATAGATCAGAGGTTTCCGGTGCTGAGGAGGTATTGACGCAGCTGCGTGACCTGCGCGTTGGCTGCCTGGATACCGCGCTTCTGAACGGCGAGCCACGCCTGGTACTGGGCAGGGGAAACGACGTGGACCAGCGCGGTCATGAACGCGTGCTGGCGGCCGCAGAGCTGGGCGCAGTTGCCGTGGTAGAGGACGTTCGCCTTCGGTGCCTTGAACCACGTGTAGGTCGTGTATCCGGGGACCGCGTCGACCTTGCCGCCGAGCGACGGCACCCACCACGAGTGGATCACGTCGGTCGACTGGATCGCGAGCACGATCGTGGTGTTCGCGGGAACGACCATCTCCTGGAAGGAGTAGGGCAGCTTCAGCGCGAACGCCGCGTTCAGGCAGTTGTTGCCGTAGGCGTAGCGCCAGATGTACTGGCGGCCCTGGATGCAGATCGTCAGCTTCTTGCCGTTCGGCGGGTTGGGCTCGGTCACCGAAGCCGACAAGAAGCTCGTGTTCGCGCTCGAGTTCGGCGGGTTGATGATCCCCGGCAGCTTCACGAAGGTGACGACGGTCAGCACCACGAGGATCACCGCCGCCGCGACCGTCCAGCCGATCTCCAGCCGGGTGTTGCCGTGGATCTGGGCGGCGACGCGGTTCTTCTTGGCGCGGAACTTGTAGACCGAGTAGACCAGCGCACCCTCGACGACCACGAACACGACCGCCGCGATGTACAGGACGATCTTGTACAGCGACGAGATCTGGTTCGCCGGTGGGGCACCGGATTTCGGCGTGAAGAAGCCGGCGAACGCCGTCTCCGGGAGGACCAGCAGGCTCGCGACCGCGACCGCGGTCGCCGCAAGCAGGATTACGCGAGACCGTCGCAAGGCCGGGGCATTCTATCCAGGCAACCTTCAGGTTCGTCGGGGCGTCGCCCCTGCCCCCGCCGCCATATACTCAGCGCCCTTGCGCGCGTCGAGGGGTATTCGTGCGGCGGCTTGGGCTCTCGTCGCTGCGGGGGTAGCTGCTCCCTCGCTCCGGCGCCGCGTGAAGCTGCCGAAGCCGTTGATCGCTGGGGCAGGGTTCGTTGCCCCGGTGGCGCTGTGCGTCGCGGTTCGGCCCAGCCGCGCCCGGGCCCTGGCGGCCATCGCGCTCAACATGCGGGCATACGTCGCCGCATACGAGATGCCGCACGACGACCCGGAGGCGCTTGCGGCGCGGACACGGGTCAGGTATCCGGCGGCTGCCGACCGGGTGCTCGGGCTCGGCGCTCCGCCCACGCTCCGGCTCCAGCGGGCGTTCTCGGCTCCCGGCACCGTCAAGTGGTTTGAGCGGATCCTCGTGTGGTGCCACTGGCTGTGGTTCTTCTTTCCGCACCTCAGCGTCCTATATGTGCTCGTCCGCCGTCCTGAGAAGTTCGCGGGCGCCGCCGCGCGGATGTACGCGGTGTTCGACATCGGCGCTGTGTTCTACTGGGTGATCCCGACCGCACCGCCGTGGTGGGCGGCCGCCCACGGCCGGCTCGAGGACTCAGAGCCGGCCGAGGTGCGGAGGATGATGATCGAATACGCGGAGGAGTTCTGGGGAGACCTCTTCGGTCCCCTTTACGATGTTCTGGGAGGTAACCCTTTTGCTGCGATGCCATCGCTTCATTTCGCCACGTCGCTGATGGGCGCACACCTGCTCGACGAGGTCGATCCAATCGCCGGCGCCGTCGGGTGGGGCTACGCCACGACGCTCGGGCTCGCGCTCGTGTATCTGGGCGAGCACTACCTCGTCGATCTGATCGCCGGGGCGGCGCTGACCGAGGGTGTCCGGGCGGCGGCTCCGTGGGCGACCCCGATGGCGAAACGGCTCTCCCGGCAGCTCGGCACCCTGCAGGTACTGGGGGAGAACGGGTAGGGACCGAGGCATGACCGAGGACCACGCCACCAAGGAACGGTCACGGGTCCCGGTTTCCGCTCCCGAGCCGGACGGCGGGGAGCTCGGCGAGGACACGGGCAGCCACGAGCTCCCGCGGATTCGCCTCACGCGCGGGCGGATCTTGGCGTCGATCGTGTTCGTCCTCTCGATGGCGGCGTTCCTGTACTTCGTGCTGCCCAAGATCCTGGGTCTCAAGGAGACCTGGAACCGGCTCGGGCAGGGCGACGTCTGGTGGCTCGTGATCGCCGCATTCCTCGAGCTGCTGTCGTTCGCGAGCTACGTCGCGCTGTTCCGGGCGGTGTTCGTGCGCGACAAGGGAAAGACCGGGAAGCGGGAGCCGAAGATCGGTTGGCGGGAGAGCTACCAGATCACGATGGCCGGAGTCGCGGCCACCCGGCTGTTCGCCGCCGCAGGCGCGGGCGGAGTCGCGCTGACCGCTTGGGCGTTGACCCGCTCGGGAATGCGCCCCCGGATCGTCGCGTGCCGGATGGTGGCGTTCCTGGTCTTGCTCTACGGCGTCTACATGGCGACGTTCGTGATCGTCGGACTCGGGCTGTATTTCGGGGTCTTCGAGGGACCCGCACCATTCGCCGCGACGGTGATCCCGGCCATCTTCGGGGGTGTCGTGATCGTCCTGTTCCTCGCGATGGCGCTGATCCCCGGGGACCTGGAGCGGCTCGTCGCACGGTGGACGACTCCCGATACCAGGTTCGGGAGGGCGATGCAGCGGCTGGCCGCCCTGCCGGCGACGGCCGCGACCGGGATCAGGACCGCGATCGGTCTCGTCCGCACCAAGGATCCGTACCTGTTGGGCGCGGTCGGCTGGTGGGGCTTCGACATCGCGGTGCTGTGGGCGTGCTTCCACGCGTTCGGGCATCCGCCGCCCCAGGCCGTGATCGTAATGTGTTACTTCATCGGGATGCTCGGGAACACGCTGCCGCTCCCCGGCGGGATCGGCGGCGTCGACGGCGGCATGATCGGCGCCTTCACGGCGTTCGGGGTCAATGCCGAGCTCGCGGTCGTGTCCGTGCTCGCCTATCGCGCGTTCGCGTTCTGGCTGCCGACCATCCCCGGCGCGATCGCCTACCTGCAATTGCGCAAGACTGTCCAGCGGTGGCGCTCGGAGGGACGCGAGCAGCGCGGGTCCGAGGCTCCAAGCGCGTCCGAAGCGCCTAGCTATACTTAATGAAGTGACTGACCAGCGGACCGAGAACGTGATCATCGTCGGGAGCGGCCCGGCGGGCTACACCGCCGCGCTCTACACGGCGCGCGCGAACCTAGAGCCGCTCGTGATCGAGGGTTTCGCGTGGGGCGGTCTGCTTCAGCAGACGACCGATGTCGAGAACTATCCCGGGTTCCCCGAGGGGATCATGGGGCCGCCGCTGATGCAGCATTTCCGCGACCAGGCAGAGCGGTTCGGCGCCCGGCTCGAGACGGATGACGCGACGGAGATCGAGTTGTCGGCCGACGGCGGGCCGCACAAGGTCCATAGCGGTGGCGAGGCGCATCTGACCCGAGCCGTGATCCTCGCGATGGGCGCCCAGCACCGGAAGCTCGACGTGCCGGGCGAGACCGAGCTCTCGGGGCGAGGCGTCAGCTACTGCGCGACGTGCGACGCGGCGTTCTTCAAGGGCGCCCCGACGCTGATCGTCGGCGGCGGCGACTCCGCGATGGAGGAGGCGATGTTCCTCTCGAAGTTCGCCTCCAAGGTCGCGATCGTCCACAGGCGGGACGAGTTCCGCGCCTCAAAGATCATGCTCGAGCGCGCTCGGGCGATCCCGAACATCGAGTTCCTGACGCCGTACGTGGTCGAGGAGTTCCTTCCGGGCGAGGCCGGCTCGCTGAGCACCGCGCGGCTGCGGAACAGCGGTAACGGAACGACCGAGGATCTCGAGATCACCGGCGCGTTCATCGCGGTCGGGCACGAGCCACAGTCGCAGCTGGTCGTCGGCCAGGTCGAGATCGACCCGGCCGGCTACGTCGTGACCCAGGGTAAGTCGACGCTCACGAACGTCCCTGGCGTGTTCGCCGCGGGCGACCTCGTCGACCACACCTACCGCCAGGCCGTCACCGCCGCCGGCTCCGGATGCCAGGCCGCGCTTGACGCGGAGTGGTACCTCCGCGACAACCCTTTCCCGCTTGATCGCGAAGAGAGCGACCGCGAAGAGAGCGACATCGCGGCCAGCGCGTAGAGCGCGGGCCGGCCCGGAGCCGGATGCGTTTACCCCGCGCTCAGTAGGGACAACCGTCCATCGGCCGTTGGTTGCGCGACGGGGCCGACATGCCCATCCGCAGGCCGAAGTCCTGGGTCCACGTGGCCGGGCCGCTCGTGTCCGGGCGCACGGGCAAATCGACCTCCCCGATTCCGATCTCCCGGAACGACGGGCTGAGGATGTTCCGGCAGTGACCGGTGCTCGCCATCCATCCGGCGACGACCGCGCGCGGGGTGGGGTAGCCGGTTGCGATGTTCTCACCGACGCCTCGCCAGTCGTAGCCGGCGGCGCTGATCCGCTTCGCGAACGCGTCCCCGGACCCGTGCGTGAACCTCCCCGTCCGCGCCATTGTGCCGGTCCATCCCTGCGCCGATCGGTTCAGCTGCCCGGAGACGGCAAGCGCCGGTAGCCCGCGGGTCGTCCGCTCCCGGTTGACGAGGCAGAGCACGGCCGAGCGCATCGTCTGAAGCGACGCTGACGTCGCGCGCGAGTCGGCGCCCGGACAGCGGCTGGAGGTCGCAGAGGCGCTCGCGGCGAGCGCGCCCAGCGCCGAAACCACCGCCGCGACGGCCGCGCACCCCGCTGCGAGAAGCCCGGTTACCCGAGCTTGTTCCACACCGTCTTGGTCTCGAGGTAAGCGTCGAGCCCCTCGCGCCCGTGCTCGCGCCCCAGACCGGAGGCCTTGTAGCCGCCGAACGGCGCGGCCGGGTCGACCTCACCCCAGCAGTTGACGTACACCGAGCCTGCCTTCAGCATCGAGGCGAGTCGGTGGGCGTTCGCGGGATCGCGGGTCCAGACCCCGGCCGCGAGCCCGTACTCGGTGTCGTTCGCGCGGGCCGCCACCTCCTCGAGCGACTCGTACGGAAGCGCGACCAGCACCGGGCCGAAGATCTCCTCCCGCGCGATCTTGAGGTCGTCGCTGGTGGCGGAGAACACCGTCGGCTCGATGAAGTAGCCGGGCTCGTCGGTGCCGTTGCCGCCGGCCAGCAGCTCGGCGCCCTGCTCGCGCCCCGACTCGATGTACGAACGAACGCGATCGCGCTGCTCCTCGGAGACGACCGGCCCGAACATCGTCTGGGGGTCGAGGCCCGGGCCGACCTTGGCATTGCCCGCCTGCTGGGCGAGCGCGCCGACGACCTCGTCGAACTGGTCCTTGTGGACGAACAGCCGGCTGCCGGCGTTGCACGCCTGGCCGGTGTTGAAGTAGATCCCCATGAACGAGCCCGCGATCGCGGCCTCCATGTCGGCGTCGGGAAGGATGATGTTCGGCGACTTCCCGCCGAGCTCGAGCGTCAACCGCTTGAGCGAGCGGCCGGCCTTAGCGCCGATCTCCCGCCCGACCTCGGTCGAGCCGGTGAACGCGAGCTTGTCCACGCCCGGATGGTCGACGACCGCTGCGCCGGTGTCGCCCTCGCCGGTGAGCACGTTGATCACGCCTGCCGGGATCCCGGCGTCGAGCGCGAGCTCGCCGAGCCGCAGTGCGGTCAACGGGGTCTGCTCGGCGGGCTTCAGCACGACCGTGCAGCCGGCGGCGAGTGCGGGGGACAGCTTCCAGGCGGCCATCAGCATCGGGAAGTTCCAGGGGATGATCTGGCCGCAGACGCCGACGGGCTCCTTGCGCGTATAGACGTGCATCCCCGGGTTGCGGACGCCGATCACGTCGCCGTGGATCCGCTCGGCCCAGCCGGCGAAGTGACGGAGCCAGGCAATCGTCTGGTTGACGTCGACGATCCGCGCGAGCTTCACCGGCTTGCCGTTATCGAGCGCCTCGAGCTCGGCGAGCTCGCTCGCGTTCTCCTCGATCAGATCGGCGAAGCGGTTGATCAGCCGGGCGCGGTCGGCGGCTGGAGCCTTCGACCATGGCCCCCGCTCGAGCGCGCGGCGGGCGGCACCGACGGCGCGGTCGACGTCCTCGGCGCCCGCGTGCGCGATCTCGGCGATCGGCTTCTCCGTCGCCGGGTCGATCGTCTGGAAGGTGCGGCCGTCCGCGGCTGGCACCCGCTCGCCGTCGATCAGCAGCAGGTGCTCACGGCCGGCGAACTCGCGGGCGGGGCCCGACAGCTGCTCGGGGAGGGCGGTGACGGACATGCGTGGAGACCTCCAGTTGGTTTACGGCTTGAGCACGATCTTCAGAGCCTCCCGGCGATCGTAGATCCGGTACGCCTCGGGAGCGTCGTCGAGCGGCATGTGGTGGGTGACCAGCGGGCTTGGGTCGAGCGTCCCGGCCTCGAGCATCGACAGCACTCGATCGACGTGGCCGATCACGTTTGCGGGGCCGGCCTTGAGCGTCAGGCCTTTGATCCAGACGAGACCCATGTGGACCTCGGTCTTCTCCGCGTACACGCCGATCGCGACCACCGTCCCCGCGTTGCGAGGGAGACGGATGGCCAGATCGAGCGCGCTGGGGTGGCCGACGGCGTCGACCGCGACCGCGACGCCGCGACCGCCGGTGAGCGACTTCGCCACGTCGCGGGGGCTCTGCTCGGTCAGGTGGACGGGCACCGCGCCGAACTGCTCGGCCATCCGCAGGCGGTCCTCGACGGTGTCGATCGCCAGCACCGGTCCCGCCCCGGCGGCGACGGCCGCCTGCACCGCACACAGCCCGACGGGTCCGAGCCCGAGCACCGCGACGCTGTCGCCTGGCTCGACGTCGCCGTCGGAAATCGAGTGGTAGCCGGTTCCCATGACATCGCCTGCGAACAGCGCCACGTCGTCGGCGACGCTGTCGGGGACCTTGCGGAGCGTCATGTCGGCGTGGGGCACGAGCGCCTGCTCGGCCTGGGTGCCCTGCAGCGATCCGAGCGTCGCCCCGTGGCCGAACGTCCGCTTGAAGTCGCACTCCTGGTAGTCGCCGCGCAGGCATTGGAAACACGTCCCGCAGGCGGTGTGGAAGCAGCCGAGCACGCGGTCTCCCTCCGAGACCCGCGTGACCGCGTCACCGCTCGCCACCACCGTCCCGACGAACTCGTGCCCGAGCGTGAACCCGGGCTCGATCTTGACCCGCCCGTGGTAGATGTGGAGGTCCGAGCCGCACACGCCGCTGGCCTCGATCCGGACGATCGCGTCGCCGGCGGCCTCGAGCCGCGGATCGGCGCGATCCTCGACTCGAACCTCTCCCGGCGCCTGGAACGTGACCGCTCTCATACCTCAGTCATAGCGGAAGAAGCCCTCGCCTGTCTGCCGGCCGAGCCGGCCCGACAGCGTCAGCGCCCGCAGCGCGGGTGCCACCCGGTAGCGGTCCTCGCTGCGCTCGTCGTACAGGCCGTCGAGCACGCCGAGCACGTGGTCGAGTCCGATCGTGTCGGCCCAGGAGAGCGGCCCGCGCGGGTAGTTGAGTCCGTGCACCATGCCGGCGTCGATGTCCTCGGCCGAGCCGACCCCCTCGCCGAGCGCAAACGCGCACTCGTTGATCACCTGGCAGACCATTCCGCCGAGGACGAGCCCCGGCGCGTCATCCACCCACACCGGGTGCTTGCCGAGCGTCGCGAAGAACCTGGCCGCCGCTTCGGCGGCCGAGTCGGCGGTGTCGGGACCTCGCGTGAGCTCGATCAGCTGGCTGTCGGCCAGCGGCGGCAGCGCGTGGAAGCCGACGGCGTTGCCGCCGGGATCGAGCGCGGCCAGCGATCCGGTCGAGCAGCAGATCGCCTGCGGGCCGCCTTCGAGCGGCACCTCGGGCTCCTCGCCGCCGAGCAGGTCGAGGATCACGAACGGCGGCTCGCGGCCGCCGGCCTCCTCGGGCTCGAGCACGTCCCAGCCCGCCTCGACGGCGAGCTCGCGCAGCTCGAACGCGAGCGGCGTCGAGCCCGCGATCACGACGAGCCCGTCGCCGCCGCCTGGCTCGGGCGGCTCGGGGTCGCGCTCCCGGTAGGAGTCGATTCCGCCCGAGTAGTCGTAGTAGCCGCGGCCCGACTTGCGGCCCGTACGGCCCGCCGCCACGAGCTTCACCGGCAGCTGCGCGGGCCGCCACCGGGGCTCGCCGAAGCTCTGCTCGAAGAACGACTTCGAGACGTCGAGCCCGACGTCTACGCCGACGAGGTCCGAAAGCTCGAACGGGCCCATCCGGAACCCGCCGGCCAGCCGGCAGACCCGGTCGATCTGTTCAATCGTCGCCGTCCGCTCCTGGAGCAGTCGCTGCCCCTCGAGCCCGAACGGGCGGTTGCAGCGGTTCACGAGGAAGCCGGGCCCGTCGACCGCGTCGATCACGACTTTGCCCATCGCCTCGCCGGTCGCCCGGGCGACCGCGAGCGCCTCGTCGGAGGATTCCTCGCCCGCGACGACCTCGAGCAGCCGCATCAGCGGCGCAGGGTTGAAGAAGTGCATCCCGACGATGCGCTCGGGCCGGTGCGCCACGCTCGCGATCGCGGTCACGAGCAGAGACGAGGTGTTGGTGGCCAGCACGCACGTGTCGGAGACGACGTCGTTGGAGAGCCCGGCGAAGAGTTGGTGCTTGAGCTCGAGTCGCTCCGGGGCGGCCTCGATCACGAGCTCGCACGGCGCGAGGTCCTCGAGGTTCGGCGCGGGCGCGAGCCGGCCGGCGGCGGCTGCGGCTTGGTCGGGGGCGTAGCGCCCGCGCTCGGCGCCCCGTTCGAGGTGTTTCTTGATTTGCGCAAGGCCGCGCTCGAGCGCGTCGGGGATCGGGTCGTGCAGGAGGGTGCGCGCTCCCGAGAGCGCGGCGAGCTGCGCGATCCCCGCGCCCATCGTCCCGGCGCCGGCGACGCCGATCGTCTTCGGAGCTTGGGCCACGAGGGGGGTGAATCTAACGACTTCGCGGCTCTGTACCTGTAATGGGGGTACGCAGCCGCATAGAACGCGTTCGGCAGCTCGGGGAACGCCAAGCCGGCCGGGTGAGCTACGCGCAGCTGCGCGCGCTAGGGGTGGGGCGACATGCGATCGAGATATGGATTGAGCGTCAAACGCTCATCCGAGTCCTTCCACGCGTATACGCCCTCGGGCACGTCGCCGCGAGTCGCGCAGGCGATCTGTGGGCAGCGGTTCTGTACGCGGGCCCCGGCGCGGCGCTTAGCCACGCCACGGCGGCGCAATGGCGGGGACTGATCGAGTACCCGCCCGGGCGCATCGAAGTCTCGACTCCGCGGGACGTCGACTCGTTGCCCAGGATTCGCGTCTACGGCCGGCGCTCCGTCGAGCGCTGGATACGCAACGAGATCCCAGTCACCTCGGTCGAGCAGACCGCGCTCGACCTCGCAGCCGTCGCCGAGTTCAGACTGGTCCGCAAGGCGCTCGCCCAGCTCGACTTCCGCCACGAATTAAACGTCGCGGCGCTCGAGGCGGCGTGCGGGCCGGGCAAACCAGGCAGTCGCTCCCTCCGTTGCGCGCTCGCGATCCACCAACCCCGGCTGGCTCGCACCAACGGCCGGCTCGAGTACGACTTCTTCGAATGGTGCGAGGCGTGGCGGGTGCCGCTGCCGCTCGTCAACGAGCCTCTCCACGGCATCAGGGTCGATGCCCATTGGCCGGAGCAGGGCGTCGTCGTCGAGCTCGACGGCGGCGACAATCACTCGAGCCCGGCGCAGCGCCGGCGCGACAAGGCCAACGACCTGCTCCTCCGCAGCCACGGCCTCGTCGTCCTGCGCTACGACTGGGACCTGCTCCACGCTCGGCCCCGGGCCGTCTACGACGACCTGATGTACGCGCTTACGAGGGGACGAGGGCGTTGATGCCCGTCAGCGAGCGGCCGATGATCAGCTTCTGGATCTGCGAGGTGCCCTCGTACAGCGTCGTGACCCGAACGTCGCGCAGGTAGCGCTCGACCGGGTAGTCGTCGACGTAACCGGAGCCGCCGTGGACCTGGATCGCGGTGTTGGCGCACTCGATCGCGGACTCGGTCGCGAACAGCTTCGCGACCGAGGTCTCGGTCGTGTTCGGCTTGCCCTGGTCCTTGAGGTAGCCGGCGCGCCAGACCAGCATCCGCGCCGCGTCGGTCTTGACGGCGATGTCGGTGAGCATCTCCTGGACGAGCTGGAAGCTCGCGATCGGGCGGCCGAACTGCTGGCGCTCCTTGGAGTATTTGACCGACGCGTCGAGACACCCCTGGCAGATCCCGACGCAGCCGGCGGCGACGCTGTAGCGGCCGGAATCGAGGTTGCTCATCGCGACGCTGAAGCCCTTGCCGACCTCGCCCAGCACCTGGTCGTCGGTCACCTCGACGTCATCGAGCGCGATCTCGGCGGTGTCGGACCCGTGCAGGCCGAGCTTGTGGCGGATCGGCGAAGGCTTAAACCCAGGCTGGTCGGTGTCGACGAGGAAACAGGCGACGCCGCGGTGGCCCTTGTCGGGGTCGGTCTGCGCGAACACGAGCGCGACCTTCGCATGGTTGGCCATCGAGATGAACATCTTCGAGCCGCTGATCACCCAGCCGTTGTCGGTCTTCTTCGCGCGGGTCTTCTGGTTGGCCGCGTCCGATCCAGTGTCGGGCTCGGTCAGCGCGAAGCACCCGAGCCACTCCCCGGAGCACAGTTTCGGCAGGTAGTGCTGCTTCTGCTCCTCGGTCCCCCACTTGAGGATCCCGGAGCAGACGAGCGAGGTCTGGACCGAGACGACCGTGCGCATCGCCGAGTCGCCGCGACCGACCTGCTCGACGATCAGGCCATAGGTCAAGTAGTCGAGACCGGCGCCTCCGTACTCGCGCGGGACAATCGCGCCGAGGTACCCCTGGTCGGCGATCTTGGCCACCAGGTCGAGGTCGAAATGCTCGTTGCGATCGTTCTCTCGCGCGCGCTCGACGATCTCGTTGTCGGTGAAATCGCGCGCGGTCTCGCGGATCAGTTGTTGCTCGTCAGTCAGTTCTAGGTCCATGGCGGTGCACGGTACCCGACGGCAGTACGCTGGCGTCCCGATGGCCCCTCCGATCCGCTACACCCGCAGCGGCGGCGTGCACATCGCCTACTGGGAGTACGGCGACGGGCCGATCGACCTGCTGTGGGTCCCGACCTGGATCTGGGAGGGCGAGCAGGTCTGGGCCGAGAGCTACACGGCAAGGATGTTCGAGCGGCTGGGCTCGTTCGCGCGCGTGATCGCTTTCGACCGGCGCGGCTCGGGGCTCTCGGACCCGGTCGTGCGCGCGCCGACGCTCGAGGAGCAGATGGACGACCTGGTCGCGGTCATGGATGCGGTTGGTTCCAAGCAGGCGGCCGTGTTCGCGATGCTCGAGGCGACCGCGATGGCGTCGTTGTTCGCGGCCACCCATCCCGAGCGGACCCATTCGCTGATCCTGTACGAGGGGATGGCGCGGATGAGCGCCGCGCCCGGTTACGACTGGCCGCTCACGGTTGACGAGCGCGATGGGCTGGCGGAAAGGCTTCGCGCCAACTGGGGATCGGGTGAGCAGGTGCTCGCGCTCGCCTACGACCCCGACGATCGCCTGGGCGCGTGGGCCGGGCGGCTCGAGCGCCGCGCCGCGGGCCCGGGCATGGCGGAGGCGTTCTTCCGGATGCAGAACGAGATCGACGTGCGCCCGGTGCTGCCGTCAATCCAGGCGCGGACGCTCGTGATCTGCCGTCCCGACGCCAAGGACATCGACGTCCGCCACTCCCGCTACTTCGCTGAGCACATCCCCAACTCGCGCCTGCTCGAGCTGCCGGGCAAGCACACGCTGCCGTTCGGACCCGGCCAGGACGAGCTCGCCGACGAGATCGAGGAGCTCCTGACCGGCGCGCGCCGCGCCCCCGACCCCGAGCGGGTGCTGGCGACGGTGATGTTCGGTGACATCGTCGGCTCGACAAAGCTCGCCGCCGAGCTCGGCGATCGGCGCTGGCGCGACCTGCTCGAGTCGTTCACCCGCGCGATCAACGGCCAGCTGCGGCGGTTCCGCGGCCGGGCGGTGAAGACCCTCGGCGACGGATTGCTGGCTACGTTCGACGGACCGGCGCGCGCGATCAACTGCGCGCACGCCATGCGCGAGGTCGCGCAAACGCAGTTCGATCTCGAACTGCGCGCGAGCCTCCACACCGGCGAGGTCGAGGTGATCGGCAACGACGTCGGCGGCATCGCCGTCCACATCGCGGCGCGGATCCTTGGGACGGCCGACGCCGGCGAGCTGCTGGTCTCGAACACGGTCAAGGACCTCGTCGTCGGGTCGGGGATCGAGTTCGACGATCGCGGCGAGCACGAGCTGCGGGGCGTGCCCGGCTCGTGGCGGCTGTGGGCCGTCGCCGCCTGAGCGCCGTCGCCGCCTGAGCGCGAAGCCCTAGTTCCGCAGCCGCGCCAGCTCGGCCTCGACGGCTCGGGAGGTCCGCTTGGCGTCTCCCGTCGCGAGCAGGTCGAGCAACGCCCCGCGCAGGACGGCGAGCACGAGCGTGCGCTCGCTCTCGCCCGCGGGCGTTCTCCGCTGCCGGGCCGGCTGCGCCGAGGCGAGCACGTCGAGCCAGTCGCTTACGGTCGCGCGCGCGAACCCGGCCCACGGCCCGTGAGGCTCGACCAGCGACCGGGCGTAGCCCTCGACCCAGAGCCGCAGCAGCGGGCGGTGCTCGTCGGCGACCAGCCACGCCCACAGCTCGGCGGCAAACGCCGGTAGGTCGCCCTGGTCGCGACCGCGCGCGCTGTTGAGCAGCTCCAGCTCGTCCTGCCGCGCACGCGCGAGCAGCGCCTGGACGAGCTCGTCCTTGTTACCGAACAGGAACAGCAGCACCCGAGGACTGGATCCGATCGCGGCCGCCAGCGGCCGTAGCGACAGGTCCGCCACGCCGTGCTCGAGCACGTACTCGTACGCGCGGTCGAGCAGCTCGTCCCTGCGAGGGGAGGCGACGGGTGGAGACTCGGGCATCGCCCTGGTAGGATACTGAAACGATCGTTTCAGTGGGCATCGACGAAGTGACGATCCGGCGGCTGGGGCAACCGGGAGACCTCGGGTGGGTGGTGATGGCCCACGGCGAGGTCTATTCGGAAGAGTTCGGCTGGGACGGCAGCTTCGAGCAGCTCGTGCTGAAGATCGTCGACGACTTCGCCGCGGACCAGCACGCGCGGCCGGCGGCGGCGTGGATCGCGGAGCTCGACGGGCGCCGTGTCGGATGCATCTTCTGTGTCCCGGACCCCGACCGCGAGGTGGCGGCGAAGCTCCGGATTCTGCTCGTCCACCCCGACGGCCGCGGCCGCGGCCTCGGCGGCCAGCTCGTCGACACCGCCGTCGAGTTCGCACGCGAGTCCGGATACGGACACGTGCGGTTGTGGACGAACGACCCGCTGCTCGCCGCCAGGCGCGTCTATCTGAAGCGCGGCTTCCGGCTCACCGAGCAGGAGCCGCACCACAGCTTCGGGGTCGACCTCGTCGGCCAGGTGTACGAGCTGGAGCTCACGGCCAGGCCGCTCCCGGGGGAGTGACCCGGCCGCTGCTCCTGGACCGGACTACGAAGCCGGCGGCAGCGACGACACCGGCGGCAGCGTCGCGATGACGTTCACCGGCGGCGAGTGCGAGCCGACGTTGCGCCCGTCGCTCGTGATCCGTGCACGGAACGTATGCGTGCTGGGCGAGCCGACAACCCACGAGAACACGAACGTCGAGTCGCTGCGCACCGTCCCAACCTGCACGGTGTGCCAGTCGCCGTCCCCGCCGACCTGCTGCAGGTAGATCGAGTGGCCCGCCTTGTCCGGCATCACCGTGCCGGTGAAGGTGACCATCTGGCCGGTATTCGCGGTGGGGGCGCTCGCCTGCATCGTCACCACGTCGCTGACCCCTTGGTAGAGGAGCGCTGTGCGGCGGGCGCGCTCATGACCGACGCGCAACGTCGCGACGAAGTAGACGGTTTTGGTGGTCACGGCCGGGCGGGTGAACGAATAGCTCCCGTCCGAGCCGGTCATACCGTCCGCCAGCACCAGGAACCGGCGCTGGTTGGCCGTGCGGCCCCACAGCTGAACGACCGCGTTCGCAGCGGGCGTGCTTGTGCCCGCCTGGTCGAGCACGCCGCTGAGCGTCACAGACGACCCCTCCGGGGCGATCGGCGCCGAGGAGCCGATCGTGAAGCCAGGCACCTGCGCCTGGTCGACAGTAATCGACACCGGATCGGACACGCCGCGCAGGTTGCGGGCGTCACTGCGGAACACCACCCGCACGTCACGCTCGCCAGGCCGCCGCCAGCGGAACGGGATCGAGTAGCTCGAGTTCGCGTCCAGACGCCCGCTCTTCAGTGTGTGCCACTCGTCGCTCGAGCCGCGTTGTGCCTGCAGGAACACCCGTCGGCCCGCGTGACTCGGGCTGACAGTCCCCGTGAACGTGATCGGGTGTGCCGTATCCGTGGACGTGGCACTCGCATTCGCGCTCACGAGTGCGGACACGCGCTCGTGGACGGTGCGGCTATGCGAGCTGTCCGGGCCGCGCGCGAACCAGTCGACGTCGTTCATCACCGTGCCCTGGGGCTCGGTGATCGTGTAGAAGCCGAACGAGTCGGTCGTGGTGGTGGCCACCGGCGTGTAACCGCCGCCGCCGCCCACCACGTGCTGGTAGAGCGTGACCGTCTGTCCGGTGATGTCCGTGCCCCTGAGCTGTCCGTAAACCAGGACTCCGTCCCCGGCTGAGATCGGATTGGGTGTCGCCCCGATCGTCAGGTGATGGTTGTGCTCGGGTGCCGCACTGGCAAGGCTCGGGACGGTCAACATGACCGCCGCCAGCGCGACGCCGAGCATGGCTAGGCGAGGCCGCATGGGCGCTCCTTCCCGCTAGGTAGGTTCCCTTCCGCCGAGAGCGCCGGCCCTGCCTGAGCGGATGAGCATGGACGTCTCAAACAACATCCGCCGCCCGTCGAAGTTGCGCGGTGGTGGTCCGCGGCCGGTTCACGGGGTTACACTTGGACCGCGGTGGACCCATTCGCGGTCGTGATCTTGTGCGGAATCGGCGCTGTGATCCTGTCCGTATGGCTCTTGGGGAGGTTCTATCCAGGCTCGGGCATGGAGCAGCTGGGACTCCGTTCCGCGCGCGAAATCTCCGAGACCCGCGAGCAGCTGGAGGCCGACGACCTCGACCAGATGATGGCCGCGCACAACGCGCGCAGGCGCGCGCGCGGCGAGTCGGAGATGACCGTCGGCGACTTCGAGCTCCGCGTCGCGCAGGACATGAGAGAGCAGCAGCGTCGCCGCGAGGCCTACCTTGAGGATCGCGAGCTCGACCAACTGCTCGAGGCGACCAATGCCCGGCGGCGTGCGCGGGGGTTGCCCGAGCGCACGCGCGAGCAGGCGCGCGACGAGTTCGGCGGCAACCCGCCGGCCGGCGGCTGAGTCGTCCGTTCGGGAAACCTTGGCGCGCTGCCTGATCATTGGCTGCGGCTGCCGCGGGCGGATGCTCGCGAGCGGAGTGATCGAGCGTGGGCACGTCGTCCGCGGGACGACGCGGGATCCGGCGCAGGTGCCGGCGATCGAGCGCGCCGGTGTCGAGCCGGTGGTCGCCGATCCCGACGTCGTCTCCACGCTCGTCCCCGCGTTCGACCACGTAACCGTCGTGTGCATCCTTCTCGGATCAGCGACCGGGCCGCCCGATCAGCTTGCGGCGCTACACGGCAGCCGGCTCGAGATGCTGCTCACGAAGCTGATCGATACGACCGCCCGCGGCCTCGTCTACGAGGCGGTCGGCACGGTCGACCCGGCGCTGCTCGCCGGCGGGGTCGAGCAGGTCCGCCGGTTCGGGGGTCGCTCGGTCGCCCAGGTCGCCGTGCTCGACGCCGACCCCGCTGATGCTCCCGGATGGCTCGAGGCGGCCCTCGCGGCCGTCGAGCGCGGCCTCTAGCCGTCGAGCAGCGGTCCGATCCGGTCGAACAGATCGGACAGGATGCGGGCGGTGGCGCCCCAGATCAGGTGGTCGCCGACGACGTAGGTGTCCGTCCGGATCGGGAGCCCGCGGCGGACCAGCCGCTGCCGGACGTATCCGTCGCGGAGCCGGGTGAGCGAAAGCTCGAGCACGAGCGCGACCTCGCGCGCGCTGAGCGTCCACGTCATCCCGGGCTCGATCAGGCCGACGAACGGGTAGATCCGGTAGCCGGTCGCGATCGTCGGCGTCGGCTGGAGCGCTCCAACCAGCTCGACTCCGTCGCGCGGGAGCCCGATTTCCTCCTCGGCCTCGCGAAGCGCGGTGACCTGCAGGTCGCCGTCATCGTCGTCCTGCCGGCCTCCCGGGAACGAGATTTCCCCGGGGTGGCGCCGGAGGTCGTCGCGGCGCTTGGTGAAGACCGCGTGCAGCTCGCCGCCGTCGACGTACAGCGGCACCAGCACGGCGGCGTCGGTGCGGCCGAGCACATCGAGCGCGGTCGCGTCCACAGGTGAAAGGAGGACGCGCCGGAGCTCCTCCCTGATCGTCCCGATTTCGAGCGCCATCGCCTGACTATATTTCGGACCGGATGGAGGGCCTGATCGTCGTCGACGTGCAGAACGACTTCTGCGCCGGAGGGGCCTTGCCGGTCCCCGACGGCGACGCGGTCGTCGAGCAGCTCAACCGGCTCGCGGCGGGGTTCCCGTTCGTCGTCGCGACGCGCGACTGGCATCCGCCGGACCACGACTCGTTCCGCGACCAGGGCGGCCCGTGGCCCGCCCACTGCGTCCGCGGGACGGGCGGGGCCGAGCTGCACCCGCGGTTGCACACGAGCGATGTCGACGCGATCGTCGACGCCGGCCGCGAGCCCGGAGACGAGGGCTACTCCGGGTTCGAGCACACCGAGCTCGAACGGCTGCTGCGCGACCAAGGGGTCGACACGGTCCATGTGGGCGGCCTCGCGCTCGATTACTGCGTGAAGGAGACGGCGCTCGACGCCCGGCGGCTCGGCTTCGATGTCGTCCTGCATCTCGCCGCCACTCGGGCGATCGACGCCCAGCCGGGCGACGCGGAGCGCGCGCTCGAGGAGCTGCGAGAGGCCGGCGTCGAGATCGTCGACTAGATCAGCTCGACGCGCTCGTCGAATACCACTTCGCCGTCGAGCGTGCGGTGGACCGGACACTTTCCCGCGATCACGCGGAGCGCCTGGACCTGCTCATCGGTTAGCCCGCGCGGCAGTCTGAGCACGAGCCCGAACCGGGTGGGGGCGCCGCGCTCGGCGACCGTGTACTCGCATGCGACCTCGATCGTGCCGATCTCCCAGTCCTTCCGTTCGGCGTACATCGCCATCGTGATCGCGGTGCAGCCGGCGAGGCTCGCGGCGAGCAGCTCCTGCGGAGTCGGTCCCTCGTCGCCGCCGCCCTGTTCTTTCGGCTCGTCGACCGTCAGCTGATGGCCGCGGGCGATTGCCCGATGGCTGAACGCCGTGGGCCCGCTGCGGGTCGCAGTGGCTTTGATCGCGTCGTCCATCGGATGCCTATCGATCGAGCAGGTTGAAGAGCAGCCCCGTCGGCACCTTCGGGAAGAAGTAGGTCGACTTCGGGGGCATGCTCTCGCCGGCGGCGGCGACCTCCTGGATCTGCTGCACCGGGATCGGGGCCATCAAGAAGGCCACGTCGTACTCGCCGCTGTCGATCAGCTCGAGCGCGTGGGCACCATCGCGGGCGTAGCCGAGGCCGTTGAGGTGGTCGATGTCGTCGTCGGTCATCGCGAGCGCGCCCTTCAGCAGCAACGCCTCGAGCACTGCGGTGTCCAGCCGTCGATAGGGCGGGGCGTGGTCGGGCAGCGCGCGGTCCGCGATCGCCTGATCCTTCAATGTGAGCACGAACGGGAGCTTGAACTGGGAGTCGATGTAGCCGATCCGGACCGCGCCGGGGACCGGCTCGAGGCTCGCGAGCTGCCGCGCGTCGTCGAGCTCCTCGATCTCGAAGTCGCGGCGGATCGCGTCTGCAAGGGCCTGCCGCTGGGCCTCCGTGAGTCCTCTGAGGAGCCGGTGCGTGGGGAAGACGGTCAGTCCCGGGTCCTCGAGCGCGACGAGGTCCATCAGCACGTACCGGTGATCGCCGTCGCCGCCGATCTCCTCGGCGTAGGTCCGGGCGGTCTCGTAGCGGTGGTGGCCGTCGGCGATCAGCAGCTCGGCTCCTCCGAGCGCGTCCTCGACGGCAGCGATCGTATCTGGGTCGGTGACGCGCCACAGCCGGTTGACGGTTCCGTTCTCGTCGGTCGCCTCCCCGCACGGAGCGGCGTCTGTCGACGGTTCGAGCGCCTTCCAGGCGGCGTTGTCCGGGTCGCTGAACAGCGAGAAGATCGGGGACAGGTTGGCCTTCGTCGCGCGGGTGAGCCTCAGCCGGTCCTCCTTCGGGCCCGGATGGGTGCGCTCGTGGGGCCGGATCCGGCCGGCGCCGTAGTTCTCCACGCGCACGCGCGCGAGAAAGCCGCGCCGTGTGCGGCCTCGGCCGTCGGGACCCGTGTAGTCCTGCTCGAGCGCCCACAGCGCCGGCTGCTCGTCCTGGACGACCACGCCGTCCGCGCGCCAGCCGCTGAGCGTTGCCGCCGCGGCTTCGTAGGGATCCTCCTCGCCTCGCGGGAGGTCGATGCGGACGACGTTGTAGGGGGAGCGAGCCTCGAGTTCCGCTCGCTGCTCGTCGTCGATCACGTCGTACGGCGGCGCCACGACGTCCTGGAGGCCACCGGTCTTCTCGAGGTTGTAGTGGAGGGCGCGGAGCGGCTCGACCTGGGCCATGAGCGGCGGCGGAGGCTACTCGACCGGGGTCTTCGGTGCGCGTCGCCTCCGTGCGCGGTACGCCGGGGCGAGCTCGGCCTCCAGCTGCAGTCGCTGCGTCTGTACCCAGACGATCGCCCCGACTACCACCAGCCCGCCCACGATCTGGACCGGCGACAGCGCCTCGCCAAGGATCGCCCACGCGAGCACCGCTCCGAGCACCGGCTCGAGCGTTGCGATCACCGCGGCCCGGGCGGCGGGGAGGTGGCGCACCGCGGTGATCATGCAGGCGAACGGGATCAGCGTGCCACCGATCACGACGTACGCCGCGTATGCGGCGTTCGAGCCACTGCTCAGCGTGTCGAGCGGGAACGTCCAGATCGGTTGGGTGATCAGCCAAAAGAGGGTGGAGAGGCCGAATCCCCAGACGAGCGTGGTCGCCGCCGGGTACCGCTGGCCGGCCTGCTCGCTGCTGAACAGGTAGACCGCGAACGTGATCGCGGCCCCGAACGCCGCCGCGACGCCGACCGCGTTCAGGCTGCTTGGGTGGTAGGCGCCGACGACGAAGAAGCATCCAATTGCGGCGAGACCAGCGGCGCCCCACAGTGCTGGCGGCAGCTTGCGCCGGTGGATCACCTTGAGATACAGGAGCAGGATCAGCGGCCCGAGGTACTGGATCGTGAGCGCGACGCCGATGTCGAGCCGCGCGATCGCCGCGAAGTAGAGGGCGGTGACGCCCGCGAGCCCGACGATCCCAAAGACCATGAACAGCCGGAGGTCCTGCCTCCGGATCTTGAAGAGGCCCGGCGCCGTGATCGCGATCACCGCCGCGAGCGCCGCGAACGTGCCGAGCGACCTGAGCTCCGCCAGCCGCGCCGCCGGCATGTGATCGTCGAGCAGGAACCGAGCCAGCGACCCGTTCAGCGCCCACAGCGTGGCCGCCGTTGCGGCGAGGAAGTAGCCGAGCTTCGGGTTCCGTTTCGGCGGGTCGATGGGGGGAGTGTTGCAGGGGGTCTGCCCGGGTTTCCGTCTGCGTTAGATGCGAGCATACGTTCGATTGGAACTGGCTTATCCCGCGTATCTGCGAGAGCGAGCGAGGGAGCTTCGGGTCACGAAGAAGCTCGACCTCAACCAGATCGCCGCCGCGGCTGGCGCTGCCGAAGACGACGGTGTAGGACTGGATCATCGACCTGCCGCTGGCGCCGCGAGCGGCGCGAGGAACCGGGCGCGCTACGCGGGTTCCGGGCGGCCACGCTTCAGGTGGACCCGTCGCATATCCGGTCGGCGCCGAAGTGAAATAGCGGGAAGCTGCGTGCACGGTCCTGGCGTTTGCGTGCATGGGGTCGCAGCCATCGACGTTCACGACACCTACGTCCGAGCGCGGATCGGCGCTTGGATGGACCAGCTGAAACAGGCCTGGATGTAGACTCCAAGCGCTTTCGGGGCGTGGCGCAATCTGGTAGCGCGCAGCCTTTGGGTGGCTGAGGTTCTCGGTTCAAATCCGGGCGCCCCGACTAGAGCTCCAACATTTGGAATCGTCCGACTTCGGCCCTGCGGCGGACCGAGGTCTACCCTCCCGACCGAGCCCCCGTAGCTCAGAGGACAGAGCACCGGACTTCTAATCCGACGGCCGCAGGTTCGAATCCTGCCGGGGGCGTGTTAGGGCCGCTGGTGCTGCGTTCCGCGCAACGCAGGGAATTCATCGCGGAGGCTCAGACACCCCGGCGGCCTTTGAAGGCGAGACTCTTGCGTTAGGGCGCATCCGGCGTCACGCGCGCCGCGTCCAGCCAACCCGGGCGCGACCGTTGGTGGTGGCCCGATGCCCGCGCTCCCGTGCCGGGTTGAGCCTCAAGCGTTGGTCTAGGTTTGGGCGTCCGTGACCGCGACGCGCTCTTGGTCCACGGCGATTCGCGTGAGCTCGGTGCGTGAGTTGATCCCGAGCTTCGTGAACGCGTGGCGCAGATGGGTGCTGACGGTGTGCGGCGAGAGGTACAGCTTGTTCGCTGCGTCTCGGTTGGTCATTCCGGTTGCGATCAGCCGGACGACTTTTAGCTCCGAGTCTGTTAGTGCCTGCCAGCCGTGTTGCGGTCTCTGAGCCGGGACGAGACGGCGGCGGACGCCAAGGCCTCGCAGCCTGTTGCGTACTCGACTTTCATCCCAGGAGGCGCCGGTCTCAGCGTAGATCTCCAGCGCTTGTCCGAGCGCTGTAACGGCCGGTTGCGGTGCCGCCTGCTTGGCGAGTTGCCGGCCGAGGTCTTCGAGAGCGGATGCCAGGACGAGTGGGCGGGGGCCGCCCTGCAGGAGGTCAACCGCGGTTTGGAGGTCTGGCACGTCGTCATTGGATAGCCCGCGAGCGTGAGCCGCGGCCGCGGCAATCAGGCTGACGCCGGGATTCAGCCGTTCCCGCTCCTCGGCTGTAGCGACCGCCAGTCTGGCGAGGTCACCATCATCGGCGGCGACTGCCAGGCGGACAAGTTGGGGTTCGTCGCAGACGTCGCGGGCCAATAGGGGCAGGATCGATGTGTTTGCGTCATCCGCGCCGGCGGCAAGTTCTGCTCTGGCTACGTCGGGCTCGCCGCGCGCCATTGCTTGTAGCGCCAGCATCCATGTGAGTTGGCGGCTGGCGTCGGTTCGATCGACCTCAAGCCCCGCGCGCGCGAGCTCAGTGCAGCTGATCGACTGGCGCTCGTCCCCCGTGTGGATCGCGATCCGCCCCAGCGCCAGTGCACCTGCGGCATCCGGGATCGTCACCGGGCGCGTGAGCTGCTCCTCAGCGAAGACCCCTTCGAGCGCCGCGCCGGCGTCGGAGATGCGACCGGTCTGGAGCAGGAAGCGTCCTCGCCACATTTCCCAGCGAGGAGCCATCCATCCTTGGCGGTCACGCTGCGCAGAAGCGAGTCCGTCACGGGTTAGGGCGAGGGCTTCGTCGAGTTGCCCCAAGCCCGCGAGCGCGTTTGTGAGCAGCCATTCAGCCGCGCGGACGATGGCGTCTTGTTGAGCCGCTTTTCCGATGCGGTGGATCGCGCGGGCGCGCTCGAGCATTTGCCCGTACCGCTGCTCGGCTTCATCCAGGGCTAGGAGGCCGAACTCCAAGCCGACCTTCGCATGCTCGTCAGCTGTCGAGTCCACGGCAGCTCGAGCCTCGTGCGCAACCTCGCGCGCCTCGTTAAGTCGTCCGTCGGCTACGAGGCTGAGGACGTGAGTGGCCAGCACTCGCGCTCGCAGCGGCTTGGAGATCTCTGGCAGAGCAAGCGCGATCCGGCCGGAGTCGACGCGTAGATCGGCGCGGAGGGAGTACATCGCGGCGATGCTCAGCCGAACTTCGGCCTCCTCCTCGGGAGAGAGGACGTCGCGGAGGACTTCGTCGGCGAACATCGTCGCTTCCGCTTCTCGCCCGGCAGCGTGTAGCTGCAGCAATGTCTCCTTGACAAGCGGGACGCGCTCGCTGGCACCATCCGGTGTTAGCGCGAACGCCTTCCTGCTGAGTTCGCTGGCGGTCGCGGGATCTGTGGTCGCGAGCGCTTTCGCTGCCTCGTGCAGCGTTGTGATCGCGACCTGATCGCCCGGCGTCGCGCTGTCGGCGAGCCGCGCGGCGATCTCCAGAGGTAGCGCATGTTCGGCTAGAAGCATTTCCGCGGCCTGCCGGTCGAGCGCGCGGCGGGCGGAGCCCGGAATGGTGTTGAGCACCGCTTGCCGAGTGATGTCGTGTCGGAAGGCGAGCACTTCTCCGGACTCGATCAGGATGTCGGCTCGTTTGAGCTCCGCGATCGGCTCCAGCAATTCGGCCGGCACGAGCGCGAGCATGGCGACGAGGTGCTCGAAGCTGACGCTCCGACCGAGCACTGCCGCGACGACTGCCGCGCGGCGTGCGGTAGCGGACATTCGCTCAAGCCGGTATCGCATGTTCTCGCGAAGGCGTGCCGGTAGTCGTGCCTCCAGCACGTCCGCGCCACCCGGCCTGACCTCTATTAGACCCTCCTCTCTGAGGCCGAGGATCAGCTCCATCAGGAGGAAGGGATTTCCCTGTGCCCCTGCCGCAACCCCGAGCAGAGCCTCGCTCGCGTCGACCCCAAGCACGTCGCTCACGATCTGCCGGACCGCTTCTCGATCTAGTGGCTGCAGCTCAAGCCGCTTGGCTCCGAGCCCCTCAAGCCAACTCAGCGCGTCGGCGAGCTCGGGCGAGAGCTCGCCTGGGCGGAACGCGGCGATCCAGGCAATTGGAAGCGACGCCAACCACGCGGGCAAAGCTCGCAGCGCTGTGACAGTCGCTCGGTCGGCCCACTGCATGTCGTCTAGGCAGACGAGCAGCGGAGTGCGCAGGGCGGCCTGCTCGAGCAACGTCTCGAGCTCACGCAGCAGCCAGTAGAGCTGTTCGGCCGAAGCGCGCAGATCCGGGAGAGCAGACCGCTCGAGAATCGGCTCCTCGCCTTCGAACAGCGCCTTCATCAGCGGACGCATCGGCACCACGCTGTCTCTCGGCTCGGCAGCGGCTGCGCCGACTCTCACCGGGAGCCGTGCGGCGATTCGGGCCGCCTCATCCAGCAGGCGGCTCTTGCCAAAGCCCGGTCCGCCCTCGATGAGGATGATCGAACCGTGTCCTGCGCCGATGCCGGCAAGTTGCTCGCTGATCTCCCCGAGCTCCGCGTCCCTGCCCCGAAGCGCAGTCGCCCGCGGAGACGCACGAGGCGACGGCTCACTGCTGATCTCGGGCCCGGTCATCTCATCTGCGATCAAAGTTGCTGACGTATCGCACGGATATGCGATACCGCAAGCCGTGCCAAGTGCCAGCGTGACAGCGAGAAGCTCTTAGCCACGGCGCGACCGGGTCCAGCGAGGAGCAGGAGAGACATGAGCCCCTCCGCGACATTAGCGCCCGGGACCCGAACGAGAAAGGCTTGTGACAGTCGTCCTTGGCGAGGGGAACAACAACGAGGACCGCTCCAGAGCCGATCGGTCAGCTAGGAGACCGTCATGAGTACCACAGGGTCCAACACCACGTCGACCATCACTGAGCGCGAAGCCGCACAGATCGATCGCGCGAACGCGACAGACGTCGCCCCGGTCGTGTTCGTTCACGGCCTATGGCTGCTCCCAAGCAGTTGGGACCGCTGGGCGGCGCTGTTCGAGGAGGCCGGCTACGTCGCGCTGACGCCCGAATGGCCGGACGACCCCGACACCGTCGAGGAAGCGAACGCGCACCCCGAGGTGTTCGCGGGCAAGACCGTCGGCCAGGTCGCCGATCACTACGCCGAGGTGATCCGAAGGCTCGACCGCAGGCCGGCCGTGATCGGGCATTCGTTCGGGGGGCTGCTCGCTCAGATGCTCGCCGGGCGGGGCCTTTCGGCCGCGACCGTCGCGATCGACGCGGCGTCGTTCCGGGGCGTGCTGGCACTCCCCATCTCAGCGCTGAAGTCAGCGAGTCCGGTGATCGGCAATCCCGCCAACTACCACCGCGCTGTCCCGCTCACCTACGAGCAGTTCCGCTACGGGTTCGCCAACGCTGTCAGCGAGGACGAAGCCAAGGAGTTGTACGAGACGTTCGCGGTGCCAGCCTCGGGTACGCCGCTGTTCCAAGTAGCGACCGAAAACGTCAACCCGTGGACCGAGGTCAAGGTGGACACGAAGAACGCCGACCGCGGGCCGCTGCTGGTCATCTCGGGCGAAAAGGACACCACTGCCCCGGGGGCGATGGCCGAAGGCATCTACCACAAGCAGAAGCGCAACCCGGGCGTGACCGAGATCGTCGAGATCCCCAACCGCGGACACGCGCTAGTGATCGACAGCGGCTGGCGAGAAGTCGCCGACACCGCGCTCGCATTCGTCAAGCGCTTCGCATAGACGACGCTGCGCGGAGCACCCGGCAGGTCATACAACCCCCAATGAAGTGCCGCGAGAAGAGCAAGGGCCTCCCCGAGCGACACAGCTTGTCCCCGAGGAGGCCTATCCTCGCCTACTGCCCAGCCCGCCGACGCTCAACACCCGGCTAGTCAAGGGAAGATGCTCGTCGTGCGGCGAAGGCAGGAGCACGAGAACTTCCCCTCGGTGCTGCCGAAGCTCCTCAGGCGTGCTTTCACCGGCCTGGTGTCGGCCCGGATTCGCACCCGCCGGGGTTGATCGCGCGCCGCTTGCTGTGCAAGTGTGTCTGCGCTCGGCAGGGCGACCGACACGCCGATCGAAACCTGAGCCCGGATTCTCGGTACGCCATCCGGACGGCGAGTACGGATGCGGGTCCGGCCAGGACGATCGTTCGCGTGGCGAAGTGCTCGTCCAGCGTCGGCCGTCGGCGCGATCGAGGGGTCGCCATAGAACTCGTGACCGGCGACTCGCCGCAAGCCTCGAAAACACTCGTCACGCCGAGTCATGCGACGTCCGTCCGGGCTACCACTTCAGCCCGTGCCGAGTCACGCAGCGGTGATCGTGCCGGGAAGCTCGGCCCGGGCGAGCACCGCCACACCGACCAACGCCGCGGCGAGCGCCCTGCACGCCACCGCAGCCTGCGGACCCCTGGCATGAAGCTGCTCATCGAACAAGGGCGAGCCTGAGCGCCACGCAGATGTAGCGCGTAGGGCTCCCAGCTCGCGATCACATGCAGCACGCCGAGGTGCAGCTCGTCGACCACCGACTTCGTCAGCGCGGCCGACAACGCGAAAAGGACCCCAGCGGCCGCCCCCAACCAGAGCGGCGCGGCGCTGGGCCGTGTCGGGCCAGCAGCAACCGTGGCGCGCAGACCGCTACGCACGCAATCCCGGCAACGACCCAGTCCGGCGACGGCGCTGTGGCTCTGCAAGTCCGCGCCAGACGCGGCGGTGGTCGTTCTCCATTCGTAGGATGCATGTCGTGGCAGCGCTACTACTACGCGCTCGGCAAGCTGGCCGATCCGGATGACGCCCGGCGACGCATCGCCCGCGCGGGCGTAATGGGCGACCACCTCATCGTCCTTCACTCTGCGGTACGAGCCTGCGCGGGCTACAGCCGCCACGACGCTCCCTCGATTCTGTTGGACGGCTCATCGATGGCTCGCGACACGGAGCACGGTCGCGCGGTCACCGCACAGCTGACGCGCCGCCACGGAACGCTCGAGGAGGCGATCGCTGCGGCGGGCTTTGCGCTCGGCGCCGCGGGGTTGTCCAAGGGCATCCGCCGCCAGGCGCGCGCGGCCTGCGAGGACTACTTCTACAGCCGGCTCGACCTGATGCCGAGCCACGAGTTGGGCGGACGGGGAGAGATCGTCGAAACGCTCGAGCTGATGCCCGAGCCGATGTACCGCGCACTGGACGACCTCGTCGGCCTCGTCGTGGACGGCGACTACGAGGAGCTCCGCCTCGCGTCTGGCGGTCGGCTCAGAGTCGAGGATCTGCGCCGTCGCGTCGAGGACGACTGCCCCGAGTCGCTGGTGCTGCCGCCGCGCGAGATCTACGGGGTCGAGGCGATCGCCAAGTCCGACGATCCGGACCTGCCGGGCTGGTCCTACTTCCTCGACCTGTGGACCGATACTGGCCCGGCGCGCCTGCACATCGAGGGTGAGCTTGAGGAGTCGGGCGAGCGGTTCACGGCGACGCTGAACGACATCCTGCCCTGAGCCACCGCCCTTTCGCTCGTCGAGTGCACGATGGACGTGCTCGACCGACTGATGCTCCGCAAGGCGCAGGCCGCCTCCAGAGACACCCCACTCGAGCGTCGATCGGCAGGATCCGAGTCGCTGCCGAGGAGTATCGACCTGGGCGGGCCGACGTGGAGCGCTGGACAGGCGCCGCGCGACAAGGGGTCTGCTGCGGGCCGTTTAAACGCGGAAAGCCCACCCATGGGTGGACTCTCGGCCATCAGAAGATCAGGCTGCTTTCGCGGGAAGGGGACATTCAGATGAAGGTCTCGCCCTCTGGTTGCCCTCGCTGTCTGACCCTTCCAGGGTAGCGCAGCCGGCTCCCGGCATCGCGGTGTGCCCCACCCCAGTGTTAGGCGTTGGCCGCCTGCCCCCGACAGCCGCCGGCGCACACCCACGACGCTCTTCTCTAGGCGAGGCCCGATCTCGGCGAGCGCTCAACCGCACTGCCGCGTCGGACTACAACCAGCGGTCTCCGAACGAGGAAGCCTCGCATCGCTCCCGCTCCGCGGGCCGATCGGGCTGATGGGAGAAGCCGGACGAACGCGCGCCAGAACCAAAGCGGGGCGCGATCGTCGAGCTGGGCCCCGCCCTCGCATCTCGCCACGTCAGCGCCGGCTCCTGCTCGGCCTTCGGGAGCGATCGTCTCGTCGGAACACCGGAGCGGGCTCGCGAGACTCCCACCAGTGGGACTCATTTTGGGACTACCGGGTAGGGGAGCAGCAGAAGCGCGGCCTGGCGTTGCTCTCCATCATCGACGATAGTTAGCGCAAGTGGGGCTGTTTTTCGACGATCCGCTGTTTGAGGAGTTCGCGGTGGGGCTGGCGCTCGCGCTTACCGGTCGCGGGGGACCGGAGATCGGCGAGGTGAAGGCCACTTGTGAGCGGATCGTCGATGGTGCTGACGACTCGTGGTATGCGGCCTGGTGTGAGACGGCCGATCGGCTGGTCGAGGCCGCGGACACGTCC
>DASXDA010000045.1:0-9123 GCA_036490875.1 Solirubrobacteraceae bacterium
GGCGCTGATCGGGCCGATCGCCGCCGCGACCACGCGGATCCGGGTCGGCAGCGGCGGGGTGATGCTTCCGCACTACAGCCCGTTCAAGGTCGCCGAGACGTTCACGATCCTCGCGGCCCTGTTCCCCGGCCGGATCGACCTCGGCATCGGGCGGGCCGCCGGCACCGATCCGATCACCACGTTCGCGCTGCAGCGCGACCGCCGCCAGGCGTCGCCCGATGACTTCCCCCAGCAGCTGGCCGAGCTGCTCGCCTACCTGGACGACTCGCTGCCCGAGGACCACCCGTTCCACCGGCTCGCCGCGACGCTGCCGGGGCTCCCCGGCCTTCCGGAGCCGTGGTTGCTCGGGTCCTCCCCGCAGAGCGCGATCTGGGCCGGCCAGCTCGGGCTGCCTTACGCGTTCGCCGACTTCATCAACCCCGGCGGGGCCGAGATCGCCGCGCTCTACCGCGAGCGGTACACGCCGGCGCGCGAGACCCCGCTCCCGCGGACCGCGGTCGCCGCGTGGGTCCTGTGCGCCCCAACCGACGAGGAGGCGCAGCACCTCGCGACCAGTAGCCGGATGACGCTGACGCTGCTGCGGCGCGGACGGCTGATCCCGGTTCCGACGCCGCAGCAGGCGACCGAGTTCCTGCGCCGAGAGGGCAAGCTCAGCCCTGACGGAGGCAACGGCTCACCTCCCGGCCGGCGCGGGATCATCGGCAGGCCCGAGAAGGTGCGCGCCGAGCTCGAGCAACTCGCCACCGAGTACGGCGCGGATGAGGCGATCGTGGTGACGATCACCCACGATCACGGCGCCCGGCGGCGGTCGTATGAGCTGCTGGCCGACGCGTTCGGGCTCGAGCCAGCGGGCTCCGGCACGCCCGCCCCGGCCGAGGCGGAGGCCTAGGAACTACGCCTGGGCCCCGGCCGAAGCCTGAGCCGGCTGGCCCGCCGCGTGGTGGACGCGGATCGTAGTTCCGGCCTCGCTGGTGCGGACCTCGACCAGATCGCACAGCTGGTTGACCGTCCAGAGGCCCATCCCGCCCTCGGCGTCGACCGCCGGGGTGTGCCCGCCCGCGAGCGGGTCGTGGATCTGCCCTGAGTCCTCGACCTGACAGATCACCGCCCCCGGCACGCTCCAGACGCGCAGCAGACCGCCGCCGTGGGCGTGTCTGATCGCGTTGGTCGCGAGCTCGTTGATCGCGAGCACCAGGTCGCCGATCCGGCTCGGCGACATGCCGACCTGGTTGGCGGTCCATCTGACGAGCGAGCGGACGGCGTACAGATTCGGCAGCCCGAACGGGAGCGCCGTCGCGTCCGGCGGCGGATCCGGCAGCGGGTCGTCGCAGCCGAGTGGGAGCTCGGCCCCCGCGTAGGAGCGACTCGGGACGATTCGGCCGCCCCTGATCAGATGGGGATGCGTCTTCTCGGCGTCGACCAGCACGTACGGATCAAGCAGGTCCGCGTCATACGGGCACAGCAGCCGGATATGCGCTCCCGGCCACGCGAGGTTGATCAGCGCCTCATGCTTGGTCGCCTTGCGGACCTCGTCGCGCGAGCGCCCGTGCCAGATCGACTCGCCGACGTAGTGCAGGAGACCGCAGTGGTGCCGCGCCAGCATTCCCTCGACGGCCGGGATGATCCGCGCCGGGTTCTCGCCGAGCTCGACCATGTCGAACAGCTCGATCTCGGAATGGCCACCCAGCGCGTCCCTCAGGAGCTCGCCCTTCGTGCGTGGAATCGCGATCGCCACCGCCTCGCCCGCCTCGAGCGCTCCAGAGACGAAACGCACCACGCCGTCGACGTACTCCGAATCGCCGGAGTAGAAGAGGGCGAGGTGCATCTCGCTGGTGTCCGATGGGTGATGTCGCGGTGCGTTCGTGGGGATGATTGCCGTCATCGCCTTTTGCGATCCGAAACGAGGTCTGCAGGGGTTTTTCCCGCCTAACGGCGGTTCTAACGTCCACAGAAAATAAACGTGACGGCGCGCTACGCCGGTTCTGGCTCGAGCGCGTCGACAACCGAGCCGTAAACCTGAAAGGCCTGCTCCTGGCCGGTAAGCGACAGCAGCCGCCAGATCGGCGGTCCCGGGGCCGCAAGCACGAGCTGCTTGCCGGCCGCCGCGGCCCGGCCCTTCGAACGGACCAGCGCTCGAAGCCCGGCGACATCCATGAACTCGAGCTGGCCGAGATCGAGCACGACGAGCTCGGCGCCCGACTCGAGCGCCGGGGCCAGCGCGTCCTCGAGCTTGGGGTGCGACGCGAGGTCGAGCTCGCCGCCGAGCTCCACCACGGTGGCGGTCCGCTTGCTGCGGATGCTCAAACTGAACTGGACTGGCACGCGCCCCTCCGTCCGGTCGCGTTCGCGCCGCCGCCGCGACCGCGGCGAGCGGAGCCAACCTATCCAGTTCTACGTTGGCCCGGACCGATCCCTGACAAGTACCGACGCGAGCACTTCGTCGGAGGGGTCGACGATCCATCGCCGCGGTCCCGCACGGAGCACGCGCTTGGTGCCCGGCTGGCCCGGCGTCCGGAACTCGATCTCGACGTCGAGCGCCGTCGGCTCCGGCCCGCCGAGAAGCTCCTCTTCGAGCGGGGTCCAGTACGCGGCGTTGTTGACGTGGCCGGCGATGTCCAGCTCGGTGTCGCGGAACAGCCACGGCGAGATCGCCGCGGCCCCGTCTGGAGCGGGATGGCGCAGCCGCGCGGTGACCCTGCGGCCAGCGGCGGCTGTCCCGTACTGCTCGAGCTCCTGCTCGCCGAGCGGGACCGGTCGCCAGCTCTCGGGGTCGAGGTGGACCCACAGCGCGACCGCCTCAACGTCGCTCTGCTCGGCGCGGGCGCGCGCGATCGTCGTGCGCCGCTCCGCCCACATCCGGCCCATCCCGCTGCAGAATGTCGCGAGCTCGAACTCCTCGCCGAACCGCGGGAACCGGCGGACATCGATCCGCGTCCGACGCACGACCCACACCGACTTCTCGGCGAGGCCGGCGTCCTCGACATCGGCGTACGCGACGTCCTGCAGCCAGCGCGCGAGGCCGTCGAGCCGCATCCGACCGCTCGGGGCGCAGTCGGCGAAGCCTGGCCGCACGAGCTGCTCGAACACCCGCCCGTCGGGCGGCCGTCCGACGAGCTCGGTCATCATCGCGTCGGTCACGCGGGACTCAGGCGAATAGGCGAGGGTCGGCGGTGGCGATCCCGTGCACTCCCATCTGTCGCAGGCGCTCGATCGCGGGTCGCTCGTTCACGGTCCACGCGTACAGCCGCCCGCTCCGAAGGATCACTTCCTCGAGCAGCCCGGTGTCGACCAGGCGGTGCTGCGCCATGACCGCGTCCCAGCGGCGCCTCCGGAGACCAGCGAGGACCTGCACACGCCAGCCTTTCAAGTGGTGGGTCCGCCGCGATATCGGGCCGGCGACGGAGATTCCGAGGCGCGCGCGCGGCTCGAGCGCGCGCACCCGGTCGAGGATTTGAGGGAGCTGCGATGAGATCAGCGTGCGCTCGAGCATCCCGAAGTCGCGGAGCGCGTCGACGAGTGCCGGCTCGCACCCGGTTCGCTTGAGGTCGACGTTCAGCTCGACCCCGTCATAGCGCCGGCTCGAGAAGTGCCCGAGCGCCTGATCGAGCCTTACCCGCCTCGGCAGCCGCACGTCCAGGAGCGTGTGGGCGAGCACCAGCTCACCGCGGTGTGCCCTGACATCGAACTCGATCATGTCGATCCCGACGTCGAGCGCGGCGTCGAACGAGGCGAGCGTGTTGGCCGGCGCGAGCGCGCTCGCCCCTCCGTGACCGATCCGCTGACACGAGTCCCTGAACATGGGGTTAGGGTACCGTCAGGGGGCGCCGGGACGGCTCAGGCAGCGCGCGCCCGCGCGGGCGCCGATCGCCGCCGCCTCGGCGGTCGTGGCGCCGGACGCGAGCCCGAGCGTGAACCCGGCGGCGAAGGCGTCGCCGCACCCGTACGGGTCCCGGACCGGCGCGCTTGCCGGCACGGCATCCCACCGGCCCCGCGACTCCCCCATCCACACGCCGCCCTCGATCCCACGGGTCTCGATCAAGAGCCGCGAACGCCCGTTCAGCCGGCGGGCCCAGTCGCACTCGTCGGCGTCCCGGGCGCTGTAGACGAGCGCATCGACCCGGGGGCCGTGCTCCAGCGCCGAGCGCCCCCGCGGGGAGGCGACGAGGTGCCGTGCACGCCGGGAATGCTCGAGCGCGCCAGCGTCCCCTGAAGTGAAGTAGACGCCGTCGGCCCCGCCCAGGCGGTCCCACGGGAGCTCGTCCGCGCCGCGGGGATCGAGGCGCTCGCCGACCGTCAGGATCGTGCGCTCGCCGGCGCCGAGCAGCGTGACCGCCCGCCTCGTCGGGCGGTCAGCTCGCCAGGCGACATGGACCTCGACGCCCCGCTCGCGCAGCTGCTCGGCCGCGGCGCGGCCGTGCAGGTCGTCCCCGAGCACCGTGAAGAACTCGACGTCGGCGCCCAGCTCCGCAAGCACGACGGCGACCACCGCGCCGCCGCCCGCGGCCCGGGCGAATGCGTCACGGGCGCCCAGCACCTCGCCCTCGCGCGGCATCCGCTCGAGCTCGATGAAGTCGACCCACTCGACATGGCCGACTACCGCGACGCGGGCCATCTATGCGAGGGTACGCCGATGGGAACGATCGCCGGGAGCTCCACCGAGGAGATCGACGCTCCGATCGGCCGCGTGTGGGAGCTGGTCGAGGACGTCGAGAAGGCCCCGGGCTGGCAGGGCGGCCTGAAGGAGATGGAGGCGCTCGAGCGCGATCCAAACGGCCGGGCAGTGCGGTGCGAGAGCCATACGGACGCGAAGGTGCGCACGGTCAAGTCGATCGTTCGCTTCACCTACGGCGGGCCGACGAGCCTCACCTGGCGGCAGGAGAAGGGCGATCTGAAGTCCGTCGAGGGAAGCTGGGAGCTCGAGGAGCTGGACGGGGATCGGACCCGAGCGACGTACAACATCGAGGTCGACCTGGGACGGATCGGGCTCCTGATCAGGGGGCCGATCGTGGACGTGCTCAGGGGGCAGCTCGCCGGCGCGCGGGCGGGCGAACTGAAGCGGGCGATAGAGGCCGGCTGATTCAATGCCCGGCTGATGCCGGGCAGGTGCAGGGGACTCGCGCTGATCGGATGCGCAGCGGCCGCGCTCGCGACCGCCGCGTCGGCGTCCGCCCGGGTCGTTGCCGCGACCTCGATCCTGCCGCCTGGCGACAGCGGGTACGTCTCGCTCCCAGGGGTCGCGTCGGGTGGTGGCTCGCCGCACGACTACGACCAGACGCAGCCGTTCATCGCCTTTGACCGCAAGAACGCGATGCTGGGCCAGCCGGGGGCCCCCGAGAGCGTTCCGATGGCCGGGGTGGAGATCGTCCGCGACGGCTACGGCGTCCCCTCGATCACGGGCGACACCGACCAGCACCTGTGGTGGGGCGCGGCCTACGCGACCGCCGAGGACCGGCTGTTCGAGCTCGAGATCTTCCGGCGCGCGACGACGGGGCACCTGGCGGAGGTGCTCGGCGCGAGCTACGTACCGATGGACGTCGAGGTCCGCCGCGACTTCTACACGCCCGACGAGCTCACGGCCCTGTTCGACAGCCTGCCGGCCTCGTTCCAGGCCCGGTACATCGCCTACGCGGACGGGATCAACGCGTGGGTCGACCACGTCAACGACACCCCCACGGATATGCCCGCCGAGTACCCGGCGCTCGGCATCACCCCGACGCACTTCACCCCGGAGGACCTGATCGCGATCGGGTCCTACCTGGCGCGCACGACACCCAACACGGACGGAACCGACCTGCTCGACATGCGGGCGATCCAGGCGGGCGGCCCGGCCAGGTTCAACCGGATCCTGCCGCTCCGGATCCCCGGCCAGATCGCGACGATCCCGCGCGCGAACGGGCTGTTCCCGTCCGTCCCGGGCCGCACGGCCGCGCAGGAGCGGGCGGCGCTGACCCGCTCGTACGCGTACGTCCGCGCGCTGGGGCAGCCGGCCGCCGACGACCTCGGGGCCGAACCCGTCAGCGGCACGATGCCGACCGAGTCAGCTGCCGCGATGAAGGCGGCGGGCAGCGACGGCGCGGGCGTGCTCAACCCCCTGTCCCCGATCCATCGCGGCGGCTCGTCGATGGTCGCGATTGGCAACCCGCGCACCCGCCGCGCGTTCCTGTTCAGCGGGCCCGAGCTCGGGTTCGCGGCGCCCGAGGAGCTCTACGAGCTCGAGCTCCACGGCCCCGGGATCGACGTCCGCGGCGCGACGGCGCCGGGGGCGCCGGTGATCGCGATCGGCCACAACGGGCACATCGCGTTCGGGCTGACGAGCGGCCTATCGCAGACGAACGCGCTGTACGTCGAGCACCTCGTGCCGGGCCATCCGGACGAGTACTACTACCGCGGCAAGGTGCTGCAGATGAGCTGCCGGGATGAGACGTTCAGCTACCGACCCTCCCCCACGTCGCTGCTTCCTACGGGGGGCCTGCCGTCCTCGGCGCCGCAGGTCGGGTCGGTGACGCTCCGGCTCTGCCGGACGATCCATGGGCCGGTCCAGGAGCGGATCGGCAACATCGCCTACGCCCGCCGCTACGCGACCTGGATGCGAGAGCTCGGCACGCTCACCGGGCTCGCCGCGGTCGACACGGCCTCGAGCGTCGCGCAGGTCAACCGCGACGCCGCACAGCTGACGTGGAACGAGAACCTGATGGCCGCCGACGACCGCGGGAACATCGGGTACTGGCACCCCGGGCTGCTGCCGATCCGGCCGAAGGGGTGGGACGAGCGGCTTCCGTACCCGGGCGACGGGCGAGCCGAGTGGAGCGGCTTCCTGCCGGCCGCCGAACGCCCCCACGTGATCGACCCGGCCAAGGGCTGGTTGACGAACTGGAACAACATCCCGTCGCAGGGCTGGACGACCGGCAACGACCCCGCGTCGGAGCGGCTCGGTGGCCCGTGGTACCGGGTCGCTTGGCTGAACCGGCTCGCGGGCGCTGTCGCCAAGCGCCCGACGTTCGCGGGGATGAACCAGATGATCCAGCGGGAGGGGAGCACCGCCGAGCAGCGTCCGCTCGCGACGGCCGAGCTCCGGGGCGCGTTGAAGGGCGCAAGCGGCCAGGCGGCGACCGTGCTGCGGACGATCCTCGCCTGGAACGGCTCGTACGTGCAGACCGACTCCAACGGCACCGTCGATCCTGGAGTGGCGGCATGGCAGGAGCTGAAGGACCAGCTTCAGAAGCTCGCGCTCGCCCCGCTCGGGGAGGCGGGTCAGCTGATCGGCGGCGGCGAGCCGAACGAGGAGCACGTGTTCGACATCGACCTCGGCCAGGCGTACGCGCTGCGCACGCTCGGGCCCGCGGCCTGGCGCGCCGCGGCCGCCGCGACGTTGGGCGCGCTGGCTGCCCATTTCGGCTCGAGCGACCCGTCGAAGTGGCGAGCGTCCCGGGCGATGTACCCCCAGACGGAGTTCGGCGCCGAGCAGCCGCCGCCGATGCCGTTCTTCGACCGCGGGACGTTCGAGCAGGTCGTCCAGCTCCGTCCCTAACCGATACGGTCCCGCGTCGATGCTTGCCGTCTACGCGTCCTCGATCTCACGCGACGACCCGCTCGGTGGCCTGGTCGTCGGAGAGCGGCCCGACCCCGAGCCGGCCGAAGACTGGACGACCGTGACGGTCAAGGCGGCGTCGCTGAATCACCACGACCTCTGGTCGTTGCGCGGCGTCGGGCTGCCCGAGGACCGGCTGCCGATGATCCTCGGCTGCGACGCCGCCGGGGTCGACGAGGAGGGCAACGAGGTCGTCGTCCACTCGGTGATCAGTGACCCCGATTGGCGCGGCGACGAGACGCTCGATCCGAAGCGCTCGCTGCTGTCCGAGCGCTACCAGGGGACGTTCGCCGAGCGCGTCGCGGTGCCGCGCCGCAACGTCCTCCCGAAGCCGGCGGCGCTGAGCTTCGAGCAGGCGGCGTGCCTGCCGACAGCGTGGCTGACGGCCTACCGGATGCTGTTCACGCGCGCCGGCGCGAAGCCCGGCATGACCGTCCTGATCCAGGGTGCCGGCGGCGGCGTTGCGACCGCCGCGATCGTCCTGGCATGTGCGGCCGGGCTGCGGGTGTGGGTGACGGCGCGCTCGGAGGACAAGCGCGCGCAGGCCATGGCGCTCGGCGCCAACGGCGCGTTCGAGGCCGGCACCCGCCTGCCCGAGCGCGTCGACATCGTCGTCGAGACCGTCGGCGAGGCGACCTGGGCGCATTCAATCCGCGCGCTGAAGCCCGGTGGAACGCTCGTCGTCTCGGGCGCGACCACCGGCGACTCGCCCCCGGCCGAGCTCGCTCGCGTGTTCTTCCTGCAGCTGTCGGTGATCGGCTCGACGATGGGCACCCGCGAGGAGCTCGAGCGACTGATCCGCCTATGCGTCGAGCGGGAGATCCGGCCGGTGATCGACCGGACCGTCCCGCTCGTTCAGGCGCGCGACGCGTTCGAGGCGATGCTCGACGGGAGCTTCATCGGCAAGCTCGTGTTCACGGTCTAGCTGCAGAGCTTCATCTCAGAGCCCGACGGGACGACGCTGCACGCCGACGTGCTCCGGCCCAAGGCCGCGGGCAACGCGCGGACCCCGGTGATCCTCTCGATCGGCCCGTACTTCAACCACTCGGGCCAGACCGGTCCGGCCGGCCCGGTCGAGGGGACGAGCTACGACCCGATCGGCGCGAGCGGGCCGCAGCCGTCGGACCGGTTCGGGGACTTCGTCAACGGCTCGGGCATCATCGGCCACGGCTACACGTACGTGATGGTCGACCTGCGCGGGTTCGGCGGCTCGAACGGATGCCTCGACTGGGGCGGACCCGGCGAGCAGGCCGACGTCGGCGCCGCCGTTCGGTGGGCCGCGACTCAGCCTTGGTCGACCGGCGCAGTCGGGATGTACGGCAAGTCCTACGACGCGGTCACCGGCCTGATCGGCGAGGCGCGTCAGCCTCGCGGGCTGAAGGCGATCGTCGCTCAGGAGCCGGTCTACGACATGTACCGCTACCTGTACACCAATGGGGTCCGGTACGAGAACTCGCTCGCGACGCCGGCGCTGTACGACGCGATCGCGGCGACGCCCGGCCCGGCCACAGACAGCCCGCAGTACCAGGAGGACG
>DASXDA010000046.1:0-13010 GCA_036490875.1 Solirubrobacteraceae bacterium
CTTCTTCTCCTTGACGCCGAGGTAGGACCCGCTCGTCTTGGTGAGCTTGAGCGTCCCGGTCCACGTCTGGCTGTAGAAGCCGGTGTCCGAGATCGGCGGCGACTCGTTCGGGGAGATGTCGAACGACCCGGAGACGGTGCCGGCCCCGTAGTACGCGGTGTATGTGCCAACGGTGTCGCCGCTGTCGGGGACGGTGAACGCGGTGTGGACCACTCCGCTCCCGGACGTGCCGCAGTCAGACGTGCCGTACGTGTCGCCGTCCGACGGCGGCTGATCGACGTTTGCCTGCCCCGCGGGCGGGACAGTTGACAGCGCCCACGTGCACTTGACGCCCACGAGCTTCGGCTTCGGCGGCGGCACGTGGCGCTTATGGTGATGCGAGGTGGTGGCCGCCATCGCCACGCCAACGCCAACCACCAGGGAGACCACGGCGATCGCGGCCCCAGCGGTGTAGATACGACGTTTCACGAATTCCTCCAGGTTTGTCCGATGAGGTGATGGGTTCCAAACAACGCCACCCGCGTCGGAAGCGACGGTTGCAGGGGCCACTTCATGCTGATTGCCGGCGGGCTCGGCCGCACCCGCGGCCGAGCCCCCCAGGCGGCTTCGGTCTGGTTCAACTCACTGGATGCGGTTGACCGTGGCCAGCGCCGCGTTCTTCACGGCCCGCGGGAGCGGCGCGAAGTCCAGCCTCGGGCCGAACTGCTGCCCGCTCGTGATCGCGTAGGTGAGGAACTGCCGCAGCAGGGCCCCGTTCTTTGCGTTGGTCGGCACCAGCGCGTACGTGAACGTCGAGATCGGATACGCCGACCTGGCGTTCCGGGGCGGGTTCACGATCGTCACCTCGTTGGCCGCCGAGACGCTATGGACCACATTGGCCGCAGCCTCGATCGCGGCCAGGTTCGGCGCGATGTACCTGCCGCCGGCGTTCTGGATGAACACCGCCGGCAGCCTGTCGGCGATCAGGTAGGAGACGGCGATGTACGCGATCGCGCCGTTCGTCTGCGCGACCGCCGTCGCCATCCCGGTGTTGCCCTTGGCGCCAGGGCCGACCGGCCAGCTGACGGTCGTCGACGTGCCGATCTTCGAGCGGAACGTCGGGCTGGCAAGCGACTCGTACTTCGTGAACGCGTACGTGTCACCCGAGCCATCCGACCGGTGGAACACCGTGATCGGAAGGTTCGGCAGGTTCACGCGCGGATTCAGCCGCTTGATCTTCGCGTCATTCCAGTTCGTGACCTGGCCGACGTAGATCGCCGCGATCACGTTGCCGGTCAGCTTCAGCTTCGGGACGCCGTGGATGTGATAGCTGACGCCCGTCGCCGACAGCGCCCAGGGGATCTGAACGAGGTTGGCCGGAACGCCGGTGTACGCCGACAGCGGCGCGTCCGATGCCCCGAAGTCGACCAGGCCCTGCGCTACGTCCTTCTCTCCGGTGCCGGACCCCACCGCGTTGTAGGTGATCGTGTTGCCGGTGGCGCTGCCGAACGCCGCGGCCCACTCCGCCTCGATCGGCGCGACGAGCGTCGAGCCCGCGCCGGAGAGCGTCGCCGCGGACGCGCCCGCGGCACTCAGGCCGAAGACACAACCTGCGAGCAACCCCACGCAGGTCAGCCCGGCCAATCTCTTGAAGAGCAAAGCAGTTCCTTTCGGTTAGAGAACCCCGTTGAAGCCCGATTGGCCCGGCCGCCCTCCTCGAGCCGATCACAGCATCGTCCTCATCCCCGGGCAACCTGTGGCCGAGTTGTTACTAGGACTTTGAGATCTTGTAACGACGGAAGGGCCCGCTCGGCTCGTCTCACCATTTCTCCTACCCTTGCGCGCCGTGTCTCGCGGAGGAGCCGCACAGTGGGGGTGACGGCGCCGGTCGCACGTCGCCCGGCCCACACCAAACGCGCCAGCCGAACCGGCGATCGGATCATGCGCGGGTTGTGCGCGGCCGCGGGCATCGTCGTCGCGATCACGCTGATCGACCTCGCCTACCAGCTGAGCCACGACGCGAGCCCGGCGATCGACAAGTTCGGCGTCGGGTTCCTGTTCCACGAGGCGTGGGCCCCGAACTTCAAGATCTTCGGCGCCGCCGACATGATCTACGGCACCGTCGTGAGCTCGGCGATCGCGCTGTTGATCGCGGCGCCGCTGGGGGTCGCGATCGCGGTCTGGCTGGCGATGATCGCCCCGCGCCGCGTCAGCGCCGTGGTCGGCCCGCTGGTCGAGATGCTCGCGGCCGTGCCGAGCATCATCTACGGGTTCTGGGGCGTGATCGTGCTCGCGCCGTTCATCCAGAAGATCGAGCCCGGGCTGCACAGCGCGCTCGGGTGGATCCCGCTGTTCGGCGCCCCGCAGACCACGGGCATCAGCATGCTCGCCGCCGCGATCGTGCTGACGCTGATGATCCTGCCGATCCAGGCATCGCTCTGCCGCGACCTGTTCCTGACGGTCCCGCCGGAACTAAAGGAGGGCGCCGAGGCGCTCGGCTCGACTCGCTGGGAGGTGATCCGCGGGATCGTGATCCCGTCGACGCTGTCGGGCGTCAGCGCCGCGACGGTGCTCGCGCTGGGACGCGCGCTCGGCGAGGCGATCGCCGTGTCGCTCGTTATCGGTGACGCCAACGGGATCCACGCGAACCTGTTCCTCCCCGGAGCCACGCTCGCCGAGCGGATCGCGAACCAGTTCCCGAGCCCGGTCAACCCGCTCCACACCGCCTCGATGTTCTACTGCGGCGTGATCCTGCTGGCGATCTGCCTGCTGACGAGCCTGCTGGCGCGGAAGATCGCCGGGCGATTCGACGTCGAGCGCCGCTACGCGCGGGCGGCGATGGCATGAGCGGCGTCGATCACACGGCCGCGCTCGGCGGCGACACACCGCTGTTCGACCCCACCGCTCCCCTGACCGCGACCGGCAACCTGCGCCGGCGAATGTTCGTCAGCCGGCTGGTCGACGGCAGCGCGGGCATCGCGGCGCTGGTCGCGGTCGCGCTGCTCGGAATCGTCCTGTACGCGGTCGTCAGCCGCGGCGCCAAGGCGCTCAGCCTCGAATTCGTCTTCACCAACCCGCAGGGCCTGACCGGCGGCGGCATCTTCAACTCGCTGCTCGGCTCCTTCGAGGTGGTGATGATCGGCGCGGTGATCGCGGCGCCGATCGGGATCCTGACCGGCCTTTACCTGACGGAGTTCGCCGGCAGGCGCTCGCGCACCGGGCGGATGCTGACGGTCGCGCTCGACGTGCTCCAAGGCGTGCCGACGATCGTCACCGGGCTGTTCATCTTCGGGCTGCTCGTGATCCCGCTGCACCAGCAGTCGGGCATCGCGGGCGCGGTCGCACTCGCGATCGTGATGCTGCCGCTGATGGCCCGCGCGAGCCAGGAGGTGCTGCTGCTCGTGCCGGCCAGCCTCCGCGAGGCGGCCGACTCGCTCGGCGTGGCGCGCTGGCGGGCGGTCCTCACCGTGATCGTGCCGGCCGCCGCCGGGGGGATCATCACCGGGGTCATCCTCGCCACAGCGCGGGCCGCGGGCGAGACGGCGCCGATGCTGATCTGCAATTCGATCTTCAACCCGAACACGACCCAGCTGAACCCGCTTCATGGCGTTCCCAACGTGCCGATGCTGATCTACACCGCGTACGACCTCGCGGTGCCCGACGCGCTGACCCGGTTGTGGGGGGCGGCGTTCGTGCTGCTGCTGCTGATCCTGATTGCAAACGTCGGCGCACGGCTGCTGCTCGCGCGGAGCCGTGCGAAGATGGGCGGGGGCGCATGACTGCCGTGGACGAACCGATCCCGACCCGGGTCCGGATACAGACCGAGACGCTGCCAACTCAGCTACCCGCGCGCACGCGCGAGGAGTTCGAGATCGACGCGGTCCGCCAGGCCGTGTTCGACATCCGCGACATGTCGGTCCACTACGGCGCCAAGGAGGCGCTGACCCGGACGACGCTGAAGATCTACAAGAACCTGGTCACGGCGGTGATCGGACCCTCGGGCTGCGGCAAGTCGACGTTCATCCGCAGCCTCAACCGGATGAACGACTCGATCCCCGCGTTCCGGCTCAGCGGGCAGGTGCTCTACCACGGCCACGACGTGTACGGGCCGGGCGTCAACCGAGTCGAGGTCAGGCGCCGGATCGGGATGGTGTTCCAGAAGCCGAACCCGTTCCCGAAGTCGATCTACGACAACGTCGCGTGGGCTCCGCGCAACCTCGGCCTGCGCTCGCACCTGAGCGAGCGGGTCGAGCGGGCCCTGCGCCAGGCCGCCCTGTGGGACGAGGTCAAGGACCGGCTGAAGAAGTCAGCGCTCGGGCTCTCGGGCGGCCAGCAGCAGCGGCTGTGCATCGCCCGGGCGATCGCGGTCGAGCCGGACGTACTGCTGCTCGACGAGCCCGCCTCCGCGCTCGACCCGGTGTCGACCGCGGCGATCGAGGACCTGATCCTGGAGCTCAAGAGCCGCTACACGATCGTGATCGTCACCCACAACATGCAGCAGGCCGCCCGCGTCGGCGACCGCGCGGCGTTCTTCAGCCTCGACCTGACCGAGAACGTGGGCACGCTGATCGAATACGAGAGCGTCGAGACGATCTTCCGCAACCCCCACGACCAGCGCACGCGCGAGTACGTCACCGGTCAGTTCGGGTAAAGGAGGCGCGCATGCGCGCCTCCCTCCGAGGGCGCATGCGCCCTCGGACGCCCGGTGCATGCACCGGGCGCAGCTACGCCCCGATCGCGTCGTGCGCGACCTGCTTGAGCAGCGGCTGCCCGCACTGCCAGCAGTACACGGCGCCGACCGAGTGCGGTGCGCCGCAGGACGCGCACTCGCCCGCGGTCGAGCTCTCCTCGAGGCGCAGGATCCGCTCGACCTCACTCAGCTCGGCGTCGGCGGCCTGTAGCTCGGCGGCGCGGCGGACGATCACGTCGATCCGGATCCGGTCGCGGATCGCCATCTCGTAGACGAGCCCGCCGAGGTCCCACTGGAGCTCGGCGACCCGCGCGTTGAGCTGGTCGCGCCGGCGCTGGAGGTCGATCAGGTCGGCGCTCGTGTCGGCGCCGAACGCCTGCTTCTTGCCGTTCTTGGACGGGCGCTGCTGCTGAGGCTGCTGCTGATCGGGTTGCGCCGTCCGGCCAGGGGTCATCTGGACGACGCCGCGGAGCCGTTGCGTGAAGGCCGGCATCAGGGCGTGTTGCCGAAGAAGTTGCCGTCGAACTTGCCGCCGTTGCAGCCGGCGCCGCCGCTGCACGATCCCCCGACCTGCTGCGTCGGGTTGTTGACGAGGTTGCCGCCGCCGTTCCCGAACACGTGGGCCGCGGCCGCGGACGCCTTCGCCTTCGTCGCGGCGTTCAGGTGGACCACGACCTGCTTGGTCTTCTGGACCTTGCCGTGCTTCTTCAGGTTCGAGGTCGCGTTGCCGGCCGAGGCGCTGCTGAGGCCGCCGGTCGCCCCCGTGCCGGCGCCGCCGCCGACGGTCACGATCTGCGCCGGGGCGGACGCCCGCGTCGGCGTCGAGTTGCTGCTGTGGCCGATCAGCACGCCGACGCCGAGCGCGAGCAGCAGCGTCGCGACGCCCGCGACGAGCGTCGTCGCCGACGACATCCGCGTGCGGTGCGGCTTCGGCTCCGGCTCCTTGGCGGCGGCTGACTGCGCGGCCAATGAATCGAACGAGAATCGAGGCTTGCCGCGCCGCGTGCCGCAGTTCACGCAGTAGCGCTGATCGGCCGCGAGCGGCTTCTGGCAATTGGTGCAGCGGTCGCCGACGGTCCCCGAGACGAGCTCGGTCGTCGGAGTCTCGTCGTGGTCGTCGCCATGCCTCTCGGGGATCGCCATCGGGGCCAGTATGGTGGCGACCCGGGTGGCAATTGTGACCAGGATGTGACCGGACTTCCGGGGGGCGGGGCCTCGGAACGGCGCGAATTGCGGGTGATCCCGCGGCGCCGGCGCCGGTCACAGCGCGTTCACATTCTTGCGGCTCGCTCACGCGACACTCACCGGTGGCCATGAGCTCGGATCATCGCGAGGACCGGAGCGTCGCTAACTGCTCCGAATGCGGCGCCCCGCTCGCCCACGATCAGCGCTACTGCGTCGGCTGCGGGAAGCGCCGGGGCACGCTCCCCGCACACATGGCGGGGCTGCTCGGCGGGATCATGGAGCGGGGGCGGCGGGTGGCGAGCCCCGCCCGTCCCGACGGCGAGCCACTCGTGCCGGAGAACCATTGGTACGACTCGTGGGTGCGGGCGCCGCGCGCCGCGGCGGTCGCGGTGCTATCGATGCTCGGCTTCGGCGTGGTCGTCGGCTCGCTCGTCACCGGCAGCGTGGCGAGCCCGCTCGGTCCCGTGATCGTCGCGCAGTCGCCGGCCAGCCAGGCCGCCAACCAGCTCGGAGCCGGCGCGGCCGGTGCGACAGGGGGAACCGGCGGCAGCGGTGGCGGCGTCCAGACGATCACGGTCACGCAGGGCGGCGGCGCGACCGGCTCGAGCGGCGCGACCGGTTCGAGCGGCGCCGGCACCACCACGACCGCGACGACGACAGGAGGCCTGTCGCCGGTCGCGGGCTCACCGCCGATCAAGCACGTGTTCATGATCGTGTTCAACGACCAGGGCTACCAGGCGACCTTCGGCCACAGCAAGAACGACCCGTACCTGGCGAAGACGCTCGCCCAGCGGGGCGAGCTGGTGCTGAACTACTACGCCGTCGCGAGCGGCTCGCTGGCGAACGAGGTGGCGCTCGTCAGCGGCCAGGGCCCGACCCCCAACAACGCCAACAACTGCCCGATCTACACGGACGTGGTGCCTGGCGACAGCGGGTCCAGAGGGCAGACGCTGGGCGCCGGATGCGTGTACCCGACGACCACGCAGACGCTCGCCGACCAGGTGACGGCCGCCGGGGAGCAATGGAAGGCGTACGTCGAGACCAACGGCAGCGGCAAGGCGGCTCAACTCGAGGCGTGCAGCCACCCGAGGATCGGCGCGCACGACAGCGGCAAGCCAACCGCGAAGGACCCGACCGTGACCTGGCGCAACCCGTACATGTACTTCGACACGCTCGCCAAGGCGAAATGCCCGAAGAACGATGTGCCGCTGAGCCAGCTCTCGACGGATCTTAAGTCGGTGGACTCGACCCCGGCGCTGTCCTACATCGTCGCCGACGCGTGCCACGACGGCACCGACACGCCGTGCGCGCCGCACGCGAAGGCCGGGCCGCTCGCGGCCGACGCGTTCCTGAAGTCGGTGGTGCCGCAGATCCTGAAATCGCCGGCGTACAAGGCCGACGGGCTGATCGCGATCACCTACGACCAGGCTCCCCAGACCGGGGCCGCTCCCGACTCGAGCCGCTGCTGCGGTTCTCCGAAGTCGTATCCGAACCTGATCGGCTTCCTGCCGATCCCGACTTCGTCCGGTCCGACCGGGCCGACCGGCCCGACCGGCGCCACGGGCCCGACCGGCACGACCGGGCCGGTTACGCCGCCCGACCTCGGGGGCGGCCAGACGGAGCCGACCGGTGGCGGCGGGCAGGTGGGACTGCTGCTGCTCTCGCGCTTCGTGCAGCCCGGTATCCCCGAGGTCACCGACTACTACGACCACTATTCGCTGCTCGCGAGCATCGAGGACTCGTTCGGGTTCAAGCACCTCGGCTACGCGGGGGCCTCGCAGCTGCCGGTGTTCGGCGCGGGCGTGTGGACCGGGTTCAGCGGGTAGCCGCCGCCGCTTGCTCGAGCCGGTCGTCGCCCCAGAACAGCTTGCCGTCGACGGCGACGGTCGGGATGCCGGTGACGCCGGCCTCGAGCGCCGCGTCGGTCTCGGCGCGCAGCCGCTGCTTGACCTCGTCGCCGCTGACCCGCCCGTCGAAGTCCTCGACATCGATCCCGGCGCGGGCGACCGCGTCGCGCACCGTCTCGACGCCCGCGAGGTGCCGGCCGTCGACGAACATCGTCCGGTAGAGCTCGCGCGCGGCGGCCCGCTGCTGGTCCTGGTCTGTCGTCAGCAGGAGCGCGCGGAGCCCGACCAGCGAGTACGTCTCGGCCGGCCACCCCTCCGGGTAGCGGAACTCGGGGAGCCCGCGGTCGCTAGCCCGCGCCGCGATCTCGTCGAACCGCGCCTCGCGGCCATCGCGCATCGACCACGGGACCTTGCCGACCGCGCGGATGATCACCCCGAACGCGATCGGCCGCCACTCCGGCCGGACCGGGAGCACGTCGTCGACGCGCAGCGCCGCGAGGTACGCGTACGGCGAGCTGAGGTCGTAGTAGAAGACCGGCGCGTCCACGCCCGACCGCGGCGGTGCGCTAGTCGCGCTTGCCCCGTCCGTACATGAACTTGTACAGCCGCTGCAGCGCGCGGGTGCGGCCCTTCTTGTACGGATACATGTGGATGTCCTTCTTCGGCGCGAGCTTCGTGATCAGCAGCGACTGGACCCGCGTGTACTTGCGGATGCCGCCGGCACCGTGGCGAGTTCCAAGGCCGGACGACTTCCATCCGCCCATCGGCAGGTTCATCGCCGCGTAGTTGACCTGCGCGTCGTTGACGCAAACCGCGCCCGCCTCGACCCGGCGCGCGAGCGCCTCGCCGCGCTCGGTGTCCTTCGTCCAGACGCTCGCCGCGAGCCCGTAGTCCGTGTCGTTCGCCAGCCGGATCGCCTCTTCGGTGTCGCGGACCTTCATGATCGGGAGCGTCGGGCCGAACGTCTCGTCGGTCATGCACTTCATCGAGTGGTCGACGTCGACGAGCACCGTCGGCTCGAAGTAGCGACCCTCGCCCGAGCGCGCGTTGCCACCGGTCAGCACCTTCGCGCCCTTGTCGACCGCGTCCTTGACGTGGCCATCGACGATCTCGAGCTGCGGCGGGAAGGTGACCGCGCCGACGTCGACGGACGCGGGGCCGCCCGGCTGGCCCTGGCGCAGCTGCTTGATGTTCTCGGTCACCTTCTGAACGAACTCGTCGTACACCGGCTCCTCGACGTACACGCGCTCGACCGAGATGCACACCTGGCCGCCGTTGTTCATCGAGTAGTAGGCGGCGGCGTTGGCGGCGCGATCGAGGTTCGCGTCGGCGCAGACGATCATCGGGTCCTTGCCGCCGAGCTCGAGGTAGCACGGGATCAGCCGCTCGGCCGCGGCCTTCAGCACGGCCTTGCCGGTGCGAGTGGAGCCGGTGAACATCATGCAGTCGACGTGGTTGATCAGCTCGGCGCCGGTCGAGCCGTCGCCGGTCGCGACCTGGAACACGCCCTCGGGGATCCCGCACTCCTTCAGCATCTCCTCCATCAGCAGCGAGCTCAGCGGCGTCACCTCGCTCGGCTTGAGGATCACGCTGTTGCCGGCCATCATCGCCGGGATGCAGTCGCCGAACGAGTTCGTGATCGGGTAGTTCCACGGACCGATCACGCCGACCACGCCGACGGGCGCGTAGCGGATGATCAGCTTCTTGCCGGCGACCACCGGGTTGTTCCACGACGGCACGTGCTCGTCCGCGAGGTAGCCCTCGGCCTCCTTGGCCCAGAACCCGAGCGCCGCGACCGTGTAGCCGTAGTCAGCAAGCTGCGCGTCCTCGTAGGTCTTGCCCGACTCCGACATCACCGTCTGCAGGATCCGCTCGGTGTTCTCGGTCATCCACTTCTGCGCGCGCTTGAACACCTTCCCGCGGGCCTCGAATCCGCTCGCCTCCCAGCCCGGCTGCGCCTCGCGGGAGCGCTGCTCGATCGCGTCGAGCTCGGCCACGCCGAGGATCGGCACGGTGGTGATCACTTCGCCGGTCGCGGGGTTCTCGACCGAGATCGTGCCCGCCGCCGCACCACCCTTGGTGTCGGCCGGGCTCTGCTGGGTGACACTCGCCATCTCTTCTCCTCGCGCGCTGTTTGGCTGTGCAGCCAAGCCTACCGCGACGGGGGTTTGCGCTACGTGGCGTCGAACTCGATCGACGCGATCACCGGCGGCTCGACTGGACGATCGCGACCGTCGGTCGGAAGCTGCTCGATCGCGTCGACCGCCTCGAGCCCATCGGTCACGCGCCCGAACACGGTGTGCTTGCCGTCGAGCCACGGCGCGCTCTGCGTCGTGACGATGAAGAACTGCGAGCCGTTGGTGTTGGGGCCGGCGTTCGCCATCGCGAGCGCGCCGCGCACGACCTTGTGGTCGTTGATCTCGTCGTCGAATGTGTACCCGGGGCCGCCGGTGCCGGTGCCCTGCGGACACCCACCCTGGATCATGAAGTCGGGGATCACGCGGTGGAAGATGATCCCGTCATAGAAGCCGTCGGCGGCAAGCTTGCGGAAGTTCTCGACCGTCTGGGGCGCGTCCTCGTCGAACAGCTCGAGCGTGATCGGCCCCTGCGTTGTGTTCATCGTGGCTGTCGTCATTCGGCCACCCTAGCGCTCGGGGGTCGGGGCGCGTTACGCGCGGGCCGGCTCGACCCGCAGCGTGTGCCCACGGACCTCCGCGCCGTCGACCTGCTCGACCACCCGCTGCGCGTCGCTCTCGGGCACCTCGACGAACGCGAACCGCTCTAGCACGCGCACGTTGCGCACCGACTCGCCGTCCAGCCCGGTCGCCGAGGTGATCGCGTGGATGATGTCCGACGGCTCGAGCCCCGCCGCGCGGCCGGCGGAGACGATCAGCTTGCGCCCGGGGACGTCGCCGTTGGGCGACAGGTGCGGCTTCGAGTGGCGCCGCGGCTTGGGCGTGACCGGCGTCGGGGCGACATGCGCGTCCTTGACCCATGGCGCGAGGGTGACGCCCGCGTGCTTCTCGATCGCGGCGACCTCCTTGCGCTGGCGCGGCTCGAACAGCGTGATCGCACGGCCGCTGCGGCCGACGCGGGCGGTGCGGCCGATCCGGTGGACGTAGACGTCCGGCGAAGTGGGCACGTCGTAATTGATCACGTGCGAGACGCCCGAGATGTCCAAGCCGCGTGCGGCGACATCGGTCGCCACCAGCAGCGGCAGCCGGCCGTCCTTGAACGAGATCATCACTCCGTCGCGCGCGCCCTGAGTCATGTCGCCGTGCAGCGCGCGGACGTCCATTCCGCGGTCGCGCAGCCGGCGGTAGAGCTCATCGGTGCGGATCTTCGTCCGCACGAACACGATCGCCTGGGTCGGCCGCTCGGACTGGAGCACCTCGATCAGCTTGTCGACCTTCTCGCGCGGCCCCACCTCGAGCGCGAACTGCTCGACCGAGTCGACGGTGAGGGTCGCGGTCTTGACCTTGATCGTCACCGGGTCGTACATGTACTGCTCGGCCAGCCGGCGGATCGGGGGCGGCATCGTCGCGCTGAACAGTGCCGTCTGCCGGCTCGACGGGGTCAGCGACATGATCCGCTCGACGTCCTCGATGAACCCGAGGTCGAGCATCTCGTCGGCCTCGTCGAGCACCACGAACCGGCACGAGTGGAGCATCAGCGAATGGCGCGAGATCAGGTCCTTGACCCGCCCGACCGTGCCGACCACGATCTGGCCACCGGCGCGGAGCTGGGATTGCTGCGAGCGGATCGGCGCGCCGCCGAACACCGCGACCACGTCGACGCCCTTGCGGGCGCCGTACGCGCGCAGCGCCTGGGTGACCTGGATGCACAGCTCGCGGGTCGGCGTGAGCACCAGCCCCTGAATCTCGGCCTCGTCCAGATCGACGTACTGGAGCATCGGCAGCCCGAACGCGGCCGTCTTGCCGGAGCCAGTCTGCGCCTGCCCGATCACGTCCTTGCCCTCGAGCAGCGGCGGGATCGTCTGCTCCTGGATCGGGCTCGGCGTCTCGTAGCCTACGTCGTGGATCGCCTCGAGCAGGTTCGGCGCCAAACCCAGGTCAGAAAAACTGGTCACGCCACGAAGATAGCTTGCCGGTGATATAGTTCGGACCCGAATGTTTCGGCTCCAAATGAATTCTCGCCGTGGCTGACGCGGTCAACGGCAACGGGCGCGTCGCCGACCGGATCGACGCCGGCATCTGGCGGGTCGCCGCCGTCGTGCTGCTCGGCTCGGTCATGTCGATCCTCGACACGACGATCGTCAACGTCGCACTGGCGACGCTCGGCAAGGACCTGCACTCGTCGATCTCGCAGATCCAGTGGGTCGTCACGGGCTACATGCTCGCGCTCGCCGCGGTGATCCCGGTTACCGGCTGGGCCGCGCGGCGCTTCGGCGCCAAGCGCGTGTACGTGGTCTCGCTGGTGCTGTTCACCGCCGGCTCCGCCCTCTGCGGCCTCGCGACCTCCAGCGAGGAGCTGATCCTGTTCCGCGTGCTCCAGGGCGTCGGCGGCGGGATGCTGCTGCCGATCGGCCAGCTGATGCTCGCCGAGAAGGCCGGGCCCCAGCGAATGGGACGCGTGATGAGCATCGTCGCCGTCCCGATGATGCTCGCGCCGATCCTGGGGCCGACGATCGGCGGCCTGATCATCCAGAACGCGAGCTGGCGGTGGATCTTCTACGTCAACGTCCCGATCGGGGTGATCGCGGTGATCGCCGCACTGCGGACGCTGCCGAGCGTCAAGCCCAGCAAGGCGGAGGCGCTCGACTTCCGCGGCCTGGTGCTGATGAGCGCCGGGCTCGCGCTGATCACCTACGGCCTCGCCGAGATCGGCACGACCGGCAGCTTCACCTCCGTCAAGGTGCTCGTCCCGCTGATCGTCGGGCTCGCGCTGGTCGCGCTGTTCGCGGTCCACGCGCTGCGGATCCCGCGCCCGCTGCTCGATCTGCATCTGTTCAAGCGCCCGACCTTCTCGACGGCGTCGATCGCGATGTTCTTCCTCGCCGCGGCGCTGTTCGGGGGGATGATCCTGTTGCCCCTGTACTGGCAGGACATCCGCCACTTCAGCGTCGTCGACGCCGGGTTGCTGATGGGCCCGCAGGGGATCGGGGCCGCGCTGTCGATGCCAATCGCCGGGAGGCTGACCGACCGCTACGGCGGCGGGCCGATCGCGCTGCTCGGAGTCTCGATCGTCGCCGTGCTGACGATCCCGTTCGGCCTGGTCGGAGCCCACACCTCGATCGTCTGGCTGTCGGTCGTCGGCTTCCTGCGGGGAACCGGGATCGGGTTTGGGTT
>DASXDA010000047.1:0-38359 GCA_036490875.1 Solirubrobacteraceae bacterium
TCGATGCCGCAACCGCCGCAAGCAGGCTTCGCCGCACCGAGAACATCAGGCGCGGATGATAGGGCCGGTCCGCCTCGGTTACGCCCGCTGGACGATCTCGAGTCGGTTCCCGTCCCGATCGCGGATCGCGAACATCGCGGGTGTCCCGGGCCAGCGCAGGATTTCGCCGACCTCGACGCCGCGGCCTCGAAGATCGGCGTGGAGCTCGTCGGCGTCAGCGGTGGTGAGCCGGATGCCGGTCTCGACCCCGCTGGGGCGCCCGTCGCCCTCCGGTACGAGCGCGCCCGAGTGCCTCGATGCAGAACTCGACCGCGCCGTCCTGGTCGGTGACCGGCACGTCGACGGTGTACATCCCGGTGATCATGACGCCGGCTCCGACCGCTCGTGGCGGAGCGACCCGGGTGTGTCGAGCAGCTCGCCCGTCTCCAGCAGCGTCTTCAGCCCGGACAGGATCATCGGCCAGCCGCCGTAGAGCTCGGCGTTGGCCGAGGCCGGCAGCTGGTCGTGGGTCACCGTCAGCCGGCAGGAGCTGCCGACGGGCTCGATCTCCCAGGTAACGCGGGTCGTGCCCTGCGCCTTGACGTCGTCGCTCCAGAGCGCGTCGAAGCTCTGGACCAGCAGCCGCGGCGGGTCGACCTCGAGATTCCGCCCCGCGGCGATCTCGAACCCGCCGGTGCTGCGCGAGTTGTACTCGGAGCCCGGCGTCCAGTCCGAGTGGGTCTCCACACCGAAGCTGTACCGCTTGCGCTGCTCTGGATCGGTGATCGCCTCCCACAGCCGCTCGGGCGTCGTCTTGATGAACACCTCGAACACCGCCGTGCCGTTCGCAACCGGCGCCGAGCCATCCGCCCACGAGACCGTCTTTACCGTTTCCATCGTCTCGACCTCCAGATCTGTCTTGAGCCGGCTGAGCCCTGCGGCCCACGGCTCTGCGTACTTGCTCACCCACCGGTCGTGGATCAGCCGAATCGGAACGGGGTTCAGGTAGTGGTGCTTCTCGCGGCCCTGCTTGACCGCGACCACGACTCCGGCCTCCTCGAGCACCTTCAGGTGCTTCATCACCCCGAAGCGGGTCATCGGCAGCCGCGTTTCGAGCGCGGTGAGTGTCTGCCCGTCCTCGTGGAACAGCTCGTCGAGCAGCCCCCGGCGGGTTGGATCGGCGAGCGCCTTGAAGACCGTGTCTGTCTGAACTCCGTCCACGGCGGGGATCATACGTGACCATTTAGTCACATGTCAAGCGGCGGCAGCGCCGCACACCTCCCGCGCGGCGCGCTCCCGCATTCCGCCCGGCACGCTTCCGGCCCCCGCCCGGGCGATGAACGGCAATTCACCCCCACCCCTGGGCGCTGAATTGCCAAAGTTCGGGCCGGCGGAGCGGTCGGCCGGGCGAAGCGCCTAAGACGCGAAGGCGTCGCGGGCGGCGCGCAGGCCCTCGAGCGTGCGCTCGCGGTAGCCGTAGGTGCCGTGGTCGCGGAGCTCGGTCGCGGCCTGGACCAGCTCTCCGAGCGCCGCGAACGCGAACGAGCCGCCGACCGACAGCCGGGCGGCGCCGAGCGCCTCCAGCTCGGCCACCGGGGGTGTTCCCTTCCCCGGCAACACGCTGACGGGCAGCCCGACGGCGCCCACGACCGTCGCGAGCTCATCCGCGGTACGCAGCCCCGGGGCGAACAGGACGTCGGCTCCGGCCTCCTCGTATGCGTTCAGCCGGGCGATCGTGTCCTCGATGTCCTCGCGCCCGTGCAGGTGGTTCTCTGCGCGCGCCGTCAGCACGAGCCGCGCCGGGCCCCCGTGGGCGACGCGAGCCGCCGCGGCGACGCGGTCGACGGCGAGCTCGAGCGGGTAGATGGGGTCATCGGGGTTGCCGCTGTAGTCCTCGATCGAGAAGCCCGCGAGCCCGGCCTCGCGGGCGCCGCGGGCGGTCTCGGCGACTTCGCCGGGGATCGCGCCGAACCCGTTCTCGAGGTCGGCGGAGACGGGAATATCGACCGCCGCGACGAGCGCCGCCGAGTGGGCGAGCGCCTCCTCGCGCGAGACGGAGCCGTCGAGCCGCCCGAGCGTCGCCGCGAAGCCGCTGCTGGTTGTGGCGATCGCCTCGAACCCGAGCTGCGCGAGCACCTTGGCGGAGCCGGCGTCCCACGCGTTCGGCATCAGCAGCGGCCGTCCGGGTTGGTGCAGCTGGAGGAACCGGGCGGCCTTCTCGGCCTGGTCGCTCATAGCTCGATCGCGGCTGCCGCCTTGCGGGCGCGCCTCCGGCGGCGCCGGCGACGGAGCAGGATCAGCAGCGCCGCGGCTCCGATCAGCGGCCACGGGTTCGCTCGGATCCGCTCGAGCACCATCGACCCGACGACCGCGTCGGCCCGGAGCGGTTCGTTCAGGGGCGGGGGCGGCGGTGGTCCCGGAGGCGGCGGTGGCGCGGCGCCCGGTCCGGGCCCCGGGGGCGGTGGGGCGGCCTCCTCGGCCGGGGCCGGCGCCCCGTCCCCGTCGGGCTCCGGAGCGTCGGTCGGCGGCGGCACCTCCGTCAGCGGCGCCGGGACGTCCTCCGCGGCGACCCCGTCCTCGGCCACCGCGGCCTCGGCGCCCCCGTCTCCATCCCCAGCGCCCGGACCCGCGAGCGACGACTGCAGCCGCGCGGCGAACTCCTTCAGCAGGCGCTCGGAGATGTCCTCGATCATCCCCCCACGCCCGAACCGGGCCAGGCGGCCTGTGATGTGGTAGTCGGTTTCGACGGTCACGCGGCTTTCGCCGTCGCCGGCCTCGGTGACCGAGGAGACGATCGTCGCGTTGGCACCGCCCTGACCGCGCTTGTCGGTCCCCTGGGCGTGCAGCGTCGCCGTGTGCGAGGAGTCGTCGACGTCGCGCATCTCGAGCTTGCCGCTGTACGAAGCCGTCGTCGGACCGATCTTGACCGTGAAGGTGCCGTTATACGTGCCGTCGTCGTTGCGGCCGGTGACGGCGGCGCCGGGCAGGCACGGCGCGACCTGCTCGACGTCGATCAGCGCTTGCCACACCCGGTCGACGGGTGCGGGGACGTCAAAGGACTGCTCTAGCTTCACGGCGGATCGCCTCCAGGTCTCGGGGTGTGTCGACATCGCGGCCGGAGCACAGGTGGCCACATTCGATCATGCGGGCGCCCTCGAGGAGGTCGCGAGCGCCGCGGTCACCGCTGACTCCGGCGATCGCCGCCAGCTCCGCGGGCCCGAGCGCAACCGGATGGCCGGGGCGGCCGCTGTACACGGCGCGCGCCGGAGCCGACTCGTCGACGAACCGCGCGATCACCTGCGGCGTGACCAGTGGCGCATCGCCGAGCGTGACGATCACCTTGTCGGCACCGTGCAGCTCACCGACCCCCCGCCGCAGCGACGCGGACTGGCCGCGATGCCACTGCTGGCAGACCACCGGCTCGGCATCGCGGAAGTCGACCTGCTCGATGATCTCGGCAGCGTTCGCGCCCAGCACGACCACGACCCGCTCCACCGCCGGAACCGCGCACTGCGCCTCGACGGCCCATTCGAGCAATGGCCGGCCCTCGAGCGAGGCGAGCAGCTTCGAGTCGGGGCCGAAGCGGCTGCCGTCCCCCGCGGCGAGGATCAGCCCGCCGATCATCAGATCTCCTCCAAGATCGCGGCGAGCTGTTCGAGCGACGCGAGCGAGTTCCCCGCGAGCAGCTCGTCGGTGTGGGGTACCGCGACCCGCATGCCCCGAGCCAGTGGTTCGAAGTCCGGGTGGGCCGCGAGCGGGTTCAGCCACACCAGGCGGTGGGCGCTCCGTCGCAGCCGTGCCATCTCCGCGTCGAGCACCTCCGGCTCGCCGCGATCCCATCCGTCGGAGAGGACGACGACGACCGCGCCGCGACCGATCCGCCGGCCATGAACGCGGTTGAGCTCGGCCAGCGCAGCTCCGATCCGAGTGCCGCCGGAGAAATCCGTGACGACCGCCGCCGCGCGCTCGAGCGCGAGGTCGTGGTCGCGCCCGGACAGCTCGTTCGTGATCCGCGTCAGCCGCGTGCCAAACGCGAACGCCTCGACCCGCCGGCGCGCCGCGACCGACGCGTGCAGGTACTGGAGCAGCATCCGCGCGTACGCGGTCATCGACCCCGACACGTCGCAGACGAGCACCACCGGCCGCGGGCGGACGCTCGGCGCGCGCCAGTGGCGATGGAGCGGCTCGCCGCCGGTCCGCAGCGACGACGCGATCACGCGGCGGACGTCGGGCGCGTGGCTGCGCCGCCGGACCGGTCGGGTCCGGCGCGAGATCCGGGTCGGGCCGCGCCGCGCGAGCCGCGCGATCAGCTCGCGCGCGGCAACCATCTCGGCATCGCTGTACTGGGCGAAGTCCTTATGGCGCAGACGAAGCAGCTCGACATCGCTCCACGCCGCCGGCACCGCGACGGACTCCTCGTCCGCCGGGTCGGGCGGCGGCGGTGCGCCCCCGGGGATCGCGGCGCTCGGCAGCGCCGCGCGCTCGATCGTCCCGAGCTCTTCCAACGAAGGCTGCCGAGCGGGCGCCCGTGCCTCGCCGAACACAGCGGCGAAGGCGCGGTCGAACCGCTCGAGGTCCCCCCGCGAGGAGCACAGCACCGCGCGGAGCGCGAGCCGCGAGTCCTCGCGCGAGCTCGGGTCGATCGCGGTGAGCGCTCGGTGCGCCGTCAGCAGCTCCCCCACTCCGACCCGCGAGCCCTGCGCCCGATGCGCCGCCGCCAGTGCGCTCAGCCGGTCGACGACGACGGACGCGGCGTCAGACACCCTCTAGGACCTCCCGCTCCCGGACCCTGAGCACATCCTCGTGGACCTTCAGCGCGGCGCCCAGCGTCTCGTCGAGCGAGGCGTCGTCGCCGACGGCCACCAACGCCTGGGCCCAGACAAGCGTCTCGCCGACACCCGGCAGCTTGTACAGATCTCCCTGCTCGCGCAGCCGGCCCACCGCCCGCACGACCCGCTCGGCGATGGCCTCGGGCACGCCGGGGATCCGGGCACGGACGATCTCGCGCTCCCGCGAGGCCGACGGATAATCGATCCAGTGGTACAGGCAGCGCCGCTTCAAGGCGTCGTGCAACTCGCGCGTGCGGTTAGAGGTCAGCACGACCACCGGGCGGCGATCCGCGCTGACCGTCCCGAGTTCCGGGATCGTGACCGCGAAGTCCGACAGGAACTCGAGCAGGAACGCCTCGAACTCGTCGTCGGAGCGGTCGACCTCGTCGATCAGGAGCACCACCGGCTCCTCGCTCTCGAGCGCGTCGAGCAGCGGCCGGCGCAGCAGGAATCGCGGCGAGAACAGCTCGCCCTCGTCCGCCCCTCCCTCCGCTGCACGCAGCGCGAGCAGCTGCCGCGCGTAATCCCAGTCGTAGACCGCGTGGTGGAGGTCGATCCCTTCGTGGCACTGCAGCCGGATCAGCCGCGAGCCGGTGGCCTCGGCGAGCGCGCGGGCGACCTCGGTCTTCCCCACCCCTGCCTCGCCCTCGAGCAGCAGCGGCTGCTCGAGCAGCACCGCGAGGTGAACGGCGAGCGCCAGCGGCCTGTCGGTCAGGTAATCGACGGCCGCGAGCGCGTCAGCTGTCGCGTCGACCGACTCGAACGACTGTTGTGCGCTCACGCACTAATCATGACAACCCGGCGGCCTCCGTCAGCGCCCGTCGCGTCAGCACCCGCGCCAGGTGGCGCTTGTACTCAGCGCTCGCGTTGAGGTCGGCCGGCGGGTCGGTGCCCTCGGCGGCGTTCTCGGCGGCCGCGGCGATCGCCTCCGGAGTCGGCGGCGCTCCGCGCAGCGCCTCCTCGACCGCGGTCGCGCGCAGCGGGACGTTGCCCATGTTCGTCAGCCCGACGCGGACGTCCTCGATCACGTTGTCGACCCGCTTGACGACCGCGGCGACACCGACCATCGCCCAGTCCTCGCTGCGGCGGTTGAACTTCTGGTAGCCGAAGCCGTATTCGTCCAACCCGGTGGCCTGCACCGACGTGATCACCTCGTCGGCGCCGACCGCCGTCTCGAGGTAGTCCTGGAACAGGTCGCCGGCGGCGATCGAGCGCTCGCCGCCTGGTCCCCGCACCGTCACCGAGCCGTCCGCGATCAGCAGCACGGCGGGCAGGTCGGAGGCGGGATCGCCGTGGGCGAGCGAGCCGCCGATCGTGCCGCGGTTGCGTACCTGGGGGTCGGCGATCGTCCCCGCCGCCGCCGACAGCACCCCGAGCTCGGGCGCGTGCTCGAGGTCCGCGTGGCGGGTCATCGCGCCGATCCGCCAGCCACCGTTGTCGCGGCTGATCCCTTCCAACCCCGGCACCTTCCGCAGGTCGACGAGCAGCGTCGGAGCGGCGAGCCGCAGCTTCATCAGCGGCAGCAGCGAGTGACCCCCGGCCAGCAACTTCGCGTCGTCGCCGCCACCCTTCAAAGCGGCGATCGCGTCGTCGAGCGTGTCCGGGGCGACGTAGTCGAACTCGGCCGGGATCATGCGGGCACCCCCCTGTTGGCTGACTGGATCTCCTCCCACACCCGCATCGGGGTCAGGGGCATGTTGATGTAGTTCACGCCGAGCGGCCTGAGCGCGTCGATCACCGCGTTCGTGACGGCTGGGCTGGCGGCGATCGTCCCGGCCTCGCCGACGCCCTTCGCGCCCAACGAGTTGACCGGCGAGGGCGTCACCGTCCTGTCGGTCTCGAAGCTCGGCAGCTCCGCCGCCGTCGGCAGCGCGTAGTCGACGAACGTCCCGGTGACGAGCTGCCCGTCCTCGTCGTAGGCGACCCGCTCGTACAGCGCCTGCCCGATCGCGTGGACGATTCCGCCGTGGACCTGCCCGTCGATGATCAGCGGGTTGATCGCGTTGCCGCAGTCGTCGACGGCGACGTAGCGGACCACGCGAGCCTTGCCCGTCTCCGGGTCGACGTCGACGACGCACGCGTGCGCTCCGAACGGGAACACGAAGTTGTCCGGATCGTGAAACGTCGTCTCCTCGAGCCCGGGGTCCATCCCCTCGGGCACCATGTTCAGGTACGCGGCGCCGGCGACCTCGGCGAGCGTCATGCCCTTGTCGGGCGAGCCGCGCACCGAGAACTTGCCGTCGGCGAGCTCGATGTCCTCGGGTGCCGCCTCAAGGTTGTGGGCGACGACCGCCTTGGCCTTGTCGGCGATCCGGTTCGCGCATCGCGCGAGCGCCTCGCCGCCGACCGCGAGCGACCGCGAGCCGTATGTGTTGCGGCCCTCCGGGCCCGTGCCCGTGTCGCCGTGGATCACCTCGACGATCTCGGGGTCGACGCCGACCCTGTCGGCGACGATCTGGGCGAACGCCGTCTCGTGGCCCTGGCCATGGCCGGATGTGCCCGTGTACGCGGTCACGGCGCCCGTGTTGTGGACGCGGACCATCGCCGACTCCCAGCCGCCGGCCTGTACGCCCACCCCGTCCGGGCCGGTGATCCGCGACGGCGCGAGCCCGCAGATCTCGGTGTACGTCGAGAACCCGATCCCGCGGTAGACACCCTCGGACCGCAGGGCCTCCTGCTGTGAGCGGAACGCGTCCAAGTCGACGTGCTCGAGCAATCTGTCGAGGGTCTTCTCGTAGTCCCCCGAGTCGTACACGACTCCGGTCGCGACGGCCGCGGGGAACGCGTCCGTCGCGATGAAGTTCCGGCGGCGGATCTCGATCGGCGACAGTTCCAGCTCGGCCGCGAGCTGGTCGAGCGTGACCTCGACCATGTGCGTCGCCTCCGGCCGGCCCGCTCCCCGGATCGCGTCGGTCGGGCACTTGTTCGTGAACACCCCGATGATGTCGGTCTGGACGTTCGGGATCGCGTAGCAGCCGCCCATCACGAACGCTCCGAGCGATGGGATCAGCGGCGTCAGCAGCATGTTGTAGGCGCCGAAGTCGGCGAGGATCTTGACGTGCCAGGCGGTGATCTTGCCGTCGCGCTTGGCGCCCATCCGCACCGTCGCGATCTGGTCGCGGCCCTGGTGTGCGGTCGCCATGTTCTCGGTGCGCGTCTCGATCCACTTGACCGGCCGCTCGAGCTTGCGCGAGCACCAGCAGGCGAGTACCTCCTCGCCGTACACCTGGAGCTTCGAGCCGAACCCGCCGCCGACCTCGGGGGCGATCACGCGCACCTTCTCCTCGCTGATCCCGAGCAGGATCGACAGGAACAGCCTGACGAAGTGGGGCACCTGCGTCGCGGTCCACAGCGTCAGCTCGCCGGCCCGGTAGTCGGCGAGCACCCCGCGCGGCTCGATCGGCGCGCCCGCGGTGCGGTGGTTGACGACCCGCCGCTCGACGATCACGTCGGCCTCCGCGAACCCGGCCTCGATGTCGCCGCCGGGCAGCGACCACTCGTGCACCTTGTTGGTGCCAAGCTCCTCGTGCACGAACGGCGCTCCCTCGAGCGCCTTCTCAGGATCGGTGACGGCGGGCAGCGGGTCGTACTCGACGACGACCTTCTCGGCGGCGTCGACGACGGCGTAGCGGTCCTCGCCGAGGACGACCGCGACCGGATCGCCGACGTGGTTGACGGTCCCGCGGGCGAGCGGCCAGTGCGGCGGGTTGTTGACCTCGACTCCCGGGGGGACCCACGCCATCGGCAATGGTCCGGCGAGATCGGTCAGGTCCTCCCCGGTGAAGACCGCGTGCACGCCTGGTCCGTCGTTGGCCGCCGAGGCGTCGATCGAGACGATCTTCGCGTGCGCCTCGGGCGAGCGGACGAGCGCCGCCCACAGGGTTCCCGGCAGCGTGATGTCATCGACGTACCGGCCGCGACCGGTGATCAGCCGCGGGTCCTCTTTGCGGCGGAGCGCCTGGCCGACGTGATTCGACTGGGATGGCGCGCCGTGCGCCTCGCCCTGCTCGGCTGCGATCTCCGAGATCTCCGACGCTACGCCGCCTTCGCCGATGTCCTCGCTCATGACTCCACCCCCACGGTCGGGCCCTTGATCTTGGCCGCGTCGAGCACCGCCTTGACGATGTTGTGGTAGCCGGTGCAGCGGCACAGGTTGCCCTCGAGGCCGTGCCGGACCTCGTCCTCGGTCGGGTTCGGGTTCTCCGCCAGCAGCCCCGCGGCGGCCATGATCATCCCCGGCGTGCAGTAGCCGCACTGCAGGCCGTGGTCGTTCCAGAACGCTTCCTGGATCGGGTGGAGCTCGCCGTTCGAACCCGCCATCCCCTCGATCGTCGTGATCTCCACGTCCTCGGCCTGCACGGCTAGCACCGTGCACGACTTCACCGGCTTGCCGTCCAGATGAACGGTGCAAGCACCGCAGTTGGACGTGTCGCATCCGACATGGGTGCCCGTCAGCCCCAGCTCGTCACGCAGTGCGTGCACGAGTAGCAGCCGCGGCTCCGCCTCGAGTTCGTGGTCTACGCCATTGACGCGAAGGCGCACCGGGATCGTGCTCATTCGTCTCCCTCCAAGGTCGCGGGCAGGTCGGTCCTCGCCAGGCCCTTAGGCGCGACCTTACTCCTCGAACAAGGGCGTGTGAAGTAGGCGTCGCTCGCGCCTCGGCTGAAGCGCGAGCAGGCCGATAACAGCGACCGCGAGCGCGGCGACCGCGCCCAGCCCGAGACCCGCGCGGGCGCCCAGCATCGCCATCGTCCAGCCGACGATCGGACCGCCGATCGGGGTCGAGCCCTGGAAGGCGACGAACCACAGCGACATAACCCGGCCGCGCATCGACGAGTCGGCCTGGAGCTGCAGCGTCGAGTTGCCGGTCGCCATGAACGAGATGCTCGCGCCGCCGACGAGCGCCAGCGCCACCAGCTCGACGGGGAGGCTCGGCGCCAGCGCCGCGAGCGCGACCATCACCCCGAACGCCGCCGCCGCCATCGTCAGTGGCCGGATCCCGGTCTTGCCGCGGTGCGCGACGAGCAGGCCTCCGATCACCGCGCCGACGCCCATCGCGGCGGTCATAAAGCCGAAGCCGGCGGCGCCGGCGTGGAGGCCGTGGCTCGCCATCACCGGCAGCGTCACCTGGAACTCGTAGGTCAAGCAGCCGACGATTCCCATCATCACCAGCGGGATCAGCAGCTCGCGCCTGGAGCGGACGTAGCGCAGGCCCTCGCGCAACTGTCCGCGCGCCCGCGGCGCCGGCTTGCTCGGCTTCAGCGCGCTCAGGTCCATCGTCGCGAGCGAGCCGACGACGAACACGAAGCTCGCGGCGTTGACCAGGAAGCAGACGCCGTCGCCGACGGTTGCGATCAGGATCCCGGCGACCGCTGGGCCGACCGTCCGCGCGACGTTGACGAGCACGGAGTTGAGACTGACCGCGTTGCGCAGATGGTCTGGACCGACCATCTCGAGCATGAACGACTGGCGCGAGGGGTTCTCGAAAGCGTTGTTGACGCCGAGGATCGCCGCGAGCACGCCGATCTGCCAGACCTGGACCTCGCCGGTCACGGTCAGCAGCCCGAGCGCGAGCGCCTGCAGCCCCATCAGCATCTGAAGGCCGATCATCAGCTTGCGCTTGTCGACCCGGTCGGCGATCACCCCGCCGTAGGGAGCGAGCAGCAGCACCGGCAGCGTCTGCAGCGCGACGATCCCGCCGAGCGCGGTGCTCGAGTGCGTCAGCCGCAGCACGAGCCACGCCTGCGCGGTCATCTGCATCCAGGTGCCCGTCAGCGAGATCGCCTGGCCGCCGTAGTAGCGGCGGAAATTCGGTACGGAGAGAGCGGCGAAGGTTGTGCGGCCGGCGCGCATCACGCGCGTCACGGGCGCCGCTCCTTCAGCTGCTCGGCCAGCGACTCGAGCGCCGGCAGCGCGGCCTCGATCACACGCGACTCAGCGGCGCTGAGGCCGCCCATCGCGTCGTTGACCGCCTCGGTCCGCTCGCGGCGCATCCGCTCGGCGAGCCGATGCCCGGCCGCGGTCACCGCCACCCACGCCGCCCGGCGGTCTCCGGCGTCGTTGGACCGCTCGAGGAACCCGTCGCGGAGCATCCCCGCGACCACGCGCGAGAGCATCGTCGGATTGACGCCCTCCGACGCCGCCAGCTCCGACAGCCGCATCGACCCGTGCCGGTCGACGTTGAGCAGGATCGAGATCCCGGTCGGCGTCAGCCCGGCGGCGCGGCCGGCGGCGGTGGTGCGCAGCCGGCGCGACAGCTTCCCGATCGCGGTGCGCAGCCGGGTCGCCGTTTCGATGTCGAACGGTGGAGCCGTGGTCGCGATGGTGAGCCTTGCCTTCCTCTGTCGTCAATACTTGCTTGCTGGCAAGCATTAGTATAGCGGGCTCACCGAAGGTCGTCGATCACATACGCGTCGGGTCGGTTGTAGGCGGGGTCGTCGGGGCGGAGCATCGCGAGCCCGTTGATCGTCGCGCGGTATCCGCGACCGAGCAACGCGCGGTAGGCGCCGCGGCGGGCGGTGTTCACCCCCGCGATCAGGCTGGTGGCCCGCCGTTCGCCCGCGAGGCTCTCGCAGGCGGCCACGAGCCGCTCGAACCTTTCGGCCGCGCCGGCATCCGACGCGACCGCCGCGAACTTGACGTAACACGCCTCGCTCCCAGCCTCGCTGCCCGCGTCCAGGTGACGGACGGCGAAGCCGCGCACCCGGCCGCCCTCGCGGAGCAGCACCGTCTCGCCGAGGCCCTGGTCGTCGACCGCCAGGATCTCGCGCTCGAGGTCGAGGCCGTTATAGATCGAGTCCGTCACCTCACGGGACTGAGCGAGCGCCTCCGCGCCGGCCCCCTCCCGGCGCGCGGCGCGGAACGTCTCGAACGCGACCCGCTCCGCGGCCACCGGGATCTGGGTTCGCATCAAAGGCGTCAGCTGCTGAGGCCAGAACCCGAACTTGCCGTACAGCGCGACGTGCTTCGGGCTGGCCGGGAACGTGAACAGCCCCGCGTTCCGTACCGACCACCGCTCGAACAGCTCCATCACCGGCGCCATCAGCCGCGTGGCGACGCCGCCGTCCCACAGCTCGGGGCTGACGGTCAGCGGACCGAAGAAGCCGAAGCTCCCCCACCGGGTAGCGAAGTTCGAGCCGACGAGCCGGCCGTCGAGCACGGCGCAGAACGCGGCGCCGGGGTCGGCCCGGTACCGGGTGCGGACGAGATCCGCGTCTCCGAACGTCTGCTCCGGCCGCGGCGCGTTCAGGAACGTCCCGAACGCGACCCGCATCACCCGGTCGGCGTCGTCGAGATCGCGCTCCTGGAGCGGACGGATCTCCAGGCGCCGGCCGACCTCGTCGGTCACCCGAACGCCGGCTCCTTCCAGTCGGGGAACACGTCTGGCAGGCCGTCGCTCACCTGGTCGGTGAACCGCGGCGGCCGCTTCTCCAGGAACGAGGTGATGCCCTCGACCACGTCCGCGGATTGCCCACGCACCAGCATCGCGCGGGAGTCGACGCGGTGGGCGCTCATCGGGTGCGGCGCGCCCAGCATCCGCCACATCATCCGCCGCGCGAGCGCGACCGACACCGGCGCCGAGTTCTCGGCGATCTCCCGCGCCAGCTCGCGGGCGGCCCCGAGCAGCTCGTCGGGCGGATGCACGCTGCGAACGAGCCCGCCGTCGAGCGCCTCCTGCGCCGAGAACACCCGGCCGGTCGCGACCCACTCCATCGCCTGGCTGATCCCGACGACGCGCGGCAGGAACCAGCTCGAGGCGGCCTCGGGCACGATCCCGCGGCGGACGAACACGAACCCGAAGCGGGCCGTCTCGGACGCGAGCCGGATGTCCATCGGCAGCAGCGTCGTCGCCCCGACGCCAACCGCGGGCCCGTTGACCGCCCCGATCACCGGCTTCTCGGAGTTGAAGATCCGCAGCGCGAGCTGACCGCCGTTGTCGCGCGGCACCTCCTGGGACGAGTACCCGCGCGCCCGCGCGTCGAACGTCTCCCCTCCGCGCTCGAGGTCAGCGCCGGCGCAGTACCCGCGGCCGGCGCCGGTCATGATCACCGCCCTGACCCGATCGTCGGCGTCGGCCTGATCGAACGCCGCGATCAGCTCCCTCGCCATCTGTGCGGTCCACGCGTTCAGCCGGTCGGGCCGATTCAGCGTGATCGTCATGATGCCGTCGGACACGTCCACGATGATCTGCTCGAAATCCACCGATCACTCCCTTTCCACAGCTACAATTGCTAGAGCAAGCATATGGCGACACCCGCTGACACCACATCTACAGCATGCGCGTTCGTCATGGGCGACGACGGCCTCGCGACGTGGTCGGACATGCACGCCGACGCGTGGATCGGATTGCTCGAGACGCACAAACGACTGACCCGCACGCTCGACGCCGAGCTCGAGGCCGAGCATGGCGTCACGCTCAGCGCGCTCGAGGCGCTCGGGCGGCTCGCCGCCGCGCCGGGCCGGAGCCTCCGGCTGTCGGCCTTGGCCACCGAGTGCGGGCTCAGTCTGAGCCGGATCTCGCGGATCATGGACTCGCTGCAGGCGCGCGGACTGGTGGAGCGTCGAGCCGTGGAGAACGATGCCCGGGCGGTGGAGGGGCACCTGACGGACGCCGGCCTGGAGCGCGTGCGGCGGGCACAGAAGGCGCACTTCGAGTCGGTCTACCAGAGCTTCTTCGAGCAGCTCTCTCCCGAGGAGATCGGGACGCTCGCGTCGGTCTTCTCGCGCTTTGCGCCGCGCGCCGCCGCGGCGTGCTCGACCGCAGAGGAGTAGCCGGAGTGAGCGCGACCGGCCTCGGCGAGCGCCGCCTGGCGCTCGTCCGCGAGCACATGCTCTCCGAGAACGAGCACCGCTTCGACGACACGCTCGCGACCTTCGACCACCCCCGCTACGAGATCGTCGGCACCGGCGACGTCTACGACGGAACCGACGCGGTGTCCGAGTACTACCGTGCTTCCCGGTCAGCGTTTCCCGACCAGCGCAACGAGAACACCGTGCTGCACGCCGCCGAGGACGCCGTGATCGCGGAGTTCGACCTCGTCGGCACGCATCTGGGCGAGCTGCGCGGGATCGCGCCGACGGGCCGCAGCTTCCGCTGCCGGATGTGCGCGGTGTTCGAGTTCGACCCGGGCGGCGAGACGATCGTCTGCGAGCGCGTGTACTTCGACCAGGGAACGATCGCGCAGCAGCTGCTGGGCGAGGGCGGCGACTAGCGCACCCGGAGCGGCGCTGCGTGCAGCAGCACCCCGCGGCCGGCTATGCGCAGGACCGGGCGTCGCTTACCAGGTTTTCAGGGTCTGCTGAGTACATTTGGGCGGTGACCGGCACCGAGCTGGGGCTCGCGATCTCAGTCTTCCTGGCCTGCGCCGTCGAGGCGGTCGAGGCGCTCACGATCGTGCTCGCGGTCGGCACTACGCGCAGCTGGCGCTCGACCCTGACCGGCGTCGGCGTCGCGCTGCTGGCGCTCGCGGTGATCACCGCCGCGCTCGGCCCGGCGCTGACAGCGCTGCCGATCAACGCGCTCCGCCTCGTCGTCGGCGCGCTGCTGCTGATCTTCGGGCTCCAGTGGTTGCGTAAGGCGATCCTCCGCGCGGGCGGGCTGAAGGCCCTGCACGACGAAGAAAAGGCGTACGAGGAGGAACTGGCGGCCGCGCGCGACGCAGGCGCGGTCGACCGCACCCGCTTCGATCCGTACTCGTTCACGGTGGCGTTCAAGGGCGTGCTGCTAGAGGGGCTCGAGGTCGTGTTCATCGTGCTCACGTTCGGATCGAACCAGCACAACGTCGGGCTCGCGGCGGCGGCGGCCGCGGTCGCCGTGCTCGCCGTCGTGGCGGCCGGGCTTGCCGTGCACCGCCCGCTCGCCCGGGTTCCCGAGAACACGCTGAAGTTCGCGGTCGGCGTGATGCTGACTTCGTTCGGCATGTTCTGGGGAGCGGAGGGCGCAGGCGCAGACTGGCCGGGAGGTGACGCCGCGCTGCTCGTGATCATCCCGGCGACGCTCCTGGTGTCGTTCGGCCTGGTCGCGCTGATCCGCCGCCGCCGGCGACTCGGTCGGCGCCGCGCGGTCGGCGCCGAGGCGGCGGTGCGGGCGTGAGACGGGTCGAGGCGTTCCTGCGGTTCATGTGGGACTTCGTCGTCGGCGACGACTGGCGGATCGCCGTCGGCGTCGTCGTCGCGCTCGGGATCACGGGGCTCGTCGCCGGCGCCAGCATCCCCGCGTGGTGGATCGTCCCGGTCGCGGTGATCGCGCTGCTCGCCGGGTCGGTGTGGCGAGCCGCCCGCTCGTAGTCTTCCGGGCGTGATCGAGGCCGGGACCGGAGGCGCCGCTGTTTGCGTGCGCGGATTGACGAAGCGCTACGGCGAGCAGCAGGCGCTCGACGGGGTCGACCTCGAGCTCGGGGAGGGCGAGCTGCGGGGCCTGCTCGGCCCCAACGGCGCGGGCAAGACGACGCTGCTGCGGGCGCTGTTCGGGCTGATCCGTCCTGATGCCGGCTCGATCGAGCTGCTCGGGCGCGCCCGCGACTTTCACCGGCGGATCCCGCTCGAGCAGGTCGGGGGTTTCGTCGAGCAGCCGGCGTTCTACCCCTACCTGTCGGGCCGCGCGAACCTCCGGCTGCTGCACGAGATCGACGACGTCTCGGGCAACGGGATCGACGAGGCGCTCGAACGGGTCGGGCTCGGCCCCCGCGCCGGCGACCGCGTCGGCGGCTACTCGACCGGGATGCGCCAGCGGCTCGGGATCGCCGGCGCGCTGCTGCGCCGGCCGAAGCTGCTGCTGCTCGACGAGCCGACGAGCGGCCTCGACCCCGAGGGCATCCGCGCGGTCGGCTCGCTGCTGAGGGAGCTGGCGGCCGAGGGCGTGGCGGTGATCGTCTCCAGCCACCTGATCGGCGAGCTCGAGGCGCTGTGTCACTCGTACACGATCATCAACGCGGGGCGCGTGGTGTGGGACGGCGCGGCGCCGCGGCTCGAGGCCGAGGCGCCCGGGTCGGTGTACCTGATCAGCACCAGCGACGACGAGGAAGCGCTCGCGCTCGCGCGGGGCCACGACGGCGTCCGGCTGCGGGACGAGCGCGACGAGCGCGGCTTCCGGCTGGTGGCGCGGCCCGACGCGCTCGACGCCTACACGGTCGCGCTGGGCCGCGACGGCGTCGGCGTGCGACGGCTCGAGCTGCTCGTCAGCTCGCTCGAGAGCATGTTCTTCGAGCTGACGGAGGCGCCGTGAGCGCCGTCGCCATGGATGCCTCGGCGCGGGTCCGCTCTGCGGCGCGGATCGAGCGGCGCAAGCTGCTGGCGCAGTTGCCGTTCCGGCTGCTGGTCGTCGTCTGCGCGCTCGGACCGTTCGTGTTCGGCGTGCTGCTCAAGGTCCAGAGCGGGACCCCATCCGACGCCCTGTTCGGCGTCTGGGTCCACACCTCGGGCTACGCGATCGCGCTCGTCGTGCTCGGGTTCGCCGGAGCCTGGGGCCTGCCGATCGTCGCGGGGGTCCTCGCCGGCGATCTGTTCGCGTCCGAGGACCGGCACGGCACCTGGAACACGCTGCTGACGCGGTCGCGGACGCTCGATGAGGTGTTCGCCGGCAAGGTGCTCGCGGCGATCACGCTGGCGCTGCTGCTCGGGGCGCTGCTGGCGGTGTCGAGCATCCTCGCCGGGCTGATCCTGGTCGGCGGCCACGAGATGGTCGACCTCAGCGGCCGCGAGCTGTCCTCCGGCCATCTGCTGGTGCTCGTCGCCCTCAGCTGGGTGATCGCGCTGCTGCCGCTGCTCGGCTACGTCGCGCTGGCGATCCTGTTCTCGGTCTGGACGCGCAACGGGATCGTCGGCGTGCTCGGGCCGATCCTGGTCGCGCTGCTGACCCAGCTGCTGGCGCTGATCGGCAACGGCGTCTGGGTTCACCTGCTGCTGCTCGGCTCCGCGTTCGACGCGTGGCACGGGCTGTTCGTCGCCGAGCCGTTCTTCGGCCCGCTGGTCGTGTCGGTGCTCGTCTGCCTGTGCTGGATCGCCGGCTCGCTCTCGGCCGCGTGGCTGATCCTGCGCCGCCGCGAGTTCATCGGCTCCTCCCCGCGCCAAGGCTGGCAGGCGCCGCTGCGGATCGCGCTCGGCGGGGTCGCGGTGGTCGCGCTGCTCGCGCTCGCGACCGGCCTCGGGCCCGCGGGCGTCACCCGCGCCAAGCTCTCGCGGACGTTCGCACCGGAATTTAAGCGGCTGACGCTGCTCCAGCAAAACCAGCTCGGCCATCCGATCCCGGCCGGGGCGCGGTACCGGATCCTCCCCGTCTGCGGGAAGCGCGGCGCCAAAGCGGTCGGTCCCGGCGACTGGACCTGCACGATGAACGTCTACATCCTGCTCTCGAAGGGCACCCAGCCGCTAACCGACACGCCGGTCGCCTACGACGTCAGCGTCCAGTCGAACGGCTGCTACAAGGCCACCTCGCCGCCGCTGCTGGTCGGGCAGTCGACGATCCTCAACACCCGCGGGCGCTCCGTCGTCAACCCGATCGTGACGATCTACGGCTGCTTCAACGTGCTCTAGGGCTCGCCGGGCGGGGCTGGCTTGCACGCCCACGTGATCGGGCAGCTCGAGCCGGCGCGCTGCCACGTGCGGCTCACCTCGGAGGACGGGTTCTGGTGCGCCTCACGGAGCAGGTAGCGCATCATCGTCGCCCGGTCGACCTCGTCTGGCGACGCGTTCGGGCCGGCGGGCGGCGGACTCGAGCTAGCGCCGTGCACCGACGCCCACAGGATCTGATCGGAGATCGACTGCGGAACCGCGTCGAGGCGGTCCCACGGAAGCTGCTTCGAGAGCTTCGCGTCCGCCGCCGAGGCCGTATTCACAGCCGTGATCGGGTACGAGGGGGCGACCACGTTGTACGGCGCGTTGTTGGGCTTCTCGGAGCCGCTGATGAACGTGTCGTACATCGGGGTGGCGAGCGAGTCGCCCAGCGCGAGCGGGTCGAGTCCGAGAATCAGCTCGAGCGTCCGTAGCATCGAGTACTGGTCGTAGCGGGTGTGGACGACCGCGCCCTGGCGCGCCCACGGGCTGATCACGAGCGCGGGGCTGCGGTGTGAGTCGACGTGGTCGGCGCCGTCCTGGGAGTCGTCCTCGACGACGAAGATCGCGGTCGACGGCCAGATCGAGGAGTGAGAGATCGCGTCGACGATCTGGCCGAGCCCGAGGTCGTTGTCGGCGATCATCGCCTGTGGCGTCGGGTCGCTCGGAGTCGTCCCGTTCGTGTGGTCGTCAGGCAGGATCATGTAGTTGAACGCCGGGACGCTCCCCGAGGCCACCTGGGACTGGAACACCGGGTGCCACGCGTTGAACCGGCTCTGGCCCGCGAAGATCGAGCCTGTGCCCTTGTAGAGGCCCGAGTCCTGGGTGCAGCTCGGCTTGACGCCGGCCTGCAGGCAGCCGATCAAGAGGTTGTTGGGGTACGGCGCGAACACGTGCTGCTGGATCTGCGAGAACGCGGACCGGTTCGGCGCGTTGCCCGCTGCTGTCGTGCCGACCGCCTCGCCGTAGTCCATGAAGCTGACGTTCTGCTTGACCGCCTGGTCGAAGATGAAGAACTTCGGCGGGAACGTGACCGGGAAGATCCCGAAGTCGTAGGTGCCGCGCCGGTTGGCGTAGTTCGCGGCGGTCGCCTTCTGCACATAGTCGGTCGCGTACGCGCCGGTCGTGACCAGGTGGCCATCGACGGACACCTCGGAGTCCTCGTAGAAGTGGTCGATCAGCGGGAAACGCTGCGCGAGGCTGTGAGCGTTCGGGGTGACCCCGCCGGTCGGGCCGGCGACGCCGTTGTTGTCGAACAGCTCGAGCCCCTTGTTGCCGTCGCCGCGCGGGTCCGAGCCGAAGATCTGGTCGTACGTGCGGTTCTCGCGCACGATGTAGAAGACGTGCTTGATCTGCGCGCTCGGCCGGCCTGTGATGGCCGGGATCGGGCTGCCGGCGGGCTGGCTCTCCGAGTCGTACGGACGCGACTGCGAGTTTGCGGCCGCCGTGTCGGCGGCGACGGCGAGGTCGCTGGGGACGGCGAGCGTTCCGACCTTCCCGACGAACATGTCGAGCACGTAGGTCCCGTACTGCTTGTCCGGGGGGGTCTGGTAAGGAGTTGTCGCCCCGCCGAAGTTGTACGTCGGGTTCGGGCCCGAGCCGAAGCCCTTGCCGGCGATCCAGACCAGCTGGCCGCGGACCGTCGTCTGGACGCCATCCGGGTACGCCGCCGTCGGGATCCGACCGATCAGCTTGTAGGCGGGGAGGTTCGGGATGTATCCGCTCCGGCACCTGCCGACCGCGGGCAGCGCGGCGTGGGCGGCCCTGATCCGGGCGGCGCGGCGGCCGGCCGGTCCCCGCAGCGCCGTCAGCACCCGCTGCACGTAGCGGCGCTCCTGGCGGAGCGTCGGCCCCGCGCACGCCCTGGAGGAGCGGGGGCGCAGTAGCCGGGCGTGGTGCGTCCGGCCGTACGTGCCGATCGCCGCCAGCGACGGCGGCGAGTAGACGCGGTGCGCGCGCGCCGGTCCGGGGCGCTTGGCGAGCGAGATCGCGGCGATCGCGTCCTCGCCGGCGTCGGACGAGTAGAGCGTCGCGTCATCGGGCGCGACCGCGACGCTGGTCGGCGCCGTCCCGAGGCCCTCCGGCCGCGCGACCGAGATCGTGCGGCTGACCGAACCGCTGCTCGTGTTGACCACCGCCACGAGATCGCGGTTCGCGACAGCGACATAGAGCGCGGGCCGGCGGGGATCGGCCACCATCCCCTCCGGGTGGCTCCCGAGGTCACCGCCGGCGCCGCCGACGCCAGAGATCGTGCGGGTGACCTTGGCGCTCGCGGGGTCGATCACCGAGAGCGTGCCGCTGTACTCGTTGGATACGTACGCGCGGCCCTGGGGGTCGAATGCGACGCCGTTCGGGTACTGGCCGATGCTGGCGACCCGCTGCGACATCGAGTGGAGGTCGACGACGACCGCGTCGTCGGCGGCGTTCAGCGCGACGACCAGGTAGCGGCCGTCGGGCGACACCGCGAGTCCCTCCGGTTGCGCGCTGCCGACGCCCGCGGACGGTGGCAGCGAGTTGATCCGCCCGCTTCCGCCGGAGGTCGAAGGGAGCGCCAGCGGGTTCTGCTCGACACCCCTGCCGGTCGCCGGGTCGACGGTGAAGATGTGGATCACGTCGCCCTTGTCGCCCTTCGTCGGGCCCTCGGTCGGCGAGCTCCCCTTCGGGGTGCCGCCGACGTAGGCGGCCCGGCCGCTCGGGGCGACGGCGACTCCTCCGTAGCAGCCCGGCAGCGGCAGCGTCTGGATCACCTTGCCGGTGGCCACGTTGACGACCTTGACGTCGTCCTCGCCGTGGCCGCAATCCGCGACCCACAGGAACCGGCCGCCGGGCACGAGCGCGCTGCCGTCCGGGAAGTTGCCCACCGAGGTCAGCCTGCCGGCGGGGTGCAGCAGGTGACCGTTGCCGGTCAGGTGCAGGCTCGGCCCGACCTCGCCGGAGGTGACCCCCTGCGCGATCGCGACTCCGCCGAGGCTCAGCAGCGCCAGCGCACCGACCAGCAGCGCGCGCCTCGGCGCCCGCGTCACCCGTCGATTCCCGGTTCCCCGTATCAAGCGGAGCAACTTTTACCAGTCGCGGGCGGCCGGCTGTGACAATCCTGTGAAACGAGGACGAAGTACGGACGGGCCGCGTTCACGGCCACTGTCCCCCGGCCCCCTCGTCTCCGCCGGAGATATTGTCATCCGCGGAATCGAGGCGAGGAGGGGTCGCGTGGGCGCCATCGAGCTGGATCGCATGTCCTGGCCGGAGGTCGAGGCCCAGCGCGACGCGGGTCGCGACACCGTCGTCGTCGCGTTCGGCGCCACTGAGCAGCACGGCCCGCACATGCCGCTGGCGACCGACGCCCTGATCGGCGCTCACCGACCTCGGCGCGCTGCTCGCGATCGCGCAGGTGGGCGTCGACGAGCACGAAGTGCCGCTCGGCGAAGGAGGGCTGCACGCCGGTGAGTGGGCAACCTCGATGCTCGCCGCGATTCACCCCGAGCTCGTCCACATGGAGCGCGCAGCGCCGGGTTACACCGGTGACCCGCAGGCCGCGATCGCGTCGCTGTTCACCAGCGACGTCCGGTCGGTCAGCGAGAACGGGGTGATCGGCGACCCGGCTCACTCGAGCGCGGAGCACGGCGCCCGCTACTGGGACACCGTGCTGGCGGTCGCGCTGGCGGAGATCGAGCAGCCGTAGCGGCGCCCTGTACGTAGGGCGGGTATGCAGCGGCCGAATCCTCGACATTCGGCCGAAGCCCGCCGGCGCCTGATCGCCGATCCTTCCTCGCGAGGCAAAAAGGTGGGCCGAAAGAAGAGGTGAACGGAGACGTTCTCAATCGCTCGCGATCGGGGCGCTCGTGGTGACCTGTCTCGGCCGGTGTCCATCAGGGCCAAGCCTCGTACCGAACCCGGTGCCTTCGACTCCTCCCTCCTGCGGTTCGGTACGAGGACAGTTCCTGACCGACAGCGGACGGGGGCCACGGGCCGCCCCGGTCGCGAGCGGCCTCTTTGGGTCCACGGCCTCCTTCGGTGTGCAGCCCGTTTCGCGTGAAGGCGCTCGCTCGGTTAGGCTGGCGCCAACTTCACTTCACGGTCTGAGGGAGATCGCATGCCGCAAGCTCGAAAGTCAGCTCGGTCCTCTTCGCGGACCAGCGCCACGTTTAAGGAACCGGCCGCGCTCAAGCGGCTGAATTCATCGCTCGACTCCGCGCAGAAGGCGCTCAAGGACCTGCAGACGCAGGCGGGTCGCAACGCCGCAGCCTCGACAAAAGCGCTGCACAAGGGACTCGGCAAGTTCCTGTCCGACGCGCGCCGGGACTCCGGCAAGTTCACGACCGCGCTGAAGCGCGACTTCGAAGCGGCGCAGAAGGCCGCCAAGAGCGCGCAGGCGAGTGCGACCAGCACGGCTCGCCGGGCGACCGGCCGGAGCAGCAGCACGCGGGCGAGTGGCACGCGGGCGACCGCGTCGCGCTCGGGCGGCTCGAAGTCCGCCGGCTCGAAGTCGACCGCCTCGAAGTCGGGCGGCTCGAAGTCGGGCGGCAGCCGCACGCGCGCGAGCGGGAGCCGCAGCACCCGCAAGAGCAGCTGATCGCGGCCGGCGCCTAGCCGGCCGCGGGCGGCCCGAGGACCCGATCGAGCGCCTGCTCGATCAGGTCCTCGCCGCCGTTCACGTAGAGGATCCTGCTCGATGCTCGCGGGTCGTTCAGCACGCGCGCGAGCACGTCCGCGACGTCGTCACGCGCAACCGTCCCGCGGAATGCCTCCGCGTCGATCCGGGCGCGCCCGGTGCCCGGATCGTTGGTGAGGCCGCCGGGCCGGATGATCGTCCAGTCGCGGTCGCTCTGCCGCACCGCATCGTCGGCCTCCGCCTTCGCCCGCAGGTAGACGCTGAACACGTCGTCGCCGTCGGGAGGAGCCTCGGCACCGATCGAGCTGACGATCACGTAGCGCTCGGCGCCTGCCTCGGTCGCCGCCTCGAGCAGCTTGACCGCGCCATCACGATCCACCGTCATCTTCCGTGCCGCGCCGCTACCGGGTCCGGCGCCCGCGGCGAACACCACGGCGCCCGCGCCCGCGATCACGCCGGCGATCTGATCCGCCCCGACCTGCTCGAGATCGCAGACGACCGGCGATGCCCCCGCTGCGGAGACGTCGTCCGCATGTCCCGGGTTGCGGATCAGGCCGATCACCTCGTCGCCGCCGGCCACCAGCAGCCGGGTCAGCGTCATCGCGATCTGGCCGTGGGCTCCAGCGATCGCTACGACCACGGCGCGATCCTACCCGGACACGGCGGACCGTATCCAAACCGTCGCGCCCACTACCGTTGAAGCGACATGGAAGTCGAAGAGGCAATCCGGACACGGCGCACCCACAAGGCGTTCGCCCCGGAGCCGGTGCCGCGCGAAGTGCTGAACGAGCTGTTCGAGCTCGCGCGCTGGGCGCCGAACCACCACCTCACCAACCCATGGCGGTTTCGCGTCCTCGGCCCGGAGTCGCTCGCCGCGCTGAAGCGGGCGGCCGGCCCCGAGGGCGCATCGAAGCTCGAACGCGCCCCGACGCTCGTGGCGGCCAGCGTGCTCCGCTCCGATGACCCGATCCAGGACGAGGAGGACCTGTGCGCCGCCGCCTGCGCGGTCTACGCAGTGCTGCTCGGCGCTCACGGCCACGGGCTCGTCGGCTACTGGCGCACGCCCGGCGTGCTGCGGACGCCCGCGGGCCGCGACGCGGTCGCGCTCCCGCCCGGCGAGCGGTTCGTCGCGCTGATCCACCTCGGCTGGCCGCGCCAGGACAAGGAGCCCCCAGAGCGCCTGCCGACTGGGCATTTCGTGGAGTACCTCGGATAGTGAGCGGCCGGCTCGCGGTGCTCGCGGCCGCGGTGCTGCCGCTGCTCGTTGCGCCACCGGCCGGCGCCGGCCCGCGGCCGCCGTATGGCACTCCGCTGCGCGTGACGTCGACCAACCCCTACTACCTCGGGATCGTCTCCGAGCGGCTGCCGACGGTCGGCTACGGGAAGAACGTCGGCGGCTGCGTGATCGTGCCGCGCACGCGGTGCCGCGGCGCGCGCCTCGCCGGCAAGTACCTGCGGGGCGCGGGACTGCCGTACGCCGACCTCGCCGGCATCCACGCCCGCGGTGCCGTCCTCGCGGGGGCGATCATGGACTTCGCGAACCTCGCCGGCGCAGACGTGTCGAACACTTCGCTGTACGCGTCGAGCGAAGCGTTCGCCGACATGCGCGCGGCCAACATGACCGGCGACCTGTTGCGCAACGCCAACTTCGCGTACGTCGACCTCCGCCGCGCCCGCCTCCGGCGGGCGAACCTGACGTTCGGGGGAATCCTCGAGTCGGACATGCGAGGCGCCGAGATGCGCAACATGAACCTCGCCGACGACACGACCAACTTCGACGACATGCGGAGGGCGGATCTCCGCGGCGCCAATTTGAGTAACGCCGACTTCACCGGCTCCAACCTCGCGGGCGCGGACCTTCGGGGCGCCCGCTTCTGCAACACGGTGATGCCGTCCGGGAAGGTGCGCGCTCCCCGCCGTGGGCTGTGTCCCGGGCAGCTGCTGCGGCCGATCCATGGCGCCAAGCCGGTCACGATCACGGCCCGGGACCCCAACTACCCGGCGGTCTATGCGCTCGAGTTCGGCACGCAGGTTCCCGCCGGTTCGGTCGAGCGAGGCTGCCGGATTCAGCCGTTCACCTCGTGCCCGGGCGCCGACCTGCGCGGCGCGAACCTGCAGGGCGCGTTCCTGGCCGGCGCGCGTCTGCCCCGCGCGAACCTCTCGGGCGAGAACTTCCAGCTCGGCTCGATGACCCGCGCCCAGCTCCCGAGCGCGAACCTGAGCCACGCACTCCTCGGCGGGACATCGGCGGTCGGCGCCAACCTGCAGGGGGCGACGCTGGTCGGGGCGAGGATGTCGAACACGCTGCTCGTCGGCGCGAATCTCCGGGGTGCCGATCTTCGCGCCGCCTACGTCGGCGTCTTCCAGCGCGCCGACCTACGTGGCGCCGACCTGCGTGGCGCCCACATCAACGGAGCGGGCGAGGGCGCGGACCTTCGCGGCGCCAACTTGTCAAAAGCGACGATCAGCGACACGTTTCTGACCGGCGCGCGAATGAGCGGCGCCAACCTGCGGGGAACACGATTCTGCAACGTGCTGATGCCCGACGGAAGCGTTCGCGGCGCCCGGCGGAGCCAGTGCCCCTCCGCCTAGCGCCGCCTCAGCGCTTCGGGAGCATCTGGTAGATCGTCGAGTAGCCAATCAGGAACACGGCCTTGCCGTCGGTGATCACCGGACTGAACTCCCCGTCCGGGAACGAGAACACCTTGCGGCCGGTCCGCAGGTCGAGGCCCTCGGTCGTGTTCGAGCCGAGGCTCGAGTAGTAGACGACGTTGCCGAGCACGGTCGCCGAGCCGTCGATCCGCCCGCCGCCAGCGTGGCTCCACCTGCCGCCCCCGGTGAGCGCGTTGTAGGCGTACATGTTGCCGTCGTAGGACCCGATGTAGACGGTCGGCCCGACGCCGGGCACGTCGGCCACCGCCGCCGACGAGTAGACGTACGCCCCCGTCGACGCGCTCCACGACTGCGCCCCGGAGCCGGCCCAGAAGGCGTACACCGCGCCGCTGGTGCTGCCGATGTACACCCGGCCGAACGCGACCGCCGGGGTCGAGTAGACGTTGTCGCCCGCGGACGAGGTCCAGACGCCGCGGCCGTTCTTCGCGCTGACAGCGTGGACCTGTCCACCGTAGTCGCCGAAGTAGATCGTGTCGTGTGCGAACGCGACTCCGCCCTTGATCGCGCCGGCCGCGCCGAACGTCCAGTTGAGATGGCCGTCGTAGGTCCTGAACGAGTACATGGTCCCGCCCTGGTCGCCGAGGAACACGCTGAGGCCGTGGACCAGCGGCGAGGATTCGCTGCCCGGCGGCAGCGCGTGTGACCACGCCACCTTCCCGGTCTTCATCGACAGCGCGACGACGGCTCCGTTGCCGGGCGCGGTGGCGCCCGGGCTCGTCGACAGCAGCGTGAAGAACACGAGCTTGTGGCGGATGTCGAGCGCCGGGGAGGCGGCCGCGACCGTGCCCACCCTCCGCTTCCACAGCACCCGCCCGTTCATCGTGCTGACGGCCCGCGCCCACCCGTTCGCATCTTCGAAGTACAGCGTGTTGTCGAAGATCACCGGCGGAAACTCGAGCAGCGCCCCGTCATTGAACTTCCAGCCGACGTGCAGCGGCGGGTCGAGCTTGCGCCCGTTCGGAAACGCCCGCGTGCGGGTGAGGTTGTAGCCGTACAGCGGCCACGCATCGTCGGTCGGCCGCGGCCGCGGCCGCGGATGCGACTTCGGACGTGGCGGTGGGGGCGTCGTCACGGGGCGCGTCACCTGGACCGCGGGCCGGTGGTGCTGGGGGCTATCGGAAGCGGTCAGCGCCAGAACCACTGCTGCTATCCCAACCGCAAGCAGCAGGCCCGCCACGGCGACGAGTCCCCGACGCAGACCGGGACTCGACATCGCGGCCGATGGTAGCCAGCAGGGCCGATGGCAGCGCCGCCGACCGCAAGTTCCTCGCCGCGCAGCCGTTTCGTATCCAGTGCGTCGCTGCCTGCTCGTCGGACTTTGCCTGCTGGGCGCGCTCGCCTGCGCTTCGCCGGCCGGCGCCGCCGCCGTGATGTCGAAGATGTCGAACGTCGCGATCCCGGCGAGCGACGGGGTCAACCTGGTCGGCGACGTGTATCTGCCCGGCGACGGCAAGGCCCGGTACCCGGCTGTCGTCGACATGGAGCCGTACGGCCGGTCGACCTCGACCGACTACGTCCCTCAGGGCTACGCCCGCATCAACACCGACGTCCGCGGCTCGGGGATGAGCGGCGGCGCGCTCTGCCTGCTTTGCCTGCGCGAGCAGGAGGACGTCCGCGACGTCGTCGAGTGGATCGCCAAGCAGCCGTGGAGCAACGGGCACGTGGCGCTGTACGGCTATTCGTACTCGGCGATCACGGCGCTGCTCGGCGCCGAGCTCGAGCCCAGGCACCTCGACGCGGTCGTCGTCGGGCACCCGCCGACCGATCCCTACCGCGACGTCGTCTGGCAGAACGGCCTCTACGACCAGGGTTTCGTGGGTCAGTGGTTCGCCGGCCAGACCGCCCTGCAGTCGGTCGGGACCGGGTACCAGCCGCAGGTCCTCGACCGCGCGCAGCAGCAGTTCGCGATCGAGACGCGGCTGATCCCGTACGACGGCCCCGTCTACTACGAGCGGTCGGTGCTTGCGAAGGTCAACCGCATCAAGGTGCCGGTCTACATCTTCACCGGCTGGGAGGACATGTACAGCCGCGGCGACATGCGGCTGATCGACTCGCTGCGCACCCCGAGCCGGCTCGTGATCAACGCCAGCACGCACCACGGCACCGACCAGGCCGGCGAGCTCGGCGCGCCGTACGGCGGATCGACCCAGAATCAGCTCGACAACATCTCCGCGCTCAGCGATACCCCGCCGCAGGGCGAGGACGTCGCGTGGCTGAACCGATGGGTCAAGGGGATCCGCAACGGGATCGCCGCCAAGCCGCGAGTCCGCTACCTGGATCTCGGCAACGGGAGCTGGCACGCGGCGCCCTCGTGGCGCGCGGCCGACACGCACCGCACGAACCTCTACCTGTCCGCGGGGAAGAGCGGATCGGCGTCGCTGTCACCCAACGACGGCACGCTCGCATCGGGCGTTCCCACCGGCGCCGCCGCGTACCAGGACTCGTACATATATGACCCCGCCGCGGGCGCATCGGTCCCGATGGGCAAGGACGGACCCGACGGCTTCCTCCCCTACGCCCCGCTTGACCAGCAGCTCGATGAGCCGCAGGGGCTCACCTACACGACCCCGGCCCTGGCCGAGCCGCTGCACCTTGCGGGGCCATCCGAGTTCCGTTTCTGGGCCGTCACCGAGGGCAGTGACATGGCGTGGGTAGCGCGCCTCGAGGACGTCGCGCCCGACGGCAGCGCCTCGCTGATCACTCAGGGCTGGCTGCGCGCGAGCTTCCGCTACGTCGACCCCAAGCGCTCACCGCCGGGCGATCCGTACCTTCCTGACGACCGCGACACGCCGGTCGTGACCGGCCAGACCACCGGGTACCGGATGGACATCTGGGACACGGCCTACACGCTTGCTCCCGGCCACCGGCTACGACTGTGGCTCAGCTCCTCGGACGCGCCGACTCACGAACCGCTCGACGTCGCCGGGCGCAACCTGATCTTCCACGACTCGGTGTACCCGTCGCGGCTGATTCTCGGGAACGCGACGCCGACGCCCGCGTGCACGAACGGACCCGAGTCGTGCAGGCTCGCGCCGCTGGCGCACCGCAAGCGCCAGCGCCCTAGCCGACGCGGTCGTCGTCGCGCCGCAGCGCGTTCGTGAACCGCTTCGGCACCGCGGCGTCCTCCCCCTCCTCCCACAGCGTGATCACGACCAGCTCGCCGCCGTCGGGCCGGCACACGTAGACGAGGTCCCGGCGGTCGAGGTCGCGGACGAGCACGGTCCCGGCGGACCCCTGTTCGATCCGCCCGGCGGCGTAGGCCCGCGCGACGCGCGAGGCGACCTCTCGCTTCTCGTCGAGCGTGCCGCGGACTCGCTGGCGAAAGCGTTCGGCCGCGTGATCCGTGACCGCCACGAGCATTTGGGCGACGGTACCGGCATCCGCCGGCCGTAAGCTCGCGCGGGTGGGTCCACGACGATCGACGACCACGCTTGGCGCCCGGGCGCTGAACCGGGCGCTGCTCGAACGCCAGCTGCTGTTGGAGCGTCGCGCGATTCCGGTTGCCGAGATGCTCGAGCAGCTCGTCGGGATGCAGGCACAGGAGCCACAGGCGCCGTATCTAGGGTTGTGGTCGCGAGTGCACGAGTTCCGGCCCGAGGAGCTGTCTGAGCTGATTGTGGAGCGGGGCGCGGTCCGCGGGCCGCTGATGCGGGCGACGCTTCACCTCGTCACCGCCGGCGACTGGGTGGCGCTGCGTCCGCTGGTCGCGCCAGTGCTGGCGCGCGGCTTCGACGCGAGTCCGTTCCGCAAGTCGATCGCGGGCGTCGAGGTCGAGGAACTGCTCGCGCTCGGTCGGCAGCTGCTATCCGAGCGGCCTCGGAGCCGGGCTGAGCTCGGCCCGTTGCTCGCGGAACGCTGGCCTTCCGCCGAGCCGGAGGCGCTCGCGTACGCCGTCACCTACCTCGAGCCTCTGGTGCAGGTCCCGCCGCGGGGCGTGTGGCGCGCGAGCGGCCAGGCGCGCTGGGTGACCGCCGCCGGCTGGCTCGAACACGGCGTCGGGAGTGACCGCTCGCTCGAGCAGCTGGTTCTCCGTTACCTGACCTCGTTCGGGCCCGCGACCATCCAGGACGTCCAAGCGTGGTCAGGTCTGCGTGGCCTCGATCGCGTCGTCGCTGGCCTCGACGGCCGGCTACGCAGCTTCCAGGACGAGCGTGGCCGCATGCTCCACGACGTGCCCGATGGACGGCTTCCCGAGTCCGACACGCCCGCGCCGCCGCGTTTCCTGGCGCCATTCGACAACGCGATCCTGGCTCACGCCGATCGCACGCGGATCGTCCCGGCCGCCCACCGCCAGCCGGTGTCTCGCGATCGCCTGATGCGGACGTTCCTCGTCGACGGCTTCGTCGCCGGGAGCTGGCGGATCGAGCGCGAGACACTCCACGTCCACCCGTTCGCGCGGCTCCGACGCGCCGACGCTCGCGCCGTCCGCAGCGAGGCCGAGCGACTGCTCGAATTCGTGGCCGGCGCCGGCCAGGTGCAGATCCACGCTGTTTAGACGCCGTATTGGCCGAGCGGGAAGACGTCGGCGACGACGTATGCGCGAACCTTTGCCGGGAGCGACGTCCCGGCGGGGATCGTCAGCTCGGCGCGCTCGATGTCGCCGTGGCCGTCGGCGACGTTCTTGACGTTCGCCGAGTAGTTGAGCCCGACCGCCGCGCCCGTAGCGGCGTCGGTGAGGACGACCGAGACGAGGTGATTCGCGGCGGGATAGTGGGCGCCACGGGCGAGCACGAGCGTCGCGACCGCGCTTCCCGCCGCCACAGCGGTCGGCCGCTGGAGCGTCACGCCCGCGACGCCAAGGCCGCGCGGGCGCTGGTTGGCCGTACCCCTCGAGCCATACGCGCTCGTGACAAACGTCCCGTTGGAGACCAACTTGTCCTGGTTGTTGCAGAGCCGGAGCGTCGGCAGCAGCGGCCCGTAGAAGGGCACGTCGGGACAGCTGACCTCGGCATAGATGTCGGCGCCGGGGCGCGCGACGAGCGATCGTGAGAGCTGGGCGCGGACCACCAGCCGCTGCGCGGGGACCGGTCCGAAGCTGAACGTCAGCGTCGTGTTGTGTGATTGCAAAAGCAGCGAGTCGTGCTCGTAGCCACCCGCGAGCGGGAACGTCAGCGTCGTGTGCGGGTCGACCTGCTGAGCACCGTTCGGACCGGGGCGGGCGCCGACCGCCCACAGCAGGATCGAGCCGGAGCCTCCGGCGGTGGGCTTGATCGTGAGCGCGCCGACGATCAGGTTGTACTGATCGAAGCCGATCTGGTTGACACTCGTCAACAGCGCGGGCAGCGGGAACGCGAGCCGCGTCAGCCGGAACGCGGCGACGCGGCCGGGGCGGTTGTGGAGCGGGAGCGGTCCCGCGGGCGGCGCGACGTGGTAGCTCACGCTGCTGCCGAAGTTGCCGACCCTGGTGCCGCCGAGCCGGATATCTCCGACCGAGAGCCCGTTCGCGGAGTAATGGCCCGCCAGCTTGATCGTGTAGTCGCGCCCCGGGGTCAGGAAGCCGTCCGGCACGACGAACATGTAGTGGCCGTCGCCGGACAGCTGCGCGGTGAACGGGAACTGCGGGCTCGTCTGGACCAGCGATGCAGCGTCCGGGACCGGCTGCATCGACGCGTCGAGGGTTTCGCCCTTCGAGCGCACGACCAGGCGCAGCGGCATCACCGACGCCGTCCCCACCGGCTGTGCGCCTCCGCCAAGCTGCGTGTTGCCGCCGGAGGTGACCGCGTACACCCGGTTCAGGTCCGGCGGGAACGCGTCCCCCGGGCTGGTGCTGCAGCGGGGATCGCGACGGCGCACGCAGTAGTCGTACGGGACGTACTTGAGGTAGCCGTCCTCGCCGCCGATCACGACGCCCGTCCGGGTCAGCGCCGGCGAACTGTTGAGGTCGTTGCGATCGCGCAGGATCGGGTCGGGCCGGGTCGTGTCGTACGACCACCGGCGGCTGCCGTCGGCGGCGTTCAGCGCGTACAGGACGCCGTTGCCGGCGCCGAAGTACACGATCCGGTGAACGCCGTCCGGGGCGAGCCCGATCACCGGCGAGGACCGGATCACGTCGCCGGTGTCGTAGGCCCAGAGCTCCTTCCCGGTCGGGCTCACGGCGTACATCCGCCCATCGGTGGAGCCGATGTAGATCGCGCGTAGGTGCCCCTGTGCGTCCTCGTCGAGCGCGGGCGAGCCGTAGATATGGTCACCGGTCGTGAACTTCCACTTCGCCAGCCCGGTGGCGGCGTCGAGCGCGTAGAGGTTCGAGTCGAACGAGCCCACGTAAAGCGTGCCGTCGTTGTCGAGCGCCGGCGACGAGGTCACGAAGCCCCCCGTCGGGAACCGCCAGATGTCCTTGCCGGCGGCGTTCAGGGCGTGTACCTGGAGATCAAGCGAGCCCCAGTACGTGGTGCCGTTCGGTTCCATCGCGGGGTCGGTCCAGAACGGGCCGATCGACCGGTAGACCCACTTGAGCTTCCCGTCTGGGGTGAGGGCGTAGGCGGCGTCGCCGGTGCTGCCGGCGTAGATCGTGCCGTCGGGCCCCGGTTCGGCATTCCCCTCCCACCAGTTGACGAGCTGCGTCTCGCCGAGCGGCGATTTGCCGTTCGGCGGCGTGTACGTCCAGATGATCCGCTTGGCCCTCGGCATCTGACGCGCGTCGCTGCGGATCAGGTAGAGGTGCGTGTCGCCGGACGGGACGGCTACCGGGTACGTACGCAGCCGCGGGTTCCACGCACCGACGAAGCCGGCCGAGTCGATCAGGTTGCCCGTCTTGAACCGCCACACCTGCTTGCCGGCGCCGTTGACCGCGTAGAAGTAGGTGTCGGCCGAGCCGAAGTAGGCGGTCCCGTTCCCGCCGATCACCGGCGTCGAGAAGATCCCCTTTCCGGTCTTGAACGCCCACGGACGGCCGTCCTCGTAGCGGCCGACGATCGGGCTCGAGGCGGTGTTGCGCAGGTCACGGCGCATCGTCGGCCACGGTGAGCTCTGCTGCACCGGGACCGCGTAGTGGAAACCGGGAGCGGCAGTGGCTCCGGCCGCGATCGCAGCCGACGCCCCGAGGCCCCCCGCCGCCGCGCCCGCGAGCAGGCGTAGCGACCGAAATGCGCAAATGCGGCCTAGTAGTACGCGAGCACGCCGTCGACGTGAGCCTGTCCCCACGCCCACAGGATGTCACCCGTTCGGGGCCTCGGGCTGTTGTAGGCGTACTGCAGGATGTAGCCCTGCTCATCGGGTGGTGGAAACCCGTCGAACGAGGACTGCGAGAACCGGTACCACTCGACCAGCGTGGCGTCGGCGCCGGAGAACTTGGTGTCGGCGCAGCCGCGGACATAGCCACCGGCATGGGCGAACGGCGGTGCGAGCGCCGTTGCCGCGAACGCCAGCGCCAGGGTAAGCGGAAAGAACGTCCCTCGGGGCATCCACTCTCCTCCCACGCAGACTGGACGAACGTACTAAACCGCACATAGTCGCGGGTCAGTTGTTCGTCCACTTGACCAACGCCGGCCAGGCGGCCAAGCTCCGGGAATGCCAGACGACGCCCGAGCCCCGACCGACCACGAGCGCCGAGCCGGCCGGCCGTGGGACGACTCGTACCGCAGCGGGCCGGCGCCTTGGGACCTCGGCCGTCCACAGCCCGCGGTCGTCCGGCTCGCCGACCGCGACGCGTTCTCAGGCTCCGTGCTCGACGCCGGGTGCGGGACGGGCGAGCAGGCGCTGGAGATCGCGACGCGTGGCTGCGAGGTCTTTGGGATCGACATCGCCCCGACCGCGATCGCGCAGGCACGCGAGAAGGCGGCCGGCCGTCAGATCAACGCGACCTTCCTCGTCGGCGACGCGCTAAAGCTCGAACGGCTCGCCCGAACGTTCGACCGCGTGCTCGACGTCGGGCTGTTCCACACGTTCGACGACGACGAGCGAGGCACGTACGTCGAGAGCCTCGGCTCCGTCACGAGGCCGGGAAGCGTGCTCAATCTGCTGTGCTTCAGCGAAGCGACCCCTGGGACCGACGGGCCGCGCCGCGTCACTCAGGCCGAGCTCCGAACGGCGTTCGCGTCGGGCTGGAACGTCCTCTCGATCGTCCCCGACCGGATCGAGATCAACCCGGCCTGGGTGAACGAAGACGCGCCGCCCTGGATGAGTGACGGCGCCGCGGCCTGGCTCGCGACGATCGAGCGAACCTAGAAGTTCACGCGATCCGTAATCCGGCGAAGCTGCCGCGCGGCCGACCTTCAATTTGTTCCGATAGACGTCGCGTTCGCCTCGCCGCCGAACGCGGTCGCGTTCCCGTAGATCCGGTAAATCAGGAAGGCGCGAGCGAACGGCAGCCTGCAGTAGCGGGTGATGATCGTGTTCTCGCGGTCGTCCGGGAGCACCTGATCGTGGGCGCCGGTGTCGAGCCGCTGGGTGAAGAACGTGCGCAGGCCGACGACGAGCCGCTCACGGTCGCCGGAGCCGAGCACGTTCCAGAGCATGCAGTTGGCGGTGCGCGCGGTGGCGATTCCCGTCGCCGGCGCGGATGGCCCCGAGCCGGTCGCCGATGAGCTGGCGTGCGACCCGCAGCCGGCGAGGCAGAGGAGCACGACCCCGGTCGCCGGCAGCGCGCGGAGCCGCGCGCTCAAGTCGAGGGCCGGGGAGCCGTGCCGGCGCAGGCCGGGGACCACTGATGGAGGTAGAGCAGGCAGACGCGCCGCGGCAGGTACCACGAGCTGGCCCACGAGGCGGCGACTCGATCAGCCCGTGAGGGCCGGTCCTGTGCGGCCTGCGGCTTCGCCGGCGTCGCGAACCACGGGCAGGTCGCGGGGTTGTAGCCCCCGCCCGCCTCGATCGCCGCGAAGCACGACAAGAGCTCGCCCTCGTTCTGCGGGTCGCCGGTGCCGGTGCTCGTCCACGGCTGAGCGCCTCCGTCACAGCCGGGCAGACCCGACGGCGAGGTGGTGACGCTACGCCCGGGCGCCGCGGTGTTGCCGTACCAGCAGTTCCCGGTGTTGGTGGCGTAGGCGTCCCACCAGAAGTCCGTGCCGTTGGGCTCGACCGTTCCGTTCGGCGCGACGCCCATCACGTTGCCGTAGAAACGATCGTTGTAGGAGGTGGAGAACTTCTTCGGGTCGCAGCCCGGGACCGGGATGCTCGATCCGACCGGCGCCGGCCCGCAGACGGTGGCATCGGGGACCGCGAACAGCATCGCCCCGCGCCGCCAGTTGTCGTAGAAGTGGTTGTAGCGGACGACGTCGTCGTTGCCGCCCGCGATCCACAGGCCCGTCCCGACCGGTTCGGGCTCGGACGGCGCGATGTCCGACCCGGCGACGTACGGGTTGAAGTTGTTCGAGTAGAAGTTGTTGTACTCGATCAGGTCGCCCTGCTGCGGGAATCCGGGATGACCGGGCGCGGTGAACACGTCGGTGGTGAAGCCGAGCGAGTTGTCGTAGAAGTTGTCGTGGTCGATGTGGGTGCCCGAGCCGTCGGTGCCCGAGTAGCCGGCGAGGTTGTGGCGCGAGTCGCAGTCGCGGATCTCCTGGCTGTAGCGGAACACCGGGTAGTAGTGGATGTCCCGTCCGGCGCTGGTCTTCGCGCCCGCGCCCGGGTACAGGCCCGAGTCGCCGGAGCCGGCAGCGTCGCAGTTCTGGATCAGCCCGTGGTCCTCGACGAACGTCAGCACGCCGTACTCGCCGGCCCAGTAGGCCTTGAACCGGTCGAGCAGGTAGCCACCCGACTCGAGCACGTAGATGTCGTGCTCCTTCGCGTGGCGAACGGTGACGTTCTGAAGCACGAACCCGTCGGCGCGATCCGCACGAATCCCGACGTCCTTGACCGACCCGCTCGGCGGTCCGTTCCCGGACGCGACCCGCCCGGCGTCGATCACCACATCGTCGGCCGAGACACCCGAGCCGAGCATCTGCAGGTTGCAGCGGATGCACTTCCCGCGGTTGGGGATCCCGTGACGGTCGACCAGCGGCGGATGCGGATCCTGGCCGGAACCGACCGCGCGTCCGAGCACGGCGATCAGGTTCTGGTCGTTGGGGCAGTGGAACTGGTAGGCGTAGGTAACCGCGCCCGAGATGTCACCGCCGCCGTTGTCGGTGATCTCGTACTGCTTGCAGCTCGGGTCGAACGTCGGCTTAGCGCGCGACTCCGGCTCGGTGTAGAGCCCGGGCATGATCACGACGGTGTCCTGGTTGTGTGAGGCCGTGACCGCCGGCTGGATCTCGTGGTAGCGGCAGCGTGCGAACAGCGCCCGGTTGACGGCCAGTAGCCGCGCCGCCGCCTGCTTGCTGAGCGACCGGTGGTCGGTCGGGCGGATGTAATATCCCGACCGCCGAGCGCTCGCGATCGAACGCTTCAGCCTCGTCAGCGAGTCGGACTGGCACACCACCCGCGTGTGGCTCGATCTCGGCGGCTTCACCGCGGACTGCAGCGACCGCGCCGCCGGCACCTTCCCACCCGCGCACGGATGGATCGAGCAGTCGGCCTGCGGCAGCGGCCAGTACGACGGACGCTCGATGTGAGCCCCCGCCGGCGCCGCCGCAACCAGCGCGACGGCGGCAGCGAGCACGCAGCCCTTAACGACACTGTCGAAGCGCCTCCTCATTCCGCGCCGCCGAGGATGGCAAAGCGTTCACGCGATTGTCAAATTTGAGGTGTGGGGGCGCGCGGCGGGCGCTGTTGCCGGCCTCGAGCGCCGGCTCCTAGCCTCGCGCGCCAGTTCCCAGAGGTCAGGCCGGCTGCGCGGCGCAGGCCCGCACAGCGGTGATGACAACCTCAGCGACCTTCTTGGGGTGCGAGATGAAGACGACGTGGGAGGCGCCTTCGACCTCGGTGATCTGGGCCCCCATGCGCTAGGTGGGCATCTCCGGCATCCTAAGCCCGGGGCGCGCTCGCGGAGTTAACGTCCTCGTCATCTCCACGCCGCTGTATCTCGGCATCCACAACCTGAGGGAGGACGACTTGCGTGCGATCACCGTCACTGAATATGGGGCCACTCCTGCCCTCGCGGAGGTGCCGAGGCCGGAGCCCGGACGTGGCCAGGTGCTCATCAAGGTCCGGGCTGCTGGGATGAATCCGATGGATCGCACGCTCGCCTCTGGCGCCTGGCGGCCGTTGCCGGCGACGTTCCCCATGGTGCTCGGTGCCGATTGTGCGGGCGTGGTCGAGCAGCTCGGCGACGGGGCAACGAGGTTCTCCATCGGCGACGATCTGTTCGGCCAGTTGTTTATCTCCCCGCTTGGCTCGGCGGGAACATACGCCGAGTATGTGGCCGTTGCCGAGGATGCGCCGCTGGCGACCGTTCCGGCCGGACTCGACGATGTTGTCGCCGCGTCGTTGCCGACGGCGGGCGGCTCTGGGTCTGCGTTGGTGGACTTGCTCGAGCCGCTGACCGACAAGACCGTGCTGATCGTTGGGGCGGGCGGCGGTGTCGGCTCGTTTGCCACTCAGTTCGCCGCGAACGCCGGAGCGAATGTGATCGCGAACGTTCGCGACGACGATGCCGAGCGCATGCGCGGTTACGGTGCTGTGGAGACGATCGATCACACCAAGGTCGCGCTGGGGGACGCGGTACGACAGGCACACCCGGACGGCATTGATGCGCTCCTCGACCTCGTGAGCGACGCCACCGGCTTTGCCGCGCTCGCCGCGCTCGTGAAGTCGGGCGGCAGAGCGGTCACGACTCAATATGTGGCTGACGAAGAGGGGCTCCGCGAGACCGGGATCACCGGCGTCAACTTCGCCCTGCAGATGTCCAGCGACCTCCTCGAGCGGGTGGCACAAGCCGTCGTCAGCGAACGCATCGTCGCCCCGCCAATCACGCGCATACCTCTGCAGGAGGTCCCCGCCGCCCTCGACCCTGCGCAGGCCCAGCGCGTGCGCGGCAAAACGGTGATCACGCTGAGCTAGGCCGACGGCTGCTCACGGGAACGCCGCTACCGCGGTCCCGCGGCCGACGTCGGCGTGATCGCCCCGGCGGGCGGGCTCGCGGACAGTCCGGCGCAGGTGCGCAAGCTGGCGTAGTGGGCGACGGCGCGGCGGGCAGCGCCCTGCTCGACGAGCGGCTGGCCAGTGCCGGAGACGACCGCGGGGATGAACCGCGGGGTCAGCGGCGCGTGAGGGTGCAAGGTGAGCGTCAGCACCCCGGTGGCCGTGCTGTAGGAGTTCTCCCACCACAGGAAGTTGCCCATGCCGTACGCGACGAATGTGTGGCCGAGCCAACCGGAGCCCTGGAGCATGTGCGCGTGCGAGCCGATGATGATGCTCGCCCCCGCGGCGGCCAGCTTCGGGGCCAGCGACAGCTGGTTCTGGTCCGGGCAGCCCATGCCCTCCGTTCCCCAGTGCATCAACACGATGACGATGCGGGCGAGCCGTTTCGCCTCCCGGACCGCCGCGAGCGTCTGGCCTAGATTGATCGCGTTGGCTTCGCCAGGGCGGTGAGCCGTCGCCACCCAGGACGAAGCCAGCTCGGCCACCTGAGATACACCGACGATCGCGAGCTTCGTGCCGTTGATCGTCGCCACGTAGGGCGCCCAGGCCGCCGCCGCGTTGACTCCCGCGCCCACGTAAGGGAAATGCGCTGCCCTCGCCGCCGCGAGCGTGTCCGCCAGCCCGGTCGGCCCGTAGTCCAGGACGTGGTTGTTTGCCATGGTGACCAGGTCCACGCCGGCGTCGCGGAGCGCGGTGAAGGCGACCGGCGTGGTGGCGAAGTGGTAGGTCTTCGGCTGCGGCTGGCCTCGGGACGTGACCGGGGTCTCCAGGTTCACCGCCGCGAAGTCAGCCGATGTGAGCACGGAGGTGATGGGGCCGAACGTGGTCGCCGGATCCTTAAGCAACCGCGCGACCCGCCCGGCGAAGTGCACGTCGCCGGCGAACGCCAGCGTGATGTCAGAGGAGGCCGCCACAGGGTGGCGGGGCTTGACGACCAGGCTGGCCCGGTCGGCCCCCATCCGCGCGGCGTGCCGAGTGGGAGCGCCGGCCGAGCAGCCTGCGGTCAACGCCATCAGGGCGCCGGCCGTGACGAAGAGCAGCCGCCGCGTTGCCACGGGCCTCAGCCTACGCCGCCCGACGTGTTCCGTCGTCGCGTGCGCGGGCTACGGGACCTCGGCGCGCGCCGCCTGGGCCACGACCCTGGCGGCATCTGACTGCAGCCAGAACCCCTGCCTGACAAGCGCATCGGCCTCGCGCTCGACCCTCGCAACGTAGTCAGCGTGACTTGGATAGAGCCCCTGCAACTTCGCCCGGCCGAACGGGGTGCCGTATCCCATCAGAACGCACAGCCCGGCCAGGTCGGTGTCGTGTGCGACCGAATCCGCCGGTGAGTATGTGGCCGTGGGTACGTCCACGAACGGCGTCCGAAGGCCGCCGCGGGCGTTACCGAACCGGTCCCGGGCGACGCTGCCCGAAGACGTCGTCTCAATTCTGGCCGAGTGCGGCGGCGGGGTGCCGTGATTCACCCAGTTCGTCAGGTCCTCGAACGCGGCATCGGCGACGTCGCCAAACGGGTAGGCGTTCGGGGAGATCGTCCCGGGCACTCCGACCCAGGCACCGTTGATCAATTGCTGGTGAGTGCAGCCGGTGGGAGGCAGAGCCGCAAGCGAAATTCCCTCCAGCTCCGCAAGGTCGCGCTGCTCGGTCATCGTTGTGGCGCCGAGATCGTTGGAGATGTGGCTGGCGCCGGGAACCTCCCACAACCGGTACCGGTCGCTCGGGGCGTCGCTGTCGGGGCGCCGGTAGCCCAATCCGGTCGCAGCGCCGA
>DASXDA010000048.1:0-24918 GCA_036490875.1 Solirubrobacteraceae bacterium
TGGGGAACGCCGGGGCTCTTGATGAGCGTCCCGGCGCGGGCGGCAAGGGCGTCGCCTGACGCATCGAGGTGGACTTCGACGCCGGCCTCGTAAAGCCTTCCGGCGGCAGCGTCGAGCCCGGGCCGGCCGGGCGCGCCCGAATCGCATCCGATCACCTCCTCTCCACGGGCGCGCAGTGCGAGCGCCGCCGCGACCCCGGAGCGGGCCAGTCCGACGATCAGATACGGGCCGCCGGGAAGCGGCGGACGGGGCTTCATCGACGACCTGCGGCGACGGATCGCCGGCACCGCCAACCCATCGGTCGCGCGAAACGCCGCTCAGCCACGGATGCTGAGCTGGTACACCACGAAGCCGATCGCTCCGAACGCGGCCGCGACGATCCAGAAGCGCAGGATGATCTTCGTCTCCGACCAGGCCTGCAGCTCGAAGTGGTGGTGGATCGGCGCCATCAGGAACACCCGCTTGCGGAACATCTGGAACGAGAACACCTGGATCAGCACCGACAGCGCCTCGATCACGAAGATCCCGCCCAGCAGAATCAGCAGCACCTCGGTGTTGGTCATCACCGCCAGGCCGGCGATCGCGCCGCCGATCCCGAGCGATCCGGTGTCGCCCATGAAGATGCTCGCGGGGAAGCTGTTGAACCACAGAAAGCCGATGCACCCGCCGACCAGGCAGGCCGCGAGCAGTGTCAGGTCGGCCTGCCCGTTGGTGATGAACGTGATCCCGATGTATGCCAGCAGGACGATCGCGGCACAGCCGGCGGCGAGTCCGTCGAGCCCGTCGGTGAGGTTGACCGCGCTGGTCGTACCGGCGACCACGAGATAGATCAGCACCGGGTACAGCGGACCGAGGTCGATGCTGACGTCGACGAACCGGAGGCTGATCGTCTCGGGCACATGGGCCTTCTTGGTCGCGACCCACCACAGGCCGAGCGAGATCGCGATCGTGACCGCCAGCTTCGTCCGCGCCCGCAGGCCGAGCGACCGGCGCTTGACGATCTTCGTGTAGTCGTCGGCGAACCCGAGCAGCGCGCAGGCGACCGCGCCGCCGAACACGCCGATCGACGGCCAGTCGCGAGTCGACAGGATCAGGAACGGAATCGCGACCGCGAGCATGATGATGATCCCACCCATGGTCGGCGTTCCGGCCTTGACCTTGTGCCCCTCAGGTCCCTCCTCGCGGATGTTCTGGCCGAACGCCCGCCGGCGCAGGAACTCGATGAACTTCGGGCTCAGGAACAGGCACAACAGCAGCGAGGCGGTGCCCGCGATCAGCACGCGTCCGGATACCGACCCCATCAGACGCGCGCCCCAGCGCCGTTGGCGGCCGGCATCGACGCCTTCAGCGAGCGGCAGACCACCTCGAGTCCAACCGCAAGCGAGCCCTTGACCAGCACGACGTCACCAGGGCGAAGCAGACCCGGCACCAGCTCGGCCGCCGCGGCGGCATCCGACACCGAGCGAACCTCGCCGTCGAACCGCTCGGCGATCGCGGCGGCCAGCGAGCCGACCGTGACCAGCAGCTCCACGCCAGCGCGAGCGACCTCCTCGCCGAGCTCGACGTGGTAGTCGCGCCCGCCGGGCCCGAGCTCGCGCATGTCGCCGAGCACGGCCACCGGACGGGCGGCGGGCGACCGCCCGGCGGTCTGCGTGAGGTCCTCGACAGCGGCGCGCATCGACATCGGGTTGGCGTTGTAGCAGCCATCGATCAACGTCACCCCCTCGGCTAGCGCGACGTGCTCGCCGCGACCCGCGGTCAGCTCGAGCGCGACGGCGCCCTCGGGGACCACGCCGACCGCCGCGGCGGCGGCGACCGCCGGGAGCAGGTTGCGGCGCAGATGCTCTTGGCGGAACGGCACCTCGAGCACGATCGTGCGGCCGGCCAGGTCGATCTCGACGACCTCGTCGTCGGAGCGGACGAGCCGGACATCCCCGGAGTCGCCGAACGTGATCGTGTTCAGATCGTCACGCAGGTGCGGCTCGAGCAGAGGCTCGCCGGCGGGAACCACGGCGGTGCTCCCAGGCGCCAGCGACGCGATCAGCTCGGCCTTGGCAGCGGCGATCGCCTCGAGCGTTCCGAGCATCTCGAGGTGCACGGGGCCGACGCTGACGATCACGCCGACGTCCGGTGTCGCGATCGCGGCCAGCTCGGCGATCTGGCCCGCTCCGCGCATCGCCATCTCGAGCACGAGCACCTCGGTGCCCGGCGGCGTCGAGAGGATCTCAAGCGGCAGCCCGATCTCGGTGTTGAAGTTGGCGCGCGAGGCGATTGTCCGCCGGTGCGGCGCGAGCAACGCCCGCAGCAGATCCTTCGTCGAGGTCTTGCCGGTGGACCCAGTCACGCCGATCACGGCCGCGTCCAGCTCTCGCCGCCAGGCGCCGGCCAGCCGCTGCAGCGCCGCCAGCGGGTCGTCGGCGGCGAGCAGGGCTCCGGGGACCGCGCATCTGGCGGCCTCGGCGTGCTCGGGGGTCGTCAGTACCCCCCAGGCGCCGGCCGCCAGCGCGCGGGGCGCGAACCTGCCGCCGTCGGCGTTCTCGCCCCGAAGCCCGACGAACAGCGCTCCGGGGCCGGCCTCACGCGAGTCGATGACTACGCGCTCGGGACCCGCGCTGCTGGGCGGCGGGCCGACGAGCCGAGCTCCGGCAGCCCGCGCGAGGTGCTCGGGTGTCCAGGTCCTCATGCTCTGGCGGGAGACTACTTGCCGGGTCGGGCGGTCAGGGCCGGTGGCGCCGTTCAGCGCGCTGCCAGGACGCCCTCGAGCGCTTCCCTGGCAACCGTCACGTCGTCGAACGGGATCTTGCGCCCCCCCTCGAACTCCTGCCCCTGTTCGTGGCCCTTGCCGGCGATCACGACCACTTCGCCCCGCCGCGCGCCGGCGAGCGTAGTGTGGATCGCCGCGCGGCGATCGGTCTCGTGCTCGACCCCCGGCCCGGTGCCCACGAGGATCTCGTCGATGATCGCCTCGGGATTCTCCGAGCGCGGATTGTCTGAGGTCACCATCACCCGGTCGGCCAGCCGCGTGGCGATCTCGCCCATCAGGGGGCGCTTACCGCGGTCGCGGTCCCCCCCGCACCCGAACACGACGTGCACCCGGCCGTCGGCGATCTGCCTGGCCGCGCGCAGGACGTTCTCGAGCGAATCCGGGGTGTGGGCGTAGTCGACGAGCACGGCGAAGTCCTGGCCGGCATCCACGGGTTGGAACCGCCCGGGGACGTGCCCCGCGGTCTCGATCGCCGCGGCCGCGGTGTCGATCGAGACGCCCAGCGCCTGCACCGCGGCGAGCGCGCCGAGCACGTTGTAGACGTTGAACAGTCCCGGCAGCGGCGAACGCAGCTCGGTCACGCCGTCGGGGCCCGTCACCATGAACCGCGAGCCGGCGAGGCCGGTCTCGACGGCGCTCGCCCGGTAGGTCGCCTCAGTCTTGATCGCGAACGTGAGCGCCCCGGGGGTTTCCGCGGCCAGTCGGGCCCCGTACGGGTCATCGACGTTGATCACGGCGTGGCGCGGCCGGGCGTCCGCGAACAGCCGACGCTTGGCCAGGAAGTACTCCTCCATCGTCTCGTGGAAGTCGAGGTGGTCCTGAGTCAGATTCGTGAAGACCGCCACCACGAAATGGATCGCGTCGGCCCGGTGGAGATCGAGCGCGTGCGAGGAGACCTCCATCGAGCACGCGACATCGCCCCCGTCGAGCATCTCCCGGAACGTCCGCTGGAGGTCGATCGCCTCGGGCGTCGTGCGCTCCACGGGCCGCTCGGCGCCACCGATCACGCTCTTGACCGTCCCCAGCAGCCCGGTCTGGCGGCGGTCGGCCTCGAGCAGCGCGTGGACCAGAAACGCCGTCGTGGTCTTGCCGTTGGTGCCCGTCACCCCCACCGTCTGCAGGGTCGCGGTCGGGTCGCCGTAGAACGCGGCCGCGACCGGCGCCATCGCCGCCCGGACGCTCGGCACCTTTATCTCAGGGACGCCAAGGTTCAGCGGGCGCTCCACCACGAGCGCCGCCGCGCCCCGGGCGATCGCATCACGCGCGAAGTCGTGGCCGTCGCGGGTGAACCCCGGGACGCAGAAGAACAGAGTCCCGGGCTCCACGGGGCGGTTGTCGTACGCGAGCCGGGTGATCTCGACGTTGCCGGCGGCCGGCGAGACCCCGGGCATCAGCTGCTCTAGGCGCATAGCGCGCAGCCTACTCGGGGCTCAAGTCGACAACCCGCTGAGCTCGGCGCGCAGCACCTCGGCGGCGGATGGGCGCTCGCGGATCTCGCTTGGAACCTCGAGCGGGCGCGCGGCCTCCTCGACGTCGGCAGCGGTGATCCGCTCCTCGACGGGTACGACCAGGCCCCAGTCGGCGAGCTTCCGGGTGAGCTGGTACTGGTGATCGTCGACGTGCTCCCCGAGGGCGGCACGGCGGGCTACAACGATCGGCCGGCGGCCGGCCGCGAGCGCCGAGGAAATGATCCCGGCGCCTCCGTGGCAGACGACCACGGCGGAGGCCCGAACCGAGGCCTCGAGCTCGTCCCGGTCCATGAACGCGTTCACCCGCGCTCCGTCCGCATGCCACTTCGCCGGTCCGAGTTGCGCCCGCACCGGCCCCGGGAGCAGACCGGCCTCGATCCCGCGGGAAACGATCTCGAGCAGCCGCGCATAAGGCTGGCGATGGGTGCCGACCGCCACGAATGTGCCCGCGTCGGGCGCGTGACCGCCATCGCCGATGTCCTCGAGCAGCGTCGGACGGCAGACGACGGCGCGCGGCAGGGAATCGGCCAACTCGGGCCACTGCACGAGCACGCGGCCGGCGACCCGCGACAGCAGCCGGGCGGTCATGCTCGGGCTGCTCACCCGCGCCATCGTCTCCATATACACAAGGCGCGCTCCGGCGAGCCGTGCCAGCAGGCAGAACGGCGCGACCACCCCGGCGCCGGACGTGACCACCGTCTGCGGGCGCCGGCGGATCACGACCATGGCCGCCGCTGCCACGTTCTTCAGCGCCTTGAGCGGGCTGCGACCGTACTCGGGCAGCAGCTCGGTCAGCGCCTCTGAGGCCCGCAGCGCCTCGCCGCGCGGCGTCCTCGACGTGACCCATACCGGCTCTTGGCCGTCGAGCACATCGGGCGCCAGTGCCCGGAGTAGATCGAGGTGCCCGCCGGCGGAGGCGGCGAAGCACAGTGAATCAGGCGCGGGCATCCAAGATCTCCTCGTCGCTGAACGACGACTGTGCCACCGCCGCGCGCACCTCGTCGCTGAACTGGTCCCGGAACGACGCGGCTGAGAACCGCTGCGCGTTCCGCTGGATCACACCCGAGTCGAAGTCTCGGTTATCGAACTCGCGCAGTGTCCGCTTGAGCGCGGGCTGGTCGCCCGGAGGCACGAGCCGGCCGGTGACGCCTTCCTGCACTGTCTCGAGCGCCCCGCCGGCGGCCGCGGCGATCACCGGGCGGCCGGCTGCCTGTGCCTCGACGGCGGCAATCCCGAATTCCTCGACGTTGGGGAGGATGAGGGCGCGCGCGTGGGCGTAGAGGTCGACGAGCTCCTCATCCTCGACCCGACCAAGGAACTCCACGTTGCGGCCATAGCGGCGGCGCAGCGGCTCGAGCTCCGGTCCTCCGCCGACCACCTTCAGCCGCTTGCCGGCCTCGGCCGCGGCCTCAGCGGCGACGTCCGCCCGCTTGTGCGGGACGAGCTCGGTGACCGCGAGGAAGTAATCGTCGGATTCGGCGGAATGGAATCGGTCGACCTCGACCGGCGGGTGCACGATGTTGGCCTCCCGCCCGTAGATCTGCTCGATCCGGCGCTGCGTGTGCCGCGAGTTTGCGACGTAGCGGGTCACACGGCGCGATGCCCTCCGGTCCCACTGGCGGATCGCCGCGAGCACGCCCCCGAGCGCCGGGCGGACCGCTGCCGGGACCTCGGCCATCGCGCGCCTCCGCTCGAACCACGCGTAGCGGAACGGGGTGTGGCAGTAGCAGACGTGGACCGCACCGGGCGCCGGGCGCACCCCGTGCGCGAATGCGCTGCTGCTCGAGACGACCACCGGATGGTCGGACAGCGGCAGGCGCTCGGCCGCGAGCGGGAACAGCGGCAGGAGCTTGCGGAATCCACTCTGCTTGATGCCCGTTCGCTGCAGCGTGGAAGTCGTCACCGGATGACCGCCGAAGCGGCCCTCGGTGCCGTCGGCGTCGTACAGGAGCGTGTAGACGGGCGCGCTCGGCCAGATGTCCGCGATCGACGCGAACGTCCGCTCGGCGCCGCGCAGCACCAGGAGATAGTCGTGGACGAGCGCCGGATCGCCGGTGTCAATCGACAGAGCCCTCACCCCCTCGCGAGTCGCGTGAGCGCCCGAGCTGTCCGGCACCGTTCGGCCGCCCGATCAGGTCCGCGGCGGGTGTCGGGAGCGCCGGCTCGCGCACTCCACCCGAGCGGAGCACCTGCTCGACCGCGACCGGGCTCATGTGCGCGCGGACGGCGAGGCGCGAGAGCGCGGACTGCCGCCAGCGCGCGATCGCTTCGCGGCTGAGTCCCAAGATGCCGACGACCTCGTTGTCGTCGAGCCCATGGCGGTAGGACAGGCCGAGGAGCTCACGGCTGCCTGGATCGAGGGTCTCGAGCGCCGCCGCCACGTTCCCGGCCCAGGCCCGGTCGCCGATCTCCGCCTGTCCTCGCAGCCGGCGTGGGATCTGCCGGATTCCCGGCGACGCGTCGCGAAACGCGAGCAGGCCGAGCAGCAGCCACAGCACTTGTGGCGTGCCGTCGTCGACGAAATACGCCTCGATCGCCTGCATGAACAGCAGGCAGAGGACGGCGGTCGCCACCGTCGCGCCGAGCGCCTGTTGCAAGGGTTCTCGGTCCCGCGCCGAGCGCAGGCCCGCGAAGCCCATGGCGCCGAACAACAGGATCCAGACCAGGAACAGGATCAGGCCACCGCGGTAGACCAGGTTGATGTAGAGCGACTCGGTGTACGGGAAGTTCTGAAGCTGCGGGGGCAGGACGGGTCCGTATCCGGTGACCTCGTGGCCCTTGAGCAGCGGCAGCAGCTGCGTGGTCCACAGGTCATAGCGGTACTGGATCGTCTGCGGGACCACCGCCGACCGCGCGGCTCCGGGCGAGCGGCTGAACTCCTGCGTGAGGCGACCCTCCAACCTGGGTCCGAACAGCGCGAGCGCGAGGATCGCGACGACCGCGAACCCGATCAGCACGCGGGTCACACCCCGCAGCCACACGCCGAGGATCACGACGCCGGCGATCACCCCGACGATCGGCGCGATGCTGAGCGTCTCCACCAGCGCGACGGCGTCGACCGCGGCGATGCCGATCAGCACCGACCGCGGGAGCACGTCGGGGACGCGGCGCAGCATCACCGCCGCAATCGTCAGCAGGATCATGAACATGTAGCCGGCGAGGTTGTGCCAGAGCGGGAACGGTCCGGTCACCCTCGCCGAGCTGCCTCCGGCGTACACGTCGTTGTGGGTCAGATGGACGAGCAGGGTGCGTACGCCCGGGAAGTCGAACTGCTGCCCGATCGCCAGCAGCGCCACCGGCACGCTCGCCCACAGCAGCAGTTTGAGCACGAGCCGCCGGCGCTCGGACGTCCGGGCGCAGACCGCCGTTGCCCGGTACAGCAGGAAGAACTGACACGGCCCGAGTAGCAGTTGCAGCTCGGACTGACCGAACCGCTGGCTCGCGTGGAGCATGTCCCACGCCCCGAGCACGAGCGTGGCCACGGCGTACAGGAGCGCCAGCCAGTCGAGCGCTGTCCAGCGCGCGAACCGGCGGGCCGAGACGAGCAGGATCACCCCGACGCCACCGATCACGGCTTGCGAGAGCCGGACGCCCGGGATCGGCACTCCGCGGGCGAGGCCCGAGGTCGCCGGCACCAGAAGCGCGAGCAGGATCAGGCCGACCTTGTCGTTCAGGGCGACGGCGAACGCGAGCGCGATCGCCGCGACCAGCCCGATCCCGACCAGCGGCGAGAGCCCGGTCCCGGCCGCGACCACGACCATCGAGACGACGGCGACCGCCCCGTAGAACAGGTGATGGCGCTGCAGCTCGAACGGGAGCCGAAGTGGCTCCTCGCCGCCGAACGACGAGACCGACGCGAGCTCTCGCGCGCCAGCTCCCCAGGTAGGGGCGTCAGTGGGAAGCCGCATCGGCGACGCGCTCGCTGGCCTGTCGGGCGGCACGGCGGCCGCCCGGGGTCAACAGCGCCCAGACGGGGACGATCCCGAAGTTCGTCAGCTCCTCGCTGAGCTCGCGGATATCCGCCGCTCGGGCGCCGGCGGGAACCCCGACGACGGTCAGGTCGCAGCCGAGCGCAGTGGCCTCGCCGGCGGTCTCCCCGCCGGGCGGCGCGGCGTGGACCAGCACCACCCCAGTCCTCCCGTCGCCGTTCCCGTTGCGGTCCTCGAACCCGCCGTCGATCATGCCGGAGCGGGCATCGACGTAACGCACGAGAGGGCCACCGGCGTCCCGCAGGACGTTGACCGCATCCGCGGTCTGTGACTCGACGCTCGCGTCAGCGGGCAGCACCGCGACGCGGGCCGGGACGCGGTCGGTCAGCGACGCCCACCGCTCGAGCAACGCGTTGGCGGCGTTCGGCGAGAGCCGGTCGACCGGAGTCGCGGGGCAGCCGATTTGGTTGACGAGCTCGCGCGTGTCGCGGATCCGCGGATCGGACCGCTCCCAGGCGACGAGCAGGACGAGCCCGAGGAGCAGGCCGAGGACCGCTCCGATCGCGATCGCGCTGTCGGAGTGCTTGGCCGCGGGACCGGTGCCGGTGCTCTGGGGCAGCGACACGATCGCGATCGACGACGGGACGATCCCCGCCGCGACCGGGTCGGGGCCCGCGACGCGATCGGCCACCGTGCGCGCGCCCTTCGCGGCGTCGGCCGGGTTGCTCGCCTTGAAGCTGATCTGGAGAATCGAGGTGCTCTGAGTGTTGACGACCGACAGGTTCTGCCCCGCCTGCGACGCGGTCTGTCCAGTTGCCTTGCCGACGGACGCGAGCAGCGTGTCGTCGGCGGGAATCACGCCGGCGTACGTCGTCGCGAGGTGGTCGGCGTCGTCGGGGTTGATGCCCTCGGTCGGTCCGCCTGCGGGCGGTACGAGCAGCACGACCTGTGCTTGGTGATTCCCGGACGAGGTGAGCGTGGTGCCGCTCGGGCCCTGGACGAGCTTCAGCGAGCCGGGAGAAACCACCGCGCTAGCGGGAACGCGACCGGTGAGCGCTGCGACGATCGCCTTAGCCCCTTTGGTCGCCGAGGCGGACGAGCTCGCGGTGAACTTGACTTTCACGAGCGCGCCCTTGGCCGACGGCGCGCTGACCGCGTTGTTCGCGGATACGTGCGCCGTGCGCGAGATGTAGCCCTGGAGCTGCTGATCGTGCGGCAAAGCGGCCGCGTAGGTGTTCGCCAGGTCACTCGCCGCCGTCGCACTGTTCGTGTTCACAGGACCCGGCGCGGACGAGACCACGACGGTCGACTGGGCCGAGTACGACGCCGACTGCATGCCGGAGACGGCATAGGCAAGGGCGGCGACGACGGTCATCGAAACGGGCAGAACCCAGAGACGACGGAGTCGGGGGGCCGTAGCTGATCTGCCGCGCGGGCGCGGCGACATGGTCACGCTCATCGTGTCACTCCTGTGTTAGGTCTCTCGTGTGCAGTCCGCGCGTCATCCACGGACGCGGGGCCAGCATCACGGCCCCGCGGGCACAGTCGGATGACTCGACTAGAGCGCCGGGAACACGGCCTTCACCGGCGTCAGACGGAGCCTCCGGGCGAACATAGCAAGTTCACTTGTGCCCTCGCTACGCCCGCCGGCGACTGGGTTACCCACGATCCTCGAGGCTCACACAGTTATTAATCTGTGATCGATCAGCTTGTGACTATTGCAACTGCAGCGCCGCTCGCAACCCGGCGAGCTGCTCCTGCCAGCGGCGGTGCTGGAGCAAGCGGGCCTCGAGCGCAACGTCGCTGAGCTCACCGCAGCGAGCGAACGCCTCCTCGATGCCTGCGGCGATGCTCGCCGGCTCGTTCTCGACGAACACCGCGTGCGGGAACAGCTCCTTCATGTGCGGCCAGCTCGAGAGCACGAGGGGTCGCAATGCGTCCACGGCCTCGTGGGCGGACCGCGCGACCGATTCGTCGCGGCGAGTCAGCGTCACCACCACGTCGGCGCTGGCCAGCGCGTCGACGTACCGGCCGGTGTCGAGATAGCCGACCCATTCGACGTTGCTCGGCGCGGACCCGCGGGTGTCGGCGCCGAGACGGCGGATGTCGCCGGTCACGTGGAAGGTGATCCCGGGCAACCTGCGGGCCGCCTCGACCGTCTCCGTCACGGGCTCGTCCGGCGCGAACGTGCACACGAACAACAATTGCGGCTGCGAGGAGCAACCACGGGGCTGCATCCCCTCGGCCCACGGCATCGGCGCTTCGTGCACCACCAGGGGGCGACCGCCCCACCGCGATATCTGGCTGCCGAGCACGGGCGTCGTGACGATGCAGCCGGCCGCGCGCCGCGCCAGCCAGGCGAGCAGTGGCCGCATGATCCGGTCGACGGGCACTCCCTCGATCCCGAAAGAGGCGGGATGGGTGTCGATCACCACGGGCACGCGGTTGAGCCTCGCCCATGCCCACACGATCGTGGCCGCGGGAACCGGCGGCGCCTGGACGATCACCGCCCGCGGGCGGCGGAGCACCAGATAGCTGACCGTGCGCACGGCGCTGATCAGATAGCGCAGCACCACGAGCGACCTGCGGTGGATCCGCAGGTCGTAGAAGACGCGCGACTCACCCCCGATCGACTCGGAGATCGAGCGCGCCCGGCTGTCCTCGCGTACCCACGCGATGAACGCCATGCTTGGTCGCTCGCGCAAGCGGTCGAAGATAGCGGCTGCCCGGGGACCGCTACTTTGGTCTTGGTGAGCAAAGGCCTGCTGATCATCAACGCCGACGACTGGGGACTCGATCCCGCGGCGACCGACGCGATCCTCGCGTGCTGGCGCGCCGGCGCGGTCAGCAGCGCGACCGCGCTCGTGTGGATGGCCGACTCCGATCGCGCCGCCGGGCTGGCCCGAGACGAGCGACTCCCGCTCGGGCTTCACCTCAACCTGATCGAGCCGTTCACCGCGCCGGACGTCCCCGCGCGCGTCGCCGCCACCCAGCGGCGGGTGGCGGAACGCCTCCGTCACGGCGGGATCGTTGCCCATCTCTACCACCCGCGCTGGGCGGCCGACTTCGAGCGCTGCATCGCCGATCAGCTCGAGCGATTCGACGAGCTGTACGGCCGTCCCCCCACGCATTTCGACGGTCACCGTCACATGCATCTGGTGTCGAACGCGCTGTTTGCCCGGGCACTGGCACCGCTGACCCGGTGCCGCCGCCCGATCAACCGCCTCCAGCACGAGAGCACCGCCTCCAACCAGGGCGCTCGCGAGCTGCTCCACCAGCTGGTGCGCATTCGCTTCGGCACGACCCGCTGGTGCTTTTCGCTGCGCCCGATGATCCCCTCCGCCGGAGGGCCGGGTGTCTCGACCAAGCTCGCGTTGGCGCGGCGCTCATCGGTCGAGGTCGTCGTCCATCCGATCTGGTCCGAGGAGCAGGCCGTGCTCGCGTCGGCCGGTTGGCGCGAGCTCCTGCAGTCCCACCCCCTGGGCTCGTTCGAAGACCTCGGCTGACGCAACGTCGTGTTCAGAGCAGTGACCAACCTGGGTAACCCCGTCCGAACATGAACCATGCTTCGATCACCACGGCGGACCGGCTCGTCGAGCGCTCGGTCACCAGCTACGCCACACACCATCGCAAATACGATCACAACCACCCGGAGATCTTCAACCCGGTCGAGCAGGTACGGCTTCGGCGCGAGCTCGCCCAGGTCATCGCCGATTCGGGCGAAGACCGCCCCCACGCCCTTGACCTGGGAGCAGGGTCAGGCAACGTCACCGCGCACCTGCTGGCCCTCGGCGCTGAGGTGACCGCGGCAGAGGTCTCACCGCACTTCATCGGCGTCCTGCGTGCCAGGTTCGGTGCCGGGGTGCACGCGGTGCAGATAAATGGTGTTGACCTCACAGGGCTCCCCGATGAGACATTTCACATCGTCACCCTTTACTCCGTCTTGCACCACATTCCTGACTATGTCGGCATCGTCGACGAGATCGCACGCGTGCTCCGTCCCGGCGGCCAGGTGTACTTCGACCATGAGGTCACCGAGGCATACTGGGAGGCCGACGGTTGCGCGAAGCAACTCGCCCGCGAGTCCCGCGAATTCCGGCGGAAGAAGCCCGGGCTGTGGAACCCCGACCGGCACCGCTGGCAGCGGTTCCTCGTTCCCGGCCGATACCTGCATGCGATCCGGACCCGGCGCGACCCCGACTACATGGTCCATCGCGAAGGCGACATCCACGTGACCGCCGACGATCACATCGAGTGGCCAAAGCTGATCGAGCGCGTGGTCGCCTGCGGTCTCACGGTCGGCCGGGCCGGTGAGTACCTCAATTACGACGCGAGCAACCCGCTCGAGATATGGACCAGATACCGCGACCGCGGCTGCACCGACATGCGGTACCTGGTGGCCCGGAAGGAGGCACATGGCTCCGCCGCAAACCGGGGTTGACGCGGCCCCGCGCCGCGGGGGTCACGCCACGGCGCACCCAACGATCTCGGTCGTGGTTCCGACGTACAACCGCGCCCACGCACTTGAGCAGGTACTCGCGCCGCTGCTCGCCGATTCCGCCGCCGATGAGGTGATCGTGGTGATCGACGGCTCGTTCGACGGCTCGCTCGAGGTCGTCGAGCGGATCGCACGGACCGAGCCGCGCCTGCGCGCCCTGTTCATCGAGAACAGCGGCGAGATGGCCGCGCGGGAGGCCGGCGCTCGGTCCGCATCGAGCGACCTGGTGCTGTTCGTCGACGACGACGTGCTCGCGGGTCCCGGCCTCGTGACCGGGCACGCACACCACCACGCCGGAACGGGCCGCGCCGTGGTCGTCGGCTACATGCCGGTGAGGGTGCCGCTGGGGCGCTCGGCCGAGGACTTCTCGACCCGGCTGTACGCCCGGGAGTACGAGGGCCGCTGCGAGCACTGGGAACGCGACCGCACGAGCGTGCTGAGAGAGCTGTGGGCCGGGAACTTCTCGATGCGCCGTGAGGACTGCCTGGCACTCGGGCTGCCGAACTCGCGCTACACCGAGCGCTACCACCCCGACCGTGACTTCGGCATCCGGTGCCTTGAGGCCGGGCTCGGCGGGTTGTTCGACCGATCGCTGCCAGCCACGCATCTCCATCAGCGGACGCTCGACGCGTTCGTCCGGGATGCCCGCAGCCAGGGAGCGGCCCGGGTGCTGATGCCGGGGCTGCACCCACGCACGCTTCCACCGCCCTTCCGTAACGAGTTCGAACGAGCGCTGCCGTCGCCGCTCCGTGCCGCCGTTCGGCTCGCGCGCCGGCGTCGCGTGTACGAGCCGCTCTCCTCTGCGCTGATCGCACTCGTGGCCGGCGCCGGGCGAGCGGAGCTCTGGACGCTTCAGGATCGCGCGGCCCGGCTGCTCAGGCGGATCGAGCAGCAGCGCGGCGCGGTCGACCTCGCGCACGGTCGCCGCTGAGTCGGAGCCGCAGGCCTGACCGGCCGGACGTCCGCTCAGGCGGCGGTGCGCGGCGCGAGACCTGTTCGAAGTAGCTCGCATGCCTGCGCGCCACGGCGCCGACGTCAAACGCCTGCACCCGCTCGGACGCACCGGCAACGAGTCGCTCGCGCAGGCCACGATCGTCGAGGAGCCGCTCGATCGCGTGCGCAAGGGCGTCGTGATCGTCGGGCGGCGCCACCAGCCCGTTGTACCCGTCCTCGACGAACTCGACGACGCCGCCGACGCTCGTCACGACCGTCGGGCGTCCGACCGCCAGGCTCTCGAGCGCGGCCAGCGAGAAGCTCTCCCAGCGCGATGGGAGGACGACGATCGTGGCGGCGGCGAGCGCGGGGAACAGGGTGGCGGAGTCTTGATTCTCGATGAACGTGAGCCGGCCGGCGTGGGCGCCAGCGGTGCGTTTCAGCCGTGTGACCATCGACTCCGCGGTACCCCACGCGGTGTCGTGGCCGATCAGCACGAGCCGGGTCGTGTGCCCGCGCGCCCACAACTCGGTCATCGCGCGCACCAGCACGTCGACACCCTTGACGAGCTCGAGCCGCCCGAAGTAAACGATCGCGGGCTCGTCGATCGGAAAGCCATCCGGGGGGTCGCCCTGCGCCAACCGGCGGGTCCGCTCGACGTCGATCATGTTCGGCAGTACCTGCGACGGAATGCGGTCCACGTGCCACATCTCACGAGCCCACTCGAGGATCGCGGCCGAAGGGGCCACGATCGCGTCCGAGCGCTCGGCTTGCCCGCGCTCGATCGCATGCTGGATGGCGCTGCGGGCTCGGGTGGCGCGGCCGTCGCCGGCGCGGGACACCTCGTGCACCTTCGCCAGCGACGTCGCCAGGTTGGTGACCACCGGTGCGCGGCGGCTGCGCAGCGCGTACCGCACGACCTCCCCACGCCATTCCGCCGCGTATACGACGTCCCACGGCCCGGCCTTGTCCAGCAGCCGATCGACGTCGACCGCGCGCCGGACCATCACGCGGGACTCGCTGAGCGGCCCGTCGAGCCTGGCCTCCCTGAGCAGATGGACGTGCACGCCGTCGACAAATTCGTAGCGGCCGGGCCCGTCGGTGATCGTGGCGACATGGACCTCGTGGCCCTGTCGCGCCAGCTCGGGAGCGAGCCTCCCGTACTGACGGCCGATGCCGCCGCTGTACTCGGTGAGCGGTGGGTATTCCCGGCTGACGAGGCAGAGCCGCACCGGGTCAGTGAAGCATCCGGGCTATGGCTGCTCGTCGCCGAGGGCCGCCGGCGAGGTGTTCTCCTGCACGCCGGCGGCGCCATATGGCGTGGCCCGGACGTAGCTGCCGCCCGGCGGCGCGCCGGCGTTCACGTTCGCCCATGTGCCCTGGCCGGGGGTGTTTGAGTCCTGACCGCCGAATCCCCACAGCCACCATCCACGCCACGTCTTGGTCGGGTTCGGCGTGATCCACACGTTCTGGACGTTGAGCGGGAACGGCTGCGTATCGGAGACCCACATCGCATACCCGCCCTGCGAGTTGTCGATGTCGATGTTCCGCAGATCCCACTGCGTCGGCTCGGGCCCGGTGTAGAACTGGTTCGGGAGCATGTAAAGCCCCTGGTAGTTCGTCGAGCCGGTCAGTCCGTCGATCAGCAGCCGGTCGGGGCCGGCCCACGTCTGGATCAGCTCGGCATGGTTCGTCGTGTAGGAGCCGAACACGTCGTCGAACAAGACGTCGCGCATCACCACCGTTGCGCCGGGCTCCTGCAGCTGAACGCCGCCACCGAGGTTCGTTCCGCCGAAGTGAACGTCATGTATCCAAAGCGTGCCGGTCTGGTTGTGTAGGTACGCCACCCAATCGTTGCTGGTCTGCAGGTCGCAATCTTCGATCACGACGTTGTGACCTCCCCAGACCGACAGCTTCCCGGGCAGGTCAACCGGGCCGGGCGGGCACACGAGCACGTAGTCCTTGCTCTGGTCGAGCTGGAGGTTGTAGTTGGTCGGACCGATCACGACCGTCGTCGGATTCGTCATCGCGGGCCGGTCCCAGGCCGACTGCGGCGCCACTCCGGATGCCCCGGGATCCGATGGGGGCGACACGCTCGAGGAGGAAGGCGAGGCGGGCCCGGGAGAGGCTTTGAGCACGGGAGGCAGCGTCGACGCGGAGGGGGCCGAGGAAGCGCAGCAGAAGCCGAGCGGAGCCGGCTTCGTCGACTTCCTGCCGGGGGGCGGACTCGCTTTCGCCTTGCGCTGCTTCTTCTTGGGCTTGCACACCTTCTTCGGCGACGGTCGCTTCGGTCGGCCCTCGCGCTTTGGCTGCGGCTTACACCGCGCGGTCGGGCGGCGCGCCGGTCGCTTGGCGGCCGTCGGGGTGGCGCCGATTGGTTTGGCGATCGCCCGCGAGGCCCCACCGACGACGGCCGACGCGCCGCAGATGAGCAGGGACAGGATTGCGATCCTCCCGAGGAGGCTCGTTCGGACCCCTCTGAGGAGGCTCGTCCGGCGGTGCGTGTGATCGACCATCCACCTAACCATCGAGCTAGGCGTACCCCGGTTCGAGCAAGCCACCCGATCGTCGGACGCCTGTTCGACCGTTTCCGGGACCTAGAGCCGAACCACACCGTATTTCGGTTTAGCTTCTGGGCGTGAGGGCGCGCTGGCGACTACCGGATGTCCGTAAATCGTAGTGAGCCCTTATTTCTGCGCCTTACACCGGTTTGCGGATGGTCCTCCAACCCGCGCTGTGTCGGACCAAATCTCGTGAGCGGGCGACCCGAGACCTGAACAATTTCGTACCACCTTTGGTGCGTACCATGGCCCGCGTGCCGGCCTTCTCCTCGATCCCGCGTGCCTGAGCACTCCTACCTCGCCCACGGCGACTGGGGAACCACGCCCTGGAATCCGCATGATCGCGGCGACCTCCCGCTGCCCGACTGCGCCTATCTGGGCGGCGTCTTCCGCGCCTTCGAGGAGCGCTGGACCGGCCCGCCGCTCACGTTCTTCGTCACATACGACACGACCGCGCTTCCCCGTTACGGCAGCGACGTCGTCGCGGTGGTGCTCAACGACGAGTGGTTCCGCACGCCCGCCTACGGCGGCCAGGTGCTCGCGGTCCTGCGCAACCTCTCGAACTCTCCGTGGTTCCCGTGGGAGACCGTCGCGCCGCCGAGCGTCGCGAGCGCGTTCGCGCTGACGAACCACCTCCGAATCCTCTCCGAGCGGGCCCGCGCTCACCGGAAGATGGCGGAGTCCCGGCGGACGCAGGGCTGGGCCCCGCCCCGCACGGACAACATCGTCGACGTCCCGCTCGGCTACTACCGCCAGCCCGAAAAGCCGATCAAGCCGTTCGATCAGCGCGACACGGACGTGTACTTCGGCGGCAGTCTGATCCACGACCTCGACCGCAAGGAACGGTGGAAGCAGGCCGTCAAGCGACTCGCCGGCAATCCCAAGCAGCTGTACCGCGCGAGCATGCTGCACGAGCTCGAGCGGGTTCGCTCAGCGCACCCCGAGGTCAGGGCGAAGGTCACGGTGACCGGCGAGTTCCGCGACCTGCAGGCGACGCAGGTCACCGACTACGCCGAGGACATGATGGATGCGAGGGTCGCGCTGGTGCCGAGAGGCACGGCAGCCGAGAGCTACCGGCTCTACGAAGCGTGGCGATACGGGTGCATCGTGATCTGCGAGCCGCTTCCGCCGCGGCCCTTTCTGGAGGGAGCGCCGGCAATCCGCCTCCGATCCTGGCGCGAGCTCGAGCCGGCCCTGCTCGAGCTGCTCGACGACCCGGCACGTCAGCGCGAGCTCCACGGCGCGTCGCTGCGTTGGTGGCAGAACGTCTGCTCCGAGGAGGCGATCGGGAGCCGGCTCGTGGTCCGGCTGTCGGACCTCCGCGACGGCGTATCTCGAAAACGCCTCTAAGCTCGTCCGATCGGACCAGCTAGTTTTCACCTCTCGGCAGCGGACGGTTTTGCCCTCCCTGCCGCCGGACCGGGCCGCCGCCGGGCGCTGCTCCGTCCGTGGTCGGCCGGGCACGTAGCCGGGTCGCTCCTGCGCGCCGGCGACCGCTGGCGCGACCGCGCCTGGATCGCCGCCTACCTGCTCGATCGCCGCGGGCCCCGTGCCCTGCGCGACCTCCTCGACCGCCCGGCGCGCGACGGGGCGGCGCTTGACCTGCGGGAGCTGTCGGCACCGCTGCACGTCAGCGCCGAGACCGGAGGCCTCGCCACCTATTACGAAATCGTCAGCCAGCGCGTCTACGCGCCGAACGCCCGGTTCGAGCCCGCCCCCGGGCAGACCGTGCTCGACGTCGGGGCGAACGTCGGGGTGTTTTCGCTGTGGGCAGCGTCGAGAATCGGACCCCGCGGCCGGCTGATCTCCGCCGAGCCCCACCCGCTCTCCTACCGCTACCTCGAGCGCAACCTCGCTCCGTTCGCGCCGTTCGCCCAACCCGTGCAGACCGCCTGCGGGGCGAGTGCCGGAGAGCTTGAGCTGCACTACGTGCCAGGGCGACTGTCAGTGTCAAGTTTCGACCCCCGCCCCGACCGAACCGGTCACGTCCGCGTCCCCGTGGCGCGGCTCGACGAGATCGCCGCCGCCCGCGGGATCGACCGCGTCGACCTCCTCAAGATCGACGTCGAAGGGGCCGAGGAGCAGGTGATCCAGGGCGCCGCGGGCCTCCTCAGCCGGGTACAGCGCCTGGTGATCGAGATCGAGGCCGATCGCCAGCGGTGGCTCGAGCAGACGCTCGAGCCTTTCGGGCTGCGGCTGGTCGGCCGGCGGACCGGGATGTGGGGCCTTCCCCACGGCAACATCGCGGCCTTCGAGCGGTCCGACCGCTGATCGCTAGTTTGCCTCGGACGGACCGAGGCTAGCCTTCAGGGCGATGTCTCACCGTTCGCGGCGACGACACCACCGGACGGGGGTTCCTCGCCTGTCCTGTGCCTGTGACTCCGAGTGCCAACCCCGAGCGCACTCGCCCTTCCACACCCAAGGCCCATGAGACAAGTCATCCGGCGTTTCGCCGTACTGGCATCGAGTAGCGCGCTGACGCAGCTGATCGCGTTCATAGCCCTCGCGATCGCGGCGCGGCGGGTGGGTCCGGCGAACCTCGGCTCTTACACGGTGGTGCTCGCGCTCGTCACGTTCCTGTCGCTCCCGATCACCGTCGGCATTACGAACGTGGGCCTGCGAGACGTCGCGCGCCGCCCCGACCAGGTGCTCGAGGTCACCGGTGAGGTGTTCGTTCTCCAGCTGATACTCGCGACCGCCGCGTACGTGGTGCTTATCGCGCTGGCGCCCGTCATCACTCCGACCGCGGCGATGAGCAGGCTGCTGCCGATCGTCGCGCTGTTCCTGTTCACCGGCACGAGCTTCGAGTGGACCCTGCAGGGACTCGGGCGGATGCGCGAGATTGCGATCGCGCGGATCGTCGGGCAGGTCGCCTACGGCGTCCTCGTCCCCGTTCTCGTCGTGGACGGGTTCCCGGGCATTCTTCGCTACTCGTGGCTGATGATCGCGGGCCTCGCGCTCAAGCACGTGCTCACGACCGTCTTCCTGATCCGCGCTGCGGGGCTCCCCCGCCTGCGGGCGGGCCATCGCTCGATCTGGCGGCGGTTCCGTGTCAGCGTCCCGATGAGCTACGCATCGGTGATGCTCCAGGTCTACGGCCAGATCGACCAGGTCATGCTCGGCTACCTGTCCACGTCGTTCGACGCCGGCCAGTACGCAGCCGCGTACCGGATCCCCGGAGCGATCCTGACGTTTGCCGGCTCCTGGCTGTCGGTGGTGTTCCCGCACTCCTCCGCGCTCGCCGAGACCAACCGCGAACAGCTCCGCCGGCACGCGGGGATGCTGCTGTCGGTGATCGCGATGTTCTCGCTCCCGCTCGTGGCCTGCACCCCGTTCGTCGCGCACGATCTGATGGTCGCGGCATTCGGCAGCCAGTTCGGGCCCGCGTCGACGGCGTTCACGTTGCTGACGGTGACGGTGGCGCTGGCGCTGATCGACGGCACGCTGTCGACGCTGCTGCTCGGCCTCGGGGGCGATCGCCGCTACGCGGTGCTCGTAACCGCCACCGCGCTGTTCAACGCCGTGGTGAACGTCCCGGTGATCGCCCTGTTCGGTCGAAACGGCGCCGCCGTCGTCACGATCGTCTCCGAGACGCTGCTGTTCGCGATGCTCGCGCTGTCGGCCCGGTTGCTGCTCGGAGGGATAGTGGTCGAATGGGGCCGTCTCGGACGGGCCGCGCTCGCGGTCGTCCCGGCGGTGCTCGCGCTGATTGTCGTGCCCGAGGGCGCCGCGATCGTGTGGGTCCGGATCCTGCTCGGCGGCGCCGTGTACGGGGTCGGGACGGTGCTGTTCGGCGCGGTGCGCGTCACGGAGATCCGTCACGTGTTCGCGCCGCGGTTGACCCGGGCAGCCCCGGCCGGCCGCTGACGCAGGCCGTCCGCGGCGAGGCCGCTACCCCCGCTCGCCGGCAAGCGACGCTGGCGACACCCGCTCGTCGACGCCGATCGCGCCGCCGCGCCGCGCATGCACGTAGCTGCCGTTCAGCGGCACGCCCGAGTCCACGGCCGCCCAGCTCCCCGGCACGTCCGACGGCTGGGGCCACAGCCACCATCCGCGCCACAGCCGCTGTGGATTGGGGCGAACGTACACGTCCTGGAGGTGGAGCGGGAAGTTGCCGCCCCGCCACAGCGCATAGGCGCCCATCGAATCGTCGATGTCGACGTGGCGGAAGTCGAAGATCCGCGGCTGGGGGCCGTTGAACCACTGGTTGGGCAGCAAGAAGAACCCCTGGTACGTCGTCGAGCCCGTGAATCCGTCGATCAGGAGCCGGCGCGGTCCGGCCCAGCTCTGAATCAGCTCGGCGTGGTTGGTCGTGTAGCTGCCGTGGACCAGGTCGACGAGGACGTCGCGCATCACCACGGTTCCGGTGGGTTCCTGCAAGTCGATGCCCTGGGTCAGCTTCGAACCCGAGATGTGCAGGTTGTGGATCCACATCGTTCCGGTCTGGTCCGCGACCTCGAGGCCGCCCACCGCTTTGGTGATGTTGATGTTGCAGCTGTCGAGCACGACGTTGTGGCCCCCGGCGATGACCGGGGCGCTCGGCAGGTTGTCCGGGCCCGATGGGCACTTGATGATGTAGTCCTGGTGGAGGTCCAGCTCCATGTGGCTGTCGGAGCGGGTCAGGAGGATCGTCTGGGGATCGTCGAGCACCGGGCTGTTCCACGCCGAGGACGCGCCTCCCGTCGCCGCCGCTGCTGTGCCGGCGCCGCAGAGCATGTTGAGAGCCGCGAACAACTGCACGAGCGCCGCCGCGCTCAGGTGCCGGTGGCTGCGAGCCCACCGGGTAAACCTGGAAGTCCTGGCTGGCACGTTGTCTACTTTCTCGACGCTTGCACCGGAGTCCAGTCCATCGGAGCCGCGTTTGTGCACCCTCTGCCGCTGCCGTGGTGCAGTTCCTCCCTCCCCCGACTGTTACTGCCCCGCCGGCGCTAGCCGCGCCGGGACCCACGGGATGTTTCGCTCGCACGCCCCTGGGTAAGCTTGACTCAACCGTGTCGACCAAGCGCCGGTCGACTGCGGTCGTGACGTGCTCGGCGCTGTTGGCCGCTGTCGGCATCGCGGCCTGTGGGGGATCGAATCACCCGGCGAGGACCGTGAGCCATCCGTCGGTATCGACCCCGTGGCCTGCCCCGAGCATGCATAACGCGACCGTTGTCGATCTCAACCCATCTTCAACGAGTATCCGACTGGATCCGCAACGGGATTACGTCCTTCGGCTGCCGAAGGGCCCCCTGCGCGTTCCGTCGGCGCTCGAGATCAGCGGCGGGCACAACGTCGTGATGGTCGGAGGCACGATCGACGTAACCCGGCCGAGCGGAGTGATGCAGCTGACCGACCAGACCGGGACCGTCCACATCGAGGGCGTCCGGTTCACCGGCAAGCATCTGACGCAGGGGATCGACCTGTCCGAGGCACGGGGCGCGACGGTCGAGCTCGAGCATGTGTACTTCTCGACCGTGTACGGCAGCTTCACCACGAACCACGCGGAGCTGATCCAGAGCTGGGCCGGTCCGCGCCGGCTCCTGATCGACGGACTGACGGGCTCGACCACCTATCAGGGCCTGTTCCTGCTTCCCAATCAGCACTACAACGGCCCGGCGCCGGAGTTGTTCGACCTGCGCAACGTCTACATCGACGCCTCGCGCGGCGCGTACGCCCTATGGCTGCAGACGTCGCCCCGCGTGCCGCTGCGACTGTCCAATGTGTCGGTGACGCCGAATCCCAAGCGGCCGCAGCGCGACTGGTGGCTGTGGCCGAAGCCGTCGAGCGGAAACGGCGCGTGGTCGGGAGTCCGGACCGCGGGCGCCTCCCCGGTCGCGGTCGCCCGGATCACCGGCGCCGCGGGCGTCGACTATCGTCGGGCCGGAGACTCGTGATTCCGTGCGCCCGCGGCAACATCGTCGTCACATTCCGGGTGGCGCGGCGCGCAACAATTCATCGTGTCCGGAGGCGAGCCTCAGTGCGGCCGGATACAGGTTTGCCATCATCGCCCGGAGACATGTTTGTCTAGCCGGGGTGAGGGGTAACCGACAGCCGGGAAGCCGCTAGTAGCCCAGCGACCGGCTGCTGAAGGAAGCAGCGATCGCAGCCCAGGTCACGGGCTGTGACGGAGGTTGGGGAGGGCGGTTTCGTGAGTGAGCACACGCTGGCCGGGCGTGGCTCGCCGTTGGTCAGCAACATCGCAGTAGTTACTCGAAGGTAACGGTCCTATGAACTCGCATCAGCTGCTTCAGCGAGCCCCGGAACAACGTCCGGTCTCGCCCCCACAACCGGAAGGTCGCGTTCTCGAGCTCGAGCCCGCGACCCATGCCGCCGGCCGCCCCGATCATCAGCGCGAGTCTCGATATCGCTATCTGCTGCTCACCGGCGACGCGCTGGCCGCCTCCTTGGGGGTGCTCTTCGCCTGCGCGGTCGGCAAGACGACGCACGTGACGGTCCAGTGCCTGGGGTTCGTCCTGCTCGCCCCCGGGGTCGCGAAGATCCTCGGCCTGTACGACCGCGATCAGGCGCGGCTGCGGAAGTCCACGCTCGACGAGGCGCCGGTGCTCCTCCAGCTGTCCGCGCTCTTGTCTTCGCTGGCGCTGGTGCTCAGCCCGATCATGCTCGGCGGGATCCTCGGCCCTCGTGAGGCGATTGCGATGTTCGTGGCCCTGTTCGTCGGGCTCGCGGTGGGACGCGCGACAGCCCGCCGGCTGGCCGGGGCGATGAACCCGCCGGAACGCTGCCTGTTCATCGGCCCGGGCGACGAGGCGTTTCGGTTTCGCGAGAGGCTTGAACACGATCACGCCACCAACGCCACGCTGGTCGCCCAGCTCGAGCTTCACGACGCCGCGGTCTGGGCGTCGCCGACGCTCTCCGAGCGCGGCCTCGCCGACGTACGTGCACTGACGCGCCGGCTCGGGGTCGAGCGCGTGATCATCGCCCCGCACGCGTCGGGCAACGACGAGATGCTCGACCTCGTACGCACGTTCGGCGCGATCAGCATCCCCGTGAGCGTCGTCCCGGCGTTGCTTCAGGTCGTCGGCTCCGCTGTGGAGTTCGACGATGTCCATGGGATCGCCGTGCTCGGGATCCGGTCGCTGACCTTGCCCCGCTCCTCGCGGATCGTCAAGCGCGCGTTCGACGTGCTCGGCGCCTCGATGGTGCTCGCCGGCATCGCGCCGCTCATGGCGGTCACGGCGCTGCTGGTCAAGCTCACCTCGGCAGGCCCGGTGTTCTTCCGCCAGGAGCGGGTGGGACGGGATGGAAAGGGCTTTGAGCTGCTCAAGTTCCGCTCGATGGTCATCGACGCCGAGGCCAAAAAAGCCGAGCTCGCGGCGCACAACCAGGCCGCCGACGGCTTCTTCAAGATCGCCGACGATCCGCGCATCACCCGGGTGGGCCGGGTCCTGCGGCGGACCAACCTAGACGAGCTTCCGCAGCTGATCAACGTCCTGCGCGGCGAGATGAGCCTCGTCGGTCCCCGCCCTCTGATCCCCGCCGAGGACGAGCTGATCGTGGGCTGGCATCGCCGGCGCCTCGTGCTGACCCCGGGCATAACCGGCCACTGGCAGGTGCTTGGATCGAGTCGCGTGCCACTCGACGAGATGGTCGCCATCGACTACCTATACGTGTCGAACTGGTCGCTGTGGCTGGACTTCAAGCTGCTGCTCCGCACCGTCCCGCACGTGCTGGCCAGGCGTGGCCTGTGAGCGGCTGATGGATCGGCGCAACTCACTGCTGCGAAGCGTCCCACTGCTCGGCCGCGCGGTGCAGCCGAGGATGGCATCGCTGCTCGCGAAGTACCTGTATCTCGGCGAAGCACTCGAGCGCTACCGGATCGAGCTCGTGATCGACGTCGGCGCCAACGTCGGGCAGTTCGGCGAGGCCCTGCGGGCGATCGGCTACCGCGGGCAGATCCTCAGCTTCGAGCCGTTCGATCAGGCCTATCGGGCGCTCGAGACCACCGCTCGGAGAGACGGTCGATGGGAGACCGTCAACGCCGCGCTCGGCGACAGCGAGGAGTCCCGCGAGCTGGCGATCATGCGCTCGAGCGTGTTCTCCTCATTCCACACGCCCGCCGAGACCGAGCAGACAGCACAGTTCGCCGGCGACAACGTCGTCTCCGAGCGCCGGCACGTCTCGGTCCGTCGTCTCGATGCGGTCGTGGACGAACGGTCGCTGCGGCCCCTTCTCGGCCGGACATTGCTGAAGTGCGACACCCAGGGACACGATCGACACGTGCTCGAGGGTCTCAGCTATGTCGGCGAGCTGGCGCTGCTCCAGACCGAGATGAGCGCGGTGCCGGTGTACGAGGGCACGCCGTCGATGACGGAGATGCTCGAGTACGTCGCTGATCTCGGCTTCGCCCCGATTTGTCTCTCACCGGTCAACCGCGCGCCCGACGGCAGCGCGATCGAGTTCGACTACCTGGGCGTGAACTCCACCGTCGCTGCCGCCGGCCGCTCCGAGCGCTCGAGTTAGTCCGATCGCCAGCACCTAGCCCTGGCCAAATCCGCGCGCGCCGTTGGTCATCGGCCGATGCTCGATCACCCGGTCTGCCAGCCCGTAGGCCACCGCCTCGGCGCCCGTGAAGTAGCGGTCGCGTTCCATATCGACGTGCACCCGCTCGAGCTCCTGGCCGGTGTGCTTGGCGTAGATCTCATCGAGCCGCGCCCGTAACGCCAGCACCTCGCGCGCGTGGATTTCGATGTCGCTCGAGGGGCCTTCGAACCCGCCCGAGGGCTGGTGGATCAGGATGCGACTGTTCGGCAGCGCCAGGCGC
>DASXDA010000049.1:0-32432 GCA_036490875.1 Solirubrobacteraceae bacterium
GCTCCAGCCGACAACGGGGGCGACGGGGAGGTAGTGGTCACGTTCGCGACTTCGTGAGTTGGAGGCACTGCGGCGGTTTGGTCGCAATGTCCCAGCCACTCAAGGGGATCCGGCCCGCGGCCGAGAACCTCCTGAGGATGCGCTCGCCGACACCCTCTCGCGGCTCGCGGCGGCTGCTCGCGCTGGCCGTGACGCTCGCGGTCGCTGCCCCTTCCGCCGCGTCCGCCTCCGGCGGCGCCGGCCCGTCGAGCACCCCGAGCGGCGGCTCGGGCTTCGGCGGCCCGGCGCCGACCACCACCCACCCGAAGGTTCCCTCGCCACCCTCCAAGAGCGACCACGGAACCTGGTTGCGCTCGGTCACGATCACCGAGTACTGGCCGGCGCCCGAAACGTGGTTCCGCGGCAAGCTCGTGACCGCTCCGGGGCTGTCCGGTAAGCACCGGATCGACTGGCTGTACTCGGCCGAGGGCGTGTCGATGGAGGGTGACGGCTACGGGCTCGACGGCCGCATGTACCACATCGATTCGCTCGGCGACGGCGGCTGGGTGACCAAGGCCGGCAAGCCGACGTACGCCGGCGACGGCTTCTCCGCGGGCGCGCCGTACTGGCGCGCGGGCGCGTTCTGGCGGGGGCCCGGTGGCGTCGTGACGTTCCCGCTGCAGGCCGGCGGCTGGGCCAACGGCACCGGCCGGAATTATCTATCGCTGCCGGGGGTGAGCTTCGCCGAAGGCTCGTCCCTGCCGCTCCACTTCTACCAGTCGATCGCCGTCGATCCGCACGTGATTCCGCTCGGCAGCCGCGTGTACATCCCGGCGTACCGGAATGACGGCCACGGCGGCTGGTTCGTCGCGCAGGACACCGGCGGCGCGATCAACGGCCACCGGATCGACGTGTACCGCTCGCCGCCGCGCAGTCCTGATGACGGCGGCCAGTATTTGACCGGCCAACGCGCGTTCGTGATCAAGCCGCGAAGCTAGACTCTCTGCCGATGCCCAAGCAGCAACGAGTGATGCGGGTCGAGCAGCGCAGCCAGCTGGCGGCAATGCAGCAGCTCGAGAGCCGGTCGGATGAGGAGCTCGAGGCCGAGACCCGGTACAAGTCGGCCGCGCAGGCGATCCTCGGCGCCCGGGCGGCCGAGCGGTACGACGCGAAGGCCGCCCGCGCACATTTCCAGAAGGCGCTGGCGTCGGCGCGCCCGCAGGAGCGGATGCAGCTGCGCCGGATGGCCGACGCTTCGCTCGCGCTCGCCGAGCGCCGACCGGCCGACCTCAAGAAGGCGACCGAGCGGCTCGGCGTCGAGGCTCCGACCAACCGCCAGCTGCGTGGGCTGCAGCTGATGGGTCTGATCGCACCGCCCGCCAGCGCCGGGGCGCTCGCGCGGATCAGGGGAGTCCTGCTCGGGATCCTGCTGGTCGTGGCGGCGCTCGCGCTCGGCTTCGGGATCGTTTACGGCATCGGCAGCGCGGCCGGCGGCATCTCCTGGGACATCTCGATCTTCTACGGCTTCCTGCTGGTGGTCGTCGTGATCGGCGTGCTGGCGTATTACGGCCGCCGGCGCCAGAAACGCTCAAGAGCCGAGCGCTCACAGCAGATAGCCGCCCGTTAGGGCGGGAGCAGCCGGCCGTGTGCGGTCGCTACACGCTCGCGACGCCCGATGCGGCAGCCCTCCGGGCGCGATTCCCGATCGGGGAGTCGGTCGAGATCAGGACGCGCTACAACGTCGCGCCGGCCGACGACGTACTGGCGGTCACGACCGACCGCGAGGGTCGGCCGCGGGGCGAGCTGCTGCGATGGGGCCTCGTCCCGTCGTGGGCAGACGGTCCCGGCTCACGGTTGAAGATGATCAACGCCCGGGTCGAGACGGTCGCCGAGCGGCCCGCGTTCCGCGGCGCGTTCGAGCGCTTCCGGTGCCTGATCGTCGCCGATGGGTTCTACGAATGGAGCGCGCCGGCCGACGGCTCCCGTAAGCGGGCGTTCCACATCGCCCGCTCTGATCGCGAGCTGTTCGCGTTCGCCGGCCTGTGGTCGATCTGGCGCGCCGACGACGCGAGCCCTCCGCTGAGATCGTGCACGATCCTCACGACCGCCGCCAACTCGATCGTCGCTCCACTCCATGACCGGATGCCCGTGATCCTCCCCCGCGACGGGGAAGCCGCCTGGCTCGACCACGCGACTTCTCGCCCCGAGCTGCTCCAGTTGCTGGCCCCGCTGCCTTCTGATCAGACCTCTGTGGTCCCGGTTGGGCCCGCGGTCAACGACGCTCGCTACGACGGGCCCGAGTGCCTGGCGCCCCCGCCAGCCCCGAATCCGACGACGCCGACCCTTTTCTGAATATGGGCCTCTCCCCCCTGCTGACCCGCTACGACAACGTGTTGCTCGACCTGGACGGGTGCGTGTGGGTCGGGAGCACGTGCACGCCCCACGCGCCGGAGGCGGTCGCGGCGCTGCGGGCGGCGGACAAGCGGCTCGCGTTCGTCACCAACGACGCCACTCGCTCGCCCGAGGAGTACGTCCGCAAGCTGTGGTCGCTCGGGGTGCAGGCGTCACTCGAGGAGGTCGTGACCGTCGGCGCCGCGATCCAGTACGCGCTCGCCGAGCATCCGCCGGGCGCGGTGTACGTGATCGGCGCTCCGGCGATCTTCCGCCACGTCTCGGAGGCCGGCCACCGGATCGTCAACGGGACGGGCGAAGAGCGCGAGGCCGACGTCGTGGTCGTCGCGGCGAACGAGGAGTTCTCCTACCAGGAGCTGCGGGTGGCGACCCAGGCGGTGCTGGCGGGCGCGGAGATCCTCGCGGCGGGCCGCGACCGAACGTTCCCCGCCGAGGACGGGCCCTCGCCGGGATCCGGGGCGCTGCTCGCGGCGCTCGAGTACGCCACCGGACGTACCGGCCGCGTGCTCGGCAAGCCCGACCCTCAGATCTTCAGGACGGCGCTCGACCGGCTCGGCCCAGGTCGCTCCCTGGTCGTCGGCGACCGGCTCGACTCCGACCTCGCCGGGGCGGCCGCTGCCGGGCTCGACGCCGCGATTGTGCTCACGGGCGTCACCTCCTCCGAGGACGCGGGCGCCGCCTCCGACCCGGCGCCGGTGGCCGTCGCACGCGACCTGCACAAGCTGGTGGTGGCCTGATGAACGGGTCCTCGCCACGCCGGCTGGCGGTGATCGTCAATCCGTCGGCCGGCGGCGGTCGCGCCGGCCGGGCTCTCGGCGCGGTCACCGAGGCGCTGATCGCGCGCGGGGTCGAGCACGTGGTTGAGCCAACCCGGAGCCTCGAGCACGCGGTCGAGCTCGCGCTCGAGGCCGCCGCCGACGCGCGGGTCGCGGCGGCATTCGGTGGCGACGGACTGGTCGGCGCGGTGGCCGGCGCGCTCCGGCACTCGGACGGAGTCCTCGGGGTCCTCCCGGGCGGCCGCGGCAACGACTTCGCCCGCGTGCTCGGGATCCCGGCCGACCCGGTCGCCGCGGTCGACGTGCTCGTGACCGGCGCCGTGCGCCCGGTCGACCTCGGCGAGATCCATGGGCGGACGTTCGTCGGGATCGCCAGCTGCGGATTCGACTCGGACGCCAACCGGATCGCAAATGACGCCCGGCTGGTGCGCGGGAACCTGGTGTATGCGTACGGCGCGATCCGGGCGCTCGCGGCGTGGCGACCGGCCCGATTCGAGCTGACCCTGGACGGCGGCCGTCGTCACGTGGTCACCGGCTACAGCGTCGGCGCGGCCAACAGCAAGGCGTACGGCGGCGGGATGTACGCGGCCCCTGACGCCGAGCTCGACGACGGCCTGCTCGAGATCGTCACGCTCGCCGAAATGCCCAAGCGGCGGTTCCTGTTCACGCTGATGCCGAAGGTGTTCAAGGGCACGCACGTCCACGAGCCGGAGGTGACGGTGCTGCGCGCCGCCGAGGCCACGATCAGCGCCGACCGGCCGTTCACTGTGTACGCCGACGGCGACCCGATCGCCGAGCTGCCGGTGACGGTCCGCGCGCTTCCAGCAGCCGTGCAGGTGATCGCTCCGGCATGAGCCTGTTGATGAGCGCCAAGATCGCCGCCGCGCGTGCGGTTGGCGGCCTCAGCCGCCAATCCGGCCGCGGCGGCACGAGCCTCCCGGGCAAGGTGCTGATCCGGCTCGAGCCGCGGGCGATCTCCGAGCTCTCGTCACGGCTGCCGCGGGGGTCGGTGGTCGTCTCGGCGACGAACGGCAAGACCACCACCGCCGCGATGATCGCGGCGATCCTCGAGCGCGCCGGGATCCGGCTCGTGCATAACCGGGCGGGCGCGAACATGGCCGGCGGCGTTGCCTCCGCGCTGCTCGCCGCCGCCCGCGAATCGAACCGGATCGACGGCGAGCTCGGCCTGTTCGAGGTCGACGAGTTCTGGCTGGACCGGATCGTCCCCGAGCTGTCCCCGAGGGCGGTGCTGCTCGGCAACCTGTTCCGCGACCAGCTCGACCGTTACGGAGAGCTCGACACGATCGCCGACCGGTGGGCGGCGGCGATCGCGGCACTCGACCCCAGCGCCGGCGTCGTGCTCAACGCCGATGACCCGCTGATCGCCGACCTCGGCCGGCGGGTGCCGAAGGCCACCTACTTCGGAGTCGAGGACCCGACCGTAGCGCTGCCCGAGATGCAGCACGCCGCGGACTCCAAGCACTGCCGCAACTGCGGCGCCGCGTACGCATACGACGCGATCTACCTGGGCCACCTCGGCGTCTATCACTGCCCCAGCTGCGGCGAGCGGCGCCCCGAGCCGGCGGTCGCCGCCGAGCAGATCGCGCTCGACGGGACTCGCGGCTCGAGCTTCCGGCTGCGCACACCCGCCGGCGCGGCGACCGTCCGGCTCCCGCTTCCCGGCCTCTACAACGTCTACAACGCGCTCGCTGCGGCGGCGCTCTGCCTCGAGCTCGCCGTGGCCTTCGAGACCGTGGTCGACGGGCTGCAGTCCGTGACGGCGGCGTTCGGTCGCGCCGAGACGGTTGCAGTCGGTCCGGTCGAGCTGTCGATCCTGCTCGTCAAGAACCCCGCGGGCGCGAACGAGATCCTCCGCACGCTGGCGCTCGAGCCGGGCCCGCTCGACCTGCTCGCGATCCTCAACGACCGCACGGCCGACGGCCGCGACGTCTCGTGGGTGTGGGACGCCGACTTCGAGCTGCTCGCTGGGCGCGTACGCCGCGTCACCTGCTCGGGCACTCGGGCCGCGGAGCTCGCGCTGCGGCTGAAGTACGCCGGCATCGATGAGCATGGGCTGCACGTGGCACCGGCGCTCGAGGACGCGCTCGACCAGGCCGTGGCCGATGCTCGGACCGGCCGCCTGTTCGCACTCCCGACGTACACGGCGCTGCTCGAGCTGCACGAGCTGCTCGCGTCGCGCGGGCACGTGCTGAATTATTGGGCCGAGCCCGCAGGGGCTAAGCGATGAGCGTGATCTGGCATGACATCGAATGCGGCGCGTACGGCGCCGACATCGCCTTGTGGCGCGCGCTCGCGCGCGAGCATCCAGGGCCGCTGCTCGACGTCGGCGCCGGCACCGGGCGAATCACGCTCGACCTCGCGCGCGAGGGCCGGCGGGTGGTCGCGCTCGATCGCGACGCCGACCTGCTCGCCGAGCTCTCCGCCCGGGGCGCCGGGCTCGAGGTCGAGACCGTCGTCGCGGACGCCCGCGAATTCTCGCTGGCCGAGCGGTTCGCGCTGATCATCGTGCCGATGCAGACGATCCAGCTGCTCGGGGGGGCCGGCGGCCGCCGGATGTTCCTCGGGCGGGCCCGAGGCCATCTGACCGAGACGGGGGTGCTGGCGATCGCGATCAGCGAACACCTCGAGCTGTATGAGACCGACGGGCTCGCGGGCCCGCTTCCGGACATCCGCGAGCTCGGTGGGATCGTGTACTCGAGCCAGCCGACGGCCGTCCGCGCCGACGAGGCCGGATTTGTGCTCGAGCGGCGCCGGGAGACGATCGACGGCGACGGCACGCGCACGGTCGAGCAGGATGTGATCCGGATCGACCCGTTGCTCGCCGCCGAGCTCGAGCGCGAGGCATCAGAGGTCGGGCTGAACGCGGCCGGTCGGATCGAGATCCCGCCGACGGCGGACCACGTCGGCAGCGTGGTGGTGATGTTCCGTGGCTGACGGGCTGCGCGTGTGCGCCCTGTACCCCGACCTGATGAACATCTACGCCGATCGAGGCAACCTGCTGATGATCGAGCAGCGGTGCAGGTGGCGCGGGATCGACTTCGAGCTGACGAGCAGCGGCCTCGGAGACCGCCTCGACCCCGATCGCGCCGATCTCTTCTACATCGGCGGTGGGCAGGACCGCGACCAGCAGCGGTGCGCACTCGACCTCGTCGAGTGCAAGCGCGAGGCGCTGCACGAGATCGCCGCTCGTAGCGGCGTCGTGCTGGCGGTCTGCGGTGGCTACCAGCTGCTCGGTCGCTCCTATCAGCTCGGAGACGAGCGGCTGCCCGGCGTCGAGCTGCTCGACCTCGAGACGATCAGGGAGCCCGGTCCGCGGCTGATCGGCAACGTCGCGATCGAGGTCGAGCTGCGTCCAGGCGAGCCCCGTGTGCTCGCGGGGTTCGAGAACCACGGCGGGCGGACATACCTCGGTCCCGGAACCGCGCCCCTCGGCCGCGTGCTCAAGGGCCACGGCAACAACGGCAAGGACGGGTTCGAGGGCGGCCGCGAGCGGAATGTGATCGGAACCTACCTCCACGGCCCGCTGTTGCCCAAGAACGCGTGGTTCGCCGATTGGCTGATCGAGACCGCACTCGGCCTGCCCGAGCCGCTCGAGCCGCTCGAGGACTCGCTCGAGCGGGCCGCGCACGCCGACGCCCGGCGAGCCGCCGGGGTCCCGGCATGAGCGTGCGCCGGCTGCTCCGCGGCGCGGTGGCGGTCCTCGCCGCCGTCGGCGTGACCGCGTGCGGCGCGTCGACCACGACCACGTCGCCGCTGGCCACCTCGACCGCCCAGACCACGAAGCTGCCGGGCAGCGGCCGGCCGACGGTCACGATCGGCGACAAGAACTACACCGAGCAGTTCGTGCTCGGCGAGCTCTACTACGAAGCCCTCAAGGCGCAGGGCTTCTCGGTGCAGCTCAATCGCAACATCGGGCCGAGCGAGGTGACGCTCCAGGCGCTCCAGAGCGGGCGGCTCGGGATGTACCCCGAGTACATCGATACCTGGAACCAGACGATCGCGGGCGACCCGCGGACGTTCAAGACGGTCGGCGACGCCGTGCAGGCGGGCCAGGGGTACGCGTTCGCACACGGGCTCCAGCTGCTTGCACCAACCCCCTTCAGCGACACCGACGCGATCGGCGTCGGTCTCGACTACGCCGTTCAGAACGGGCTCTCGACGATCCGCGACCTCCGCAAGGTCGCGCAATCGCTGACGTTCGGCGCGCCCCCCCAGTTCCAGCAGGCGCAAAACGGTCTGCCGGCGCTCGAGCAGGCGTATGGGTTCGTTCCTGCGGCGTTCAAGGCGCTCGAGATCGGCGGCCAGTACCAGGCGCTCGACCAGGGCGTCGTCGAGGCCGCAGATGTCAACACGACCGACGGACAGCTCACGACCGGCAACTACGTCCTGCTGAAGGACCCGCTGAAGGTGCTCGGGTGGGGCAACGTCGTCCCGATCGCCTCCTCGAAGGTGCTCCAGGCGGAGGGGCCCGCGTTCATGACGACGATCAACCGCGTCAGCAAGCTGCTGACGCTCCAGGCGATCCGGCAGCTGAACGCGGCGGTCGACATCTACAACGAGGACCCGGCGGCCGTCGCCCAGCAGTTCCTCGCCGCGCACGGGCTGGCGCCGGCCACCACCAGTTGAGCGCTCAGGCGCCGCTCGAGCCGAACCCGCCCGGGCCGCGCACCGACTCTCCAAGCGCGTCGACCTCCTCGATCTCGGGAGTCTCGATCCGGACCAGCACGAGCTGCGCGATCCGGTCCCCGCCGGAGATCGAGAACGTGGCGTCGGGGTCCGTGTTCAGCAGCAGCGCCCGCACCTCGCCGCGGTAGCCGGCGTCGATCAGCCCCGGCGCATTGACGAGCGCGATCCCGTGGCGGGCCGCGAGCCCGGAGCGCGGCAGCACCAGACCCGCCTGTCCCTCAGGGATCTCGACCGCGATTCCGGTGCGCACCGACGCCCGCTGCCCTGGAGCGAGCCGACCGTCCTCGAGCGCGTACAGATCGAGCCCGGCGTCGTGGTCGTAGGCGCGGGTCGGGATCGCCGCGCGCGGATCGAGCCTCGTGACCCTCACGTCCGAGCGCCGAGCGCGAACCGCTCGTAGCGAGGCGCCACACCGGCCGGGAGCCGTGCCCTGACGAGCACCCCGTCGGCGGTCTCCTCGCGCTCGAGGTCGCCGGCCGCCTCGTACAGCTCGGCGAGCCGCGTCCCCTCGTCGTACGGGATCAGCAGCTCCACGTCCTGCAGCGTCCGCGCGAACTCCTCCTCGATCCGCGCGATCAGCGTGTCGATCCCCTCGCCGGTGACGGCCGATACGAGCACCGCATTGGGATGCTTGAGCGCCAGCTCACGGCGGCGGTCCTCAGCGATTCGGTCCGCCTTGGAGAGCACGAGCAGCTGCGACACCTCGTCGGCCCCGATTTCGCGGAGCACGTCGTGAACCGCTCGCGTCATCGCCAGCAGCTCGTCCTCGTCGCCCGATGCGTCGACGACGTGGAGGATCAGGTCGGCGAGCCTCGTCTCCTCGAGCGTCGCGCCGAACGCGTCTACGAGCTGGTGGGGCAGTTTCCGGATGAAGCCGACGGTGTCGGTCAGCAGGTAGCTGCGACCGGACGTCCGCAGAACCCGCGTCGTCGGGTCGAGCGTGTGGAACAGCCGCTCGCCGACGCCGACGGTCGCGCCAGTCAGCGCGTTCAAGAGCGTCGACTTACCGGCGTTGGTGTACCCGGCCAGGGCGACGCTCGGCAGATGGGCGCGCTCGCGCTCCGCGCGCATCACCGAGCGGCTGGCTTGGACGTGCGAGAGCTTGCGCCGCAGCGCCGAGATCCGGTCGCGGGCGAGCCGGCGGTCGGTCTCGATCTGGGTCTCGCCGGGGCCCCGGGTGCCGATCCCGCCGTCGATCCGGCCCGCGCCGAGCCGCTCGAGGTGCGACCACAGGCCGCGCATTCGCGCGAGGTTGTACTCGAGCTGCGCGAGCTCCACCTGGAGCTTGCCCTCGGCGGTATGCGCGTGCGCGGCGAAGATGTCGAGGATGATCGCGGTGCGGTCAATCACCGGCACGCCGAGCGCGTTCTCGAGGTTGCGCTCCTGGCGCGGGGAGAGCTCGTCGTCGCAGGCGACCAGGTTGGCGTCGGCACGCACGACCTCCACCTTCAGCTCGTCCAGCTTGCCGGGCCCGATGTAGCTGTTGGGATGCGGGCGGTCGCGGTGCTGCACGAGCTCGCCGACCCCCGCGACGCCGGCGGTGCGCAGCAGCTCGCGGAGCTCCTCTAGCTGCTCGTCTTCGTGGTCGGGCAGCGCCGCGACAAGGTAAGCGCGCTGGCGGGCGCGCCCCTGGGGACGTTGCCCGTTCGCTGAGGACGACGACTTGTTGCGCCCGCGGCGGGTTCGTTGCACCCACGGGATGGTAGCCCCGGGCCGGCGGCCGAACGGGCCTATCGCAGGTGGTAGTCGGAGCTACAGTCCCCGAATCCGCTCGACGGCCTCGGCGAGCCGTTCGTCGGGCGTCGTCAGCGAGATCCGGAAGAAGCCGGCGCCGCTCGGCCCGTATGCCTCCCCCGGCGAGATCACCACTGCCGCCTCCTCGAGCACGTGCGCGCAGTAGGCCGCCGAGGAGTCGAATCCGGCCGGCACCGGCGCCCACACGTAGATCGTGCCTTTCGGGCGCCGGACCTCGACCCCGGCGTCGGCGAGCGCGTCGCAGACCAGGTCCCGGCGGCGCTGGTAGAGCTCGTTCATCCCCCGGACGTGGACGTCCAGCTCCGGGCCGAGCGCCGCTGCGCCAGCGAGCTGCACCGCCTCGAACAGCCCCGAGTCGACGTTCGACTTCAGCCGCCAGTAGTGCTCGATCGCCTCCGCATTGCCGACGATCGCCGCGCACCGCCACCCCGTCATGTTGTAGCCCTTCGAGAGCGAGAACACCTCGACACCGACCTCCTTCGCGCCCGCGGTCTGCAGGAACGATGGAGCGACATAGCCGTCGTAGGTTGTCTCGCTGTAGGCGTTGTCGTGCACGACGAGGATCTCGTGCTCGGAAGCGAGCTCGACCACCCGCTGGAACAACCCGTCGGGGACGATCGCGCCCGTCGGGTTGTTCGGGTAGTTGATGTACATGATCCGCGCCCGCTCGAGCGCGTCTGATGAGATTGCGCGGAGGTCGGGAGCGAAGTCGAGCTCTGGCTTCAGCGGCAGCAGCACCGGCTCCGCGCCGGCGATCAGCGGCCCGCCCGTGTACACGGGATAGCCGGGATCCGACGCGAGCGCGACGTCGCCGGGATCGAGGAACGCGAGGTTCAGATTGAAGATGCACTCCTTGGCGCCGACCGCCGGCATGACTTCGTCGTCGGGGTCGAGCTCGACCCCGAAGCGCCGGAGGTAGAACGCGGCGACCGCGTCGCGAAACTCCTTACGGCCGCGGTTGGTCGGGTAGCCGTGCGTCGAGGGGTCGGCGACCGCGCGCTGGGCCGCCGCGACGATCGGCTCGAACGTCGGCATGTCGGGGTCGCCGATCCCGAGGCTGATCACGTCGATGCCCGCCGCGCGCTTGGCGGAGATCTTCCGCTCGAGCTCGGCGAACAGGTACGGCGGGATCTGCTCCAGGCGCCTACTGGATCGCATTCAGCTCCTCCAAGAAGTCATCGGACATGGTCCCCCGGAAGACCGGCACGGCCCAGCCTGTCAAATTGATCTGCAGGTCCTCCCCCACCTCGACCTCGAGCTCGCCGCCGTCGAGCACGACCGTGACAGGCGAGGTGCCTCCGCCGAGGACGTACGCGATCGCCGCGCCGGTCGCGCCGGTGCCGCTCGCGGATGTCTCCCCCGCGCCGCGCTCGAAGATCCGCGCTCGGATCCGGGCGGGCGGGCCATCATCGGTCACCGTGAACCACGAGACGTTGGTGCGGTTGGGAAACAGCTCGTGGTTCTCGATCTCCGGCCCGATCGCCCGGAGGTCGAGCGCCTCAAGCTCCCCCTCGTCGTCGACCCGGATCGAGGCCTGGGGATTTCCCACCTGCGCGTGCTGGAAGCGCCAGCTCGTCCCGCCGGCCGTGAGCTCGCCGCTGCCGTCCGGGCCTCCAGAGGGGTAGTCGTCGCTCTGAAGCCGAGCCCTGCCCATGTCCGTCGTCGCGGTCGTGGGCGAGGTGATCGTCGGGCGGAGCTCGCCCGCCGCTGTCTCGATCGAGAATGTGTCCACATCGGTCCACCCGCCGCGACGCATGAACAGGACCGCTTCGCGCGCGCCGTTGCCCGACACCTCGGCCTCGGAGCCGTCCGGATTGAAGATCCGCAGCCGGGCCAGACACCCTTCGCGGTCCGAGCGCGACAGCAGCAGGATCCCGTCGGCCGCGACGCCCGTGTGCGGCGCGCAGATCGCACGGACTCGCGCGGGACTCAGCTCGAACGGGAGCGCGTCGGCCTCGACGATCACATAGTCGTTTCCGAGCGCCTGCCACTTCTCGAAGTTCACGGCGGGTGAGGGTATAGCGTCGCGCCCCTGATGGCCCGAGCTCTCGCCCGTCCGATCCCGCTGCTCGTCGTGCTGTGCGCGGTCTCGTTCGGGATCCGCGCCGCGTGGCTGGGCGCTCCATGCCATACGCCGTGCAGGACTTCGACCGATCACGTGCTCGTTTTCGACGAGAGCTACTACGTCAACGCGGCCCGGGTGATCGCCGGGCTCCATCCTCCATTCGGGTCGGCGTATGCCGCGTCACCACTCGGCGAGGACCCGAACGCCGAGCACCCACAGCTGGCCAAGCTCGTGATCGCGGGGTCGATCGAGCTGTTCGGGGACGGCCCGTGGGCCTGGCGGCTCGGGAGCCTCGTGTTCGGCACGCTGGCGATCGTCGGCATGTTCGCGCTCGTGTGCACCGCCGGTGGAGGCCCGTGGACGGCGCTCGGCGCCGCCGGGCTGATGGCCGCCGACAACCTGCTGATCGTCCACGGGCGGATCGGGACGCTCGACATCTACGCGCTCGCGCCGATGCTGTGGGCCGGGGTGCTGTACCTGCGCCGAAGACCCCTGCTCGCCGGAGCGCTCGTCGGCGTGGCCGCGTGTATGAAGCTGGTCGGCGTATACGTGGTGTTCGCGCTGGTGCTGTTCGAGGCGCTCCGCTGGCTCGGCTCGCGCGAGGAGCTGGGGCGCCGGGTGTCGCACCTGGCGCAGCTGATCGGGGCGGGCGCGGTGAGCTTCTTCGGGCTGCTCGCGATCCTCGACGCGATCGCTCCGCCGTACGACGACGCCGCCGGGAAGCTCGTCACCGGCGGCCCGTTCGCGCACCTCGGCCACATGCTCAGCTACGCCGCCGCGCAGACGAGCCCGCACGGACCGATGGGAATCGCTTCGTACCCGTTCGCGTGGCTCGTCGACCTCAAGTGGATCGTCTACCTGAACGTCAACCCGTCCCAGCCCACCGCCGGGTTGGTCGACGTCCATCCCGCGGTCCACTTTCTCGGCCTGATCAGCCCGCCGATCCTGCTGATCGGGATCCCGGCGCTCGTGTTCGCCGCGGTGATCGCGGTGCGCCGTCCGCCTGCACGGGATGGCGAGCTGGCGATGCTCGCGGTGGCGTGGTTCCTGGGCACGTTCGTCCCGTTCCTGCTGTTCAGCCTCCTCTGGCAGCGGACCACCTACATCTACTACATGGTGGTGGTGATGCCTGGGGTATACGCGGCCGCGGCGTGGCTCGCGGCGCGGGCTCGGCACCACCCGAGGCTGATCGCGGTCTGGGTCGCGACGGTGCTGATCGCCGCGGTGATCGCCTACCCGCTGACGCCGCTGCCCTGAGCGCTCCCTACCCCGCGAGCCACAACTCCAGGATCTGCGCCGCAATCTCCTCTTCCGAGCGTCCGGTCGTGTCGATCGTCTCGATCCCGGCGAGTTTCCGCATCCAGGTGAGCTGGCGGCGAGCGTAGTTCCGGGTACGTCGCTTCATCCCGTCGACGTCGCCGGCCAGCAGCTCCTCGAACCCGAGCGCCTTGCGCGCGGTCAGCGAGGCGCCGGCGGTGTTCGCACGGCGGACCTCGTCCTCGACCCCCGCCGCGAGCATCGCGTCGACCCGTGCGTCGATCCGCGCGTACAGCGCCGCGCGGTCCAGCACCAGCCCGACGAGCAGCGTCGGCCACCGGACCGCCTCGCTCCAGAGCTCGGATTCGCCGCCGCCGTCCGTGTCGAGCTCGAGCTCCCCGGCGTCGAACAGCTCGAGCGCACGGACGATCCGCTGGCGGTCGCCCGGGTCGATCCTGCGTGCCGCCGCCGGCGCACGCTCGGACAGGAGCGCGTGCAGCGCCAGCGGCCCCTGGCGCTCGAGCTCGGCCGTCCAGCGCTCGCGGATGCCCTCGGGCGGCGGCGGCTTCAGGCTCAGCTCGGTGAGCGCGGCGCGCAGATACAAGCCGGTGCCCCCGACCACGATCGGGCGGCTGCCCGCCGCGAGCAGTGAATCGATCTCAGCATGCGCGAGCTCCGCGTACTGCCCGGCGCTGAACGAGGCGTCGATCGGCACCACCGACACCAGCCGATGCTCGAGCGTCCGGCGCTCCGCGGCCGTCGCCGCGCCAGTCAGGGTCCCGAGCCCCTCGTAGACCTGGAGTGCGTCTGCCGATACGGCGACCGGCCGCTGCCCGAGCTCGCGCATCCGCCGCCCGAGCGCGGTCGCGACCCCGGTCTTGCCAACGCCAGTCGGTCCGAACAGGGCGATGACGGCCGCTCGCGACATCGGCTCCAGTATCGTGGAGGCATGAGCCTCGTGGCCGGGAGAGTGCTGATCACGGGTGCGACGGGCGGGATCGGTTTGGCGATCGCGCGGGCGTTCGCGGACCGCGGCGCGACCCTCGTGATCAGCGGTAGGCGCTCGGAGATCCTCGACCCGCTCGCCGCCGAGGTCCGCGGGCGCGCGGTCGTCGGCGACCTCGGTCGGCGTGAGGACGTTGAGCGACTCGTCGCTGAGGCAGGCGAGGTCGACGTACTCGTCGCCAACGCCGCGCTTCCCGCCTCGGGCGTGCTCACCGAGCTCACCCAGGAGCAGATCGACCGGATGCTCGAGATCAACCTGCGGGCGCCGATCGCGCTCGCGCGGGCGATCGCCCCACAGATGGTCGATCGCGGCAGCGGGCACATGGTGTTCGTCTCTTCGCTCGCGGGGAAGGCTGCCGCCCCGGCCTCGTCGATCTACTCGGCGACGAAGTTCGGGCTCCGCGGCTTCGCGCTCGGCCTCCGCGAGGACCTCCGGCCACACGGCGTAGGCGTCTCGGTGGTGCTCCCCGGGTTCATCAGCGACGCCGGGATGTTCGCCGACGCGAACGTCGAGCTTCCGCGCGGCGTCGGCACCCGGACCCCCGAGCACGTCGCCGACGGCGTCGTCCGCGCGGTCGAGCGCAATCGCGCCGAGGTCGAGGTCGCGCCGCTCGGGCTGCGGCTGGGAGTGGGCTTCGCCAGCGTCGCCCCGGAACTCGCCGCGAGCGTCCAGCGGAAGATCGGCGGCGGCCGGGTCGCGAGCGAGCTGGCCGCAGGGCAGACTGACAAGCGCTAGCTGAAGCCGCCGCCGCTTGGCTGTAGCGGCCGCGGCCTAGCTGAAGCGGCCGCGGGTCGCCGGTTCCCGGTGCTCGCCCGGCTCGGCGCGAGAGGCGCGTGGCGCTCCGTCGTGCCCATCCTCGCGGTCGTCCGCGCTGCCCTGGTCGCCCGGAACCCGTCGCTGCTGCGAGACCTCGTGCTCGCCAGTGACGCTCGAGAGCGCGGCGATCACCTCGTCGGCGAGCTGCGCGCCCTCGCGCGCGTGCTCGGGCGTGGCCTGGACCCTGATGACGACGTCCGCGCCGTCGATCTCCTCGAGCAGTACGTTCGGGGCGCTGCGGGTCAAGGTCGAGACCTGGTCGTCGAGAATCGCCTGCACCTGGCTCGGCCGGATGCCGGAGCTGAGGCGCACCCGCACGTCGACCGGCTCGGGCTCCTTGAGCGGGACCACGACGGCCGAGATCACCCCGCTGTTGGGGATCATGACCTGGTCCTCGCCGCGAGCGAGCGTCGTGTACATCAGCCCGAGCGAGCTGACGATCCCCTCGTGAATGCCACCGAGCGCGCCGGCCTGCAACCGCACGCGCTCGCCGACCCGGAAGGGCCGGGCGGTGAGCAGCACCAGGCCGGCGAACAGGTTGCCAAGCGTCTGCTGGGCGGCGAGGCCCAGCACGACCGCCGTGAAGGCGCTTCCCGCGACCAGCGACGCCGTATTGACGCCGGCGACGCTCAGCGCGATCAGCACCGTGATCGCGAGCGTGACCAGGCGGATGATGAACCCCACCGTGCCGGCGGTTCCTGGATCCATCCGCCTGAACATGGTCGGCCCCGCCGCGCGCCCGATGGCTCGTGCGAGCGCCCAGCCGATCACCAGCAGGAGCACCACCGTCCCCCACTGGATCCAGTGGCGGTACTCGTACGCGGTGTGCCTGCCGAGGATGTCGGCGCGGTAGTGGTAGAGGACCAGCACCGCGATCAGCAGCGGCACGAGCAGCACGATCTCGATCCGCGCGCGGCGGACCGCGCGCTGGTTGATGGTCACGTCCAGCCCGACCCGCTCCCATGCTTCGCTGCGGGTCTCGAACATCCGCTCCAGGTGCAGTTCCTTCTGTTTTCTGAGTCTGTCTCGCATCGGACTACGGTCCACCTTAGAACAGCCGTCCCTGCTCTTGTTTCAGGTGCGTTTGTTCTTTCGTTGGGGGATTTTGTGTGCGCCCGCGCACAAATCCGCTGTGCCCTGTGCTCTTCGCGAGCCGGCCTGCGGGGTCGAATTCTGTGTCCTGCACCAGCTGCGCCAGCCTACGACGCTCCTCGGGCGGCGCGTACGCGCCACGGCGATACAACCGCTCGTAGCGGGGGACCAGGTCGGGCCGGCGCTCGCGCAGCCACTCAAACCACAGCTCCCGCACCTCGCCGCGCAGATGGAGCGCGATTCCGGTCACGTACGCGGCGCCCGCTTCCGCCGCGAGCTCGAGGATCGGCTCGATCTGCCCGGGTGCGTCGTTGATGCCCGGCATCAATGGCGCGATCAGGACTCCGGTCCGGATTCCAGCCCGCGTCAGCTCCGCGACCGCCTCGAGTCGCGCCCTCGGATTCGGAGTGTGGGGCTCGGTCGCCCGCCAAGCCTTCTCGTCGAGGGTCGGCACCGACAGCGCCGCACTGAAGTCGGTGCGCTCGTTGATCTGCTTAATCAGCTCGAGGTCGCGCAGCAACAGGGGCGATTTGGTCAGCACCGAGCACGGGTTGGCCGCGTCCCGCATCGCCTCCCAGATGCCGGGCATCAGCTTGTACCGCCCCTCGACCCACTGGTAGGGGTCCGTGTTCGTCCCGAGTGCCACGTGCTCCCCCTCCCACGACGGCCGCGCCAGCTCGACCCGAAGCAGCTCGGGAGCGTTCACCTTCACCACGATCTCTCTCTCGAAATCGCGGCCGGCATTGAAGTCGAGATAGGTGTGGGTGGGGCGAGCGAAGCAGAAAATGCACGCGTGCGAGCAGCCGCGAAACGTGTTGATCGTCCACTTGAACGGCATCCGGCTCGCGGCCGGTACCCGGTTCAGGATCGACTTCGCGCGGACCTCGTAGAACCTCGTCCTGACCCCGCCTGGAGCCTCGAAATGGCGCACCACCGCCCCGTCTCGGTATCCGGGCAGCCGGGCGTGCTCGTCCTGTTGCTCGAGCAGATTGTCCCAGCGCATAGAACGTATGTTCGCATGCGGCCCGGTCGGGTCGAGAACGATCCCCTACACGATAATCGTCCGCGCCGCGGGCACGCGTGTCGTTCTAGGGCGCGGAGCGCGACCCAACACGACACGCGTCTTGAATCAGCGAACGGTTGTCGTATCAGGACGCCCCCCCGCGGCGCCGCGCGCCCGCCGGACGGCGCCGCCCCACGGCAGGCCCTACAACGTCTCGCCCGCCGCCAGCCTCGCCACCGACTCCGGGTCGTGGGACGGCAGGAACACCGTCGGGTGCTCTCGGGCGTGGGCGAGGATCGTCTCCATCGTCCGCACGTACACGTCGGGCTTCGCGGTCAAAGCGTCGGGCCTCAACGCGCGGAGCTGCTCGAGGCTGTCGGTTGCGTCGCCCGCCAGGAGCACGTGACGCCCCTCGTCGTCCACACACACGACCGAGATGTGGCCCGGCGTGTGACCGGGGGTGTCGACGGCCACGATCCGGCCGTCTTCGCTCAAAGCCCGGCTGCGCTCGAACGCGCCGAACCGGCCGCCGTCCAAGGCGAACGGCTGGAACTCGACCCGGGCCGGGATCGGTTGGCGGAACACCTTCTGCCAGAAGCGCGAACCCCGGCTCTCTGAGTACTCGTACTCCGGCGCGTGCACCAGCGCGGGCCTGTGGACGTGGACGGCGCCGTCCATGTGATCGCCGTGCATGTGCGTGAGCACTAGCGTGTCCACCGCGTGGGGGTTCAGGCCGGCCGACCGGAGCGCGGCCGGCAACTCGCCGTCGGGAGCGACCTGGAAGCGTGCGAACGGAACGTTCCGGACGACCGCGGTCTCCCCCGCGTCGACCAGCGTCAGGCGTCCGTCGTGCTCGATCGCCCAGCAGTGGATCGGGAGCGGCTCGGAGAACGGGCCGGGGAGGAACAGGTCGAGCTGACGGCGCCAGTCCTGGCGCGCGAACAGAAACGCCCGCTTGAGGCTCACCGTTCCGGTGCTCAGCGCGTGGATCCGCATGCGTGCAGGGCGACTCTAACCCGCGGGATGACCCCTGAGGTAATCGCGCTACCGCGCAGGTAATCGACGGACGGCCCGGCGCAGGCGATCGTCCCGGACATGAGCACAACACAAATCGCATCCACACTCAGAACGCTCGGCATCCGCTCGCGCGCGCGGCGGAGCCGCTGGGCTCCGCTCCCCGTGCTGCTGGCGGGGACCTGCATGGTCGTCCTCGACTTCTTCATCGTCAACGTCGCGCTGCCGTCGATCCAGTCCCAGCTCCACGCGAGCGCGGGCTCGATCGAATGGGTGGTAGCCGGCTACGCGCTCACCTCGGCGGTGTTCCTGATCACCGGCGCCCGGCTCGGCGACCGCTTCGGCCGCCGGCGGATATTCGCCGCGGGGCTGACGCTTTTCACGATCGCGTCCGCGGCCTGCGGGGCTGCCGCGACGCCGACCGAGCTCGTTCTCGCCCGTCTGGTCCAGGGCGTCTCCGCGGCACTGCTGATGCCGAACGTGCTGTCGATCATCGGCGTTCTCTACAGCGGCGAGGACCGGGCGCGCGCGCTCGGGGCGTATGCGACCGTGATGGGCCTCGCGGCGGTCGCCGGGCAGCTGGTCGGCGGCGCTCTGATCGCGGCAAACCCGGCCGGGCTCGGGTGGCGCTCCGTGTTCCTGATCAACGTGCCGATCGGAGCGGTGGCGCTCATCCTCTGCCGGCGGGTGATCCCTGAGTCGCGAGCCAGCAAGACGCCCGGACTCGACTGGATCGGGACGCTCCTCGTCACCGGTTCGCTGACCGCGGTGCTGCTGCCGCTGGTCGAGGGACGCCAGCACCGTTGGCCGACCTGGACATGGACTTCGCTGGTGATCGCGCCGGTACTGCTCGCCACGCTGGTGGCGCATCAGCGGCGGCTCCACCGAGCCGGCGGGGCGCCGCTGGTCGACCCATCCCTGTTCCGCCACCGCTCGTTCAGCGGCGGGCTGGTCGCGCAGCTCGGGTTCTGGTCCGGCCAGGCGTCGTTCTTCGTCGTGCTCGCGCTGTACCTCCAGCAGGGGCGCGGCCTGCGGCCGCTGCCGGCGGGGCTCGTGTTCACGATCCTCGCGGTCGCCTACCTGGCGGCGTCGGTCGCAGCTCCGTCGCTAGTGATGCGCCACGGCCGACGGGTGATCGCCGCGGGTGCGCTCGTGCTCGCGGCTGGGCACGCGCTGCTGCTGCTGGCCGTCGCCGACGTCGGCGTCGGCGGCTCGGTCGCCGTGCTAGCGCCCGGCCTGCTGCTGGTCGGCGCGGGCATGGGGCTGGTTCTGGCACCGCTCGCGACCACGATCCTTCAGGGGGTCGATCCCGAGCACGCCGGGGCCGCATCCGGGATGGCCACGACCGTCCAGAACGTCGGCAACGCGCTCGGCGTCGCGATCACCGGCGTGATCTTCTTCGGCGCGCTCCACGCCGGTTACGCGCACGCGTTCGAGCTCGCGGTCGGCGAGCTCGCGGTGACGCTGGTCGCGGTCGCGGCGCTGTCGCGGCTGCTGCCACCGAGCGAGCGCACGGCGGTCACGTGAGCGCTTACCTCCCAGGTAATCGATACGCCGCCGGCCGGCCGCTACGGTGTGCCCATGGCCGTCACCGACACGCCCCCGGCAATCGGCGAGCTGCTGCGCGGCTGGCGGCGGCGGCGCAACCTGAGCCAGCTCGAGCTGTCACTGTCGGCATCGGTGTCCTCGCGTCACGTGAGCTTCATCGAGACCGGACGGTCGCGCCCCAGTCGCGAGATGGTGCTGAGGCTGGCGGAGGAGCTAGAGGTGCCGCTGCGCGAACGTAACTCGCTGCTGCTGGCGGCCGGCTACGCCCCGGTGTACACGGAGCGCGCGCTCGACACGCCGGAGATGGAGACCGTCCGGCAGGCGCTCGAGCGGTTCCTGCGAGCGCACGAGCCGTACCCGGCGGTGGTGGTCAACCGCTACCACGACCTGATCTCCGCCAACGACGCGCTCGACGTGCTGCTCGACGGCGTCGCGCCGGAGCTGCTCGCGCCGCCCGCGAACGGGATGCGGATCGCGCTGCACCCGGATGGGATGGCGCCGAGAACGCTCAACCTGGCGGAGTGGAGCGCGCACCTCATGCACCGGATCCGCCGCCAGTTGCAGATCACCGGCGACCCGAGGCTCGAGCGGCTGTATGACGAGCTCCGCGCCTATCCCGGGGTCGTGGAGACGCCGCCCCACGGCGAGCATCATCCGGTCGACATCGTGCTGCCCTTGAGGCTCCGCGACCCCGAGGGCGGGCGCGAGCTCGCCTTCTTCTCGACGATCTCGACGTTTGGAACCGCCGTCGACGTGACGCTGTCGGAGCTCGCGATCGAGGCGTTCTACCCGGCCAACGCCCACACGGCTATGCGGCTGCTGCGAGCGGTCGGCGCGGGCGAGCAATAACTGTTTCAGACCCCGGCGGCGCGCTACGTTCCGTGCTGGCTGGTGTTATCTGAGCCAGTGAGGCGTGCGAGCGTTGCTCTGCTGGTTGCGCTGAGTTGCGGCGCGGTCCCCGCGCTCGGGGCGCAGGCCCCTGAGCGCAAGACCGTGCGCTACCGGGGCCAGACGGTGAGCGTCCCGCCCTCGTGGCCGGTCTACGACCTGGCCCGCCACCCGCACACGTGCGTGCGATTCGACCGCCACGCCGTCTACCTCGGAATACCCGCAGCGCAGCAGGACTGCCCGGCGCACGCCGCCGGTCACGCGTCCTCGATGCTGCTCGAGCCACACGGCAACGGCGTCCGCGTGATCACGACCGCCGCCGGGACGCGCGGCATCACTTCTGGGCCGCCCGCGGCCAGAACCGCCGCGGCGTCCCTACGGGCACGCGCCGCGTCCGTCTACACCGGACCCGGATTCGACGTCTGCGACACGCCCTCGACGCGGACGATGTCCGCGTGGTCGGCCTCGCGCTACCGCGGGATCGGCGTCTACATCGGGGGCGTCAACGCGGCCTGCTCGCAGGGCAATTTGACCAAGAGCTGGGTCGCGACCGAGGTCTCCGCGGGCTGGCATCTGATCCCGATCTACGTAGGGCTGCAGGCTCCGAGCAACAGCTGCGGCTGCACCGGGATGACCACGAGTCAGGCCGGGACGCAGGGCACGGCCGCCGCAGATGATGCGATCGCCCAGGCCCAGGCGCTCGGGATCCCGTCCGGCAACCCGGTCTACGACGACATGGAGGGATACCCGACCGGCGGCTCGAACACCTCGGCGGTGATGTCATTCCTGGCGGCGTGGACCGCCGAGCTGCACGCCAAGGGGTACCTGTCCGGCGTGTACAGCAGCGGGAGCTCCGGGATCAGCGATCTGGTCGCCGGCTACCACAGCGGCTACCTCGAGCCCGACGACCTCTGGATCGCCGACTGGAATGGCGAGCAGAGCACCAGCGACCCATACGTCCCGGCGTCGTACTGGTCGAACCACCAGCGGTTGCATCAGTACAGCGGCGACCACACCGAGACCTACGGGGACGCCACGCTCGACATCGACGGGGACTACATCGACGGCGCCACGGCCGGCACCAGCTCCGGCGCCGGGCCGCCGACGACGCCGCCGCCCCCGAAGCCGCCGACGCTGACGATTTCGTCCGGCGCCGACGGGACGACCTCGATCGGCGCCTCCTGGACTGGATCGGGTCTAAGGGCTTGGCGCGTGCTCGCGGGCGTCAGCAAGAACGCCCTGACCTCCGCCGGCGGCGGAGCTGCGCACGGCACTCGGGCCACGTTCAAGCTGTCCAACGGGTCCCCGTACTTCGCCGTGCAGGCGCTGGGCCCGGGTAGCCAGGTGCTCGCGACCTCGGCGCCTGCGACGGCGCCCGCACACCTGGCGGTGTTCGGCCACAGCGCGTTCGTCAGCCAGAACGGGACAGGCGGGATCCCGGCCGGCTGCTACGCGGGCCACACCTGCCACATCGCCACGACGGTGACTTCGGGCGGCGTCGTGATCGCGACCACGGGCACCGAGTCGATCCCCAGCGGCTGGACCGGAATCCTCTACTTCACGCTCACGCAGACGGGGCGCTTCATGCTCGCGAACGCCGGCGGCGGAAAGCTCCCGGTGCAGGTCGCACTGCGCGAGACGGGCGGCAGCCGGGCGACCGCTCCGCTATCGCTGATCCGCTTTCAGACGATCGGCCCGGCCCCGTCGCGGACGGTCACGCAGGCCCCGCCGGTGCGGATCCTGGGGACGACCGACTTCGTCCCCTCGCGCGGGATGGCCGGGATCCTCGCAGCGTGTGCCTCGCCGACCCCGTGCCACATCGCCGCGACGGTCAAGGTCGGCGGGGTGACGATCGCGAAGACCGGAACCGAGATGATCGGCGGCGAGGAGGCCGGCTACGTGTTCTTCTCGTTGTCCGCGCGAGGCCGGCAGCTGCTCGCCACGACGTTCGGGAACCACCTCCCGGCCGACCTGTCGCTGGCGGCGAGTACCAGCGTCGCCCACGGGACGATCGCGCTCGTCGGCTTCGGCTGAGGATCCGGTCCTCCGTTCCCCAGACGATCGTGACCGGGCACGTGATCCGCTCCGTGTCGAGCCCGTAGCCCTGGACGGCCAGGTGCTCGAGCAGCGGCAGCGCTGCCGGGCAGTTCCCGACGACGCACGGGGTCTCGAACCCGGCCTCGTCGATCGCGGGAGCACGAGCTCCCATGTCCGCCACGTGTCGGTGAAGCCGTGGATCAGGACGAGCGGTGGCCCGTCGCCGCCACGCTGCGCGGCGGTGAAGCTCAGGCCGCGACCGCCGGGCGGTCGCCGGCGCGCGCCACGAAAGACGCGATCGTGCGGGCGACCAGCTCCGGATCATCGGACATCGGCATGTGGCCGAGCCCCTTCAGCTGGACCCACTGCGCGTCGGGCAGCATCCGGCGCAGTCGCTCGGAGTAACGCTTCGGCGGCAGGATGCGATCGCGCGTACCCCACACGAGCAGCACCGGCGCGGTGATGCCGTCGAAGGACTTCGGCGGCCCGTCGCGCAGAATCGCGTCCATCAGGTCGAAGTAGACCGAGCAGTCGAGCGAGTCCTTGATCAGCTGCGCCGCCGCCGCGGCGGGGATCCGGTCACCGCGGGCAGCCACCTGGGAGAGCAGCATCCGCCGGAGCCGCGGACGCCGCATCATCTTGTCGATCCGCGACAGCATCCTGGTGCTCATACGGTGGTTGCGGGTGAACAGCACCCGCAGCCGCTTCTCCTCGCGCGTGCCCTGCTCCCAGCCGCCGGCGGGGGCGATCGCAACGACCGACCGCGCGCGCCCGCGCTTGGCGAGCTCGAGCGAGATCCAGCCGCCGAGCGAGTTGCCGACGAGGTGCGCGGTCTCGAACCCGACCGCGTCCATGTCGCGCTCGACCGCGTCGACGAGCGCGCCGATGGAGATGTCGGTGCCGTCCGGAATCTCGGGGCCACCGGCGTGGCCGGCGAGGTTGACCGCCAGCACCTGGTGGTCGCGCTCAAGCGACTCGAGCAGCGGCTGCCACACGCTGCGGGTCGCCGAGAACCCGTGGATCAGGACGAGCGGCTCACCGGGCATACGACGCAATCCTCCCAGAACCGGACAGCGTCTGGCTGGTCGCGCCGTCGATCTCGACCTGCAGGAGCTCGCCGGGCGCGCCCAGGCCGCTGAAGTTGACGACCTTGTTGTGGCGTGAGCGGCCGCGCAGCCGCGCCGGGTCGGTCCGCGACGGGCCCTCGACCAGCACCTCGAGCGTGCGCCCGACGAACCGCTGCGCGCGCTCACGGGCGCGGCGCTGGATCACCTCAACGAGACGCTCCATCCGCTCGACCTTGATCTCGTGCGGGAGGTGGTCGTCGAGCGTCGCCGCCTCGGTCCCGCGCCTTGGCGAATAGATGAACGTGAAGGCGCCGTCGTAGCCGACCTCCTCCGCGACCTCGAGCGTCCGGCGGAAGTCGTCCTCGGTCTCCCCCGGGAACCCGACGATGATGTCGGTCGTGAGCGCGCAGTCGGGCACGTGCTCGCGGATCATCGCGACCCGGTCGAGGTAGCGCTCGCGCGTGTAGGTGCGGCGCATCCGCTTGAGGATCTCCGACGACCCCGACTGCAGCGGCAGGTGGATGTGCTCGCACAGCGCCTCCAGATCGGCGTGCGCGCGGATCACGTCCTCGCGCATGTCCTTCGGGTGGGGGCTCGTGTAGCGGATCCGGTCGATCCCGTCGACCGCGTCGACGATCGCCAGCAGCTCCGCGAACGAGACGCGCTGCTCGCGTGGCAGATCGCGGCCGTAGGAGTTGACGTTCTGCCCGAGCAACGTGACCTCCCGGACGCCGTCGGCGGCGAGGCGCTCGACCTCGTCGACCAGTTCATGCGACGGACGCGAGACCTCCCGGCCACGCGTAGCCGGCACGATGCAATAAGAACACACGCAGTTGCAGCCGACGCTGATCTGCACCCACCCCTGGTGCTCGCGGGCACGCTTGCCGGGAAGCCGTCCGGTGAACGACTCGAACTCGAAGAACCCCTGAGCGGTGAGGCTGTCGGTTGTGAGGAATTCCGCGAGCTTGTGGACCTGACCGGGCCCGAACGCGACGTCGACGAACGGGAACCGCGCGAACACCTCCTCCTTGACCGACTGCGCCCAGCACCCGCCGACCCCGACGACGACCCCGGGGCGCTCGCGCTTGAGCGCCTTGGCCTCGCCGAGGTGGGCGATGAACCGGTCATCGGCCTTCTCGCGGATCGAGCACGTGTTGAACAGGATCAGGTCGGCGCCCGCGCGGGTCGGGGCCTCGGCGTACCCGAGCGACTCGAGCATCCCCTTCATCCGCTCCGAGTCGTGCTCGTTCATCTGACAGCCGAACGTGGTGACGTGGTAGCTCTTCACCGCCGTCCAAGGGTAACGGCGGTGAACCCGGGCACCACGAGCTCGACGGTTGCGCCATGTCCGCCCAGCGGGTCGACCGCCGTGACCCGCCCCCCGTGAGCCTCGGCGATCGCGCGGACGATCGCCAGGCCGAGGCCGGCGCCGCCCTCGTTGCGGCTGCGGCCGTGGTCGATCCGGTGAAAGCGCTCGAAGATCCGGTCGCGCTCGGTCGCGGGGATCCCGGGGCCGTCGTCGGTCACCGTGAACCGCAGCCGGTCGGGGGCGACCGCGTCGACTTCGAGGCGCACGAGGCCGTCCGGCTCGCCGGTGTGCTCGATCGCGTTGCGCGCGAGGTTGCGGACCGCCTGCGCGAGCCGGTCGGGATCGCCGTTCAGCGTGCCCTCGGGAACCTGCGCGAGCTCGAAGCGGCGCTCGGCGGTCAGGCTCAGCCCGTCCCACAGCTCGTCGACGAACTGGTGGACGTCGATCCGCTCGGGACGGAGGAAGTCGACGCGGTCTGCCTGGGTCAGGAGCAGCAGGTCGTCCACCATCCGGCTGAGTCGCGCGATCTCGGCCTGCACCAGCCGTTCGACGCGGTGGACCTCTTCCTCGGACGGGTCCTGCTGGGCGGCCAGCACCTCGAGCTGGCCGCGGATCACGGTCAGTGGCGTGCGCAGCTCGTGTGAGGCGTCGGCGACGAACGCCCGCTGCCCCGAGAACGCCTCGGCGAGGCGGTCGAGCATCCGGTTGAACGAGTCGGCCAGCGCACTGACCTCGTCGCGACGGGCGCCGACCTCCATCCGCGGCTCGAGCTCACCCTCGTCCACCCGCGCGGCCACCGTCGCCATCCTCCGCAACGGCGCCGAGACCCGCGCGCCCGCGAGGTAGGACGCGATCAGCGCGAGCACGAGCACGATCCCACCCGCGAGCAGGAACGCCCTCGCGACGTCGTGCTGGGCGTTCTCGACCAGCTGCAGCGGCTCGCCCGCGGCGACGACCGGCCGGACGGTGCGCAGGTCGAGGGTCCGCTCGAGGATCCGCATCGGGCCGACGTCCGGGACGCGGCCCGTCGAGAAGCCGATGCGGACGGTCCGCAGCTGGCGACCTGCCGCGTTCTCGTGCGCCTGCTCGGCGAGGCTCTCTCCTGGCTCGGGCCGCGGCTCGCCGAACACCTCGGGGTGGTTGCTGACAGTCGCGCCGCCGGGGACCAGCACGAACAGCAGCGTCGAGCTGGCGCTGTAGCGCTGCTGACGCAGATATCGCGTCGCGGCCGCTGAGAGAACCGCAGGCGAGCGGCCCACGAACGGAGTCAGCGTGTCCGAGAGCTGTGCCACCTGCCCGGAGAGGCTCCGGTCGATCTGGCTGCGGAGCTGCCTTCCGGTGTCCTGGTAGACGACGACGAACACCACCGCCGCGGACACCACCATCACCCCCGCGACCCAGGCGGTCAGCCGCCACTGCAGGCCCGCCGGCAGCGCGGCGCTAATCCTGCGCATCGAAGCGATAGCCCACCGAGCGGATCGTGACGATCGGCGCGGAGGCGCCGCCCTTTCTCAGCTTGCGCCGGAGGTAGCCGACGTAGACATCGACGACGTTGGTACCGGGGTCGTACTGGTATCCCCAGACCACGCGGAGGATCTGCTCTCGGGTCAGGACGTGACCGCGGTTGCGCATCAGGTACGCGAGCAGCTCGAACTCGGTCGTCGATAGGCGGATCAGATCGCCGTTGCGCCGGACCTCCCTGGTGATCAGGTTGACCTCGATGTCGCCCGCCGAGAGCGTCGTCTGCGGCGCCTGCGAGGCGATCCGGAGCTGAGCCCGGATCCGCGCGGCGAGCTCGGACAGCGAGAACGGCTTGACGATGTAGTCGGCGGCACCGGCGTCAAGCCCAGTGACGCGATGCTCGACGTCTCCCTGCGCCGTCAGGACGATCACCGGCAGCGTCGGCTTCGCCTGTCGCATGCGCTCGAGGACCTCGAGCCCGCTGGCGCCCGGGAGCATCAGGTCGAGCACGATCAGGTCGACGTCGGCGTGTAGCGCCTGCTCGATGCCGCTGTCGCCGTCCGTCGCCGACCTGACCTCGAACCCGTGCGCGGCCAGCCCTCGCTCGAGGAAGTCGACGATTCCGGGTTCGTCTTCGATCACGAGAATCAGCGGAGTCACTCTTTGATCCTTGCGCGTCGGGGCCGCGAGCCGATCCCGAACAAGAGGATTCTCACACGCCGCTGAGTGATCGTTGAGCGCCGCGGCGGAGACTCGTCCGATGAACAGCGCAGCGCTGCGAGTACGTCTGCTCGGGGGCGGCGTTGATGGGAACGGCTGGCTGACGACCGCCACCGGGATCGTGCTGATCGTGCTGCTCGCGGTTCTTGGCGTGACGATCGTTCGGATCGGACAACTGATCTGGCTGCACCTGTTCCTCGGCGTGCTGCTGGTCGGGCCGGTCGCGCTGAAGATGGCGAGCACCGGCTACCGGTTCGCGCGCTACTACACGGGGAACCGGAGGTACGTCGAGCACGGTCCGCCGATCTGGGCGCTGAGGTCGATCGCGCCGGTCGTCGTGGCCACGACGGCGATCGTCTTCGCGAGCGGGATCGTGCTGCTGTTCCTCACACCGCGGGATCGTGGGCCGTGGCAGTCGATCCACAAGGTCAGCTTCATCGTGTGGATCGTGTTCACCGCGCTGCACGTGCTCGGCCACGTGCCGCGGGTCGGCGAGCTTCTGCGCGCCCCGCGTACCGCTGACCGCGGGCACTCGTTATCGGGCGGCGACGGTGCGGCCGGGCGATGGATCGCGCTGGCCGGCGCCATCGTGGCAGGCGCCGTCGTGGCGGTTGTCCTGATCCCGCACTTCGGGGCGTGGACGGCGCCCGGGGCGCTCCACCACCATCACCACCACGATTGACGAAGCCGGGCGGAAAGCCCGCCACGCGCCGGATCGAGGCGCGCGGCGGGCCGCTCAGTCGCTGCTCGGACTCAGCTGCAGCTCGTCGCCCAGGTGCAGGCGTTGAAGCCGTCGGCGGTCGCGTTCGGCGCCGAGGGGGTGCCGATCACGTTGCCGCCCGAGTCGGTCAGGTCAAGCTCCTCGGAGGTCCCCAGCCCGGCCGGCTGGCCGTTAGTCGTCGCGGAGCCGAATGCCGGATTCGAGAGGTTCGGGAGCGAGGCGAAGCCGGCGTTGGTCCCGATCAGGAGCGGCGTCTCCTCGATCCACTCCGCGGTGGTGTGAGTCGAGGTGTACGGGACGGTCGTCGAGAACGACTGTCCGGTCGTCAGGTCCTTGAGCGAGATGTTCCACACGTTCGAATCGCTGACGACCTCGGAGACCGAGGCCGACATCCGGTCGCCCGGATGGACCGTCAAGCTCGTGATCTGGAGCTCCGGCGCGGGGACGAGCTCGTACCAGGCGTTGTACGTCGGCTGCCCGGTGGCGCTCACGTCCTGCTCGGTGCCGGTCTGGATCAGCGTCGAGTCGGTCGCGGTGCAACCCGCGTCGATGCAGCCGCCGCCGACCCCGATCCAGTCGGAGGAGGCCTCCGACTGCCCTGCGGTGTGCTGCGTCACCGTCGGCACCGTCCACTGCCCGCCGATCGAGTTGAACAGCTTCGAGCCCTGCTCGAGCGTCCCCTGGTTGTAGCCGAACCAGTTGCCGCTCGTGTTCGTGTTCGACCGCAGACGCGGCCCGACCTTCAGCAGCTGACCGTGCGAGGTGAGCGGCGATGCGCTCGCGCCGGTCGCAGCCAGCGCGCACGTGGCCATCGCCGCGCACACGAGGACCGGCAGACGCGTCGACATACGCGAAGCCGGCAAGGCGATCTTCTTCATCAGTCCCTTTCTGGGCGGCTACGGGCCCAGAAGCCGCCGCCTCCCGCGTTACGACCCGCGTTCCCGTTATACCCAGACCCGGTGCGTCATACGCCGGTTCCCGACGGCGTTTTACGCGCTGATCAGCGGTCTACACCGCGTCAGCGGGCGTACTCCACCGCGCGCGACTCGCGGATCACGGTGACCTTGATCTGACCCGGGTACTCGAGCTCCTTTTCGATCTCCCGCGCGATCTCGTAGGAGAGCAGCGTCGCCGTGTCATCGTCGATCGCGCCCGGAGCGACCATCACGCGGATCTCCCGCCCGGCCTGCATCGCGTAGACCTTCTCGACGCCCTTGTGGCGCATCGCGAGCTCCTCGAGGTCGCGCAGCCGCTTGACGTACTGATCGAGCGACTCACCGCGGGCGCCGGGGCGGGCGCCCGACAGCGCGTCCGCGGCCTGCACGATCACGGCCTCGATCGTCTGCGGGGCGACCTCGTTGTGGTGGGCCTCCATCGCGTGGGCGACGGCCTCGGACTCGCCGTACTTGCGGGCGAGATCACCGCCGACGAGCGCGTGCGGACCCTCGATCTCGTGGGTGACGGCCTTGCCGATGTCGTGCAGCAGCGCCGCGCGGCGCGCGGTCTTCGGGCTGGCGCCGAGCTCCTCGGCCATCATCCCGGCGAGGCGCGAGACCTCGACCGAGTGGTCGAGCACGTTCTGGCCGTAGCTGGTGCGGAACTTGAGCCGCCCGAGGATCTTGACCAGCTCCGGGTCGAGGCCCTGGACCTTGGCCTCGAACGCGGCCTCCTCCCCCGCCGCGACCATGTGCTCCTCGAGCTCGGACCGAGCCTGGTAATAGGCCTCCTCGATCCGCGCCGGATGGATCCGGCCGTCCGCCAGCAGCTTCTCGAGCGTCTGCCGCGCGATCTCGCGGCGTACCCCGTCGAATCCGGACAGCACCACCGCGCCGGGCGTGTCGTCGATGATGAAGTCGACCCCGGTCAGGTTCTCGAGCGCGCGGATGTTGCGCCCCTCCCGGCCGATGATCCTGCCCTTCATGTCGTCGCCGGAGAGCTGGACGACCGATACGGTCGTCTCGCTCGCGTGGCCGGCGGCGAGCCGCTGCATGCAGACCGAGAGGATGTTGCGCACCCGGCGCTCCGCCTCGCGCTTGGTCTCCTCCTCGATCTGCCGGATCCGCCGGGCGGCGTCGTGCTTGGCGTCCTCCTCGACCTGCTGGAGCAGCAGCTGCTTAGCGCGGGACGCCGACATCCCAGCGGCCTGTTCGAGCAGCCGCTCGAGCTCCTGGCGCTGGCCGCCGAGCGCATGCTGCTCCTGCTCGATCAGCGCGTCGCGGTCGGCGAGCGCGACGTCCCGCTGGGCGAGCGCGTCCTCGCGCCGCGCGATCGCGGCGGTCCGCTCGGCCAACTCCCGATTCGTGCCCTCCCGGTTGCTCGCGTCCGAAGACCGGCCCGCCGGGCCGGCGCGGTGCGTGCGTCCGTACACGAGCGCAGCGATCACGAGTCCGACCGCGATCAGCGCTGCGGCACCGATGATGTCCATGGTTCGATCCTCTCCCGGTCCGGGCGGCTAACCCGGACCCTCTCCTCAGCTTCAGTTGTGGGGAGCGACCGAGCGGCCCGTACGGGACGGACGAACGGATGCCGGCAGGGCGCTTTGCGCGCTTCAGGCGGCGGCTAGATGCTGGTCGTGAACGTGGGTTCTAACGGGCCTGGCAGCCCGGTGGAGATAGCCGTCAACACTGATCCGGTATCCAATGAAACTACGAAATTTCCTGGTGTTTTCTTCGGCCCGTAGGGCCATTCGTTCGCTGACTGGATCGTAATACTGCGGCGCGGGCTGCGCAAACCGCGCAGCAGTCGGTTCAGCGACGCGGGCGCGGGCGGGTGGTGGTCGAGGCGCCTACGGGTGGGTGCTTTGGGCGCTCAGGAGTGGTGGGCGCTCAGGAGTGGTGGGCGCTGAAGCTGGCGTTGCCGTGACACAGCCGCTTCTCCCGAGGGCTGAAGCTCGCGTCATGGACGTTGCCGGTGACCCCGCGGCGGCCGAACTTGCCGCTCAGCGTCGCCTGCTCGCCCGGGTGGCCGCCGACGGGCTTGAACAGCCCTCCGAAGCTGCCGTTCCTGACCGCCATCGCTGGATACGAGGCGTGGACGATCAGCGTGTGCCCGTCCGGGCAGCCGTCGTGGACCACGATCTTGAAGCTGTGCACCATCCCGCGCGAGACGTTGAAGCTCAGGTTCTGACGCTGCGAGGTCTTGCCCTGATAGCCACCCGCCTTCGCAGCCAGAGCCGCCCCCGCCGCGGCAACCGAGAGGACGATCAGGACGATTGCTGTCCATCCAGCACCGCGCGATAGCCGTCGCATGTTGCAACTCTCCTCGAAGCGATTGATTCTCCCGCGCTCGGAGGTTACCCGTGAACCGCGCAATGACACTCCAACGCCTCCAGCGCCAGCTCGTACTCGTACCCCTTGTGGAGCAGCACGCCGAGCGCCCGCTCGCGGTCCCGGCGCTCGCGCGGCGGTGCGGGGAAGCGGCGGCGGAGCAGCGCGAGCGCGCGACCGCGCTCATCGGCGGCGCCCTCGGCGGACGGATCGGCCGGGTTGGGCCCATCGGCGGCCGGGCCGTAGCCGTTCCCTTCCGCGAGGGCCGGCTGGGCGAGCTCCTGCTCGATCAGCTCGCGTTCGATCCCGCGCGCCGACAGCCCGCGCCTGATCCGGTCCGCACCCCACTGCTCGAGCGAGCGCTTGTCCTGCACGAACAGACGGGTGAACCGCTCGTCGTCGAGGACCCGCTGCTCGACCAGCTCGTCGATCGCGGCCTCGACGGCGTCCTGCTCGAGCTCGCGCGCGAGCAGGTGCGCGCGAACTTCGGCGACCGTCCGATCGCGCCGGTTGAGGTGCCGGTATGCGAGCCCGAGCGCTCGCTCGACCTGGTCCGGTTCGCCGGCTATGCGGCGCGACCCTCGACGGACTCGACCGCCGACAACGGCGGCTCGTCGTGCGCCTCGATCGGCTTGACCAGGTCCCGCCCGATCCCGAGCGCAGCGTAGATCTTGTCCTCGATCTCCTTGGCCGTGTCCTGGTGCTCGTCCAGGAACGCCTTCGCGTTGCCGCGGCCCTGTCCGAGCCGCTCTTCTCCATACGAGAAGAACGAGCCCGACTTGGTGATGATGTTGTGCTCGATCCCGTAGTCGATCAGGCAGCCCGAGGTCGAGATGCCCTTGCCGAACTCGATGTCGAACTCGGCCTGCTTGAACGGCGCCGCCACCTTGTTCTTGACGACCTTCACCTTGACGCGGTTGCCGACCGCCTCGGTGCCGTCCTTCAGGGTCTCGATCCGGCGGATGTCGAGTCGCACGGACGAGTAGAACTTCAGCGCCCGACCGCCGGGCTGCGTCTCGGGCGAGCCGAACATCACGCCGACCTTCTCACGGATCTGGTTGGTGAACACGCACAGGGTCTGGGTGCGGTTCAGCGTGCCGGCCAGCTTCCGCATCGCCTGGGACATCATCCGCGCCTGCAGGCCGACGGTCTGGTCCCCCATCTGCCCCTCGAGCTCGGCGCGCGGAGTCAGCGCGGCGACCGAGTCGACCGCGATCATGTCGACCGCACCGGACCGGATCAGCATGTCGACGATCTCGAGCGCCTGCTCGCCGTAGTCGGGCTGGGAGACGAGCAGCTCGTCGATGTCCACGCCGATCCTCTGGGCGTAGAGCGGGTCCATCGCGTGCTCGGCGTCGACGAACGCGCACACTCCGCCGAGCTTCTGAGCCTCGGCGAGGATGTGGTACACGAGCGTCGTCTTGCCCGAGGACTCCGGGCCGAAGATCTCGATGATCCGGCCGCGCGGCACGCCACCGATTCCGAGCGCGATGTCCAGCGACAGCGCTCCCGTGGGGATCGCATCGCAGTTCA
>DASXDA010000050.1:0-69393 GCA_036490875.1 Solirubrobacteraceae bacterium
CCCTGAGTACCGCCGCCACCCGAAAGCAAGAGCTTTACGCTCGTCGGCGAGTTCCCCCGTATTCGCCACCACCGGGTTCGACGCAGCACGAGGACGTCCACGGTGACCGAGTCGTTGGCCCGCGCCCTGCCACCCGCGCTAGCAGGGAAGGCTCAAGCGCCGAGCAGATACCCGACGGGTGATGAAAGCGGGCTCGCCGACGCACGATCGGCCGACCGGAGAGTTCGGGATCAGCGACCAGCGGTCGTCGGGGCGCGGTTGCGGATCCCGCGCATTGCGGATGCGCCGACCTGGCCAGCGAGATGCCCGTGCGACAACAGAGGCAGGTCTTACTAAGGCCGTGACCGGGGCTGGCGACAACGGCTCCACGCCTACAGCGGTGACGGCGCTCGCGCAGCTTGAGGAGGCCCTACGGCTGATCAGGCTCGGGCACGCTGGCTAGCAGTACAGCGCTGGGATTGCTCATCTTGATCCCAGGGATGCCGCGCTCGTATACCGGACCGTGTGACGAGGACTATGGTGACGTCGACCAACCACCGTTCGCTCGTGTCCACCCGTGACCCATCTCACGCGGCTGCCAGCTCGTTCGGCCCGCAGCCGCATCCGGCCGACGGTTCGGCGGTCGCGGGCTCGGGTCGCGCGGGGATAGCGGCACTCGTCGTCGTTGCCGTCGCCTATCCCGTGCTTTGGGTGCTGGCGCGGCCGGGCGGCCAGCCGCTGGGGCGCTTCCTGGGTGAGCTGTGCGGCGCCGAGGCGGTGCTTCTGTTCTCCTGCTCGCTGGTGCTTGCGACGCTGTTGGCGCCGATCGAGCGGGCCTTCGGCGGGCTCGATCGGGTCGCGGTGTGGCACCGCCGTGCCGCGGTGGCCGGCGTGCTGCTGCTGATCCCGCACGTCGCGCTTGTGAGCTCAGCTCCCGACAGGTACGCGACATCGTTCGGACACGCGCTGGGAGACATCGCGCTGATCGGTCTCCTTGTGCTCGCGGTGTGGGCGCTTGCGCCGAGCCTCCGGGCGGCAAGATGGCCCGGACCCATCCAGCGGATGGCGCGCGCGACCTACGAGCGATGGTTGACTGGCCATCGGCTGACGGGACTGTTCGTGATTGTCGCGGTCGTCCACGGCGCGATCGTCGACCCGGTTTTGCGCGACTCGGTGCTTCTGCGGGCGGCCTTCGTGATCGTCGGCGCGGTCGGCACGATCGCGTACCTGTACCGCGAGCTGCTCGCCCGCTACGTGGTCCCGATCTACGACTACGCGGTGACCGAGGTCCGGCGGCCTAACCAGACCACGCTCGAGGTCACCCTGACGCCCGTGCACAAGCAGCTGACGTTTGCGCCCGGCCAGTTCGTGTTCCTCGCTCTCGGTGGCTCTGGTGGCTGGCAGCGCCATCCCTTCTCGGTGTCAAGCGCCCCGAGCGATCGGCATCTCGAGCTGACGATCAAGGCCTCTGGCGACTACACCCGTGACCTCTACGACCAGCTGCGCCCGGGGATCCCCGCCAAGCTGGCCGGCCCGTTCGGCGGCTTCGATTACCACCAGGGCGGCCACGATCAGATCTGGATCGCCGGCGGAATCGGAGTGACGCCGTTTCTCAGCTGGATCCGATCGATCGACGGGCGGTTCGACCGGCAGGTCGACTTCTTCTACTCGGTCGCCCACGCTGAGGATGCGGTCGACCTCGACGAGATTCGCGGCGTCGCCGACCGACATCCGTCGATACGGGTCCATCTGGTCTGCGCCGACGCCGACGGGAAGTTGACGCCGGACGCGGTGATGCACGATGCCTCTCGCGGGGCCAGTCCGTGGGTCTACATGTGCGGGCCGCCGCCGATGATGCAGTCGTTCTACGCCGGCTTCCGAAAGCTAGGCGTCCCGGCCAGCCGCATTCGCTGGGAGCAGTTCGATGTGCGCTGAGCGGCCGCGCTCGATTTAGCCGAGCGTGTAGTCGTACTCGCCCGGCTCGCTCTCTATCACAGCGCCCACCGGATCGTGTGACGACGGTCCGCGCGTGCGCGCTGGAGGCTTGGCCCGGGCAGACCGCGGGCAGCGTGCACTGCCACCGCCGCCACCGCGGCGCCCGCCCCCGGTTCGGCGCGTTCTCAGCTTGGTAACAGGATGGCTTCTCGCCCCGGGTAGGTGGGCCATACGGCAGGGACCGGGCTTTGCGTGCTCTGGATCGCGTCCTGTGCTCGCTCGGGCCGCCGTCGGTTCGTCCTCGAGGAAAGGAAGACGTAGAACATGAGACTCAAGCGGATTGTCCTAGGACTGATGACGCTCGCCGGTGTCGCGTTCGCGGTCGCTCCGAGTGCGGTGTCCGCGCACCGGTCGCCCTCCAAGAACGAGTCGGGCTCCTCGGTGCCCCACTATCAGCACATCGTCGAGATCATGATGGAAAACACCAGCTACGGAACGATCATCGGCAATTCCCTGGCCCCGAACATCAACGCACTGGCAAATCGCTACGGATTGGCGACGAACTACTTCGGCGTCACCCATCCGAGCGAGCCGAACTATGTGGCCAACATCGGCGGCTCCTACTTCGGCATCCAGGATGACAACCAGTTCTACTGCACGCCCGCGCTCGCCATGAGCGACCCCAACTGCGCCGGCACCACAGTCGACCACACGGTCAGCGCAAAGTCGCTTGCCGACCAGCTGACGGCAGCCGGCAAGACGTGGAAGGGCTACTTCCAGAACCTGCCATACGTCGATCCGAGCCATGTGATCAAGATCGGACCCAACGCGAACGGCCCCTACACGTTCAAGTGGCCGAGCAACACCGACGCCCTCTATGCCTCAAAGCACAACCCATTCATCAACTTCACCGGGACTCACGGCGCCCTGTCCCAGATGGTGCCCGACAACCAACTCGGCACCGACCTGCTGACGGGCCACCTACCGAACTACAGCCTGGTGGTCCCGGACCAGTGTCACGACATGCACGGCACCGGGGGCTGCTCTGACGCCAACGGCCTGATTCAGGCCGGCGACCAGTACGTGGGCACCACCGTCAGCCAGGTCATGGCCTCGCGGACCTGGCAGCAAGGCAACAACGCGATCGTCATCACATGGGATGAGGATGACTTCTCCGACCAGGGGAAACCGGGCACCGGGTGCTGCGGCGCCGACCCGGGCGGCGGCCACGTCGTGACCATCGTGATCCCCAACCACGGGTCGGGCCACCTGACGGAAAACACGGCCTACAACCACTACTCACTGCTCCGGACCTTCGAAGCGGCGTTCGGCCTGCCCTGCCTCGCGCATGCTTGCGACAGCGTGGTACCGACCATGGCCAAACTGTTCGCCAACGGCCGCAGCAACTCCCACAGCCGCAGAGACTCCAACCGCCGCACGCACGGGTAACACCACGGTCCGCCGCGCCGGCCTGACGCCCAACGGCGTCGGGCCGGCACCGGCACGGCGCCCGGGCACCGCTCCAATACCCGCGCGAGCACAAATGCGGGTCTGGACCCCACGCGTCGCGACGCACCTGCTCGTCGCCGTGCCCGAGACTCGTGAGGAGCACATGGAGTCACCGCGGGCGCGTGTCGACCCCTCATTACCCCGGCTACCGAGTCGTCCCGACGAGGCAGGCGGCAGAGCCCGTGAGCGTGACCAGCGCCGGCCAAAATCAGCGCAAGGCGGAAACGGCCTTCGACGCGCGCCCCAGGACAGCGACCGGTCCCGCATCCTCATTGCCGTTCTGTCGCCCGCGGACCCGCCTCAGCGGCCACCAAAGACGTGACGCCTGCCTCGCCGCCGCGAGCGTTTGATGCCCCCTTGATGCCCTCTCATCACTTCTGTGGAAATCGCCGTCCAAGTGAATATTGGCTTTTCCAGGACTTTCGCTAGTCGGGGAGACAGGATTTGAACCTGCGACCGCCCGGCCCCCAGCCGGGTGCGCTACCAGGCTGCGCCACTCCCCGTCGTTGGCCGGGATTCTACGCCGAGAGCAGAGCGGGCGACGGGAGTTGAACCCGTTCTTAGAGCTTGGAAGGCTCCCGTGCGACCGTTAACACCTCGCCCGCGGTGGAGCGGCTGATGGTAGCCGGGTTCCCGGCTCAGGCGACCGGGCGTCGCTCTTCGGTCGGCACCTCGCCGTCGCGGGTGAGATCCGGTGGCGGCCAGGGGCCGGACCAGTTGTCGAGCGCGCCGTCGATCGTCACGACCGATCCGGAGAACGCCCGGCCGAGCGGTGACGCGAGCAAGGCAACGAGCCAGCCGTACTCCTCAAGCGTTCCGAGGCGCTGAAGCGGGACCGACGCGGCGGCGCGCCGCCAGAGCTCGGCCGGGTACTTCCTGAGAGACTCCGTCGCGAACCGCCCGAGCGCGATCGCGCTCACCGCGACGTTGTCCGCCGCCCACTCGGCCGCGAGCTCCTTGGTGATCGCCTCGACGGCCGCCCGCGCCGTTCCGGTGTGCGCCATCGCCGGCATCCCGTGGTGAGGCGACACCGTCACGTTGACGATCGTGCCGCCTCCGGCCGGAAGCATGGCGACGTCATGGGCGGCTCGGCACATCGCGATCGTCCCGTCGACGTTCAGCCGCTGGACCGCCCGCCAACCTTTAGTGGCGATCCCCTCCGCGGGGACGAAGTACTGACCGCCCGCGTTGTTGAGGAGGAAGTCGACGCGACCGTGGCACTCGAGGACGGCACCGACGATCTCCTCTGCTCCTTGCTGTGTGCGTATGTCTCCGGCGATCGACGAGCAGCTCCCGCCGATCTCGCCGACCGCTTCCTCGAGCACGTCCCCGCGCCGACCGACGATGACCACCGAGGCGCCGCACCGCGCGAGCTCGTACGCGGCCGCCTTCCCGAGGTTCGTGCCGCCCCCGGTGACGACGGCCACGTTGTCCTCGAGCGCACGGTCCGCGAACACAAGCGAGGACTCCACTCCTACTCCCCCATCACCTTGATCACGAGCCGCTTCGAGCGCCGTCCGTCGAACTCGCAGTAGAAGATCTGCTGCCACGGTCCCAGGTCGAGCTGGCCCTCCGTCACGGGCACGATCACCTGATGGTGGACGAGCAGGTTCTTCAGGTGCGCGTCGCCGTTGTCCTCGCCCCCGCGGTGATGACGGTAGTCGCCAGGATCCGGCAGTAGCTCGCCCGCGACCTCGTTCGCCGGTGGCTTCCAGCTCGGCGGCGCGAGCTTGTCGAGCCACTCGAGCGCGTCCTCCTGGATGCCAGGCTCGTCATCGTTGATCCACACCGCGGCCGTGATGTGCATCGCCGCGACGAGCACCATCCCTTCCTCGATGCCGGCGTCCTCGACCGCCTGCGCGACATCCTCGGTGATCCGCACGAATTCCCTGCGCTGCTCGGTGCGGAAGGTCCGGTAGACCGTGTGGGACTTCAAGCAGGGGAGCCGGGATTCGAACCCGGGTTCACGGTTTTGGAGACCGCGCGCGTGGACCACTAGCTTACTCCCCTGGGCGCCCGAGAATCCTAGCTGCCGAGGCCCGCTTTCCGTCCGAACGACACACGAACATATGTTCGTACATGTGGCGAACGGAAGCAGAGTTTCACCGAGTCAAGCAGCTCGTAAGCCATGGCCTCAGCGACTACAAGATCGCGGCGCTCACTGGAATTCCGCGCGCCACCGTGCTGCGATGGCGCCGGCGCGATGAGGCGCCGCGTGCCGCACTTCCGGCACAAGCCGCCGAACGGCTGGACCCTCAGGATCGCCTGCGATCAGCTCTACCCGGGCATGATCGACGAGGTCCGGCGCGCGATGGATCGAACGTTCCGCGGGCGGCACTCAACCCAGATCCCGGCGTCCACCGGTGCATCAGACGTCGTGAGCATCTGCCACCCGGCGATCGGGCGCGCCTTCCCCCAGCACGGCCCCGGCCGCAAGCACTTACGCAAGATCGAGCTCGCCGACTGGCAGCTCGAGCTCACGCGCGCGCACCCCGGCCCGCTGATCCGCGGCCTGATCCACTCGGATGGGTGCCGCGTCATCAACCGGTTCAAGACGAAGCTCCCGAGCGGGCGGGTCCGCGAATACGCCTACATCCGCTACTTCTTCACAAACCACTCCGAAGACATCCGGCAGATCTTCATCGAGCATTGCGAGCTGCTCGGTATCCGCGTGACGAAGTCCAACCACCGGAACCTCACCGTCTCGCATCGGCACAGCGTCGCGATCCTGGAAGAGCTGGTGGGACCTAAGCATTAGGCCCCGATATGCGGGCGGAGGGACTCGAACCCCCAAGGGCGTTAGCCCACGAGGACCTAAACCTCGCGCGTCTGCCAGTTCCGCCACGCCCGCGGCGATGGGCCGATTCTAGGCCCGGAACTGCAGCATTCCTCCCCTCCAGCTTGTATGTTCCGCAACATGCCGTTCGGGAAGATGGTGACGCCTGGGCATACGGTGATCTACCCAAATCGGGAGAAGGCCGTGAACAAGACGACGAAGGCGATCGTCGTGCTGATCATGCTGGCGTCGGTGGCGCTGATGCTGATCGTGACGATCGGTGGCTGGTCGAAGCTGCAGGGCATGAAGCCCGTCAACTTCGTGTGGTGCGCGGCCTACCTCGTCATGGCGTTCTACATCTTCCGCTGGAACCGCGGCCTCCTCCCCATCGCCGCGGCGTTCGCGATCCTCTTGCTGATCATGAGCCTGATCGCCGGCAGCGGGGCTGCCGGCACCAGCTGGTTCGATCGCAACCACTTCGGCTTCGCGGGCGCGCAGTCCCTGTTCGGTGGGCCCGGGCTAGACCCCGATTTCCTCGGGTTGATCACGCTGCTGATCGCGCCGGTACAGCTGTTGCTGATCGTGTTCGCGATGTACGGGTTCACCCAGGGCTGGAACGTCGAGCTAGAAGTCCCGATCGAGGAAGCGCGGCGCCGCGGCTATCACGTGGCCGGTCCGCCCTCCGGCGCCGCCCCGGCTACGGCCTAGCGCGGACACTCCGGGAGAGAGTCGTGACACCAGGACCGCCATGCGGCGGGTGGGAGTCGAACCCACACGCCCGTTAGGGCAGCGCCTTTTGAGGACGCCATGTCTACCGTTCCATCACCGCCGCGCGGGGTCGCAGTTTAGATGCGTGGGGCGGCGGCTCCGCACGCGCGGCGGCTCCGCAACGCGGCGGCGGCTCCGCAACGCGCGGCTGCTCGGCAAAGCCGCGCCTCCTACCCCACGAGCTCAAACAGCTCTCCCATGATCGCCCTCGGCGCGACGACCACGCCCGGCGGATCCCGTTCGTCGCCGGGGAGGTCGCGGACCTCGAGGCCGGCCCTCTCGCAGATCAGCGCGCCGGCCGCCACATCCCACGGCTTCACCCCACGCTCGTAGTAGGCGTCGAAGCGCCCGCAGGCGCACCAGCTCATGTCGACCGCGGCCGCGCCGATGCGGCGGATGTCGCGCACTCGCGGGAGCAGGCGCGCGACGACCGTCGCCTGCCGGGCGCGGACGGCCGAGTCGTAGCCGAACCCCGTCGCGACCAGGGCGGTGGCGAGGTCTTCGCGCGAGGAGCCCTGGATCGGCTCGCCGTTGTGCGTGGCGTCGCCCGAACGCGTCGCGGCGAACCGGTCGCCCCGCATCACGTCGAGCACGACCCCGACGAGCGCGCCGGATGCGTCCTCGCAAGCAATGCTGACGGCGAACGCGGGGATCCCGAACACGAAGTTGACGGTCCCGTCGAGCGGGTCGACGACCCAGCGGAGGCGCCCTGCGCCGGTCGCGCCGCCTTCCTCCCCCAGCACCCGGTCGTCCGGCCGCCGGCGCGCCAGCACCTCGCGGATCGCCCGTTCGGCCGCAAGATCCGCCTCGGACACCGGATCGGTCGGGGTGCTCTTCGTACCGAGCGCCCCCGCTCGATCCCCGAACCGCCCCACCAGCTCGGATGCCGCTGCCGCGGCGGCCTCGTCGGCCACCGACAGGAGCTCGCTCTCGGCCGGATCCGTCACGGCGGCCCGTTCTATCTGAACCGGCTGCCGGATGCGTTCTGCAGTGAGAGGCCGCCTCTGAACGCCCCCGCGCACGTCTGGCGGCGGCGGATCCGCACGCAGCGGCGTCCTCGGACCTCGGAATAGCGCTGCTATTCCGTCGGTCCGGCGTCCTTGCCCGCTTGATCCGGCGCTCGCGAGGCACACACGCGGCGTTCAGACACAACCTCTGCTGCGATCATCCGGGCGCGATGCGGGCAGTCGAGACAGTCGCGGGGCTCGAGCAGTTCGAGCGCCGTGGGGCGGGGAGCGAGTCGGAGCGACGAGCGGCAGAGTGGCTGGCCGACCGGCTCGCGGCCGCCGGACGGGAGGTGGTCGTGGAGCCGTTCTGGTGCCGGCCGAACTGGCAGCTCGCGAACATGTGGCACGTCGGGCTCGCGGTCGCGGGCAGCCTCGTGTCGGTCGCCTCGGCCCAGGCCGGCGCGCTGATGTTGCTCGCGGCGCTCGTATCGATCCTCGCCGACACGTTCATCGGGGTCTCCCCCGGCCGCAGGCTGACGTCGGAGCGGGCGAGCCAGAACGTGGTCGCATCGGCGCCCCCGAGCACGCGCCGCCAGCCGCCGTCGATACGCCTGATCGTCACCTCGAACTACGACGCTGGCCGCGCCGGCTTCGTCTATCGCGAGGGCTTCCGCGCCGCCACCAGCGCGCTGCGGCGGCTCACCCGCGGGCTCACCCCGGGCTGGCTCGGTTGGCTGTCGCTCGCGATCGTGTGGCTGCTGGTGCTCGCGATCCTCCGGGTCGAGGGCCACACGTCGCAGACGATCGGCGCGATCCAGCTCCCGCCGACGATCGCGCTCGTGTTCGCGCTCGCGCTGCTGCTCGAGCTCGCGACCGCCGACCCGGGACCCGCCGCCGGCGATAACGGAACCGGGGTCGCGGTCGCCGTCGAGCTCGCCCGCGCGCTCGACACCGCTCCTCCGAGACACATCACCGCAGACATCGTGCTCCAAGGCGCCGGAGACGGCGAGGGCATCGGGCTGCGAAAGTACCTGCGCGCCCGCCGGAGAGAGCACACACCTGCGAACACGGTCGTGCTCGGGATCGCGGCGTGCACCGACGGCTCGCCGCGGTGGTGGATCAGCGACGGGCCGCTGATCCCGCTCCGCTACTCGCGGCAACTCGCCACCCTGTGCGCGGGGATCGCCGCCGCTGACACGGGGCTCGACGCGGCCTCGCATAGCGGCCGGGGCTCGACGCCCGCGTTCGCCGCGAGGCTCCTACGGCGGCCGGCGCTCTCGATCGGGTGCCTCGACGAGCGGGGCGCCGTCCCCCGCTCACACCGTCGCGACGACACCGCCGCCAAGACCGAGCCGGCGGCGGTCGACGCCGCCGTTCAGTTCGGCCTGATGCTGGTCGACGAGATCGACGCGTGGTTCGGCGACCGGCGCCGCCAGGAGTCCGCTACGCCGGCGTGATCGGGTTGTGCTTCGCCGGCCACTCGCGAGCCTTGCCGCCCGCAAGCGCAAACCGGCGCACGAGATCCGCTCGCAGGTCCTCGGGCTGCACGATCGCGTCGATCACCAGCTCCGACGCGAGATGGAGGATGTCGATGTCCTTCGCGTACTCGGCGCGGAGCTCTTCGGTCCGCGCGGCGCGCTCGCCCTCGTCGGCGATCCCCTGCAGCTGGTTGAAGTAGACGGCGTTGATCGCTGCCTGCGGTCCCATCACCGCAATTGACGCGCTCGGCAGTGCGATGCAGCAGTCCGGGTCGAACGCCGGCCCCGCCATCGCGTACAGGCCGGCGCCGTAGGCCTTGCGGACGATCACCGAGATCTTCGGCACGTTCGCCTCCGACACCGCGCTGACCATCTTCGCGCCGTGGCGGATGATCCCCTCGCGCTCGACCTGGGTTCCGATCATGAACCCGGGCACGTCGGCGAGGAACAGGAGCGGGATATTGAACGCGTTGCACGTCCAGATGAATCTGGCGGCCTTGTCCGAGGAGTCGACGAACAGGACGCCGCCCTTGACCTTCGGCTGATTGGCGACGATCCCGATCACTGCTCCGTCGAGCCGCGCGTAGCCGACGATCAACTCCTTCGCCCAGCGGGCATGGATCTCCAGGAACGAGTCGGCGTCGACCAGCCGATCGATCAGCGCGCGCATGTCGAACGGCTTGTTCTCGTCGGCCGGGATCAGCTCGCCGAGCGGCTCGGCCACGGACGGTTCGGACGGCGGAGCGCCGGGCGGCTCGTCCGCGAACGAGCCAGGGAAATACGACAGGTATCGCTTCGCGAAGTCGATCCCCTCTTCGTCGGTGGAGACGAGTGCGTGGCCGCAGCCGCTGCGAGACGTGTGCATTCGGGCGCCGCCCATCTCCTCGAGCGTCACCTTCTCGCCGATCACCATCTCGGCCATCCGCGGCGAGCCGAGGTACATCGACGCGTTGCCGTCGCGCATGATCACGATGTCGCAGAACGCCGGGATGTAGGCGCCGCCGGCCGCGCTCGGTCCAAACAGCACGCACAGCTGCGGCACCACGCCCGACAGCCGCACCTGGTTGAAGAAGATCCGGCCCGCGCCGCGCCGCCCCGGGAACATCTGCACCTGCTCATTGATCCGGGCGCCCGCGGAGTCGACCAGGTACACCAGCGGCACCCGCAGCGACAGCGCCCGCTCCTGGATCCGGAGAATCTTCTCGACCGTCTTCGGCCCCCACGACCCCGCCTTGACCGTCGGGTCGTTGGCCATCACCGCGACCGGCCTGCCGGCCACGGTGCCGAGGCCGGTGACGACGCCATCGGCGCCCAGCCCGTCCTGCTCCCAGTTCGCGAGCAGCCCCTCCTCGGAGAACGACCCCGGGTCGAGCAACCGCTCGACGCGCTCGCGGACGGGAAGCTTGCCCTGCTCGGCGGCCTTCTCGCGGTGGCGCTCGGGGCCGCCCGACAGCGCTCGGTCGACGGCGCCGAGGACCGCGTCGCCGTCCTCGACGTCAGTCATGCACTACCTCCACTCCACCGGTCCGGCCGTCAGGACGTGGCTGCCAAGCGGCCGCCCGAGGACCTCCTGGGCCGCCCGCGACGCCCCGAGCAGCGCGCCCAGGTCGACCCCGGTCTCGACTCCCATCTCGTGCAGCATCGACACGAGGTCCTCGGTCGCGATGTTGCCGGTCGCGCCGGGGGGCACCGGGCACCCGCCGAGCTCGCCGAACGAAGACTCGAAGCTCGCGACCCCGGCCTCGAGCGCCGCGAGCACATTGGCGAGCCCCTGACCACGGGTGTTGTGGAAGTGAGCGGTCAGCTCGACCCCACCCAGCCGCTCGAACGCAGCCGCAAAGAACTCGCGCACCTGCAAAGGGTTCGCCATCCCGGTCGTGTCGCCGAACGCGACCTCCTCGCAACCCGCTTCGACCAACGCCGAGGCGAGCGACAGCACCCGCTCCGCCGGAACGTGTCCCTCGTAGGGGCATCCGAACGACGTCGAGATCACTCCCTCGCAGCGGAGCCCCTCGGCGCGCGCCCGCGCGAACATCCGCTGCAACCCTGCCAAAGACTCGGCCACGGGGCGGCCGACGTTCTTGACGTTGTGCGACTCGGACGCCGACAGGAATCCGTTGATCTCCTGAAAGCGGTCGCGGTGCGCGAGCGCGCGCTCGAGCCCGCGCTCGTTCGGGATCAGGACGCTGACCGACACCTCGGCCGGAAGCGCGATCGCGTCGAGCACCTCCTCGGCATCGGCGAGCTGCGGGATCACGTCGGGCCGGACAAAGCTCGTGACCTCGATCCGCCGCAACCCGGTTCGCCCGAGCGCGTCGATCAGCCGGACCTTGTCGGCGGCCGCGATCACCTCGGGCTCGTTCTGGAAGCCGTCCCTCGGGCCCACCTCGCGGATCAGCACGCTGCTCGGAAGCTCGGTCACGGCGTCGATTCTAGGAGCGCGCGGCTCAGCGGTAGATCAGTCGAAGCCCGAGCAGCTGCGGGATCGTCACGAACTGGTAGCCCTCGCTCCGGAGCTTCGGGATCTCCTGCTGCACGGCAGCGAACGTCTCGTATCGAGGACCGCCGCCGAAGTGCTGAAGGATGATCGCGCCGTTGTGCGCGCCGCCGACGGCTCGCTGGTAGATCGTCCCCGTGCCGGGCAGCGACCAGTCGACGGTGTCGACATCCCACTGGACCGTGATCAGGCCGAGCGAGCGGGCGAGCGCCACGACCTGGCTGTTCACCGAGCCGTACGGCGGCCGCCAGAAGCACGTCGAGAACCCGGTCGCGCGCTTGATCGCATCGGCCGTCAGCTGGAGCTGCGAGGTCTGCTCGCTCGCCGACAGCCTTGTCATGTCCGGATGGGTCCAGGTGTGGTCGCCGATCATGTCGCCGTCAGCGAGCGCCTGGCGCTCCACCGACCCAGTCGGGTCGAACTCGCTGATCTGATCGCCGATCTCGAAGAACGTGACCGGCACGTGCTGGCTCGCGAAGTAGTTCACCCAGTCGCTCATCGGCGGGGCGTTCCACGGCCCGTCGTCGAACGTCAGCGCGAGCTGGCGCTGGCTCGACGGGCCGCTGTAGATCAGCGACGACCCCGAGGCGACGCATCCCACGACCTGCGGGACGTGCATCTTGAACAGCGCCGGCTTGGACGGGAACAGCGCGAAGCAGCGGCTCTGGTGGGGCTTCGCATTGGCGCACGCGCTCGCCTTCAGCGTGCTGTTCACCTGCCACCGGATCGGGACGTACTGCGTGCCGATTTCATCGGGCAGGAACGTGGCGCTCAGCGTCCGCGAGCTCGAGCGGCCGATCGTCGCCGTGATCCGCCGCCCGGGGCTCAGACCGGAAGCGGTGACCCGGCTGTAGAAGAGCCGCGGGCTCCGCTCGCCCGGCTTCGGGCCGTAGATGCAGAGCGACCCGGCGACGCTCCCGCCGGCGACCCGCTCGCGGAGCAGGCAGAGGGCGCGCCCGTCCTTCGCGAGTCCACCGGGCGAGAACGACGAGGTCATCTCGACGCTCCAGGTGATCTGCTGGGCGTTCTGGGTCATCGACGAGGACTTGACACGCAGCGGGTGGCCGTGCGGCCGGTGGTGGCGCACCGAGGCGCCGGCGCCCGAGGCAGCGACAAGGGCTACAAGGGCGACGAGAGCGACCGCCGCGCCGACCTTCCTCATCGTCCAACCCCCGCGACGATCCGCCGCTCGTGGCTCCCCACGCCGATCGTGCGACCATCCGCGTCGACGACCTCGACCGCGAACCGGAGCTTGCGGCCGTCGACGATCTCCTCGAGCCGGGCGTGGGCTGCGCACCGCGTCCCTTGCAGCGCGCCCGCCACGTGTTTGACGCAGACCTCGAAGCCGACGGTTGCCTGACCCGGCTCGAGCCGCGGGTAGACCAGCATCGAAGCGGTCTTCTCCATCATCGCGATCATCCCGGGCGTCGAAAGCACGGACGCCGCGATCGTCCCGCCGACGTCCGTCAGCAGTCCGCCGTCGACATCGAACTCGGTCGTGCTCTCGATACCCACCTGGAGAGACTCCCCCATCAGCGGCGGAACCATACACTGGCGCGCCGTGGCTACTTCAGGAGTGAGCATCGTCGGCGCCACCGGAGCGCTCGGCTTCGGGCTCGCAGTCAGGTTCGGAGCGGCCGGCGTTCCGGTCGCGATCGGGTCGCGCGACCACGGCCGGGCCGGGGAGGCCGCGGGCCGCGCCTGCGAGGTCGTCCCTACCGGCGAGTTCGTAGGGCTTCAGAACGAAGCGTGCGTCCGTGAGACGGACACGGTGATCCTCTCCGTGCCGTTTCGCAACCAGGTCGAAAACCTCACGAGCCTCCAGGACTCGCTGACCGACGGCCAGCTGCTGATCGACGCGACGGTGCCGCTCGCGGCGGCGGTCGGCGGCAAGGCGACACGCACGCTCGGGGTCTGGCAGGGCTCGGCGGCCCAGCAGGCGCGAGAGCTCGTACCCGACGGTGTCGGCGTCGTGTCGGCATTCCACACGGTCAGCGCGGCGTTGCTCACGGACCTCGGCCACGACCTCGATGAGGACGTGCTCGTGTGTGGCGACAACCGTGAAGACAAGGGGCGCGCGGCCGCCCTCGTCGAGCGGATCGAGGGTCTGCGGCCGGTCGACTGCGGAAGGCTCGAGATGGCGCGAATCATCGAGCAGCTGACTCCGTTGATCATCTCGATCAACGTGCGCAACAAGGTCAGAGCCGGCATCAAGATCACCGGTCTTGAGTAATCCCGTCGTCGTGCTTGCCGGCGGGACCGGTGGGGCGAAGCTCGCGCGCGGGATGCTCGACGTCGTTGGCGGCGAGGAGCTGGTCGTGATCGCGAACACCGGCGACGACGTCGAGATCTACAACGCGTACGTCTCGCCCGACCCCGACCTGATCACGTTCTGGCTCGCGGACCGGATCGACGAGCGCGGCTGGGGGCTTGCCGACGACACGTTCAACACGATGGAGGGCATGCGCGAGATCGGGGTCGACGTGTGGTTCAACCTCGGCGACCGCGACCTCGCGATCGGGCTCGAGCGGGCGCAGGCGCTGGCGGCCGGCGACCGGCTGACCGACGCGCACGCACGGATCGCGACCCAGCTCGGCGTCCGCGCCCGGGTCTTGCCGATGAGCGACCAGCCGGTTCGCACTCGCATCCTCGCGCGCGAGCGCTGGTGGTCGCTCCAGGAGTTTCTGATCCGGGGCCGCGGCGAGGGTCCCGTCGACGACGTCGATTTCCGCGGAGCCGCAGCCGCCTCCCCTACTCCCGAGGTGCTCGAAGCGATCGCCACCGCCCGCGCGATCGTGATCGGGCCGTCCAACCCCGTGATCTCGATCGGCCCGATCCTCGGGGTCCCCGGACTCAGAGCCGCGCTCGAAACCAGCCCGGCGCCGATCGTCGCGGTCAGCCCGCTGGTGCGCGGCACCGTCGTCAAGGGACCGACCGAGCCGTTCATGGCGTGGGCCGGCCATTCGCTGGACAGCTCTGGGATCGCCGACCACTACGCAGGCGTGATCGACGGTCTCGTCGCCGACGAGCGCACGGACTCGGTGCCGGTGCTCGAGACCGACGTGATGATGGACGGGGCCGAGAGCCGGGCGCGGGTCGCCGGCGAGACGCTCGGGTTCGCGCTCGCGCTCAGCTAGCGTTGCCGCGATGCGGACGGTCGCGGTGCTCCCGGTCAAGGACTTCTCCCGGGCCAAGCAGCGCCTCCGCACAGGACTCGAGCCCGAGACCCGCGAGGAGCTCGCCGAGGCGATGCTCGAGGACGTCCTCGACGCGCTCGTGATCGCAAACAAGATCGAGGCGATCCTGGTGGTGACCGACGGGCCCGGCGCGCGCCGCGTCGCCGATCGGCGCGGTTTGCGTGTGATCGAGGACCGCGAGCAGGGTCACAACGCCGCCGCGCGGCGCGGGATCGAGGCAGTGCTCGCGGCCGGCGGCGAGCGCGCGCTGCTCGTCCCAGGCGATTGCCCCGCGCTCGATCCGGCTGAGCTCGACGGGTTGCTCGAGCGGCCGGTGGTGTCGCCTTCGGTGCTGATCGTGTCCGACCGCCACGGGACCGGCACGAACGCGCTGCTGCTCACACCCCCCGACGCGCTTGCGCCCTCGTTCGGGCCCGGCAGCTGCGCACGTCACCTGGAACACGCGCGCGCCGCCGGGGTCGACGCGGAGGTCGTCCACGTCCCGTCGCTGGCGCTCGACATCGACACCCCCGACGACCTCGGCGCGCTTGCCAACCTCCCCGACCGCGCGCCCCGGACCCAGGCGCTACTCGCGCGGTGCTGAGCGCCGTCGCCGTCGAGGGACTGCCGGAGATCGTCCCTGGCGACGACCTCGCCGAGCTGATCGCCGAGGCGCTCGCCGACGACCCGGGACCGCTCGCGGACGGCGACGTGCTCGTGATCGCGCACAAGGTCGTATCCAAGACCGAAGGGAGGGTTCGCGCACTCGCCGACATCGTGCCGGGCGCCCGCGCGACCGAGCTGGCGGCGACCCTGGAAAAGGACCCGCGTCACGTCCAGGCCGTGCTCGACGAGTCCGCCGAGGTACTCCGCGCCGCGCGGGGGGTGCTGATCTGCGTCACGCGGCACGGGTTCGTGTGCGCGAACGCCGGCGTCGACGCCTCGAACGTCTCCGGCGAGGACCGGATCGTGCTGCTCCCGCTCGACCCCGACGACTCGGCGCGCAAGCTCAGAACGCGCCTCAAAACCCTCACAAACGTCGCCCCGGCCATCCTGATCACCGACTCGTTCGGCCGCGCCTGGCGGCACGCCCAGACCGACATCGCGATCGGCTGCGCGGGGCTCCGCCCGCTGGAGGACTGGCGCGGCCTGCCCGATGCGATGGGACGCGAGATGCGCGCGACCTGGATCGCGATCGCCGACGAGCTCGCGGCGGCGGCGGATCTGACGCGGACGAAGGACGGGTCCCAGCCTGTCGTTCTGATCCGCGGCGCGCACCGTCACGTGACCGTCGTCGACGGGCCCGGCGCTCGCGAGCTGATCCGCCCCAGTGAGGAGGACCTTTTCAGGTAGGTTCCGTTCCATGAGCGACGACACCGTGAAGTACCTGCTGCCGGAGAGCGAAATTCCGACCCACTGGGTCAACCTGCTGCCCGACCTCCCGGGCGATCCGGTCCCCCCGCTTCATCCCGGGACGCTCGAACCCGCCGGTCCGGACGACCTGGCGCCCCTGTTCCCGATGGCGCTGATCATGCAGGAGGTCTCGCCGGAGCCGGAGATCGAGATCCCCGAGCCCGTACGCGAGGTCTACAAGCAGTGGCGGCCGAGTCCGCTGTTCCGCGCCCGCCGGCTCGAGCGCGAGCTCGGCACCCCCGCCCACATCTACTACAAGTACGAGGGCGTCTCGCCCGCCGGCTCGCACAAGCCGAACACGGCCGTCGCCCAGGCCTATGAGAACGCGCAGGCGGGAATCAAGCGGCTGTCGACCGAGACCGGCGCCGGGCAGTGGGGGTCGGCGCTGGCGTTCGCGTGCTCGCTGTTCGGGATCGAGTGCGAGGTGTTCATGGTCGGCTCGAGCTACGACCAGAAGCCGTACCGCCGGTCGATGATGGAGACGTGGGGCGCGACCGTCCACCGCTCTCCGAGTGAGCTCACGAACTCCGGCCGCGCGAACCAGGAGCACCCGACCGGGTCGCTCGGGATCGCCATCTCCGAGGCCGTCGAGGTCGCCGCGGGCCGCGAGGACACCAACTACTCGCTCGGGTCGGTGCTCAACCACGTGTGCCTGCACCAGACCGTGATCGGGCAGGAGGCGATCGCGCAGATGGAGATGGCGGGCGAGCAGCCGGACGTCGTGATCGGCTGTGTCGGCGGCGGCTCGAACTTCGCGGGGCTGACGTTCCCGTTCATCCGCGAGGTGCTGCGCGGCAACTCGAAGATGCGGTTCCTCGCGGCCGAGCCGGCCGCGTGCCCGACGCTCACCCGTGGTGCCTACCGGTATGACTTCGGCGACACCGCCGGGCTGACGCCGCTGATGCCGATGTACACGCTCGGTCACGACTTCGTGCCGCCGCCGATGCACGCCGGCGGGCTCCGCTACCACGGCGACGCTCCGATGCTCTGCGGGCTCGTCCGTGGCGGCATCGTCGAGGCCCGCGCGTACGGCCAGAACGAGATCTTCGAGGCGGCCACTCGGTTCGCGCGAACGGAGGGGATCATCCCCGGTCCCGAGCCGGCGCACGCGATCCGGGCGGTGCTCGACGAGGCGGAGGCGGCCAAGCAGGCGGGCGAGGAGCGGGTGATCCTGCTGGGCCTATCCGGCCACGGTCACTTCGACCTCGCCGCGTACGACGCGTTCCTCGCGGGCCGGCTCGAGGACCCGGAGTTCTCCGAGGCCGAGATGGCCGCCGCGCTCGACCGCCTCCCGGACGCGCCCGCGATCGCGTAGACGCGGGACCACCGCAGCGGCGCCGTCGCGACGAGCAGCGCGAGCAGCACCAGCGTCACCCCGACGAGCTGGACGGCGCTCGGCGACTCGCTGAAGATCAGCGCTGCGAGCACCACCGACCCGACGGGCTGAACGGTGAGCAGGAGCGCGGTCATCGCGGCGGGCAGGCGCGACAGCGAGATCGTGATCAGCAGCCATCCGACGACCTGCGAGCTCAGCGCGAGCATCAGCAGCCACCCCGCGCTCGGCCAGCTCGGCACGAGGTGGGCGTCGCCGATGATCAGGCCGGCGACGATGCACAGCGCCGCGCCCGTCGCGGTCGCGTCGAACAGCGGTCCCGCCGGCCGGCGGATGTCCGCGCCACCGTGCCGGAGCAGCAGCAGGAACCCGACGTACGCGACGCCGGCCAGGATCCCGTAGACGGCGCCGCGGGTCGGCTCGTGGCCATACGCGCCGTGCTCGACCACGCCCGAGATCAAGAGCACGCCGAGCAGCGCGAGCGGCAGCGCCGCCAGCACCCGGCTTCCCGGCTTCTCCGCGAGCCACATCCATGCGACCAGCGGAACCAGCACGACCTGGATGTTGGCGAGCACGGTCGCGAGGCCCGCGCCGATGTCGCCGATCGAGTGATGCCAGAGGATCAGGTCGGCGGCGAAGAACACGCCCGCGCCCACCGCAAACCGCCGCTCGGACCACCACCGGCGACCGAGCCGCCTGTCCTCGAGCCACGCGAGCAGCCCCAGGATCGGCAGCGCGTACAGGCAGCGGAAGATCGCGGCGGTCGAGGGCGAGGCGTGACTGAGCCGCACGAGGATGCTCGAGAACGCGATCGTGACCGCGCCGAGCAGCGCGCACGCCCGCACGTTCCGTTCGTGGGCGAGCAACCGCTTCATCTCACCAGCGTAGGGACCCGGTGATGGATGACAAACGTCATGGGCGATTTCGTCCGACCGGCACTTCCGCCAGGCGCCGCGCGGTCCTACGCTCGGGCCATGACGACGTTCGTGCTTGCGGCCTGGGGCGCGTTCTGGCTCTACTGGCTGATCGCGGCAGCGACCGCCAAGTCGGGTTCGCGCAACCAGCGATCGCGCCCGGCCGTCGGGCTGATCATCGTCGTGTTCTTGGAGGAACGACTGATGACCAGCTCGTTCCCGTCGGCCTACCGCAGCTACATGGCCCACACGAAGATGCTGATTCCGTTCGCGCTCTGAGCGCATCTCATGCCGGGCTCGGGTTCGAACCCCGCGCCCGGCTCGGCTCGGAGCCCGCGTGTGCGGCGAGGAATCCGTCCCGCCAGCTGGGATACCTCGGCGTCCATCCGAGCTCACGCTTGGCCTTCGCGTTCGAGGCGCCTCTCGCCCCGGTTCCCATCATCACCGCGGCCTCCCCCGCGAACAGCCGCGCGAGCCAGCGCGGGAACCTGCGCGGCGGCTTGGCACCGAGCGCCTCAGCCATTGCGGGCAACCACTCGCGAACCGGGGCCGGATCGTCGTCGACGACGTTGTAGATCCCGGTCGCCCCGCGCTCGAGTGCAAGCACTGTGGCCGCGGCCGCGTCGTCGAGGTGGATGAACGAGACGTACCCGCCACCGTCGCCGACGATTGGGAACTGACGCTTTCGCACGGGGCCGATCAGACCGTCGTTGTCGGCGCTTAGAAGCCGCCGTACCGCAGAACCGTCCCGCCGGCGGCGGTGACCTCATCTTCGAGGTAGTTCATTGCGGCGGCCGTCTCGTGCATCCCCGCCGGCGGCGAGGCGTCGACCGGATCGTCCTCCGTCTTGATCGGTCCTCCCTGCCGCGCGTAGTGATATGGCGCGAAGCTCTGAGCGATGAAGCGCTTGACGTCGGCGTCCCACGCGGCAGCCAGCAGCGCACCGGTGCCCTCGCGACGGAGCCGGTTGGTCATCACGAAGGTGCGATCGAGGTTGCGCCCGAACTTCGCGTTCGCGAGCGCGGTCGCCTGGTGGACGATCGCGTCAGGCTGGAGCCACCCGACGGCGACTTGTGGGTACCGAACACCTCATGCCCGGTATCCAGCAGTTGAGGGACGAGCCGAGAGCCAATCGCTCCGCTCGCTCCGGCAACGAACACTCGCATCGCGTGCTCCTCCTGAAATCGGTTGTCACATCGCCCGCTGTTCGCGGGTCTGGTGATATGACACGAAGCGACGGAGGTGTGTGACCGATGGATGAGCAACAGTGGCTGGCGGAGCGGTTCGAACAGCAGCGGCCACGGCTGAGGGCCGTTGCCTACCGGATGCTCGGCTCGCTGAGCGAGGCCGACGATGCCGTCCAGGAGGCATGGATCAGACTGAGCCGGTCGGATTCGAGCGAGATCGAGAATCTGGACGGGTGGCTGACGACGGTGGTCGCGCGGCTGTCGCTCAACATGCTGCGCTCGCGCCGGACGCGGCGGGAGGAGCCGTGGGGGCCGCGGATGCCCGAGCCGATCATCGATCCCGCCAGCGGCGTTGATCCCGAGCACGAGGCGCTGCTGGCGGACTCAGTCGGCCTGGCCATGCTGGTCGTGCTCGAGACGCTGACGCCGCCCGAACGCCTGGCGTTCGTGCTGCACGACATGTTCGGGATCTCATTCGACGAGATCGCGCCGATCGTCGATCGCTCACCGGCGACGGCGCGGCAGCTCGCGAGCCGTGCCCGCCGCCGCGTGCGGGGCCGTGCCCCGGAAGGCGAACCCGATCTCAAACGCCAGCGAGAGGTGATCGGCGCGTTCATCGCGGCCTCGCGCGAGGGCGACTTCGACGCGCTGGTGGCGGTGCTGGACCCGGACGTCGTGCTCCGAGCCGACTCTGGGCCGGGCGTGCCGCCGGGGGCCTCGCTCGAGGTTCGCGGCGCCGAGGCCGTCGCGAGCCGCGCGCTGAGCTTCTCGCGGATGGACTTGGTTGCGCAGCCGGCGCTGATCAACGGCGCGGCCGGCGCGGTCTCGCTGAAGGACGGCGAGCCATTCTCGATTGCCGCGGTCACGGTCAGGAACGGGAGGATCGTCGAGCTCGACTTCGTGTCGGATCCCGAGATCCTGGCCCGGCTGGACCTGACGCTGCTCGACGCCGGCTAGTGCCCCACTAGACCTCCGCCGGCGCTCCGATTGCGTGGAAGCCGCCGTCGACGTGGAGGATCTCGCCCGTGATCCCGCGGGCGTAGTCCGACAGCAGGAAGCAGATCGCGCTCGCGACCGGCGACGGGTCCTCGATGTCCCATCCCAGCGGTGCCACCTGCGGCCACAGCTGGGCGAGCCGCTCGAACCCGGGGATTCCCTGGGCCGCAACCGTCCCGAGCGGACCGGCCGAGACGAGGTTGACGCGCACGCCGGCGGGGCCGAGGTCCCGCGCGAGATACCGGTTGACCGACTCGAGCGCGGCCTTCGCGACCCCCATCCAGTCGTAGACCGGCCACGCGACCGAGGCGTCGAAGTCGAGACCGACGACGCTCGCGCCGGACGGCATCAGCGGCGCGAGTGCGCACGCGAGCGCCTTCAGCGAGTAGGCGCTCGTCCGGAATGCCGCGACGGCGCTGTCCGCGGGGGCGCTCATGAACCGGCCGCCGATCGCGTCCTCGGGCGCGAACGCGATCGCGTGGAGGACCCCGTCGACCCCGCCCCATCGCTCCCGCAGCGAGTCCGCGACCGCCGCCAGATCCTCCTCGCGGTCGACGTCGAGCTCGAGCACGTCGGCTGGCTCGGGGAGCCGCTGAGCGGCGCGCTCGGTCAGCCGTCGCACGCGACCGAAGCTGCTCAGCACGATCGACGCCCCCTCGCGCTGGGCCTGCTCGGCCGCGTGGAAGGCGATCGAGTCCTTGGTGATGACGCCCGTGATCAGCAGCCGCTTACCGGCCAGGATCACGCGCGCGGCCTCGCCAGCGTCCGCAGCGCGCCCGCCAGCCGCGCCCGCGTGTCGGCCGGCTCGACGAGTTCGTCCACGAAGCCGCCGGCCGCGGCGGCTTCGGCGCGCAGGTGCTGCTCGGCGTAGGCGTCGGCAAGCCGCTCGCGCTCGGCCTCCGGGTCCCACGCGACTCGGAGCTCCCGCCGGTGCACGATCCCGACCGCAGCGCGAGCGCTCATGATCCCGAGCTCGGCTCCGGGCCACGCCAGGACCAGGTCGGCGCCGAGATCGCGAGAGTTCATCGTGATGTAGGCGCCGCCGTAGGCCTTGCGGAGCACGACCGTGAGCTTCGGCACCGGCGCCGCCGCGAATGCTCGCACCAGCGAGGCGCCGTGCCGGATGACCCCGGCGCGCTCCTGCCGGGTGCCAGGCATGAATCCGGGCGTGTCGACAACCGCGATCAGCGGCAGCCCGAACGACGAGCAGAAGCCGATGAACCGCGCGGCCTTCTCCGAGCCCTCCGCGTCGAGCACGCCGCCGAGATGATGGGGTTGGTTGGCGACCACGCCCACCGGCCGGCCGTCGATGCGCGCGAGCGTCGTGACGACGTTGCGCGCCCACCGCGGGCACAGCTCGAGTAACGACCCGGAGTCGAACATCGCCCGCAGTGCGAGGCGGATGTCGTAGGCGCTGCGTGGCTCGGAGGGAACCACCAGACCGGGGTCCGGGAGCTCCGGCTCGCGCGGGCCGGCGGTCGGCGGCGGCTCCGCGGAGCTCGACGGCAGGTAAGAGAGGATCTCGCGCACCCGCTCGGCGGCAGCCACCTCGTCGGGCGCGACGAGGTGGCAGACGCCGTTGCGCTCGTGCACGCGGGGGCCGCCGAGCTCGATCGCGTCGACCTGCTCACCGAGCGCCTCGCGCACGACTCCGGGACCTGTCAGGAACATCGCCGCGTCCTCGGTCATCAGGATCAGGTCGGTCAGCGCCGGGGAGTAGGCACCGCCGCCCGCCGACGCGCCCGACACAACCGAGATCTGCGGTACGACCCCGGTGAGCGCGACCGATTCGCGGAAAATCCGGCCGTAACCCGCGAGCGCCGCGGTCCCCTCCTGCATCCGGGCACCGCCGGACTCGACGAACGCGACCACCGGGATCCGCGCACGCCCGGCGAGCTCGAGCACGCGGACGATCGTGTCCGCGTGGCGCTCGCCGAGCGATCCGCCAAGGAACGCGCCGTCCTCGGCGTAGCAGGCAATCGGGCGTCGGTCGACGGTGCCGGTCGCCCCCACCACGCCGTCCCCGGGTTGCGCGCGATCGCCGAGCCGGTCGGACATGACCCGCGAGCGCAGGATCTGGATGCTGCCGGGGTCGCAGACCGCCTCGAGCCGCTCGAGCGGCGACAGCCGTACGTGCTCATGGAGTTCGGCGACGGCCATCAGTCGGCCTCCGGGTCGCGAGGTCCCCTCAGCACCAGCGCGACGTTGTGGCCGCCGAACGCGAACGAGTTCGAGATCGCCGCCGGCGGCCCGCCGTTGGCGGCCAGCAGCGGACGCGCCTCGCCGGGGACGTAGTCGAGGTCGCAGTCGGGGTCGGCGACCTCGTAGCCGAGGGTCGGCGCGATGATCTTGGTGCGCAGTGTCTCCGCGGTCGCGATCGCCTCAACGGCGCCCGCCGCCCCGAGCAGATGGCCGATCGCGGATTTGGTCGAGGAGACAGGGACCCGGTGTGCCCGCTCGTCGCCGAGCGCGCGCTTGATCGCGGCGGTCTCGGCGGCATCGTTGAGCGGCGTCGAGGTGCCGTGCGCGTTGATGTATGCGACGTCGTCAGGCGTCAGCCCCGCGTCGGCGAGCGCGAGCTCAATCGCCCGCGCGGCGGGGCCTCCCGAGGGCTCGGGCGCGGTCAGGTGGTAGGCATCGGACGTCGACCCATAACCAGCGACCTCGCCGAGGATCGTCGCGCCGCGCGCCCTGGCCCCGTCCTCGGCCTCGAGCACCAGCGCCCCAGCGCCCTCGCCCATTACGAAGCCGTCGCGGCGTGCGTCGAACGGGCGCGAGATGCCCGTCGGCGACAGCGCCTGCATCGACTCGAAGCACGCGATCGCGAACGGCGTGAGCGTGGCCTCCGATCCGCCGGCCACGGCCGCGTCTGCGTCGCCGTACTGGATCATTCGCAGTACCGAGCCAATCGCGTGCGCGCCGCCCGAGCACGCTGACACGACCCCATACGCCTGGCCGCGAAGGCCGTACTTTATGGACACGGCGGCGGCCGCCGCGTTTGGCATGTATTGCGGGATTCCGAGCGGGGAGACCATCCGTGGGCCCTTGTCGCGCATCACGTCGAGCTGGGCTTCGATCGTCGCCTGGCCGCCGATCCCGGTCGCGAGCACGCACCCGACCCTCATCGGGTCATACGGCGGCTCGCCGTCCCAGCCCGCCTGCGCGAGCGCCTCGCCGGCCGCGACGAGCGCAAACTGCGCAAACCGGTCAAGCCGTCTGGCCTCCTTCACCGACAGGTGGGCCCTGGGGTCGAATTTGTCGGACGCGCCGAGTCCGTCGGCGATCCCGGACTCGCCCGAGGCCCACCGTTCGTGGAGCGCGCGCGCTCCGACGCCCAGCGGCGTGACCGCGCCCAGGCCCGTTATGACGACGGTGCGCTTCACGCCGCCTTGCTGACGATCAGATCGATCGCGTCGCCGACGGTCTTGAGTTCCTTCATGTCCTCCCCCTTGAGCACGACCCCATATTCGTCCTCGACGATCTGGGCGAGCTCGACGAGGTCGAGCGAGTCGATATCGAGCTCCTCGAACGTGGCCTCGCGGGTGATGCTTTCCGCGTCGGGGCCGAAGCTCGCAAGCGTCTCGATCACTCGCCCTTCGACCTGCTCTGTGGTGATTGCTGGCATTGGTTCTCCTTGTTGGTATTCAGTGGCCTACGCCGCCAGTCCTCCGTCGACACTCAGCACCGCGCCGGTGACGTACGCGGCGCCGTCGGAAACGAGGAAGCGTACGCACGCCGCCACCTCCTCAGGGGTGCCGGCCCGCCGGGCGGGGACGGCCGCGAGCAGATCCTTCGAGACCTCGGCGGTCATGGCGGTGTCGATCCACCCGGGCGCCACCGCGTTCACGGTAACTCCGCGGCGGGCGACTTCGACGGCGGCGGTCCGCGTCAGAGCGATCAGCCCCGCCTTGGCAGCGGCGTAATTCGACTGGCCGGGGTTCGCGCGAAGACCGACCACCGACGACATATTCACGATCCGCCCGTAGCGGGCGCGCATCATCGGCACGAGCGCGCGACGCGTCATTCGGAAGGCGGCGGTCAGATCGGTGTCGATCACCGCCGACCATTCCTTGTCACCGAGCGTCGGCGTCAAGTCGTCGCGGCTGATCCCGGCGTTGTTGACCAGCGCCAGGACCGGCCCACCGTACTCGGACTCGAGCGCGCCGAACAGGAGGTCGGGGGCGGCCGGATCGGTGACGTCGGCCTCGAGCGCGACCGCGCGTCCGCCGTTTGCCTCGATCTCCGATACGACGCCCTTCGCGCCGTCACGGTCGGACTTGTAGTTGACGCCGACGGCCCAGCCATCGCGTGCGAGCACGCGGGCGATCGCCGCGCCGATTCCGCGCGATCCCCCGGTCACGAGCACGGAACGGACACCTTCACTCACCGCCGCTGCCCCACTCGATCACGCCTCCACCCCATGTGAACCCGGCTCCGAACGCCGCGAGCAGCACGCGCGCCCCGGGCCGCAGGCGGCCGTCGCGCTCGGCCTCGGACAGCGCCAGCGGGAGCGTCGCTGCCGAACTGTTCCCGAGCCGCTCGATGCAGTCGACGACGCGGGCGGGCGGCAGCCCGAGCCGCTCGCCGACGGCGCGGGTGATCCGCGCGTTCGCCTGGTGATAGACGAACAGATCGATGTCCGCGAGCGCCATCCCCGCGCGCGCGACCGCCTCGAGCGTCGCCTCGGTCATCCGGTTGACGGCATTGCGGTACACGACCTGGCCGTCCATCCTCAGCTTCCGGTCGGAGTGCTCGGCGTAGATCGCCTCGGGCTGTGAGCCGTCGGCGCCCAGCACGATTGGCCCGATCGACCCGTGTCCGCCCTCCGACGGGCCGAGCACGGCGGCGCCACAGCCGTCGGCGAACAGCGGCGCCGACTTGTGGTCGGTCCAATCGAGGATCCGCGTGATGAAGTCCGCTCCGACGACGAGCACCCACGTCGCCCGTCCCGTCTCGATGTGTGCCGCGCCGATCGAGAGCGCCGAGAGGAACGCCGTGCACGCAGCTCCGACGTCGAACGCGCCGGCGCGATCGGCGCCGAGCAGCGTGGCGACCAGCGGAGCGGTGTTCGGGGTGAGCTCGTCCTGCGTCATCGTCGCGACGATCACCAGGTCGAGCTCTCCGGGCTCGACGCCCGCGCGGGCCAGCGCCCGAGCCCCCGCCCGGGCCGCGTAATCGCTGAGGCGGTCGTCGGGCGCGGCGACCGGCCGCTCGCGGATCCCGGTCCGGGACAGGATCCACTCCTCGGCGATCCCAAGCGATTGCGCCAGCTCCGCGCTCGACACTCGCCGCGGCGGGATCTCGGTCGCCAGCGAGTGGAACGCGGCGGGCTGGATCGTGGCGGGCGGCACGGCCGCCGCGCGCCCGAGCGTCTCGACCCGAGGTGTGTCAAGCATTGACGAGCTCCACGTCCGACAGCGTCCGCTTGGCGAGGCCGGTCAGCACCCGGCCCGGCCCGACCTCGACGAATCGCTCCGCCCCAAGCCGGTGCAGTTCGAGCATCGTCTCGCGCCAGCGGACCGGGTTCAGCAGGCCCTCGGCCAGGCGCCGGCGGACGTCGTCGAACGGCTGCGCGGTCACGGCGGAGAGCACGGGGACCCGCGGCTCGTGGACCTCAACCTGCTCGAGCGCGGCCGCGAACTCGGGCATCGCCGACTCCATCATCGGCGAGTGGAACGCGCCGGTCACGGGCAGTTCGATCGCCCGCAGCCCGAGCTCCTTCGCGGCCGTCGCGGCGGCGGGCAGCGCCGAGCGGGGGCCCGACAGGACGATCTGCTGCGGAGAGTTGTCGTTCGCGACCGCGAGCCCGTGTGCTTCGGCGAGCGCGTCCGCGTGTTCGGCGGCGCCGGCGCCGAGCAGCGCGACCATTCCGCCGTCCCCGGCCTCCTCTCCGGCCCGCTGCATCAGCCGACCGCGGAGCACGACCAGCCGCAGGCCATCGCGCTCGCTCACTGAGCCGGCGGCGACCAGCGCGCCGAGCTCGCCGAGCGAATGGCCCGCCATGAACTCTCCCTCCGGCCTGCCGAGCGCGGCCCACCCGGCGAGGCTTGCGCAGAAGATCGCGGGCTGCGCGTAGCCGGTTCCTTCATCGGCCCGCGGGAACGGGTCCTCGCCGACGAGCGCGACAACGTCCGCGAGCAGGTCCGGCCTGACCTGCGCGACCGTCTCGCGCATGTCGCGCGACTGGCTGCCCTGGCCGGGGAACAGGATCGCAGTAAGCGCCATCTAGCCGCATTTACTCGCACGCCCGCGAGCGGGTACAGGGGGATTACCTACTTACCCCCGATCGGGGGGAGGGTAGGCTTCGCGGCGATGAGCCTTCCGAAGCCCTCGCGCAACTCGACCGCGTTGATCACCGGCGCGTCCGCCGGAATCGGCGCCGAGGTCGCGCGGGAGCTCGCGCGCCGTGGCCACGGTGTCGTGCTCGTCGCTCGCCGCAAGCAGCGGCTGAACGAGCTCGCCGAGGAGCTGTCTGCCGAGCACGGGATCCGCGCCGAGACGATCGCCGCCGATCTCTCGAAGCCCGCCTCGCGCTCGCGGATCCCCGGCCGGATCACCGAGCTCGGCTTGGACGTCGAGATCCTCGTCAACAACGCCGGCTTCGCCACGGGCGGCCCGTTCGCGAAGTCTGATCCGAAGCGAGAGCTCGAGCAGGTCCAGGTGCTGGTCGAGGCGGTCGTCGCGCTGACCTCGGCGTTCCTGCCCGCGATGGTCGCCCGCAAGCGAGGCGCGATCCTCAACGTCGCCTCAACCGCAGCGATGCAGCCCCTCCCCTACGGCGCCGGCTACTCGGCGGCGAAGGCGTACGTGCTCACGTTCTCGGAGGCGATCCACCAGGAGGTTGCGAGCCAGGGCGTGACCGTCACCGCGCTCGCCCCCGGTCCGGTCGAGACGGAGTTCTGGGATATCGCCGACTGGCAGGTGGGCGGTGGGCGCTCCTTCGAGAAGGCGTTCCCAGCGAAGGTGTCCGCGCCGGACGTCGCCCGCGCCGGCGTCGACGGGCTCGACGCCGGGCGCCGCGTGGTCGTGCCGGGGCTGCCGATGCGGGCCGCGATGCTGGCCGCCCGCTACGTGCCTCACGCGGTCAAGCTGCCGGTCATCGAGCGCGTGATGCGCCGCAGCAAGTAGCCGCCGGCGCCCCGTACTCAGATTCCGGCCAGCTCGCGCGTGCGCTCGGTCGCCGCCGCCCCGGCCTCGCCCTTCTCGGCCATGATCCGCTCGTACTCGCGCATCGACTCGGGGACCTCCTTGGCGGCCTGGCGCTCGAACACTCGCGAGACGAACGCCTGGCGCAGCGGCAGCAGCCGCAGCACCCATCTCGGGTAGGAGACCCGCCGCCGTCGCTCGGCGATCGCGGCGACGACCTCCTCGATCGCCGGGGCGAGCGGATACGTCTGGCCGAACAGCTTTGGCAGCCTGTCGCGGGCCGCCTCCATCCGCGGCATCTCACGCTCGGCGTCGCGGACCATGTCGGTGTCGAGGAACAGAAAGTAGGCGCAGCCGACGTCGACGCCGTACGGATCCTCCTCGACGCGCAGGCAGTCGCTGAGCGCCTCGACGCCCGCCTTCGCCGCGCAGTATGCGCTCATCCCTGGGCCGCGGAACACGGCCGCCGCGGAGGCGATGTTCAAGATGTAGCCTCGACTGCGCTCCAGGTGCGGCAGCGCGGCGCGGTCGGTGTACATCACGCCGAGCAGGTTGATCTCGATCACCCGCTGCCAGCTGCGGACCGGCTGCAGCCGGACCGGTCCGCCGGTCGCGATCCCGGCGTTGGCGACGACCACGTCGAGCCCGCCCAGCGCCTCGGCGGCAGCGTCGATCGCCTCGGTCACCTGCTCCTGGTCGGAGACATCGCACTCGGCGACGAACGTGCCCTCGCCGCAGCGCGCCGCGACCTGGTCGAGCTTGTCGCGCTCGAGTCCGACCAGCGCGAGCCGGGCGCCGTGCGACGCGAGCCGCTCGGCCAGCGCCGCGCCGATGCCTCGAGCGGCGCCGGTGATCAGCACTCGGCGGCCGGCAACCGATGGAACCGAGGCGCTCACGGCCGGAACACTATCCAAGGAGACCTATTCGCTGAGCCAGCTGCACGGCCTCGGCTCGATTGCGCGCGCCCAGCTTGCGGTACAGGGCGCTCGTGTGCTCCTTGACCGTGTACGGAGAGAGGAACAGCCGCTGCGCGATCTCCTTGTTGGTCGAGCCGGCGGCGATCAGGTCGAGCACCTCGCGCTCGCGCTCGGTGAGCACCGGCTCGGGCTGATCGGACTTCGGCGGGAACGTGGTCAGCCCGACGCTCACCCGGCGCACCGCCGCGACGACCTCGCGGGCATCGGAGTCCTTCGAGATGAACCCGGAGGCGCCCGCCGCGCGCGCCGCCGCGGGCGCCATCCGGCCGGCGCCGGAGATCAGCAGCACTCGTGTGGATGGCGAAACGTCCCGGATCTCTCGGCACAAGTCGGCGCCGTAGTCATGACCCAGGAAAAGGTCGACGAGCGCGACGTGCGGCTTCAGCGTCCTCGTCATCGTGAGCGCCTCTTCTGCGGTCCTTGCGGCCAAGCACCGCTCGACCCATGGCTGCTCGGCGAGCAGCATGCGGAAGCCCCAGTGCACGACGTCATGGTCGTCGACGACGAGCACGCGCAGGCGTACCTGCTCGCGCGCCGCCGCGGGCGTCACTCCGGCACCTGCGCCAAGCCGACGACGAGGCGCAGCCGCCATGCGCCATCGCCCGACGGCCCCGCCTCGACGGTTCCTCCATATTGCTGCGCCTCGAATGCCGCGAGCCGCAGCCCCATGCCGCCGCGGCCGTCCGGCGGCGGAGCCGCTCTGGCTCCGTCGTTGCGGACCTCGAGCGTGAACGAGTCGGTGTCCCGCGCGACCGCGACCTCAACCCTGGTGGGCGCGGCGTGCTTGGCGGTGTTGCGGAGCGCCTCCGCGAGCACCGATTGCGCGAGCGGCTCGAGGTCGACGGGGACGGTGAAGTCGCCGCGCCAGTCGACCTGCACATCCATCCCCGGGGACTTGCGCACCCGCTCGAGCTCCTCGGCGAGAGTCGTCGCCGTCTCGGGCGGCAGCGGCGCCAGCGGCCGCTCCAGCGCGCGGCGCAGGTCCGCGAGCGCCTGGTGCATCTCGGCCTGGCAGCGCTCCCGCCCGGCCTTGTCGAGCGGCTGCTCGGCGCCGAGCGCGAGCGAGACGCCGAACAGGCGCTGCAGCACCCGCTCGTGGACCTCGCGCGCGAGCTCGAGCCGCTCGGACAGATGGCGCGCGCGCTCCTGCTCACGAGTGACGTTCCGCGCGGCGGCGACGACCGCCGTCGTCTTGCCGAGCGTCCACAACAGGTGTCGCTCGCCGTCTGAGAGCTCGAAGCGGCCACCGCCACGATCGGCGCAGATCACTCCGTAAGCGCGGCCGGCCGCGCTCAGCGGCGTGCAAACGAGCGTCGTGATCCCGAGCAGCTCGGCGTACGCGGGCGGCACCTCCTCCTCGATCCGCTCGGAGACGACGACGACGCGGTCCTCGAGCAGCGCTCGCTGCGCGATCGGGGTGTTGACGAGCGTTGGCCTGAGCGCGGACAGCTGCTCGAACGACGTCCCGTGCGCGCCGACCGCACGGACCCGGCGTCCGGTCGAGTCGTTCATGAAGATCGCCGCCCGCCGCATCGTCGTCAGCCGGCAGATCGCCTCGCAGATCCGGTCGTAGAACTCGGTCGACGACGTCTGGACATCGATGTCCGACAGCAGCTCGACGAACACCTCGAGCGGCTCGACGCCAGCGAACAGCGCCGGGCGCTCGGTGGCGGTCATGCCGCTACCAGTGGTGGCTCGTATCGCCGTCTGATCTCGTACAGGGTGGTGCGCTCGGCGGCGGGACGGCCGGCTCTGTGGGCGGCGGCGATCAGGTCGGCCGGCTCGAGCTTGACCCCGTGGTAGCTGCCGGCCATCCGGCTGATCGACTCCTCCATCAGCGTCCCGCCGAGGTCGTTCACCCCCCAGCGCAGCGACTCCGTCGCCGCGTCCAATCCCATCTTCACCCAGCTCGCCTGGAGATTCGTGATCGTCTTGCCGAGCGCCAGCCGGAACGCGGCCGTGTGCTTGAGGTTCTCGGCCGAGGAGATCTCCTCGATCCCGTGCGTGCGACCGAGCAGCGTGTGGAACGGGATGAACGACAGCGGCACGAACTCGGTGAAGCCGCCGGTCCGGTCCTGGAGCTCGCGCACGACCCGCATGTGCTCAGCGAGCTCCCACGGCTCCTCGATATGGCCGAACATCACGGTGACCGTCGAGCGGATCCCGGTCGCGTGGGACGCCTCGATGATCTCGACCCAGCGGGCGACCGGGAGCTTGTTCGGGCTGATCCGCTCGCGCACACCGTCGTGCAGCACCTCCGCGGCGGTCCCCGGCGTCGAGTCCAGGCCGGCCTCGCGGAGCCGCTCGAACACCGTGCGCGGCGGCAGGCCGCTGACGTCGCACATGTGCGAGACCTCCATCGGCGAGTACGCGTGGAGATGGATGTCGGGCGCGACCTGCTTGGCGAAGCGCAGCCACTTCTCGTAATCCTCGAGGCCCCAGTCCGGATGGATCCCCGACTGCATGCAGATCTCGGTCGCCCCGAAATCGATCGCCTCGTTCACCCGCCGGGCAAACTCCTCCTCGGAGTGCTCGTACGCGTCCGGCGAGCGGCGCGACTGGCCGAAGCCGCAGAACGCGCACCCGACGACGCACACGTTCGAGACATTGATGTTCCGGTTGACCACGAACGTGACCGTGTCCCCCGCGAGCTCGACGCGCAGCTCGTCGGCGGCCGCCCGCATCTCCTCGATCACCTCGGGCCGGCGCTCGGCGAACAGCGCGGTCAACTCCTCGGGCGTGAGCGCGACGCCCTCACGGCCCTTCTCGACAGCTCGCGGCGCGACGTCGTCGGCGACGGTCAGCTCGCCTCGCCGCCCGGATCCGCGGCGGGGGATGAACGACCAGAACTGCGCCTTGATCACGTCCATCACCGGGGGCGAGATCCACTCAGGATCGATGTACTCCGGGTACACGCACAGGCGCTCGGTCAGTGCGACTCCGTCCTCGCGAAGGCGCTTGCGGACGTCGGTCGGGGACGGGAACGGGTGCTCCGGGGAGATGTGGTCGCCGTTCGCGCTGAGCCCGCCGAGGTCGGTGGCGCCGGCGCGGACGAGCTCGGACCACCAGTCCGACAGGTTCGGCGGGATCTGAATCCCAACGTCCGGCATCAGCCGCCGCGCCTCGGCGACGAGCCGCTTCATGTCCTCGATCGTCACCTCGGAGGCCCACGTCGGCGCGTCGAGCTGCGGCCCGCTCCAGACGCCGGTGCCCCAGTACTCGCGCGTCGCCGCGTCGGCGATCTGCGCTGGCTCGCGGCCGTAGTAGCTCTGGTGGGGGACGAAGTTCTGGAGGATCACCTCCTGGATGTGGCCGTGGGCGGCCTGCAACTCGGCGAGCTGCTCGAGCGCGGCGACCCGTTCCTCCTCGGTCTCGCCGATTCCGACGAGGATCCCGCTCGTGAACGGGATCCGGAGCTCGCCGGCCGCCACGATCGTCTCGATCCGCCGCGCCGGGTGCTTGGTCGGCGAGCCCTGGTGGACGACCAGGTCCGGGTTGACCGACTCGAGCATCAGCCCCTGCGAGGCGGTCACCTCGCGGAGCCGCGCGAGCGCCTCGCGGTCGAGCACGCCGAGGTTCGTGTGCGGCAACAGGCCCCGCTCCAGCGCCCGGTCGCAAGTCCACGCGACGTAAGAGATGAAATCCTCGTGCCCGTGTTCGCGCAGTCGCGCCGCCACCTCCGGGTTGTGCTCGGGCAGCTCGCCCGTCAGCACAAGCAGCTCCTTGACGTTGCGCTTCGACGCGTGGTCGAGGATCCGCAGCACCTCGTCCGGCGGGTACAGGTGCGGCTTGTGGGTCGCGAACGCGCAGTACTTGCAGTAGCAGCGGCACGTTCGCGAAAGCGACAGCGTGTAGTTGCGGCTGAACGTGACGCGGCGGCGCATGCGCGATCCCGATTCTACGGGGGCCGGTACCTGCGGCTGGGCGCGCTCGGTCTGCTGGTCGCGCTCGCGCTCGCGGGGTGCGGGTCGACGGGCTCGATCGCGTCGTCGAGTTCCCGCGACATCCGGGGGGCCTCGCTGATCCTCGACTTCACGCCGAACGCCGTCCACGCCGCCATCTACTCGGCGATCGCCCACCACCTCGACCGCGACGACGGAATCCATCTGAGCGTGGTCGTGCCGTCGGCGAGCACCGACTCGATCAAGCTGCTCGAGACCGGGCGCGTCAAGTTCGCGATCCTCGACATCCACGACCTCGCGATCGCCCGCGAGCGCGGCGCAAACATCGTCGGGATCATGGCGATCGTCCAGCGCCCGCTCGCCGCCGTCCTGGCGGCACCCCGCTTCCGGACGCCCGCCGCGCTGCAGGGTCAGACCGTCGGAATCACGGGCGTCCCCAGCGACACGGCGGTGCTCGATTCGATCGTCACCGGCGCCGGCGGCGACCCCCACCGCGTCCACACGCTCACGATCGGCTTCAACGCCGTACCCGACCTGCTCGCAGGGCGCGTGGCGGCCGCCACAGCCTTCTGGAGCGACGAGGGCGTGACGCTCCAGCAGCGCCGCCCGGGCTTCCACGACTTCCGCGTCGACGACTACGGCGCGCCGCCCTACCCCGAGCTCGTCGTGTGCGCGACCGGCGCGACTGTCAGCCGCGACCGGACGCTCGCGGGCGATCTGGTCCAGACGCTCGTCGACGGCTACGGCTTCACGCGAGCGCATCCGGCGCGGAGCGCGGCCGACCTCGAGTCGCTGGTCCAGGGGCTCGACCCGTCGCTCGTCCGCGCGCAGCTGACCGCGCTGCTGCCGGCGTTCGCGGGCGCTGGAGGGCGCGTCGGGGTGCTCGACCCCCAGACCCTGTCGCGGTGGGCGGCGTGGGAGGTGCGGTTCGGAATCGTCAACCGGCGGCCCGACGTGGCCGCGACATTCGACCCCGGCCTCGCCGCGTCGGCCAAGCCGTTCTCAGGCTGACAGGCGGTCGACGAGCGCCGCGCCCTCGCGCGCCATCCGCGAGCGCGGCACGACCAGCTCGAACCCGGCGTTCTCGGCCTGCCGCTTCACGTCCGCCTCGACATGCGAGTAGAACGCGAGCACGGGAACACCCGGCGGCCGCGCCGCCGCAGCTTGTTCGATCCGCGCGAGAGCGTCCGCGGTCAGGTCGACGACAAGGACGTCGGCGTCCACGCCCGCGTCGAGCGTCCCGACGAGCTCGACCTCGTGCCCGCCGGCGCCGAGCGCGCCCTGGACGTTCGATCCGAACAGCAGGTCGGGGATGAACGCGACGACCCGCGCCACTAGAGGGCGCGGGCTTTGCGGAACTCCTCACGGACCGACTGGGGCCGTCCCCACATCAGCTCGGGCACGATCTCGACCCGCCCGGTGCGGTGCTCGCGCACCGCGAGCTCGCCTTCGATCCCGGCTTCGTCGAGCAGCGCCAGCCCGGTGTGGACAGCTGAAGCGGAGGCGGCGTGGCCGAACCGGTGGGCGACGAGCAGCCGCCAGTGCCAGTCGCTCTTCGAGTACGGCTGGGCGTTGCAGGTGACGACCAGGGTCGCGGCCTCGATGTATCGGCGCTCGTCGAAGATGCGGAGGTCGAGCTCGAGGTCGGTCCAGTCGTCCGGGAGCGAGTCGACGATCTGCTGGAAGGTCTCGGCGAGTGCCATCGGCCGCAAGCGTACCGTCACCCGGCGAGCTGCTGGACGATCAGGAAGACGTTCAGGCCCGTGATCAGCAGCGCGCACGCCCACGCGAGCAGCGTCGTCGGCAGTCGGTTGACGTGGACGCCCATCACCTTGCGGTTGCTGGTCAGCATCACCAGCGGGATCACGGCGAACGGGATCCCGAAGGACAGCACCACCTGGCTGAGCACCAGCGCGCTCGTCGGACTGACGCCGACCGCGAGGAGGATCAGCGCCGGCATCATCGTGATCGCACGGCGGACGAGCAGCGGGATCCGGACGTTGATGAACCCGGCCATCACCACCTGGCCCGCGAACGTGCCGACGCTCGACGACGAGGTGCCCGAGGCGAGCAGGGCGACCGCGAACATCAGCGCCGCGCCGCCGCCGACGAGGTTCCCGAGCTCGCTGTGAGCCTGCTGGATCGAGTTCAATCCCGACAGCGCCGGCGTATGGAACAGCGTCGCGGCCATCGTGAGCATCGCCACGTTGACGATCCCCGCGAGCCCGAGGGCGATGATCACGTCGAGGCGCCCGAACCGCAGCAGCCGCCGGCGCTCGCCGTCGTCGCGAGCAGGGACCCGGCCATTGGTCAGGGCCGAGTGCAGGTAGACCACGTGGGGCATCACCGTGGCGCCGATGATCCCGACCGCGAGGTACAGCGAGCCGATCCCGTCCAGCCCGGGGATCAGGCCCTTCAGCGCGTCGTGCGCCGGCGGGCTGATCCGCAGCGTCTCGTACACGAACCCGGCGAAGATGATCCCGAGCAGCGCCGCGATCGCGATCTCGAATCGGCGGAACCCGCGTCGCTGAAGCTCGAGGATCCCGAACGCGATCACCGCCGTGATCAGCCCGGCGGGGAGCAGCGGCACGCCGAACAGCAGGTTGAGACCGAGCGCGGCGCCCAGGAATTCGGCGATATCGGTCGACATCGCCATGATCTCGGCCTGGATCCACATCCCGAACGACACGGCTCGCGGGTAGCGCGAGCGGACCAGCTCGGGCAGGTTGTGATCGGTGACGATCCCGAGCTTCGCCGACAGGAACTGGATCAGCATCGCCATCAGGTTCGCGAGCACCACCACCCACAGCAGCAGGAACCCGTACTTGGCACCTCCCTGGATGTTGGTGGCGAAGTTGCCGGGGTCGACGTACGCCACCGCCGCGACGAACGCAGGGCCGAGCATCGCGAGCGTCGCCCGCAGGCGCCCGCGTGCCAGCAGCTTCTCGAGCGGGCTGAGGACCTCGAGGCCGCGCTCGCGGAGCGCGACCTGGCCACCCTCGGCGCCTTCGAGGACCGGAGTCACGATCGGGGGCGCAGGCGGCGGCGTCATCGACGCGTCTCCACCCGCATCGCCCTCGCGAGCGCGCCGCCGAGCACCTGCACGCTGTCGCCGAAGCGAATGAACAGCGGTCCGTCGAACGGCTGCTTGTCGATCACCTCGAGCTGATCGCCCGGCGCGATCCCGCGGTCGGCGAGCCACCGCAGCATCTCGGGATCGGAATCGGAGACCCGCGTGAAGGTGCCCCGGGCGCCGGCGTCGAGCGACTGGAGGCTGACCGTGCTGCCCTCCTCGATCGTCAGCTCGCGGGTGGGGATCGGATCGCCGTGCGGATCGACGGTCGGGTCGCCCAGCTTCGCCGCGATCAGCTCCTCGAGCTCCTCGGACAGGACGTGCTCGAGCACCTCGGCCTCCTGGTGGACCCGGTCCCACGGGACTCCGAGGCTCTTGACCAGGTACAGCTCGAGCAGCCGGTGGTGGCGCATCACCTCGAGCGCTATGCGCCGGCCGTCCTCGGTCAGCGACACGCCGTGATAGGGCTGGTGCTCCACGAGCCCGAGCTCGCCCAGCCGTTTGACCATCCCCGACGCCGACGCCGGCGTGACGCCGAGCCGCTCGGCGAGCGCGTTCGTCGTGACCGGCTCGGCGCCGCGCGACTCGAGCGCGTAGATCGCCTTCGTGTAGTCCTCGATCGCCGAGGTCCGCTCAATCCCCTGGTGTTGTGCGGCCATCACCGAGATTATGGCACACCAAAATTCAAGTTTCGCTTGTGTTGTGGGCGATTTCTCGGTCTATATCCGAGAAATCGCCCAGATCGCCCTTCGACCGGGGCTATCGTGAAACCGTGGCCACGATCGCCCCGACCGACGAATACGCCGCGGTCAGCGAGCGCGCCGGCCTGATCGACCGCTCCGAGCGGGGCAAGCTCGCGCTGACCGGCTCACAGGCCAAGGAGTTCCTCCAGGGACAGGTATCCAACGACGTCGAGGCCCTGACGCCGGGAACCGGCTGCTACGCGGCGTTCCTGACGCCGAAGGGCAAGATGCTCGGCGACCTGCGGGTGCTCGACGCCGGCGACGAATTACTGGTCGACACCGAGCGCGTGGCGCTGCAGCCGCTGTTCAACATGATCCGCCGCGGCACGATCGGCTACGACGCGCAGCTGCACAAGCGCACGCTCGAGCGGGGCGTGATCTCGCTGATCGGCCCGGAGTCCGCCACCGTCGCCGGCGCGACCGCACTGGGGCCCGAGGAGCACTCGCACGTCGAGCTCAAGCTGAGCGGGATCCCCGCGCGGGCGATCCGTACCGACGCCGGGATCGACCTGCTGTGCGACGCGGCTCGCACCGACGAACTGCACAGAGCCTTGCTCGAAGCCGGCGCGCAGGAGATATCCGATGCGACGGCCGAGTGCGTGCGGATAGAGCGCGGCCGCCCCCGCTACGGAGTCGAGCTCGACGAAGGCGTGATCCCGCAGGAGGCCGGCCTCAACGAGCGCGCCGTCTCGTTCGAAAAGGGCTGCTACGTCGGCCAGGAGACCGTCGCCCGGCTCCACTATCGCGGCCGGCCCAACCGGCTCCTTCGCGGACTGCGCGCCTCGGCCCCGGTAGAGCCCGGGGCGCCGGTCACCTTCAACGACAAAGAGGTCGGGCGCGTCGCGAGTGCCACGGTCTCCCCCGGCTTCGGACCGATCGCGCTCGCGCTCGTCCGGCGCGAGGCCGAGCCCGGCTCAACCGTCGCGGTCGGCGACGAGTTGACCGCGCAGGTGGTCCAGCTCCCCTTCGACTGACGACCGCAGGAACCGCTCCAGCGCGCCGCGGTCCGGCGCCGGCTCGAGCGCGAGCTGCGCCACGTCGGGGTGCGAGGCGAGGTACGTTGCGACGATCCTGACCTCGTCGATCTCGCCGGGCGGAACGTGCGCTCCGAGCTCGCCGGCGCGGCCGCCTCGCCGGATCGCCGCGTCCGTCCGCTCGTGCACCGCGTCGGCCGAGTCCGGCAGCGCTCCCCAGTCGATCAACCGTCCTCCCGAGAGCCAGAACGCGTCGCGCCGCGCCCGGTCCGTCGGGTGAGCGACGAGCAGCAGCCGCGGACGCGCGTGCGTCGCCTCGAGCACGCCCCCGAGCCGTCGGAGGATCACCCGCAGCCGCCCAAGCCGCCGGCGCAGCCACGCCGCCCGCTCGTAGCGCTGGTCCGCGGCGGCATCGCGCATCTGGCGATCGACGTGGTTGACCAGCCCGGCCGCCCCGTCGCCGAGGAACAGCCGCAGGGCGTCGTCGAGCCGGCGGCGGTACAGGTTCGGGTCGAGGTCGCCGAGGCACGGAGACAGGCAGCGGCCCATCTGCCCGTAGGCGGACGGGTGGTCGCGCCGCGGCAACCGGCGGCCGCAGTGGCGCAGGCCGAACAGCGAGTCGATCTGCTCGACGAGCTCGCGGGCGAGCGCCCTGCCGCGGAGCGGGCCGATCGTGACCGCGTGGCCCGCCGCGGGCTGCGGCGAGACCTCGAGGATCGGGAACGCGATGTCGAGCCGGCAGCGGATGTAGACGAGCCGGTCGTCGGCGCTCGTCAGCCGGATGTTCCCCGGAGGCGCGAGTTCCTTGATCAGCCGGTTCTCGAGCACGAGCGCGCCGAGCTCCGAGCACGTCGGGTTGTAGTCGACCACCGAGGCGTGCGAGCTCCAGTCGGCGGGCCCGCTCGACGGCGCGAAGTGGGCGCGCGCACGACTCCTGATCGAGATCGACTTGCCGACGTACAGCGTCCGGCCGGCCTCGTCGCGGAACAGGTAGACGCCCGGGTCGCGCGGGAGCTCCGAGAAGTCGAGCTGCGGCAGCCGCCCGGTCGCGGGCTCGCGGCGCCGGGGCCGAGCGCGGCGAGCTCGGCGCGGCCGCAGCAGCGCGACCGCGTCCGCGACCGTCGCCGCGTTCGCACACAGCCGCGGGAACAGCGCGCACAGGATCCGCGCGCAGGTCTCCGCGTCCGGCAGCGCGCGGTGCGCGGTCTCCACATCGATCCCGAGCGAGTCGGCCAGCGCGCCGAGCCGGCGCTCGCGCTGAAGCGGCAGCAGCACGCGCGCGAGCGCCGCCGTACACAGCACCGGCGGCCCCGGCCACTCGACGCCGACCCGGTCGAACGCCTGGCGCAGCACCCGGCGGTCGAACGCCGCGTTGTGCGCTACCAGCACGCGCCCGCGCATTCGCTCGGCGAGCGCCGGGACGACGTCCTCGAGCTGGGGCGCGTCGTCGAGCATCGCCTGGTTTATGCCGGTGAGCCGCTTGATCCCGCGGCGGAGGCTGACGCCGGCGCGTACGAGCGAGCTCCAGCGGTCGTGGAGCTCGCCGCCGCCGACGAGCACGGTTCCGACCTCGATCATCACGCAGTCGTCGCCGGCCAGGCCGTTGGTCTCCGTGTCGACGGCGAGAAACTCGCTGGTGGCGATCGGATGCTCGAGAAGTTGCAAGCCTCGCGTGATACGCCTCGGGTCGGACGAAACGCAATTGACGTTGCGGAAAATCCGTGTCTTGGCGACCGGCCTCGTGGGTAACCTCGCGCCAATGGCGGCAAGGAAGGAGTCCTGACGGTGACCACGATTGCATTTGACGTCGACCGGCTTCGCGAGCTCGAGGTGGGAACGCAGGAGGCGTGGAAGGCCTACAGGGACAGCCTGCGCGACCTCAGCGGCATCGAGTACGAGCGCGTTGAGTCCGAGTCGTGGGACGAACTTCAGCGTGAGTTGCGTCGGATCGCACGCCGCCGCAGAACGCTGATCGCCAAGTCAGCCTGATTCTCGTCCCCTACGGGCCATTCGGTCCTCTAGGGTTTCGTGCTCTCGGAGAGGAGAGGGTTTCAGGATGGGCTTCAAGCGGATCGGGATCATCGCTATCGCGACGGTAGGAGTTGCGGGCTGCGGCAGCGGCAGCCATTTCGCGAACCATCCTGCCCCACCCGTCCCGGTCAACCTGACGGTCTACATAAACAACGGGAGCGTGTCCGTGTCGCCGAACCAGGTCGGCGCCGGCCCCGTCATCCTGATCGTCACCAACCAGGCGCGCACCGCCGAGTCGCTCACCATCCTGCCAGCCGGCACCTCTGCCGCGCAGCCGATCGCTGACACCGGACCGATCAATCCACAGGCGACCGCGCAGCTCACTGTCAACCTGAACCACCCCGGCGCCTACACCGTCGGCATCGCTCCCAACGCCTCGACCGAGGCGTCCGCCGCGCTTCCGAGCGGCGTCAAGCCCGCGCTGCTGCGGGTCGGGCATCCGCGCCCGACCGGCAGCAACGAGCTGCTGCAGCCCTAGCCCGGGCCACCTCCGCGCGCCCGCGCCACGAATCCTTGACGCCCTTGCAATACTTGCGTGCGTGCAAGCAACTGTGACCTCAGAGCAAGCATTGGCCGCCGACCTCTATGCGCTCGTCGTCCACATCCACAAGAACTGCAACTCGGATCTGTTCGAGGCGGTCGGGACGCTCGATTTGTCGTTCACGCAAATCAAGCTGCTGCACTACCTCGGCGACGCCGACGACGAGCTCACCCTCAAGCAGGCGGCCGAGGCGGTCCACGTTTCGCTGCCGGCTGCGAGCCGGATGGTCGATGACCTCGTCCGCCGCGGGTTCGTCGAGCGGCGCGAGGATTCTGAGGACCGGCGGATGAAGCGCGTCCGGGTCACCGAGAGCGCGAGGGCCGTGATCCGGCGGATCAACGCCGCTCGCCTCAGCGGCCTCGAGGAGTTCACCCGGGGACTGACCGACTCCGAGCGCCAGGCCCTCTCGACCGCGCTTGACGAGCTGCTCAAGCGGCCCGAGGTCGCCGACTGCAGGCCCGAGGTCGCCTGATGACCGAGCGGATCCTCGCCCACCGGCACCGCTTGGTGACCGACGAGAATCGCCGTTGGTGGACGCTCGGCGCGATGTGCTTCGCGCTGTTCATGCTGATGCTCGACAACACCGTGGTGAACGTCGCGCTTCCCTCGATCCAGCGCGATCTGCACGCATCGCTGTCAGGGCTCGAGTGGACGATCAACGCCTACACGCTGACGCTCGCGGTGCTGATGGTCACCGGCGGTCGGCTCGGCGACATCTTCGGCCGTCGCAAGATGTTCCTGTTCGGGGTCGTCGTGTTCGGCCTGTCGAGCCTCGCGATCGGCTTCGCCGCCAACGAGGCGATGCTCGTCACGTTCCGCGCGGTCCAGGGCGTCGGAGCGGCGTTCATGATGCCGGCGACGCTGTCGATCATCACGCAGGCGTTCCCGGCCGAGCAGCGCGGGATGGCGATCGGCACGTGGGCGGGCGTCAGCGCGATGGCGCTCGCGATCGGTCCCGTCCTCGGCGGCTTCCTGACCGAGTCGGTCAGCTGGCGGGCGATCTTCTTCATCAACCCGCCGATCGCGGCGATCACGGTGCTGGTGACGCTGTTCGCGACGCGGGAGACCCGAGACGAGACGGTCGGCCGGACCGTCGACTACCCCGGGATCGTCACGCTGACGCTGAGCCTCACCGCGCTCGTGCTCGCGCTGATCGAAGGCAACGCATGGGGCTGGGGATCGACGCGGATCATCGCGCTGTTCGCGGTCGCGGTGGTCGGGCTGATCGTGTTCGTCCAGATCGAGCTGCGCTCGCGCGCGCCGATCGTCAACTTCAGCTTCTTCCGCTCGCGCTCGTTCCTCGGCGCGAACGTGGTCGCGTTCCTGGTCACGTTCGCGATGTTCTCCCAGTTCTTCTTCCTGACGCTGTACATGCAGAACGTGCTCCACTACTCGCCGTTGCAGGCCGGCGTCAGGTTCCTGCCCTCGACCGTCCTGATCATCGTCGCCGGGCCGATCGCGGGCCGCCTGGCGGACCGGATCGGGCCGCGGCCGCTGATCGTCGCGGGCCTGCTGATCGTCTCCGGCGCGCTGTTCATCCAGTCTGGGATCACGACCCACTCCGGGTACGGCCTGCTGCTGCCGGGCTTCATCCTGATGGGCGTCGGGATGGGGCTCGTGATGTCGCCGATGAGCACCGCCGCGATGAACTCAGTCGACCGCAGGAAGGCGGGCGTCGCGTCGGGGACGGTGTCGATGAGCCGGATGATCGGCGGTACGTTCGGCGTTGCGGTGATGGGCGCGATCGTCGCCGCGGTCGGCCGCTCGAACCTGGACTCGAGCCTCCCCCACGTGCCGGCCGCGACCCGCGCCGCGATCGCGAATTCGCTCGGCTCGGGCGGCAGCTTGCCGGGCGCGCACTTCACGCATCAGATCGTCGCCGCGACGAACGACGCGTTCGTCGCAGGGATGACGACGGGGCTCGTGGTAAGCGCGACCGCCGCCGCCGTCGGAGCCGTGCTTGCGGCGCTGCTGATCGAGCGCAAGGCGAAGGCATCCGCGGTGCCGGTCGCCGAGCCGCAGGTCTCGCGGGAGACCACGCCGGCCGCCGAGCTCGCGGCCTGAGCGCCACGGCAGACTCAAAGGCGCGCCGCCGCTGCCGCACGGGTACGATCCGGCCCCGCAGACCCGTGCCCCCGAGTCCAGGAAGGTGCATTCCCATTGGCCGTTGATCTGAGCCAAGTCGCGAACGTCGAGACCGAGCCAGGCGAGCTCCCGCGGACGATGTCCGCGTGGGTGATCCGCCAGGAGCGCGAGGGCGAGCCGATGGACGCTTTCCAGCTCGAGGAGATCGAGGTGCCCGAGCCCGGCGCGTTCGAGGTGATCGTGCGCGTGATGGCGGCAGGCGTCAACTTCAACAACGTGTGGGCCGCCCAGGGCAAGCCGGTGTCCGTGTTCGGGTACGGCGACCACCCCGAGTACGGTCACCACATCGGCGGCTCGGACGCCTCCGGAGTCGTCTGGAAGGTGGGCGCCGGAGTCACGCGCTGGAAGCCCGGCGACGAGGTCGTGATCCACTGCAACCAGGCCTCGTACGAGGACCCGGAGGTCCACGGCCTCGACCCGCTTGCGGCCCCGTCGCAGCGGATCTGGGGCTACGAGACGACGTGGGGCTCGTTCGCCCAGTTCACGAAGGTCCAGGCTCAGCAGCTACTGCCGCGTCCCCAGAACCTGACCTGGGAGGAGGCGGCGTCCTACGGACTCGTGTACTTCACCGCGTACCGGATGCTGATCGACCGTTGCAAGCTCCAGGCGGGCGATCGCGTGCTGGTGTGGGGCGCGGCCGGCGGCCTCGGCGTGTTCGCCACGCAGCTGTGCAAGGCCTCCGGCGCCGAGTCCGTCGGGGTCGTCTCCTCCGAGGAGAAGGGCAAGCTCGTGATGCGGCTCGGCGCGTCCGGCTACATCAACCGCAACGACTTCGCGGGGATGATGCGCAAGGGCGGCGAAACGCCCGAGGAGGAGAAGGCCCGCTTTCAGGAGTCACGCCGATTCTCGAAGGCGGTCCGCGAGATTCTCGGCACCGCCCCCGACATCGTCTTCGAGCACGTCGGCAAGGCGACGTTCCCGACGTCCGTGTTCGTCGTCAAGCCGTTCGGGAAGGTCGTCATCTGCGCGGGCACGACCGGCTACAACCTCGACTTCGACGTCCGCTACCTGTGGATGCGCCAGAAGGAGATCCTCGGCTCGCACTTCGCCAACGCGTATGAGTCGATGAAGGCCAACGAGCTGATCGAGCAGGGACTGATCCAGCCGGTCCTCTGGCGTACGATGGGCTTTGAAGGCGTACCCGAGGCCCACCAGCTGATGCTCGAGAACAAGCACCTGGGCAAGATCGCGATTCTTGTCGGCGCGACCGAGACCGGTCTCGGCAAGAACGCCGAAGGACCGGGCGCGATCTACGCCGAGGTCGGGGCCTAGTCGTGGCCGGCGTCGTCCACATTCCCTGGTACGCGACGGGCTTCCGGGAGGGCTCGCTCGCCCGGCAGGTCGCGGCCGTCGCGCCGATCGCGATGCGGTACGGCGCCACCCAATACAGGGTCCACGTCTCCCAGGACGATCACTACAAGATCCTGCAGATGGCCTGGTTCGAGTCGAAGGCCGACTGGTACCGCTACTGGGAGGGCCCCGAGATGATCGAGTTCCGGCGCCGCCACGCCGGCCACTACCAGGTGCAGGTCCTGTACGTGTGGCACGACGAGATCGCGGCGGGCGCCCTCGGCCCAGAGGTGCCGCTCGCTTCCGAGCCCGCGCCAGAGCCGGAACCGGAGCCAGTGCCCGAGGTTGCGCGCTGATGACATCGCTGGCGGAAAGTCCTGCGAAGTCTCCGGCTATGACGTTCCGCCACAAGATCGTGAACCTGATCGGCGTCCCGATGCCGCTCGTCGGGCTGATCGTCGCGATCGTGCTGCTCTGGAATGAGGCGATCGGGCCGCTCGAGCTCGCGCTGCTCGTGAGCACCTACGTGATCACCTGCCTCGGCGTGACCCTCGGCTACCACCGGATGTTCACCCACCATGCGTTCGAGGCCTCGCGGCCGTTCCGCGCCGTAATCGCGGTGCTCGGCTCGATGGCGGTCGAGGGATCGGTGATCACGTGGGTCGCCGACCACCGCAAGCATCACGCGTTCACCGACCAGGAGGGCGACCCGCACTCGCCGCACCTGAGCGGCCCCGGCTGGTGGGGCGCGATCAAGGGGCTGTGGCACGCGCACATCGGGTGGCTGTTCGAGTCGGTCGGCACCGCCGACCGCGAGCGGTTCGCCCCCGACCTCGTCAAGGACCGCGTGCTGCGCGTGGTCGACAAGCTTTTCGGGCTGTGGGTCGCGCTCAGCTTCGCGATCCCGTTCGCGCTCGGCTGGGTCATCGGCGGCGGCTTCACGGCCGCGCTCACCGCGCTGCTGTGGGGTGGCCTCGTCCGCGTGTTCCTGCTGCACCACGTCACCTGGTCGATCAACTCGATCTGCCACTTCTTCGGCCGCAAGCGGTTCGACATCGAGGACGAGTCGCGCAACGTGTTCTGGCTGGCGCCGCTGTCGATGGGCGAATCCTGGCACCACAACCATCACGCGTTCCCGACCTCCGCGTTCCACGGGCTCCGCTGGTGGGAGCGGCTCGCCGACCCCACCGGGCTGATGATCTCGCTGTTCGAGAAGGTCGGGCTCGTGTGGAACGTCGTGCGCGTCAGCCCCGAGCGCCAGCTCGCCAAGGCGCTCCCGGGCAAGCGCCCGACCGCCAAGCCGCTGACCGGCCAGGCCTAGGCGTCGAGACCGCGTCCAGCTGGGTCAGCCTGACTCGAGCGGGGCCAGCGTCAGGCCAGCCGAGTCGAGGCGCTCCCAGTACTGCTCGGCGTCCTCACGCGGGCCCGACCACACGATCGCCTGGCCCGTGTTGTGGATCTTGTCGGCGAATCGGTAGCCGTCGGCAAGCGTGATCCCGGGGATCACGCTGGCGAGCGTCTCGGCGACGTGATCGAACGTGTTGAATTCGTCGTTCAGGACGATCACACGCCACGCGCCACCGGTGCCGCTCCCGGGTCCTCCCACCCGCGGAAGCTCGACCGTTTGTGACATCCGGGGTCAGGATACCCAGGCTCAGCGGGCGTAAGACGCGCGTTCGGCGCGCTTGCGCCAGAACCGCTCGAGCCCCGCGTGCATCTGATCCGGGGCCGCCGCCTGGATGTACGCGGGGCGGATCTCGGCGTCTGCGCCGTCCGCGATCTCCGCCTCGATCGAGGCGATAAACGCGTTGCGATCCAGCTCGCGCACGCGCTGAGCCCGCTCGTCGAGGCGGCGTCCGAGCTCACCCAGCTGCGCGTCGACGTCCCCGTAAACGCCGAAGTGCGTCACAACCATCCGCTCCGGCACCCACGCCCTGATCCGCTCGATCGACTCGTGCCAGGCATCGAGGTCGATGTCCGGGGGCGGAGTCGGCGGGACCGTCAGCCCGTCCTCACGGATCCGAACTCCTCCCGTATCGCCGACGAACGCGGTCGCGCCGTGGAGGTAGCTGACGTGGTGGGAGGCGTGCCCCGGCGTGTAGGCCACCTCGAAGGCGCCGTCGAGCACGCGTTCACCGCCCTTCAGGACGCGGAGGTTGCGCTCCGGGACGGGCGTCATCTCGCCCCAGAGCCGGTCCATGTCCGCGCCGTACAGCCGCCGGGCGCTGTCGAGCAGCTTCGACGGGTCGATCAGGTGCGGCGCCCCGCGCTCATGGACGAAGACCTCGAGCTCCGGCCACCGCTCGACCAGAGCGCCGGTCGCGCCGGCGTGATCGAGGTGGATGTGGGTCAGGAGCAGCGCCCGCGGCCGCCGCTCGCCGAGCTCCGCGAGCAGCGTGTCGAGGCACGATGCCGGCCCCGGGTCGACGAGCACGCGATCGAGCTCGAAGCACCCGATCACCCGCTCGCGGCCTAGATGCTTTACGTCGATCAGGCGGCCGGACACGGGTTCGCGAGCCTACTCGAGCCTGCGGGTCTCCTCGGTCCCGTCGGCCGGCGGCTCCGCCGGTCCGGACCCCTGCTCGGCCTCTTTGGGGCCGACAGGGCGCATCGCCCGCGTCTTCCCCGCCTCGTCCTCGACGTCCTGTTCCTGCTCGTGCTCCTCGCCGTCCTCCCAGCGCTCGACGTCCTCGCGCTCCTCCTCCCAGTGATCGAGCGTGGCGCCCGGCCCCTCGGGCTTGGCGACGGGCGTCTCCTCGGTGGCGGCTGGGAACCGCTCGGCGGCCGAGTCGGCGAGCGCCAGCAGCTGGCTGGCGAGCTCCCGAGCGTCTTCGACGATCCGGTGGCGCTCCCCCCAGATCCGGTCGGTCTCCGAGTCGAGGTCGGTCACGCGCGCGCGGGCGCCCGAGACGATCTCCTCAGCCTCCCGGCGCGCGGTCTGGAGACGCTCCTCGGCCTCGCTGCGCGACTGGGCGGTGATCTCGTTGGCGGTCTCGTGGGCGCGCTGGAGGATCCCGGCGACCTCCTCGCCGACCCGCGCGAGCGCGCGCCGTACCGCGGCCTCCGGCGACCGCGTCGCCTGGAGCTCCGCGACCAGCTGGCTCGTCTTGCGCACGTATGCGTCGACGGCAAGCCGGTCGTAGCCGCGCAATGCGGTCGGAAAGTCGACGTCGGCAACGTCCGGTACGGGGTCGTCTGGGAGCCTCGCCAAGGGCGCCGTTATCTCCTGAATCAGGGAGTGCTCGGTGGAGGCGGTGCTTTGATCGGGCATAACGACACGTTACCCGAGCGATGCGACGCTCGAACGCTCGTCCATAGAATGGCGAATATGCCGGACTCACCCTCCCCCCGACTCCCCGAGCGCGACCGGCCGTGGCTGATGCGCACCTACGCCGGCCATTCCGACGCGAGGCGCTCAAACGAGCTCTACCGCCGCAATCTCGAGAAGGGCCAGACAGGCCTGTCGGTCGCTTTCGACCTGCCCACGCAGACGGGGTACGACCCCGATCACGAGCTGGCGCGCGGCGAGGTCGGCAAGGTCGGAGTGTCGATCGCCCACCGCGGCGACATGAGCGCGCTGCTGGACCAGATCCCGCTGGACCAGATGAACACGTCGATGACGATCAACGCGACCGCCGCGTGGCTGCTTGCCCTGTACGTCGTCACCGCCGAGGAGCAGGGGGTCGCTGAGCAGCAGCTCCAGGGCACGACCCAGAACGACATCCTCAAGGAATATCTGAGCCGGGGTACCTACGCGTTCCCGCCCGGACCGAGCATGCGGCTGATCGCCGACACGATCGCGTACACGGTCGAGCACATCCCGAAGTGGAACCCGATCAACATCTGCTCCTACCACCTCCAGGAGGCAGGAGCGACGCCCGTGCAGGAGATCGCGTACGCGATGAGCAATGCGATAGCGGTGCTCGACGCCGTCCGCGAGCGCGTCGACCCGGAGCTGATGGGCAGCGTCTTCGGCCGAATCTCGTTTTTCGTCAACGCCGGCGTTCGATTCGTCGAGGAGCACGCGAAGCTGCGGGCGATGAGCGAGCTGTGGGACGAGCTAGGTCGCGCCCGCTACGGCGTCGAGGACCCCAAGCATCGGCGATTCCGCTACGGCGTCCAGGTCAACTCGCTGGGGCTGACCGAGATGCAGCCCGAGAACAACGTCTACAGAATCGCGCTCGAGGCGCTGGCGGTCACGCTGGGACGGAGCGCCCGCGCCCGCGCGATCCAGCTGCCGGCATGGAATGAGGCGCTCGGGCTGCCGCGGCCTTGGGACCAGCAGTGGTCGCTGCGCCTGCAGCAGATCCTGGCGTACGAGACCGACCTGCTCGACTACCCCGACGTGTTCGAGGGCTCGAAGGTTATGGAGGGGCTCGTCGCCGAGCTGGTCGGCGGCGCGCGCGCCGAGATGGAACGTGTCGCGGAGCATGGCGGAGCGGTCAAGGCGGTCGACTACATGAAGGCGTCGCTGGTCGAGTCGCACCGCGAGCGGTGGCGGCGGATCGAGGCCGGCGAGCAGGTCGTCGTCGGGATGAACCGCTTCACCTCGACCGAGTCATCGCCGCTCACCGCGGACGCTGACGGCGGGATCCTGGTCGTCGATCCGCAGGTCGAGGCCGATCAGCAGGCGGCCCTCGTCCGCTGGCGCGCTGAGCGCGACCAGGACGCCGTCGACGAGGCGCTCGCCGAGCTCGCGCGGGTCGCGCGCGCCGAGGACGAGAACATCATGCTCGCGACGATCGCCGCAGCGCGTGCTGGCGCGACCACCGGCGAGTGGGCGCAGACGCTCCGCGAGGTGTTCGGGGAGTACCGGGGGCCGACCGGCGTCGGCGCGGCCGCGGCGGTCACCAGCGAGGACGTGGCCGAGCTCCGCGACGAGGTCGAGCGCGTCAGCGACGGCCTCGGCCGCCGGCTCAAGTTCCTGGTTGGTAAGCCCGGGCTCGACGGCCACACCAACGGCGCCGAGCAGATCGCCGTCCGCGCCCGCGACGCAGGGATGGACGTGGTCTACGAGGGGATCCGGCTATCGCCGTCACAGATCGCGACGTCCGCCGCCCAGGAGGGCGTGCATGTGGTCGGGCTCTCGATCCTGTCCGGCTCGCACCTCGAGCTGGTCCCGTCCGTGCTCGAGGCGATGCGCGCCGCAGGCGCCGGCGACGTCCCGGTCGTGCTTGGCGGGATCATCCCCGAGGCCGACGCGGAGGCGCTTCGCGAGCTCGGCGTTGCCGCCGTCTACACGCCCAAGGACTGGGACCTGAACCGGATGATGCGGGACATCGTGGGGCTCGTCGCAGAGCGCAACGGAATCGACGTCCCCTTGCGCGGGGCTCGCTCGGCATCCAGCCTCGCAGGTCACCGCCCCGCGCAAGCCATCCGGTCCGCTTGAGCGCAAGCGCGGACGGAGCCGAGCTCGGCGCCCGCCTGCGCGAGCGCGAGATCTCGGTAGCGCCGGCGGTGCTGAACCTGCTCGAAAGCCGCACCGCGACCGCTCGCGAGCAGGCCTCGGCGCTGTTGGCCTCGGTCTCCCCCGCCGCGCTCGGCGGCGAGGCGCCCGGGCACGTCGTCGGCATCACCGGCCCGCCAGGGGTCGGCAAGTCCTCGCTGCTCTCGCGACTCGCGGCCGCATGGCGTGCAGGGGGCCTGACGGTCGCGATGCTCGCCGTCGACCCGACCTCGAAGCGCTCGGGCGGCGCGCTGCTCGGCGACCGCGCGAGGATCGAGGTCGACCCAGCCGATCCGGGCGTGTTCATCCGCTCGACCGCCGCCGGCGACCGGGTCGGCGGCCTCGCACCGGCGACCCGTGCGGCCGCCGCCGCTCTGTCGGCCGCGTTCGACGTCGTCGTGATCGAGACGGTCGGGGTCGGGCAGTCGGAGACCGACGTCGCCGACGTCGCGGACACGGTCGCGGTCGTGATCCAGCCCGCCTCCGGCGACGTGCTCCAGTTCTTGAAGGCCGGGATCATGGAGATCCCGGACGTGCTGGTTGTGACGAAGTCCGACCTCGGGCCGGTCGCGAACCGGGCGGTCGCCGACCTGCAGGCATCGCTGCGGGCGCTGGGCTCATCCGATGCGGCCGTGGTGGCGGTGTCGTCTGTCCCGCCGCCGGCCGGGATCGCCGAGCTCGCCGACGCGCTCGACGCCCACCGCGCCCGCCTCGACCTGCCGGCGCGGCGGCTGCGGGCAAGGAGGCTCCACGCGCTCGCGGACTTCGCCGCCGAGCACGGCGACCGCGGGCTGCGGGCGCTGGGCGGCCGGCGCGCCGCCGAGCGGTGGCTCGACGAGCAGGACTCGGCGCTGGACGTGCCGTCGCTGCTCGACGCGCTCGAGCATCACGCGGAGGATCGTCCGTGAGCGCCCTGTCGCTCCCGGGCGAGTCGCTCGCCGACGGATCGACGGCGCTGCGGCCGTGGCGGAAGTCCGACGTCCGCGAGCTCGTCCGGATCTGCCGCGACGAGGAGATCGTCCGCTGGACGGCGGTTCCGCGGGCATACAGCGAGGCCGACGCGCGGCTGTACCTGCTCCGGCGCCACGACGCGATCCGCGCCGGAACCGCTGCGCCGTTTGCGGTCGTCTCCAATCCGCAGGCCGAGCTGATCGGCTCGATTGCGCTGGTCCGGATCGCGTGGGAGCACCTCCGCGCCGAGGTCGGCTACTTCCTCGCCCGGGACGCCCGCGGCGCCGGCCACGCCACTCGCGCCGTCCGCCTGATCTGCGAGTGGGCGTTCGCCTCGCTCGGGGTCGAGCGGGTCGACCTGTACGCCGCGACCGGCAACCCGGCATCACAGCGCGTGGCCGAGCGGGCGGGGTTCACCCGCGAGGCTGTGCTGCGCTCGTTCATGCGCGGCAAGGGCGCCCAGCTCGACATGGTCGCGTTTGGCCTGATCGCGACCGGCTCGTGTGCCGTCCGGTGATTGGGGTGCATGGAGCGCGAGTCCCGGGGGCCGCCAGGCAAGGACGCAGAAACCTCGCGCAGCAGCGCTGCGCGAGGTTTCGAGGACGCAGCATGGCGGTTACCCGCGACCGCGATACATGTGCCCTAATTGCCGGAAGGTGCACTAGCCTTCTGGCATGACGCGCGAGCCTCTGCGCGATGGGCACGGCCGGTCGATCGGCGATCTGCGCGTGTCGGTCACCGACCGGTGCAACTTCCGCTGCCAGTACTGCATGCCAGCGGAGGGCCTGCCGTGGCTCGAGCGCGACGAGATCCTCCACTTCGAGGAGATCGCCCGGCTGGTCGCGCTGGTGGCGTCGATGGGTGTACGCGAGATCCGGCTGACCGGCGGAGAGCCGCTCGTCCGGCGGGAGTTCCCGCGGCTGGCCGGAATGCTCACCGAGATCGAGGACGTGGCGGAGGTCTCGGTGACGACCAACGGCTTCCTGCTCGACCGCGACGCCGAGGCGCTCGTGCGGGCCGGCGTCGACCGTTTCAACGTCTCGATCGACTCGCTGCAGCGAGACCGCTTCTACGAGCTGACCCGCCGCGACGCGCTGCCGCAGGTGCTGAGCGGACTCGAGCGGCTCGCCGCGTTCCCTGAGGCTCATCCGATCAAGATCAACGCGGTCGCGATCCGCGGGTTCACCGAGGACGAGGTGCTCCCGTTCGCCGAGTTCGCCCGCCGCCATCCGTACGAGGTCAGGTTCATCGAGTTCATGCCGCTCGACGCCGACCACGCCTGGACCGAGGACCAAGTCTTGACGGGCGAGGAGATCCGTGAGGCGATCGGTGCGCTCTACCCGCTCGAGCCCGAGCCCCGCGAGCCGAGCGCGACCGCGAGGGTCTACCGGTTCGCCGACGGCCGCGGCAAGATCGGGTTCATTAACCCTGTCTCCGAGCCGTTCTGCGGCGATTGCAATCGGATCCGGCTGACGGCCGACGGACGGCTGCGGACGTGTCTGTTCTCCCTGGGCGAGACCGACCTGCGCGGGCCGTTGCGCGCCGGCGCCGACGACGACGAGCTCGAGCGGGTAATCCGCGACGCCGTGTGGCAGAAGGAACTCAAGCACCACGTCGGCGAGCCCGGGTTCATCCAGCCGCCGCGGACGATGTCCGCGATCGGCGGTTAATCGGGTCGTAATAACTCCATCCAGCATCATGTAGGGCAGATGCTGCTGCTGTTGCTGTTCGCGCTGGTCGCCGGTGCCGGCACCGCGATCACCCCATGCGTGCTCCCGGTGCTCCCGGCGATGCTGTCCGCCAGCGCGCTCGGCGGTCGCCGCCGCCCGCTCGGGATCGTGCTCGGCCTGGCGATCACGTTCCTGATCGCGATCGTCGCGCTCGCCCAGATCACGAAGGGGATCGGGCTCGCGGCCGGCGCAACCCGCACGATCGCGGTGATCGTGCTGATCGCGTTCGGCGCGCTGCTGCTGATCCCGCAGGCGGCCGCCCGCCTGCAGGCCCCGCTGTCGCGGCTGGCGCGGTTCGGGCCGTCCTCGCGCGGGGACGGGTTCTGGAGCGGTCTGGCGGTCGGCGGCGCACTCGGCTTCGTCTGCGCCCCTTGCGCGGGCCCGATCCTGGCCGCGGTGATCTCGGTCAGCGCCTCGGGCAACACGAACGCCCGCGTGATCGCCGTCGGGATCGCGTACGTGATCGGGCTCAGCGCGGTGCTGCTGCTGTGGGCGCTCGGCGGTCGCAAGGTAATCGGCGTGATCCGCCGGCACGCGAAGGGTTACGTGGTCGAGCGCGCACTCGGAGCCGTGCTGCTCGTGACCGGGCTCGCGATGGCGTTCAACCTCGATGTCCGGTTCGAGAACACGCTCGCCCAGGACGCGGGCCTGCCGGCGTTCCTCGTCGACCCGACCCGCTCGCTGGAGAACTCGAGTGCCGTGCAGAACCGGCTGGCGTCGCTGCGCCCGCCGTCGCGTTTCGCGACCCGCCAGGCGAAGGAGGCGGCGACCAAGCCGATGCCTCCGGCCGTCGGGGTCGGGATCCCCGGTGTGAGCACCCCCTCGCTCCCGAACCTCGGGCCCGCCCCCGAGTTCACCGACACCCAGCGGTGGTTCAACACCGCCGGCGGCCAGCCGCTGACGATCGCGGGCCTTCGGGGCAAGGTCGTGCTAGTCGACTTCTGGACGTACACGTGCATCAACTGCATCCGGACGCTGCCGTTCCTCAAGGGGCTCTACGCGACCTATCACCCCTACGGCCTCGAGATCGTCGGGATCGAGGCGCCCGAGTTCACGTTCGAGCAGGAGGCGTCGAACGTCGAGCAGGCCGTCCACGTCGAAGGCATCCGCTATCCCGTCGTCCAGGACAACAACCTCGCGACCTGGAACGCGTACCAGAACCAGTACTGGCCGGCTGAGTACCTGATCGACGCGCGCGGCCAGGTCCGTCACACGCAGTTCGGCGAGGGCGACTACAAGCAGAGCGAGGCGGCCGTCCGCCAGCTCTTGCACGAGGCCGGCGCGACGCGCCTGCCGATGCCGATGACGGCGACCGCGATCATGCCGTCGGCGGGTCTCAACACGCCCGAGACGTATCTTGACGACCAGCGGGCCCAGGGGTTCGCGCAGCAGCCCCAGAGCGGCGTCCACTTCTACGCAGGCGTGACCAACCCACAGCTGAACGAATTCGGGCTGCACGGGACGTGGCGGGTGAACGACCAGGCGGCGACCGCGGTGTCGAGCGGCGCGTCGATCGCCGCCGGCTTCCAGGCCGCCCACGTGTACCTCGTGCTTACCTCGTCGGGCAACACGCCCCGGTCGGTGCGGGTACTGCTCGACGGCCGGCCGATCTCCGCCCGCGCGGCCGGCGCCGACGTCCACGGGGGCTCGGTCACGGTCACGGGCCAGCGGCTGTATTCGCTCGTCTCGCTGCGGTCAGCCGCGCAGCACGCGCTCACGGTCGAGGTGCCACCCGGCGTGAGCGCCTACGACTTCACTTTCGGCTAGCGGCGCGGCGGCGCCGGTCTACCATCGCTGCCGCCTGCAGCAGGTCGTCCGGCGAATTGATGTTGAACAGCTCGTCGGCATCCTCGACCTCGTAGTGGGTCGGGTGAAGCGCCGCGACAGCCGCGCGGACGGAGACCTCGCGCTCGAGCGCCGCGGTCAGCGGCTCGAGCGCCTCCGGCTGGTAGCAGCCGAGCAGCGGCTGGGTGCGCCCGTCGTGCGCCGCGATCACCGCCGCTGCCGGCGTCCGCCCAGCGTCGATGATCCGGCGAATCAACCTCGATGAGACGAACGGCAGGTCGACCGGACAGACCAGCACCGGACGGCCTTCCGCCAGACCAAGTGCGTGGACGACGCCGAGCAGCGGATGGCGCGGCTCGTCCGGCTCGACCCAGACCGTGGCCCCGGCGACGCTCGGAAGCTCGGTGTCGATCTTCGCGACGATTGCAACCTGACCGAACGCCCGCCACATCGCATCGAGCGGGTACGAGACCAGCGGACGGCCGTTGAGGTTGACGACGGCCTTCGATCCTCCGATCCGGATGCCGGCCCCGCCGGCCAGGATCACGCCGAACGGATCCCGGCGTTCGTGACGACCTGGATCCCGACCGCGACGCATTAGCCGCCCTGGGAGGTGCTCGCTCACAGCGCCATCGTAGAATCAAGAGAGTGGAGGGCTCAACTTCGGTCAAGAGCTGGTTGCGCTGCTATCGCTGCTGGTCCCAGAACCTAGAGGTCCAGGTCCACTACGAGGGGATCCACCGGATCGACCCGGACAGCGGCGAGCGGGGCGAAGTCGTCGACGAGATGCAGGAGGCCGTCGTGCAGTGCCTCGAGTGCATGCACGATCAGCCCCACCTCGGCTTCCACAACGGTCGGGTCGAGCCGATCGAGGACCGCTGGGAGCGGATGATCGCCGGCACCCCGTGGGTCGCGTCGTGCACGGTCAGCGTCGACGCCGACGATGTCGAGACATGCTCCGGGCCCGAGGCCGGCGACGCGCTGTCATACGCCGCGTTCGGGGACCACGGCACCCGCGAGTTCTTCACCCACGTCCGCTTCCACAAGCACGATGACGACCGGATCGTCGTGCACGTGCTGGTCGAGCTCTACGCCCGGTCGGCCGAGGAGGCGATGCAGGTGCTCGAGGACGCCGCCCGCGGCTCGCTGTCGATCACCTCGCTCGCCGAGGAATCACGGCCGCCCGCAGCGACCGACGACGGCCAACACTAAGGCCCAGCGGGATGCTGGGCCGTGGCAGCGGCCGAGCGAGCGGAGCGTTCATCGCTGACTGGGAGCGGAGCGAGTGAGGCCCGAAGCCGGATGCGGTCTCTCACCTCCAGCACGATCAGCGCGAGTGCGACCGGAACCGTCGCCGGCAGCTCGGAGACGGTCAGGAACAGCAGGTCGAACACCGCCGAGATGACGAGCGTCAGCAGCGCCGCCTCGAGCTGCTTGCGCCGGTTCGAGGCGAGGATCGCGCCGAGCACCGCCGCCACGAACAGGTCGCCGTAGCCCATCGACACCGACCCGAAGATCTCGCTCTGAAGCTGCGGCAGGTTGCCCGCCGGGTGAGCCGCAACGAGCGCGGCGTTCGGCGACTGCAGCAGGTCGGACACGACCAGCCATGTGTCCGCGGCCGCCATCGCGATGATCCCGAGCTTCAGCCAGCCGGGCGGCGCCACCGCCGCCAGCAGCACGCCCAGTGTCACGCAGCTGAGCGCCGAGAGCAGCGCCGCGGCGGCGCCGCCCGCCAGCGACTGGTGCCAGATCCACGCGATCGCGAACAGCGCAGCGGTGATCGCGATCGCCACGCCCGTCCGCTCGCGGCTGACCGCGAACCTGCTTCTGATCGCCCACGCGAGCGCCGCGACCGCGAGCGGCGGGACCGCCACCAGCGCCAGGTAGGTGAGCCCGGTGGCGGTGTCGGACGCGTACCGGATCAGGAACACGACCAGGACAATCGACGCCACCGGGACCAGCGCCCACGCGGGCCCTCTCAGGCGCTTGAACAGCGGGATGTCCGGCGCGGGCCGCGGCGCGGCGACGACGACCGCCTGCAGCGCCAGCATGCCCGCGTCGGACGGGATGAACGGAAGGGCCACGCACGCAGCGTACGTGGCCCGCCGAAGAGCCCGGTTAGAACGGGGAGTCGAGCGCCGCGCGCGCTATGCGTCGAGCCGCTGCTCGAGCTGCTCGAGCTGCGCCCGCATCTGATCGGGGAGACGGTCGCCGAACCGGGCGTAGTGCTCGCGCATCTGTGGGAGCTGCTGCTTCCACGCCTCGGGATCGACCTCGAGCAGCTGGGCGATCGCGTCCTCGGAGATGTCAAGGCCAGATGTGTCGATCCCGCCGTCTCCGGCCGGCGGCACCAGCCCGATCGGGGTCTCGACGGCATCGGCCTTGCCTTCGGTCCGACGGAAGATCCACGCCAGGACACGGGCATTCTCCCCGAACCCGGGCCACAGGAACTTGCCATCGTCGTCCTTGCGAAACCAGTTGACGTAGAAGATCTGCGGCAGCTTCGCGCCCTTATGGCGGCCGATCTCGAGCCAGTGGGCGAAGTAGTCGGCCATGTTGTAGCCGCAGAACGGGAGCATCGCCATCGGGTCGAACCGCAGCTCGCCGACGTTCCCGGACGCCGCGGCGGTCTTCTCCGAGGCCATCGTCGAGCCGAGGAACACGCCGTGCTCCCAGTCGCGCGCCTCGTACACGAGCGGCACCACCGTCGCGCGGCGGCCGCCGAACAGCATCACGTCGATCGGCACGCCCGCCGGGTCGTCCCACTCGGGCGCGACCGACGGGCACTGGTCGATCGGCACCGTGAAGCGCGCGTTCGGGTGGGCGGCCGCCTTATCGGAATCGGGGGTCCAGTCGCCGCCGCGCCAGTCGGTCAGGTGCGACGGGGGCTCGGAGGTCATGCCCTCCCACCAGATGTCGCCGCCGTCGGTCAGCGCGCAGTTGGTGAAGACAGTGTCGTGCGAGAGCATCTTCAGCGCGTTCGGGTTCGTCTGCTCGCTCGTGCCCGGCGCGACGCCGAAGAAGCCCGCCTCGGGGTTGACCGCGTACAGCCGGCCGTCGGCACCGAACTTCATCCAGGCGATGTCGTCGCCGATCGTCTCGACCTTCCAGCCGGGGATCGTGGGGATCACCATCGCGAGGTTGGTCTTGCCGCACGCGCTCGGGAATGCGCCGGCGATGTACTTGCTCTCGCCCTCGGGCGAGGTCAGCTTGAGGATCAGCATGTGCTCGGCGAGCCACCCCTCATCGCGCGCCATCGCCGAGGCGATCCGCAGCGCGAAGCACTTCTTGCCGAGCAGCGCGTTGCCGCCGTACCCCGATCCGAACGACCAGATCTCGCGCGTCTCCGGGAAGTGGACGATGTACTTGTTGTCCGCGTTACACGGCCACGGCACGTCCTGGAGCCCCTCGGCGAGCGGCGCACCCACCGAGTGCAGGCACGGGACGAAGTCGCCGTCCGCGCCGAGAACGTCGAGCGCGTCCTGGCCCATCCGGGTCATGACCGCCATCGATGCCGCCACGTACGGCGAGTCGGTCAGCTGCACGCCGATGTAGGAGATCGGCGAACCGAGCGGGCCCATCGAGAACGGCACCACGTACATCGTCCGGCCGCGCATCGAGCCGGCGAACAGCTCCTTGAGCATCTCCCGCATCTCGGCCGGGTCTCGCCAGTTGTTGGTGGGGCCGGCGTCGGACTCGTCCGCCGAGCAGATGAACGTCCTGTCCTCGACCCGCGCCACGTCGGCCGGGTCCGAGAGACAGAGGTAGGAGTTGGGCCGCTTCGCGTCCGACAGGCGCTGAAAAGCCCCGGCATCGAGCAGCGTCCGCGCGAACTGGTCGAACTCTTCGGACGATCCGTCGCACCAGTGAATTCCGTCCGGCTGCGTCAGCTCGGCTACCTCCTCCACCCACGCCTCAAGGCCGGCATGGTTGGAGCGGGCTTGGTGCTTCGGAGCTGTATGGGCCATGTGGTTTAGCTACTCCTAATGTTCGGTTGGCCAGATCAAGCCTACCCGGGCGGGGCGGCAAATGACCCCAGGATCGTCCGTTATTCGACGTTCGACTCGGCCTGCTGGGCCGGCCCGGCGCCGTCGCCCGGGTACTTCCTGGGCACCAGCACGACACGCTTGAACTCGGCGACCAGGACCCCGTCCTGGTTGAGCACGCGGGTGTGGACCTTGACGGTCCCACGGTCCGGCTTGGAGCGCGAAGGCTTGACTTCAAGTACCTCCGACTCGACGAACAGCGTGTCGCCGTGGAACACCGGCGCCGGGTGGCTGAGCTCCTCGGTCGCAAGGTTCGCGATCGCCTTGCCGCTGACGTCCGAAACGCTCATCCCGAGCGCGAGCGAGTACACGAGCGGCCCGACGACGACGTTGCGGCCCTGCTGCGACTGGTGGGCGTACACGTCGTTGATGTGCAGCGGATGGTGGTTCATCGTGATCAGGCAGAACAGATGGTCGTCCGCCTCGGTCACCGTCTTCGCCGGCCAGTGCTTGTACACGGCCCCCACCTCGAACTCCTCGAGGTACCGGCCGTACGGGTGCGCTCCCGAGGCTTCCCGTGCTGCCTGGTCGGTCTCGACGCCTTGAGTCGCTGTCATTACTTCTCCTAGTTTGCCGTCCGGAGATGGAGGATGCCATCCGGAGGGGTTTTGGGGAGTGGTAGCGTCCGCGCCCGTGGCCCAGGCCTCTTCGCAGACGCCCCGGATCCCGCCGCTACCGCCCGAGGAGCAGGATGAGCAGGCGCGGGAGCTGCTTAGCGGCATCAGTGTCGGCGAGGCGCCGGCGGCGAACATCTTCTCGACGCTCGTCCGCAACCCGGGTCTGTTCAGAAAGTGGTTGCCGTTCGGTGGCAAGCTGCTCGGCGGCAAGCTCCCGGCGCGCGACCGGGAGCTGCTGATCCTCCGCACCGGCTGGCGGTGCCACGCCGAGTACGAGTGGGCCCAGCACCGCGAGATCTCGAAGTCGATCGGGATCTCCACCGCGGAGATCGCGCGGGTCCGGGAGGGCCCGGACGCGGCCGGCTGGGACCCGTTCGACGCGACCCTGCTCAGGGCCGCGGACGAGCTCCACGACGACTCGAAGATCAGCGACGACACGTGGGCGAAGCTCGCCGATCGCTATGACGACCAGCAGCTGATCGAGGTGCCGATGCTCGTCGGCCACTACCACATGGTCGCCTTCACCCTGAACAGCCTCGGCGTGCCGCTCGAAGACGGGCTCGCAGGGTTCGAGCAGTGAGCGAGAGCGGACGCCTCGAGAACCGGCGCATCCTCGTCGTCGGCGCCGGCACGCAGCCTTCTGAGGACATCGACGCGCCGCCCGGCAACGGCCGCGCGATCTCGGTCAGGGCGGCCGCCGAGGGCGCGACGGTGATCTGCGCCGACCGCGACCCGGGCGCCGCCGAGGAGACGGTCGCGTGGGTCGAACGCGAGGCCCATAAGACGGCGACCGCCGTGACCGCCGACGTCACCGACGAGGACGACTGCAAGGAGATGATCGCCGCGGCCGCGGCGGATCGGCTCGACGGGCTCGTGATGAACGTCGGCATCGCGCGCGGGCGCGATCTCGGCCAGACCACCGCGAGGGACTGGGACCTGACGATGGCGGCGAACCTCCGCGGGCACTTCCTGTGCGCGCGCGAGGCGCTCCCACTTATGCCCGAGGGCGGATCGATCGTGTTCATCAGCTCCGTCGCCGGCCTCAGCCCGGGCAGCCGGATCCCCGCCTACGACGCCTCGAAGGCTGGGCTGATCGGCCTGTGCCGCCACACGGCGCTCGAAGGCGCGCGCCGGGGAGTCAGGGCGAACGTCCTCGCCCCCGGCCTGATCGACACCCCGCTCGGACGGCTCGCCTCGCAGGGCCGCCCGTCCCGCGAGCGCACGCCGGTCCCGCTCGGCCGGCAAGGCACCCCGTGGGAGGTCGCGAGCGCGGTCACGTTCCTGCTCTCCGACGAGGCGAGCTACATCACCGGCGTGACGCTCCCCCTCGACGGGGGTCTCGGCCTGATCTGAGGGGCCAACGGAGCCGGCTCAACTCCGATCAGGCCCCGCTGATCGAGCCCGATCCTGCGACCGCCCCGGACCCGAGTTGCATGGCGGGCTGATCGTCGCCAACACGTGTCGCGTGGCGCAAGCTGCACCGCCACGCTAGCTTTCGGGCCATGCGCAACCCCCGCGATTTCGCCAAGCCGCTCGCGATCGGAGCCCCAGATCCGATCCTCGAGATCCCGTTCAAGCCCAGCAGGATGATCCACTTTCTCGACTTTTCGAACGAGAAGATGGTCGCCAAGGTCCCTGACATCGCTCCGACCGTCGACATCCTGCTCGGCAACCTCGAGGACGCGGTCCCCGTCGACCGCAAGGTCGCCGCCCGCGAGGGGCTGGTGAAGGTGGGCCGCGACATCGACCTCGGCGAAACCCAGCTCTGGACACGCGTCAACAGCCTCGAGTCGCCGTGGGTGCTCGACGACATCACGACGGTTGTCAGCGAGATCGGCGACAAGCTCGACGTGATGATGATCCCGAAGGTCGAGGGACCATGGGACATCCACTACGTCGACCGGCTGCTCGCTCAGCTCGAGGCGAAGGCCGGAATCGACCATCCGATTCTGATCCACGCGATCCTCGAGACCGGCCTCGGCGTCGTCAATCTCGAGGAGATCGCGACCGCCAGCCCACGGATGCAGGGGATGAGCTTCGGCCCCGCCGACCTCGCCGCCTCCAGAAGGATGAAGACCACCCGGGTCGGCGGCGGGCATCCCGGCTACCGCGTGATCGAGGATCCCGACCCCGAGGATCCCGAGCGCCCCCGCGCGAGCGCCCAGCAGGACCCGTGGCACTACTCGATCGCGCGGATGGTCGACGCGTGCACATCGGCCGGCCTGCTGCCGTTCTACGGTCCCTACGGGGACATCCGCGACACGCTCGGCTGCGAGACCCAGTTCCGTGCCGCGTTCCTGCTCGGATGCGTCGGCGCGTGGTCGCTGCACCCCGTGCAGATCGAGATCGCCAAGAAGGTGTTCAGCCCGCCACCGGACGAGGTCCTGTTCGCGAAGAAGGTGCTCGAGGCGATCCCGGACGGCCGCGGTGTCCACATGATCGACGGGAAGATGCAGGACGACGCGACCTGGAAGCAGTGCAAGGTGATGGTCGAGCTGGCTGAGATGCTGGCGCGCAAGGACCCGGAACTGGCGAGGGCGTACGAGTTCGACGAGCTCGCCGCGGCCCCGGTATAGGAGCGACCACCGATGAGAATCTCGGCCAAGGTGGATTACGCGGTCAGAGCCGCGGCCGAGCTCGCCGCGTCGACGGACGGCAAACCGATCAAGGCAGAGCGGGTGGCGACCGCGCAGGGGATCCCGCTGAACTTCCTGGAGAACATCCTCGGCGAGCTCCGGCACTCGGGGATCGTGCGCAGTCAGCGCGGCGCCGAGGGCGGGTTCATGCTCGCGAAGCCGGCGGACCAGATCTCGGTCGCGGACATCATCCGCGCGGTCGAGGGACCGCTCGCCAGCGTTCGCGGCGGCCCGCCGGAGGAGGCCGCCTACCCCGGTTCGGCGGAGATCCTCCCCCGGGTCTGGATCGCGGTCCGCGCCAATCTGCGTGGCGTCGTGGAGCAGGTCAGCCTCGCCGACATCGCGGGTGGCAAGCTGCCCGCCAAGATCGACCGGCTGGCCGAGGACCCGCAGGCCTGGGTCACGCGCTGAGGGCTACTTGGCTGCCTGGAGCGGCTTCGGGGCCAGCTGCTCCGCCGGCGGGCGCACGTAGACGATGTCGCCCTTGGAGATCTCGAGCTCGTCGGCTTGGCCGCGGGTCAGCTGGGCGCGCGCGACATCGCCCTCGGGGAGCTCGAGCTCGATCCGGACCTCGAAGCCGAGATGTACCACGCGGCTGACCATCGCCTCGATCGCGTCCTCCGACGGCGCCAGCAATATGGTCACGTCGTGCGGCCGGACAAGCCGGCCTTCGATCTCTGAGACCGGACCGAGGAAGCCCATCACGAAGTCGGTCGCGGGCTTGTCATAGACGTCGCGCGGCGAGCCGACCTGCTCGATCCGCCCGGTGTTCATCACCGCGATCGTGTCGGCGACCTCCATCGCCTCCTCCTGGTCGTGGGTGACCAGCACGGTGGTGACGCCCTGCTCGTCGTGCAGCCGGCGCAGCCAGCGCCGGAGTTCAGCGCGCACGTTCGCGTCGAGCGCGCCGAACGGCTCGTCGAGGAGCAGCACCCGCGGCTGCACCGCCAGCGCACGCGCCAGCGCCATACGCTGGCGCTGGCCGCCCGACAGCTGGTCCGGGCGCTGGTCGGCCCACTTCGTGAGCCCGACCAGCGCGAGCAGCTCGTCGACCCGCTCGTGGACCTCCTCGCTCGGCCGCTTACGGATCTTCAGCCCGAACGCGACGTTCTGCCACACGGTCATGTGCGTGAACGCCGCGTAGTGCTGGAACACGAACCCGATCCCGCGGTCCTGGGGCCGGGCCGCAGTGACGTCGTTGCCGTCGATCGCGACCGTCCCCGCGTCCGGGTCCTCGAGGCCCGCGATGATCCGCAGCAGCGTCGACTTGCCGGAACCGCTCGGGCCGAGCAGCGCGGTAAGCGAGCCCTTCGCGACTGAGAGCGTCACATCCTCGAGCGCGGTGAACTCGCCGAACTGCTTGGAAACTGCGTTGACGTCGATTCTCATCTCGCGACGGACCTCCTCGATCCCAATAGTGTCATCGCGACCAGGACCACGAGCGAAATCACGATCAGCTCGGTCGCCGCGGCGTATGCGCCGGTAACCGCCTGCGAGCCGAGCTGCGAATTGCGCTGGTAAACCAGCAGCGGCAGCGTCAGCGTCGAGCCGGCGACATTCGACGAGACCACCAGCACGGCGCCAATTTCGCCAAGAGCCCGCGCCGTCGTCAGCACGACCCCGTAGGCGACTCCCCAGCGGATCGACGGGAGCGTCACCCGCCAGAACGTCTGCCATGAAGATGCTCCCAGCGTGGCGGCGGCCTGCTCCTGCTCGTCGCCAACCTCGATCAGCACCGGCGCGACCTCACGCACGACGAACGGCAGCGACACGAAGATCGTCGCCAGGATCATCCCGGGCACGGCGTAGATGATCTGGATCCCGTTCTTCTGGAACCAGTTGCCGAACCAGCCCTGCTGCCCGTAGACGAGCAGCAGCGCGAGCCCGACGATCACGGGCGAGACGACGAACGGCAGGTCGATCAGCGAGTCGAGGATCTTGCGGCCGCGGGTTTTTCCGCGGACCAGCACGAGCGCGGTCCCGACGCCGAAGATCGTGTTCAGAGGCACCGCGATCGCGGCCATCAGCAGCGTCAGCCACAACGCGCTGACGGCCGCCGGCGTCGTCATCCAGCCCCAAGCTACGCCGAATCCGTGCTCGAACGTCCGGAAGAACACGACCCCCAGCGGCAGCAGCAGCAGCACGCCGAGGTACAGCAGCGCGACGGTCCGCAGCGACAGCGTGGCCGGGCGGCTAATGCGCACTGCGACCTCCAAGCCGGCGGATCACCAGCAGCACCAGCAGCGAGACGACGAGCAGCACCACCGACAGCGCCGCCGCCGCCTGCGGCGAGTCGTTCTCGACGTCGGCAAAGATGATGATGCTCGCGATCTGAACCTTGCCGGCGATCAGCACCAGCGCGCCGAATTCACCGATCGCGCGGGCGAACGCGAGCGCCGATCCGGCGACGATCGCCGGCCGCAGCGCCGGCAGCACGATCTTGCGCAGCGTCGTCATGTTCGACGCCCCGAGCGACATCGCCGCCTCCTCGACCTCCTTGTCGATCTCGAGCAGCACCGGCTGGACGGAGCGCACCACGAACGGGAGCGTCACGAACAGCAGCGCCACCGCAACCGCCCCGCGCGTGAACGCGAGATGGATCCCGAACGGGCTCCGCGGGCCGTACAGCGCGATCAGCGTCAGCCCCGCGACGATCGTCGGCAGCGCGAACGGCAGGTCGATCACCGCGTTGACAAGCCGCTTGCCCGGGAAGTTGTCCCGGACGAGGACCCACGCCACGATTGTCCCCATCACCGCACCGATCGCCGCGACGATCAATGAGAACAGGAGCGTGACCCCGAGCGAGGTCAGCACCTCGCTCGTGGTGATCGAGTCCCAGAAGACGCCGAAGCCCTGCGAAAACGCCTTAGCGACGATCGCCGCGAGCGGGATCAGCACGATCACGCTCATGTAGAGCGTCGACAGCCCGAGCCCGAGGCCGCCTCGCCGCGCGCGAGCGCGCGCCCGCTTGAAAGCGGGCGCGCGCGGTGCTACGGGTGCGGTGGTGGTGGCCAACGCCTAGCTGGAGGCCGTCGGCACGCCGGCCGCCTGCTCGATCTTCGTCACCGAGCCGCTGGACGAGTCGAAGAAGTCCTTCTTGACCGTCGTCCAGCCGCCCAGATACGCGATCGTGAACAGCTGCGGCGGCGTCGGGAACTTGCTTGCGAACGTCTTCGCGACCGACGCGAGGACCGGCCGGTATCCCTGCTGAGCCCAGATCGTCTGACCGGCCGGGCTCCACAGCCAGTTGACGAACGCCTGCGCCTGCTGAGTGTGCGACGTCTTGGCCGTGATCGCGATCGGCGTCTCGATCAGGATCGTCTGCTTGGGGATCAGGTACTGGATGTCGTCGCCCGCCTTCTGGGCGGCGATGGCGTCGCTCTCGTAGTCGAGCAGCACGTCGCCCTTGCCGCTGGTGAACGTCTGCAGCGCGGCGCTCGCGCTCGAGTCCTGGACGCTGACGTTCTTGGTCAACAGCGTCTTCAGGTACGCAAGCGCCTGATCGGGCGTCTTGCCCTCCTTCAGCTGCGCGCCGTACCCGGCGAGGATGTTCCAGCGCGCACTACCGGACGTCGACGGGTTCGGGGTGATCACGTCGATCCCGGGCTTGACGAGGTCGTCCCAGCCGGTGATGTGCTTCGGGTTGCCCTTGCGCACGACGAACACGACGACCGAGTCGCTCGAGATCCCCTTCTCGGGGTTGGCGTCCCAGTCCTTGGAGACGACCCCGGCCTTCACCAGGCGCGACATGTCGGGCTCGGTCGAGAAATTGACCACGTCCGCCGGCTGCCCGGTCGCGACGGCCCGGCTCTGCGAGCCGGACGCGCCGAACGACTGCGTGAACGTGACGCCCTTGCCTGTGCTCGACTGCCCGAACGCCGTGGTCAGCGCGTCGAACGCCTTCTTCGGCGTGGAGTACGCGACCAGCGCGAGCTGGGTCGACGATCCGCCCGAGCTAGAGCTGGAGCCCGTGCTGGCGGCGTTGTTGATCGTGTCTGCGGACCCGCCGCAGCCGGCCAGCACCGTCGCCCCCAGAGCGGCTACAGCAACCGCCCCGGCGGCCCTCAACTTGGATGCTTTCGTCATCGATCCTCTCGCAATCGGTGTTTGTCGATTAGTTTTGTAGGAAATCGAATTATCCCATAAAATCGAGTCGATTGGTCGAATTAGTAGGAAAGCCGCGCCGAGCGGGGCGATTGCGTGTCTCGAGGCGGCTGCACTGCGGCTCTCGAGGCGGGGGATTTACCGCCCTCGGGCGGCCTTACTAGAGGGGGGATCCGAGGACCCGGACCGGTCAGACGAGTCTGCCCGGACCGGCCAGACGCGTCCCTCCGCCGCCCCGTCGACGCCTGCTCAGCGCCCCTCCGCTACGCTCCCCCGCCGTCGATGCGCTTCTTCGAGTACGAGTCGCGGGCGATCGTCGCCAAGGCGGGGATCCCGGTCACGAAGCACGGCTTCGCCAAGACGCCCGACGAGGCGCGGCGGATCGCCGAGGAGATCGGCGGCCCGGTCGTGATCAAGTCGCAGGTGCTGACCGGCGGCCGTATGAAGGCCGGCGGCGTGCAGTTCGCCGACACCCCCGATGAGGCCGCGGAGCAGGCTGAGAAGGTCCTGAACCTCGAGATCAACGGCCACATGCCGCGTGGCGTGCTGGTCGACTCGAAGGCCGCGGTCAAGCACGAGTACTACGCCGGCGTCGTCTGGGACGGGACCCGCAAGCTCCCCGTGATGCTGTTCTCGGACATGGGCGGGATCGACATCGAGGAGGTCGCCGAAGAGCACCCGGACCACGTGGCCCGCGGTCACTTCTCGACGATCCGCCCGTTCTCGGATTGGCAGGCCAAGCAGGTGATCGCGTCGCTGGGGATCACCGGCTCGACGCTCAACCGCCTGACCCCGGTCCTCGCGCGGCTCGCGCGGCTGTTCCTCGACTACGACATGACGCTCGCCGAGATCAACCCGCTCGTCCAGCTCGAGGACGGCACGGTGGCCGCGCTCGACGCCCACATGGACATGGAGAACGAAGCCCGTCCCCGCCAGAAGGCGCTGCTGGCCGAGCTTGGCGTCGGCCACGAGGAGACGCGCCAAGCCCGCGAGCCGACTCCCTTCGAGCTCGCCGGCGAGGAGGTCGACTCTCAGGACCACCGCGGCGTCGCGGGGAACGTCACCGAGTTCGACGGGAACCTCGGGCTCGTGATCGGCGCCGGCGGTGGCTCGCTGACACTGTTCGACGCGGTCCGCGCCCACGGCGGAGATCCCGCCAATTACTGCGAGATCGGCGGCAACCCTTCCGTCAGCAAGACCTGCGGCCTGACCAAGCTTGTGCTCTCGAAGCCGGGCGTCGACAAGATCGCGGTGATGATGTCGATCGTCTCCAACACCCGGGTGGACATCGTGGCCCGCGGCGTGATCAAGGCGTGCGTCGAGCTCGGCTACGACCCCGCCGAGAAGATCGCGATCTTCCGGATCCCCGGCGCGTGGGAGGAGGAGGGGTTCAAGATCCTCGAGAAGTACGGCGTCGAGTACGCGGACCGCAGCGTCTCGCTCCACGAAGCCGCGCGGCGCGCAGTCGAGAAGATCCAGGGGGTCGCGGCCTGATGTCGATCCTGATCGACGAGAACACCACTTTCATCGTCCAGGGCATCACGGGGCGTGAAGCAGTCAACCTAACCCGCGAGTGCCTCGACTACGGCAAGGGCGCGAAGATCGTCGGCGGCGTCACCCCCGGGCGGCTCGGGCGCGACGTCCACGGCGTCCCCGTGTTCGACACGGTCGCGCAGGCGGTCGAGCACCACGGCTCGCCGATCGACGGCTCCGTCGTGACCGTCCCCCCCGCGTTCACGAAGGACGCCGTGTTCGAGGCGCTCGAGAACGGGGTCAAGCTGATCGTGATCGTCACCGAGCGGATCCCGCGCGGGGACGTCGCCGAGATGGTCGAGCTCGCGAGCGAGAACGACGCGCGGATCATCGGCCCGAACTGCCTCGGGATCATCGTCCCGGACGTCGTCAAGATGGGCGGGATCGGCGGACCCGCGAAGGACGCCGCGAAGTCGTACGTCCCCGGTTCGGTCGGCGTGATCAGCCGCTCCGGCGGGATGACCACCGAGATGTCCTCGACGCTGACGGCGGCCGGGCTCGGTCAGTCGACAGCCGTCTCGATCGGTGGCGACGCGATCATCGGATCCGCGTACGCCGAGCTGATGCCGCTGTTCGAGGCCGACGCGCAGACCCAGGCGATCGTGATCTACACCGAGCCGGGCGGCCGGATGGAGGCCCAGCTCGCGGGCTGGGTCACCGAGAACAATTCGCGCCTCCCGATCGTGGCGTTCATGGCCGGTCGGTTCATGGACGAGATGCCGGGGATGAGCTTCGGCCACGCCGGCACGATCGTCGAGGGCAAGGAGGACACCGCGACCGAGAAGATCGCGCGGCTCGCCGAGGCCGGGATCACCGTCGCGGAGGAGATCTCCCAGATCCCGGAGCTGATCAAGGAGAAGATCGGGGTGGCGGCGGCGTGAGCACCGTGGCGCTGTTCATCAACGTCGAGGTCGACGACGCCGTCGCGAACGACCCCGCGCTCGCGGCCAAGCTGACCGAAGTCTGCCCCGTCGACATCTTCGCCCAGAGCGACGACGGCACCCTGCGGATCGTCGAGGAGAACCTCGACGAGTGCGTGCTCTGCGAGCTGTGCATCAATGCCGCGCCGGCCGGGACGGTGCGCGTGATCAAGCTCTACTCGGGCGAGACGCTCCCGGCGTAGCCGGAGCGCTCAGGACCCGATGTAGCTGACCGGCCGGGCGCGGTCGATCGTGATCGCCAGCACTACCCGCCCGGCCTCCGACAGCGCCTCGTCGCTCATCGGCGCGGGCGGCTCGTCGGCGCCGGTCATCCGCTGTGCGATCCACGCCGTCGCGGGACCGATGCCCTCCGTCTCGATCTCCGCCGGCCCGGACAACGTCGCCGACGGAAACGGTCGCTCGTGGCCCATCACGGTGAGCGAAGCCCACCCCGTGCGCCGGACATCTCGGGCCTTCCACCGGTCCGCGAGCGTCGAGATCAGCAGCCGGTCCCCGTCGCGGGCGTAGTACACGAGCGACTGCCGGGGCTCGCCGGCGAGTGTGTTCGTGGCGAGCACGCCGACGACGTTGGCGTCGAGGAACTCCCGCAGGTCCTGGGTCAACCCACCCGTGTCGAATGATCTGCCCGGCACGGTGTCGATGCTACGGGGATCGCTGCGGTTCGCGCTACGCCTGCGCCCGAAGTTCCTCAGCCGTCGGAACCCGCATCGGCCCGTCCGGCGGCTGGGTGATCCGCACCGGGTTCCCGAATGGATCGCGCAACGCGCAGTCCGTTCCGTAGAACCGCTCCGTCGGCTCCTGGGTGAACTCGACGCCGGCCGCGCGCAGCCGCTCATACGTCCCGCGGCAGTCGTCGGTCTGGAAGATCACCCCGCCGCCACCGGCGCCCTTCGAGACGAGCTCGCGGACATCGGCCGCGGTCTCGTCGTCGTACAGCGGCGGGCCGGGCAGCATCAGCCCGAGCTCCCGGTCCGGATCGTCCTTGGTGGTGACCGTGAGGAACCGCATGTTCCCGAGATCGGCGTCGGTATGGACGACCATCCCGAGCTTTCCGACGTAGAAATCGTGCGCCTCGTCCTGGTCGAGGACATGGATGAAGGTGTGTGTGATTCGGTTGAGCATGGCCGTCACGGTAACCCGCGGCGCTCCCGCCGGCTTCTCCGAAACCGCTGTCTTGTTCCCGCTCGCAGGCAACCGCCGTAACCCCACAAAGCGCCCGACCTGCGCATCGTCGTTGGAGGGATGTGGTTGTTCGCGGCCCCGAGGCCGGTCAACCGGCCGGCCGCAGCCAGGCCATCGCCCAGCAGGCCGGGACCCGCAGCCGCCCGTCGGCGGCGAACCGCGCCCGGTAGGCCGACGGCGATTCGCCGACGATCTCCCGGAACGTGCGGCTGAACGTCCCGAGGCTCCCCCACCCCACGTCGAAGCAGATCTCGGTCACCGAGCGGTCGGTCTCACGCAGCAGCTCCATCGCCCGCTCGACGCGGCGGCGCTGCAGGTAGCGGTGCGGCGTCTCGCCGAACGTATCGCGGAACTGGCGGCTGAAGTGCGCGCTCGAGACGTGCGCGACGCGCGCCAGCGCGGGCACGTCGAGCGGCTGCGCGAACGCCCGGTCCATCGCGTCGCGAGCCCGCAGCATCCGGCGGTTGCGATCCTCGATCGAGCGCGACATCGGGCTGGAAGCGTAGGCTGCGCAGGTGCGCTCGCCCCGCCTGGCCGGTGAAGCCGTCGAACTGTCGCTCCGCGGCGAGCTCCGGTACGGCTTCGAGTTCGCACGGCTCGCGTCCGACCCAGGGTTCCTGCGCCCGCCGCGCCAGCCGGACGCCCCGCCCGTGCTGTTGATTCCAGGGTTTATGGCCGGCGACCAATCGCTC
>DASXDA010000051.1:0-19978 GCA_036490875.1 Solirubrobacteraceae bacterium
GTTACGGGCAGGTTCAAAGTTGTCTTTTCACAAACGGCTCGAATACGCTGTCACCTCAGCCGCGCGGGCTGTGCCGTAGCTCTACGGGAGGAATTCCAACCAGATGGTTCGGACTGTCGCTGAGAAGACGTTCTTGCCGACTAAGTCCCTGCTCGAAGAGGTGGGGAATATGGTCATCCTCACGGGCAAGACGGTGGTCGCTGCGTTGCGTCCGCCGTATCCGTACGGGGCGGAGTTCGTGGGCCAGTTCATGTTCGCGCTGAAGCTGTGCTGGTTCCCGCTGCTGATCTCGACGGTCGCGTTCGGGTATGAGGCGCCGGGGTTGCAGGCGGCGGACTTCCTGGTGCTGTTCGGCGCCCTGGACCGACTCGGCGGGTTCTTCGTGCTCGCCTCGATTCGCGAGTTCGCGCCGTTCGTGACCGCGGTCGTGCTCGCGGGCGTCGCGGGCACGGCGATCACGGCGGACCTCGGCGCCCGCAAGATCCGCGAGGAGCTCGACGCGCTGCAGGTGCTCGGCGTCGACCCGATCAAGAACCTGGTCGTGCCGCGGTTCCTGGCGTTGATGCTCGTGACCGGGCTGTTCGACATCTACGCGCTGCTGTTCGGAATCTTCGGAGGCGTGTTAGCCACGGTTGTCAACCACGCGCCACTGGGCCCGTTCTGGGCGACGTTCTTCAACAACACGTCGACCACCGACTTATGGGGCTCGGTACTGAAGACGACGATGTTCGGGGCGATCATCGCGATCGTCTGCTGTTACAAGGGGATGACCGCCTCGGGTGGGGCCGAGGGGGTGGGGCGCGCCGTCAATGAGGCGGTGGTGATCGCGTTCAACGGGATCTTCGCGTTCAACTACGCGTTCACCCAGACGCTGCTCGCGACCCACCCCGAGATCACGACGATCCCGAAGTAGTGGATCCCCAGAAGGACCGCTGATGCAGGATCTGATCATCACCCCGAAGGGGTGGGTCGAGGCCTTCGGCGAGATCGTCAAGTTCATCGCGCAGGTCTTCCGCGAGATCTTCGGCCTGCGAGTGTTCAAGTTCTTCGGCGAGGCGCTGCGCCAGGCGGGGATCCTGATCGTCGGCTCGACGCTCGTGATCTGGGGCCTGGTCTTCATCAGCGGCCTCGAGTGCGGGATCGAGGGCGCGTACTTCAACCGTTCGATCGGCGCCCCGGCGTACTCCGGCGTGTTCGCGGCGTGGTGCGATCTGCGCGAGATCGTGCCGCTCGCGTTCGGCTACATGATGGCCGCGAAGGTCGGCACCGGGATCGTCGCCGAGCTCGGCTCGATGCGGATCTCCGACGAGATCGACGCGCTCGAGGTGATGGGAATCAGCGGGATGACGTTCCTGTGCGCGACGCGGTTGCTCGCCGCGTGGATGGTGCTCCCGTTCGTCTACCTGTGCGCGATCGGCGCCGGGTTCTTCGCGAGCTGGCTGGCGGTGGTCGAGCAGATCGGGGACGTGTCCTCGGGAGGCTTCTTCCTGATCTTCTGGCAGTTCCAGAACCCGCCCGACTTGTTATTCAGCGTGATCAAAGCGATGACCGAGGCGACGCTGATCGTGCTCGTCGGCTGCTATTACGGATTCAACGCAAGTGGCGGCCCAGTCGGTGTGGGCACGGCAACTGCTAAATCAATGGTGTTGAACATCGTCGGCGTGCACCTGATTGGGATGCTCGGAACGCAGCTGTTCTGGGGAGCCAATCCGAGGGCACCGATCGGAGGCTGAGGTATGCCGAGCTTCTTTGGCAGGGATAGGAGTGATGGGCTGGCGCCTCGGGCGCCGGACGAGGGCGCCGGTGGCGGCGACTCGCAGTCATGGGTGCCGCGCGAGTCCGAACCGTTCGCCGAGAAGCCCGACAACCCGGCGCCCGTGGAACACGAGGACGCTCACGACGGCCCGGCCGGCGACGGCCCGGCCGGCGAGGCGCCGACGCAGCCGGGGGCGATGCCGTGGCAGCGGCGCGACGAGGGCTCGCGCCGGTCGGAGTCCTCGCGCGTCTCGGTCATCGACGAGCAGCCGCCGCGCCCCGCGCCGCCGGAGGGCGCCTCCGACGACGAGTACAAGTGGCACTCGTATCGCGTCTACCCGTCGGGCCGGCCCGACGCCGTCGAGTTCATCGACACGTACAAGTCGTTTGGCCGCTCGCGCGTGCTCGCCGGGCTCAACATGGGACTGCCCGAGGGGATGGTCTCGATGATCATCGGGCCGTCGGGCACCGGGAAGTCGGTCTGCATCAAGCACATGGTGGGGCTGCTGTATCCCGACCAGGGCGACGTCCTCGTGCACGGAGAGTCGGTACCGAGCATGCCCGACGACGACCTGTTCGAGATGCGCAAGAAGTTCGGCCTGCTGTTCCAGGACGGCGCGCTGTTCGGCTCGATGAACCTGTTCGACAACGTCGCGTTCCCGTTGCGGCAGCACACCGAGAAGGGCGAGGACGAGATCGAGGAGATCGTGATGCGCCGGCTGAACGAGGTCGGCCTCAGCACCGCCCGCGAGAAGATGCCGAACGAGCTCTCCGGCGGGATGCGCAAGCGCGCCGGGTTTGCGCGGGCGCTGGTGCTCGAGCCCGACATCGTCCTCTTCGACGAGCCCGACTCGGGGCTCGACCCCGTCCGCACGGCGCTGCTCGGCGAGCTGATCCTCGAGATCCATCGCGAGGCGATGGAGGAGGCCAAGGCCAAGCAGAAGCAGCACCTACCGACGTTCTGCGTGATCACCCACGACATCCTCACCGCGCGGCGGGTGGCCGACTACATCAACGTGCTGTGGAAGGGGCGGATCGTCGAAGCGGGACCGTCGGAGGACATGCTCAACTCGGAGAACCCCTTCATCAGGCAGTTCTTGTCGGCGGAGTCTGAGGGGCCCTTGGCGATGGACTAGGGCCTCTGGGGCTCGCAAGCCCCTCCGGCGCGCCCGCGTCTGGTGCAAGGCGCGGAGCCCCGCACGCCCCAGCCGTACGTCGAGCCGGGGCCCGCAGCTCTGACCGCACTCACTCATGAGCATCGGCTCCGGCGGGAGTTTTCGTGCGCCTCGCTCGTTAATCCGGCATGGGCACGGATGCAACGCGGTTAGCGCGGGCGCAACAAGCGCTCGTTAGCCTGACGCGAGGATGCGCATGAGGGAGCGGTTCGAGCGGCTCGCCAGCGCGGCCGCAAAGCGGCCCGTGCTGACGCTCGGGATCGTGCTCGCGCTCGCGATCGCGGGCGGGGTGCTCGCCCTCGGGCTCGAGCCAGATGCGGGCACCGGTACGTTCGTGTCCAGCTCATCGGCGAGCTTCAAGGCGACCGAGTCAGACCACCAGCACTTCGGCGGGGACGCGGTCGTGATCCTGATCAAGGAGCCGTTGACCGATCTGGTCGAGACCAAGGATCTGGCGACGCTCACTCAGCTGGAGGCGTGCCTCGCCGGCCAGGTCGTCGTCGCCAACAACACGCTCGGATCGTTCACGCCCGCAGGTGGCCGCCCCCGCGCGTACGGCGGCCCGAACAGCCCGTGCGGCCACCTGATGCGGGCCAAGCCCGTGCAGGTCGTGTACGGCCCCGGGACGTTCCTGAACCGCGCGGTCGCGGCGGTCACGCAGCAGGTGCAGTCGATGATCGGCTCGGCCAATACCGCCGTGCAGCGCTACTCCCAGGCCGCCTATCAGCTCGCGCTCGCGCGCCACCTCAGCCGCAAGCAGGCGAGCGCCGCGGCGAGCGCGGCCGGCCAGCTCGCCTACCAGCAACAGATCCAGCAGCTCGAGCGGCTCGCGGTTCAGTCCGGGCTCAGCGGGATCCCGAGGATCGACGACCCCAGCTTCATCCGCCAGGTCGTGTTCGACCCGACTCGCGGCGCCAACCAGCCGAAGGCGAGGTTCTCGTATCTGTTCCCGACGTCGGGCTCCGCGCTGATCCAGGCGCGCCTGAAGCCGGGGCTGACGGCCCAGCAGCAGGCGGATGCGATCTCGTGGATCCGGCAGGCGGTGAAGATGCCGACGTTCCGGCTCGGGTACGGCGGCAACTACACCGTCAGCGGCGTTCCGGTCGTCGTCAACGATCTCGCGGGCACGATCACCGGCTCGATCGCCGCGCTGCTCGGCGCCGCGCTCGCCGTGATGGCGATCGCGCTGCTGCTCGTGTTCCGCAGCCGGCTGCGGCTGCTGCCGCTCGCGATCGCGCTGGCGGCGGTCGGGATCACGTTCGGCGCGACCTCGCTGCTCGGGGGATCGCTGACGATGGCATCGATCGCGGTGCTGCCGATCCTGATCGGGCTCGCGGTGGACTACGCGATCCAGTTCCAGTCGCGGGTGGAGGAGGCGCGCCGCACCGAGGGCGCCGGGCTGACGGTCAACCGCGCGATCGCCCGCGCGGCGTCGCTGAGCCTGCCGACGCTCGCGACCGCCGCGCTCGCGACCGCGACCGGCTTCCTCGTGCTGCTGCTCTCGCCGGTCCCGATGGTCCGCGGCTTCGGCGTGCTGCTCGTCGTCGGCATCGTGATCGCGCTTGCGTGCGCGCTGATGGGGGGGTCGGCCGCGATGGCGCTCGCCGACCGTCCGGGGGGAGTCGTCCGCGCGTCGCTGCACGGCGCCGGCGAGATCGTCGCGGAGGCGGGCGCGATCCTCGCGAGCCTGGTGCGACCCGTGACGCTGCTGTTCGCGAAGCTCGAGCGGCCAGCCCGGCGGGTTCGCGACGGCGCCGGATCGGCCGTGCGCGGGATGCTCGCGGCGGCCGTGCGCCAGCCGGGACGCGTGTTGGCGGTAGGGGCGGTGCTGGCGGTGCTGGGGTGGGTCGCCGACACGCAGACCTCGGTCCAGTCGGACGTGACCAAGCTCGTCCCGTCGAGCATGCCGGCGCTCAAGGACCTCCACCAGCTCGAGCACGTCACCGGCGTGTCCGGCGAGATCGACGTGGTCGTCCACGCCCGCAACGTCGCGACGCCGAAGACGATCGGCTGGATGCTCGGCTACGAGGACAAGCTGTTGTCCCACTACGGCTACCTCGAGACGAAGGGCTGCTCGAAGGCGACGCTGTGCCCGGCGCTGTCGCTACCCGACCTCTTCTGCTCGGGTGCGCAGCCAACGGCGAACGGCTGCGCCGGCCTGACGACCGATTCGATCAAGACGTTGCTGAACGCGGTACCGCCGTACTTCTCGCAGGCGGTGATCACGCGCGACCGCCACGACGCCTCGCTCGCGTTCGGGATCAGGTTGATGCCGCTCTCGCGCCAGGAGAAGGTGATCGACTACATGCGATCTCAGCTCCACCCCCCACCGGGGGTGACCGCGCAGCTCGCGGGGGTGCCGGTGCTGGCGGCGCAGGCCGACGCCGCGCTGTCGTCGTCGAGCTCGCGGCTGCTGACGCTGCTCGCCGGCCTGGTGGCGGTCGGGCTGGTGCTGCTGGCCGTCTTCCGAAACCCACGGCGCGCGCTCGTGCCGCTCGTCCCGATCGCGCTCGCGACCGGCTGGTCGGCGCTGATCCTGTTCGTGATCGGGATCCCGCTGAACCCGATGTCGGCGGCCCTTGGGACGCTCGTGATCGCGATCTCGACCGAATTCGGCGTGCTCCTGTCGGAGCGGTTCCGCCAGGAGCGTCTCGACGGTTACTCGCTGTCTGAGGCGCTGGCGCGGACCTACCAATCCACCGGGTCGGCGGTGCTCGCGTCGGGGATCACCGCGATCGCCGGGTTCGGCGTGCTGATCGTCTCGAGCATCACGATGCTGCGCGACTTCGGATTCGTGACCGTGATCGACCTGACTGTCTCGTTGTGCGGCGTGCTGCTCGTGCTGCCGGCGGTGCTGGCGCTTGCCGAGCGCGGCGAGCTGGCCGGAAGCCCGCGCCGGATCCCGCGCCCGCGCGCCCGGCTCCCGCGGTTCCGCCGGCGCGCGCGTGTCGCGTGAGCGACACTCCTGATCGGGAGGGAGCCCCGCCTCGCCCCGAGGCCGACGGACCGCAGCAGCGGCGCCTGGACCCCGACCTTGCGGCCAAGGCCGCGGCGCGGCGGACGGCCCGACGGCCCCCGCCGCCGGCCGTCGACACGCGCCGCTATCAGCGGATGATCGGCCTGTTCGGCCTGCTGCTGGTGGTCGTGATCTCGATCTCGTTCCTGACCACGCATAACCCCGGCACCGCCGGGATCCCGGCCGGCAAGAAGCTCCACTACTTCTCCGCGCCGCTGGCGCTGTCGAATCTCAACGGCGACGCCAACGTCAACCCGCCGTGCATGCTTGCGGGCCACGACCCGAGGGCGCTCAACATCTGCCTGATGGCACAGCGCGCACCGCTCGTGCTTGCGTTCTTCGTGACCAACTCGGGCGGTTGCCAGCGCCAGGTGACCGCGCTGCAGACGCTTTCTCGGCAATACAGGCCCAGTCAGGTGCAGTTCGCGGCGGTCGCCGTTCGGACCTCGCACCGGGACGCGAGGAAGGCCGTGCTCTCGCACCACTGGACCGTGCCGGTCGCCTACGACGCCGACGGCGCCGTCGGCGACATCTACGGGGTCGAGGTCTGCCCGATCGTCGAGCTCGCCCACCGCGGCGGCAAGGTCGCAAACAGACTGATCGGCGAGCACTGGGCGTCGGCCGCGACGCTCGCCCCGCAGGTGCGGGCGCTCGTCAGGAGCTCGGGGTGAACGAGCTCGAGCTCGTCGCGGTTCCCGGCTTCGTCGAGCCGGGTGTGCGCGACGAGTTCCCCGGACTGCGGCTGTGCTGGACGACACTCGAGGCGCGGGTGCGCCCCAGTCCCCGCTCCGTGACGGGGCGGCTGCACGCGCTGTCGAACCGCTACCGCGGCGCGAGCGTGGTCGCGATGCGGACCCAGCCGATCCCGCACGCGTACCGGGCGTTCTTCCGCCAGATCGGGCTAGATCCCGACGCCACCCGGATTCCGAGCGAGGAGGCGGCCGTGGGGCGGCTGATGCACGGCGGGTTCCGCTCGACCGACTTGGTTTCCGACGCGCTCCTGGTCGCGCTGATCGAGACGGGGGTGCCCGTGTGGGCGGTCGACGCGCACCACGTCGACGAGATGGGACTCGGGATCAGAACGACCGTCGAGGGCGAGCCGTTCGGGTCAGGCGGCCATCCGCTACCCGCCGGCCGGCTGGTCGTCGCGGACTCCGTCCGCGCCCACTCGCTGCTGTTCGGGACGATCGCGCAGGGTCACGAGGTGACCCGGCAGACGCGGCGGCTCGCGCTGTTCTCGGTCGCCGTCGAGGGGGTTCCCGCGATCCATGTGGAGGAGGCGCTGTGGATCGCGATCGAGGTGCTTACGTCCGGCTAACCCCTCGGACGGGCCAGCGGCGGTGGTAAGCTTGATCTTCTGCTTAGGAAGGGAGCCATGGATCTCCTAGAGCAGGAGATGAGTGCGGTAGAGGCAGCTTCGAGTGCGGCACCCGGTACCCGGGTGCTCGAGCGCGACGAACTCGCCGCGCGGCGTTCGCTGCGCGCACAGGTCGCGAAGCTTGAGCGTGAGCTGGCGGCCGCGTTCGTCACCGCGTTCCCGCTCGGAGGCCTCGACAGCGGCGCCCACACGGGCGGCCGCGAGGCACGGATACTCGACCTTGGCGAGCTGGAGCGGATTCGCGACGAGCTCGCGGAGCGGCTTCAATCCGCCCGCGTCACGATCGCCGAGCGCGCGGACGTCCAAGATGCCAATCGCCTGTATCTGGAGAGGATGCTGCTGGAGCCGTCCAAGCATCGGTTCGCGCGGGTCGCGTGCCGGGACCTCGGCGAGCCCGGCTGCGGGGTTTGGCAGGTCCGGCCGAGGCTCGGCCTGATCGGGATGCTGATGGGCTGGTGGCAGGTCAAGCTCTCCTCCGGCTGTCCGTTACCGCGGGCCGCGTGCATGCGCGCGCGGCCGGCCTGACAGCCTAGAGGCATGGCCGATCTGCTGAGAACGGGTCTGGGCGCGGTGCTGGTCGTCCTGATCATGGTCCTCGGGAGCCTCGTCCTGTGGATCGGGACGCCACTGCTGTGGCTCTGGGTCGGCTCGCAGATCGAGGGGTCGAGCTCGATCGGCCCCGCCGTCGGCGCCACGTTCATTGGCGCGGTGCTGACGATCATCATGGTCGCGATGGTGCTCGGCAAGCTCTCGAACGTGTACCGCGACAACCGAGTGGCACGCGGTCTCGAGGACCCCGGTCACTTCGTGCTCGAGGTGGTGCTGGTGGTGAGCGCCAGCGTCACGCTCGTTGCCTTCGTGATCTGGTTCTTCTTCTTCGCCGGCGCGGAGCCGCTGCCGGTGGGGATCAAGTTCTGAACGGACCGGGCGGCGTCGCCCTGGCCACCCGACCGAGAGACGGGTGTTCCCCGTTCCTCGGTCAGGTCGCCGTCTACACCGCGGTGAGCACGTAGCCGGTCTCGCTCTTGACCGCTGCCAGCTGACCGGCGAGAAGCCGGCGCTGACGGTCGGTGAGAGCTCCTACTGCCTTCGTCTCGTTGATCTGGTTGCGCACGAGGAACTTCCGGCATCTCGTGCTGCCCCAACGTCGCTGACTCATCAGAAGGTCGCCGATCGCCCAACTGGAGGCTTCGTTCGGCGGAGTGAGGATGACCTGCGCCGCGGATACCTGACCATCGGCGATCCGTCGCTTGAGCTCCGCGCGGGCGAGCCTGATCTCGTTGGCTCGCTCCAGTGCCCGCAGTCGCTGCGGCTCGCGGGTCATGATGGCAGTCTCCGTCATGAACTTCTCTCTCTCCCTGCTTCCCGGCATGGGAAGCTGACGCTGTTGCTTTTGCCCACGGGCACGGACCCGTGGTGGGCCCGGTCCCCGATAGGTCCAACTCTCGCTGCTAGCCGTTCCGCCTGGCGTCGTCGCCCCTGCTGCGCCTGGTTCTCTCACCCCGAGACCCTGACGCAGCTCGGCTTACCACCACCGTCCAACAGGCGAAAAACCTACGCGACACGGCCGATAACAGCAACGTCACATCTCGGTGGCCAATCGCTTAGAGCGGGTTTTTTCTGTGACCGTCCGCTTGTGCGTGAGTGGACAATGTGGCGACTGTTAGACCGCTTACACGGCACGGGCCGGAAGCGGCCCGTGCGTGGCCTCGAACGCGCTCTTGACCTCGGCGAAGATCTCCACGGCGCGGTCGAGCGTGGCGTGATCGTGGGTCGCCATGACGCTCGTTCGGAGCAGCGCGCCGGCCGGCGGTACCGCTGGATGGAGCGCGACGTTCACATATAGCCCCGCGTCGTAGAGCGCCTTCCACAGCAGCGCGGCCTTCCAGTCGTCGCCGACGACCACCGGCACGACCGTGGTCACGACCTCCATCCCGTCCCGCAGCGTCGTCGGCTCGACCACCCGCAGCCCGAGCTCGCTCAGTCCGTGGTGCAGATAACGCGCGTTTTCGAGCACCTTGGCGAACAGCCCGGGTCCCTCGGCGGACCGGCAGATCCGGACGGCGGCGAGCGCCGCGCCCAGTGCCGCAGGCACCGCCGAGGCGGTGAACATGAACGCCCGCGATTGGACCCGCAGGAACTCGATCACGTCCGCGGGGCCCGCGATCACGCCGCCGCACGAGGCGAGCGACTTCGAGAACGTCGCCATCCGCAGATCGGCCTGATCCTCGACGCCGAGCAGCTCGCAAGTGCCCGCGCCGCGGGCGCCGAGCACGCCGAGCGCGTGCGCCTCGTCGACCATCAGCCGCGCGCCGAAGCGGCCGCAGAGCTCGGTGATCTCGGCCAGAGGCGCGATGTCACCTTCCATCGAGAAGACGCCGTCGACCACCACCAGCACGCCGCCGCCGTCGCCGGCGGCCGCCTCGAGCCTGCGCTCGAGCAGGTCCATCCGGTTGTGGCGGAACGGCCGGAGCTTGGCCCGCGACAGCAGGCAGCCGTCGAGGATCGACGCGTGGTCGCCCGAGTCGGCGACGACCGTGTCGCTCGGGCCGAGGATCGTCCCGAGCGTCCCGACGTTCGCCTGGTGGCCGGTTGTGAACACGAGCGCCGCCTCGGTTCCGAACCACTCCGCGAGCTCGCCTTCGAGCTCGAGGTGCAGGTCGGTAGTGCCGTTCAGAAACCGCGAGCCGGTGAGCCCGGTCCCATAGCGGTTGAGCGCGTCGAGCGCCCCCTGCTGAACCCGCTCGTCGCCGGTCAAGCCGAGGTAGTTGTTCGAGCCGAGCATGATCCGCTCCCTGCCCTCCATCTCGACGACCGGCAGCGTCGGGCCCTCGAGCACCCGGAAATAGGGCATCAGATCCTGCTCGCGCGCGGCTCGCAGCTGCTCGAGCCGGTCGTACTCGCGCGCCTTCGCGAACACGTCGATTGAGGTCCTCATCGGGTGACAGTATCCCGCGACATGGTCGAAGTTCGCACGGAGGTCCGTCCCCGCTGGGTTTTCACGCTGCCGCTCCGTAACGGGATGGACGGCCTCACGAAGATTCGCGGGCGCGTGCTTCACCGGCTGGTCCACGCCGGCGAGGACCCGGTGCTCGTGCGCGTCGCCCAGCTCGCGCCCGACCGCGTGCTGTTCGGGGCCCAGGCGGAGGATCGATCGGCGGCCGAGTGGGGAGTGACGCGGATGCGCGCGGCACTCGGGATCGATCTCGACCTGCAGCCGTTCTACGAGCGGTTTCGCGACGACGGGCTGATCGGCCCGTCGCTCCGAGGCCGACCGGGCCTCCGACCTCCCGGCAGGCCGGCCCCGTTCGAGGCGCTGGCGTGGGCGGTGTGCGAGCAGCTGATCGAGTTCGAGCGCGCGAGCGCAGTCCAGCGGCGGCTGATCGCGCGGATCGGGCGCCGCTGCGCCCGCACCGGAATGCGCGACGCCCCGACCGCGGCCGCGATCGGCCAGCAGTCCCCCGCCTTTCTCTGCTCGCTCGGCCTTGCGGAGACCCGCGCGATCGCGCTCGTGCGCGCCGCTCGCGAGGTCGCCGCCGGTCGCGCCGAGCTCGACGACGCCGAGCACGAGCGGGCCTGGCGCCGTCTCGGCGCGATCAAGGGGATCGGCAGCTGGACGCTCGAGATGCTCGCGTTCACCGGCCAGGGCCGGCTCGACCAGATCCCGGCCGGGGACCTCGCGTACCTCAAGTTCGTCGGGCGGCTGCGCAGCGGCGGCGACCCGTGGGCTCGCGCGACCGAGGATGAGGTGCGCGAGCTGTTCGCGCCGTACCGGCCGTGGGCGGGCCTGGCGGGGCTGCACGCGCTGCGCGCCGGCGGCGGTGCCGCGGGCGCGCTCGCGGCGTAGCGCTCAAGCGGAGGCGAGCTGGAACTCGACCGATTCCCACGGCGCCCGCGCGAACGCCTCTCGCATCTCGGCCTCGTCTTCGAACCGCCCGGGCAGGCGGCGTCCCTCGCAGCGGACCGTCAGCTCCGGCACGGAGAACGGCCACGGCTCGAGTCCCAGCCCCCGGTGGTCGGGGACCAGCGTCAGCTCGAGGTCGACACGGCCGTCGGCGGTGGGACATTTGGTCGCGGTCGCCGGGGCCCAGTCCAGGCACAGCGCGAGCGACAGGTAGTCCCACGTCCATACGAGCCTGCTGTTGCGCTCGAGTTGATCGAGGTCGGCCTCGAGCGTCGCGGCCAGCTCATCCTGGAACGCCCGCTGCTCGGCGAGGAACGCGCGGATCGCCTCGGCGTGGGCGGCCGGGAGCTTGTCGAGATCGCGCCGCGAGTAGAGCCGCCAGCCGTGCATCGAGACGAGCAGCGCCGCGTACCGGCTCTGCGACACGAGGCTGTGCGGCCCGTGCGTGAACAACCCGAGGTGCAGGTCGATCGGCATCTCCATGAACGACCGCGGGCGCGCGGTATCGGGGTTGAACAGCGGCTCGAGGTCGCGCGTGATCCAGCCGACGTCGTGCTGCTCGGCGGCGAGGCACACCTCCTCGTGCGGTTCGAGCACTCCGAATCGCTCGTTGCCCCACGCCCGCGCGAGCTGACCCGAGAGCCACGCGTGCGACGGCTGCCCGATCGCGAGCAGGCCGCGTTCGTCTTCGCGGAGTAGCACCGGGGCCGTACGCTAGCGCTGTGAGGTCGTCGATCGAGGAGTTTGTGGCCGCCGGCCCGCGACCGCTGCGATCCGTAATGCGGGTACTGCTTCCGCTCGCGCGCCGGCCCCGTGGGCGCGCGCTCCTGCGGCTCGCCGCCGGTGCCGATCAGGCCCTCTGGAGCCTCGGCGCGATGGGCTACTACGACCATCACGACGTCGCGCTCCCGCTCGGGTGGGACGCCGACGCGGTGGCCGAGCGCGGCCGCCAGCTGCGGCGCGAGGAGGGTCGGCCGTGAGCACGATCTACGCCGACGCGTGCGTGATCGGCGCCGGCGCCGGGGGCGCGGTCGTCGCGGCCGAGCTCGCCGAGGGCGGGGCCAAGGTGGTGGTGCTCGAGCAGGGGCCCGCGCACGACGCCGACGCGTTCACCGCTCGCCCCCCGCAGATGATGGCCCGTTTGTACCGGGACGGGGGACAGACGCTGACGGTCGGAAACCCGGCCGTCGCGCTCCCGCTCGGCCGGGGTGTCGGCGGCACCACGCTGATCAACTCGGGGACGTGCTTCAGGACGCCGCCACACGTGCTCGAGCGGTGGCGACGGGAGTCGGGGCTCGAGCTCGACGACGCGGAGCTCGACCGCTGCTTCGGGCGGGTCGAGCGGGCGCTGTCGATCTCGGAGGTCTCGCCCGAGCTCGCCGGACGCAACGCCGCCGTCGCGCGCCGCGGCGCTGAGCGCCTCGGCTGGTCGCACGGCTACCTGAGGCGCAATGCGAAGGGGTGCGTCGGGTCGGGGGTGTGCGTATTCGGCTGCCCGACGTCCGCCAAGCAGCACACCGGGATCACATACGTGCCACGAGCGCTCGCCGCCGGAGGCGAGCTCCTGACCGGCACCGACGCCCGGCGGCTGATGATCCACCGCCGCCGCGTCCGCGGCGTCGAGACCCGGTTCCCCGACGGCTCGCGCGTCGACGTCAAGGCGCCGCGGGTGATCGTCGCGGCGGGGACGATCCATACGCCGCTGCTGCTCGGCGCGAGCGGCATCGACTCGCGCTCGGGACAGCTCGGGCGAAACCTGTCGCTGCACCCTGCGACCGCCGCCGTGGCGCTGATGGACGAGGTCGTCGAGATGGCGCGCGGCGTCCCGCAGAGCTTCTACGTCGATGAGTTCGCCCGCGACGGGATCATGTTCGAGACGGTCGCCGGTCCGCCCGCGTACGCGGCGATGTCGCTGCCGCTGGTCGGCCGCCGCCACGCCGAGGTGATGGCGAGCTACCCGCGGCTTGCCCAGCTCGGGCTGATGGTCAGCGACAGCTCGCGTGGCTCGGTCCACGGGATCGGCCGGCGGCCTGTGATCCGCTACGACCTTGCGCAGGCGGACATCGAGAAGTTCCGCGCCGGGATGGGACGGCTCGAGGAGCTGTTCAAGGCGGCAGGGGCGCGCGAGGTGTTCCTGCCGCTGCCGGCGGGTGTGGTCCCCGAGCGGCTGCGCGCACGCGACCTGCGCCTGATGGCGTTCCATCCACTCGGAACGGCGCGAGCCGATGCCCGTGCGGACCGAGGCGTCGTCGACGGCCGGCTCGCGGTGCACGGGCTCGAGGGCCTGTATGTCGCCGACGGCTCGGTCGTCCCAAGCGCACTCGGCGTGAACCCGCAGTTGACGATCATGGCGCTCGCCACCCGGCTTGCGTTCGACCTGCTCGAGACCCCATGCCCTTCCTTGAGCACCGAGCGCGGCGATGGCTGAGTTCGCCCAGCCGCTGCGCGAGCAGGACGTCGACGCCGATCCGTTCCGACAGTTCAGCGTCTGGTTCGAGGACGCGGTGGGGTCTGGCGTGCGCTCGCCCGAGGCGGCGGCGGTCGCGACGGCGACGGCCGAGGGGGCCCCGTCGGCGAGGATGGTGCTGGTCAAGCAGACCGGCGAGCGGGGGTTCGTGTTCTTCACCAACTACGGGAGCCGGAAGGGCTCGGAGCTCACCGCCAACCCCCGAGCCGCGTTGCTGTTCCACTGGGACCCGCTCGGACGGCAGGTGAGGATCGAGGGCCCCGTCGAGCGACTCGCCGCCGAGGAGTCCGCGGCGTACGTTCGCAGCCGCCCCCGCGGCAGCCAGTTGAGCGCGCTTGCCTCGCCCCAGAGCCGACCGGTCGCCGACCGCGGCCAGCTCGAGCGCCGGGTGGCCGAGCTGGCGGCGCGGTACGAGGGCGAGCTTCCGGTCCCGGATTTCTGGGGCGGCCTCCGGCTGGTGCCGGAGTGGTTCGAGTTCTGGCAGCACCGCGAGGATCGCCTTCACGACCGGCTGGCGTACCGGCGTGGGGACGGCGAGTGGCTGATCGAGCGGCTGGCGCCGTAGCCGACGCGCCGCGCGCCTCCCGGGGCAGCCCCGACCGGCGCCGCGGCGAACGACGCTTGGTCGTCGTGGTCGGCGCTGTCGTGTTCGTCGACACGATGTTCTATGCGGCGATCGCGCCGCTCTTGCCGGGACTCGCGCACTCGCTTCATCTGTCGAAGCTCTCGGCGGGGGTGATGACGGCCTCCTACCCGGCGGGAATGCTGGTCGCGGCGATCCCGAGCGGTCTGCTCGCGGTCCGAATCGGGCCGAAGCGGACGGTCTACGTCGGACTCGCGCTGCTCGCCGGCTCGACGCTCGCGTTCGCGTTCGTGAATCAGCCCGCGCTGCTGGACGTGGCCCGCTTCGTGGAGGGGATCGGTGGCGCGTGCTCGTGGGCCGGCGGCCTTGCGTGGATCGTGGCCGAGGCGGCGCCCGATCGGCGCGGCGCGATGATCGGAGGAGCACTCGGCGCGGGCATCGCGGGCGCACTGCTCGGCCCCGTGATCGGGACGATCGCGAGCGCGGTCGGCCGTGGTCCCGCGTTCAGCGCGGTGGTGCTGCTCTCACTGGTGCTGATCATCGAGGCGAGCCGGCTGCCCTCCGTCCACACCGACTCCGGTCAGGGGGTACGGGAGCTCGCCGCCTCGCTGCGCGAGCGGGGCGTGCTCGCCGGGATCTGGCTGGTCGGACTGCCCGCGATCGCGTCCGGCCTGCTGAACGTGCTCGGCCCGCTGCAGCTGCACGGACTCGGTGCCGCCGCCGCCGCGATCGGCTTGACCTTCCTCGCCGGCGCCGGGCTTGAGGCGCTCCTGTCGCCGATCCTCGGCCGGCTTTCGGACCGCCGCGGCAGGCTGCTGCCCCTGCGGTTCGGGCTGGCCGGGGCGACGGTGCTGCTCGCGTGCTTCACGCTGCCGTCGACCGCCGTCGGGCTGGCCCTGCTGATCGTCGCCACGACAACGACGCTGGGGGCGTTCTGGGCGCCGGCGATGGCGATGCTGTCCGACGCCGCCGAGGCGTTCGGGCTCGACCAGGCGCTCGCCGCCGCGCTGATGAACCTCGCGTGGGCCGGCGGACAGATCGTCGGTTCGGGCGCGGGCGGCGCGGTCGCGAAGGCGGCCGGCGACACCGTCCCGACGGTTGCCACGGCGGGTCTGTGTGGCGCGACGATGCTCGCGCTCAGCGCGCGAGGGCTCAGCGCCCGACGGAGGTAGGTCTCGCAGCGGCCGTACGCGTCTAGCGACCGAACGACCGCAGGAACGTGCGGGCGTGCTGCGAGAGCCCGTCGAGGATCCGGCGGATCTCGCTCAGCCCGGCGCGGAGCTCGGTGTCGCCGACCTGGATCGCGATCGAGGAGTCTTGAAGCGCCACCAGCTCGAGGTCCGCGGCTTCGACCGCCTCGAGCGCGCCCTCGATGAACCCGCGCACGCCGGTCGACGGCACGCCCGGAGACGGCATCTCAAAGCTGCGCTCGCTCAGCCGGTACCTGCTCGCGAACTCGAGGTACGTCCGCCTCGCGCGGCCGTATGCGCGCTGCACCGGCAGGAACAGCTGCTGCTCGAGCCGTTCCCCCTGCGCGTCGTCGAGTTGCTCGTAGGCGCCGCCGAGCGCGGCGAGCGCCCGGCCGAGATGGTCGGTCGCCTCGCCGAGCGCGTCGAGCAGCTGCTGGCGCGCGTCCGCTTCGGAGTAGGACATCGCTAGAGCCCCTGCCCCGCGAGCTCCTCGTTGGTCGAGGCGTCCGCGACCGCGGCCGGGTTCGAGATCAGATGGTGGCTCAGCATCCACTGCCCGTAGGCGTTCCACTGCACCTGATCCTGGTAGCCCCAGGGGTTGCTCGGGTTCGACGGAAAGAACGCGGACAGCGTCGCCCGGACGCTCGCGAGCTGGAGCTTGCGGTTGAGCCCGGGATTGGCGCTGACGAGGTTGTCGACGGCGGTCGACGGGTCGCTGCGGACCGACTTGTACCCGCGCCCCATCGCCTGCAGGAAGCGACGGACCTCGTCCGGGTGCTTGGTGAGCGTGTCGCGGCGGACCGCGACCACGAGCTCGTCGTAGTTCGGGACGCCGACCTTGTTGACGCGGATCACGTTCGGGTGCTTGCCCATCTGCTGCAGCTGGATCGCCTCGTAGTTCCAGTATGCGCCAAGCGTGGCGTCGACCCGCCCGGAAAGCATCGCCGGAACGAGATTGGCGCCGACGTTCGTCTCGGTGACCGAGCCGGCCGGGACCCCGGCGTGCGCGAGGATCGTCTCCAGGTAGGCGTGCTGGTAGGTGATCCCCGCGTCGCCGACGCGCTTTCCGCGCAGCTGCTGGACGCTCTTGATCTTCTTCGAGCCGACCGACACGATCGAGGTCAGCGGCTCCTGGACGATCGCGGCGACCGACACGATCGGGAGGTCGCGATTGCGCGCGAGCATCACCTCGGGCTCGTAGGAGATCGCCGCGTCGACCTTGCCGGCCGCGAGCAGCTCGAGCGGGCTCGCGGGGTCGGACGGAACCTGTACGTGGAGGTCGAGGCCGGCCCGCTTGAAGTCGCCCTCCGCCTGGGCTTGGTAGATCCCGACGTGGTCCGCGTTCGGGAACCAGTCGAGCATCAGCGTGAACCGCTGCGAGCCGCTCGAGGCGGTAACCGCCTCCTGCTTCTCGCCGCAGCCGGCGAGCAGGAGAGCGGCGGGCACTGCGAGCAGGGCAAGGACGCGTTTCATGCGATTTGGTCTCCTCGAGGTCGGTAGGCCCAGGGCAGCGCGAGCCGTTCGGCCAGCGAGAGGAGGGCGAATAGCAGGATGGCAAATGCCGACAGCACGAACACCGTGGCGTACGCCCGCGGCATCAGGAACTGATTCTGGGACTGCTGGTACAGGTAGCCGAGCCCCGAGTTCGAGCCGGCCAACTCGGCGAACACAGCGCCGATGACGGCGACCGCAACCGTGATCTTCGCCCCCGTCATCACCCCCGGCAAGGCCGACGGGAACTCGACGTATCTGAACGTCCGCAGGCGCGGGGCGTCGAACGTCCGCATCAGCTTGAGCAGGTCCGGATCGACTCGCGCGAGCCCGGCCAGCGTCGTCACGACGATCGGGAAGAACGAGACGAGCGCGATCACCAGCACCTTCGGCGCGAGCCCGAACCCGAGCCATAGCACGAGCACGAACGCGAACACCGGAATCGGCACCGCCTGGGAGCCGATCAGCAAGGGATAGATGGCGCGCCGCAGCGTCGTCGAGAAGTGGATCGCGAACGCCAGCGCGAGCGCGGCGACGGACGCGACGAGGGTGCCCAGCAGCACCTCCTCGGCGGTCACGAGGAAGTTCGACCAGATCAGCGACCGGTTGTCGTACAGCGCCTTCGCGACGTCGTGGGGCGGCGGGAGCACCAGCCTGTCGGCGCCGCCGAGGTCGACGTACAGCTCCCAGATGGCGACCAGTGCGAGCAGCACGAGTGCCGCCGGAAGCGGCCGCAGCAGCCGCTTCACTCCGCCACCCCCAGCGCTCCGAGCGCCCGCTCGCGCAGCTCGACGACCCTGGCATCGGTGCGGTGGCGCGGGCGCGGCACGTCGACCTCGACCTCGGCCACCGTCCGTCCCGGCCGCGGCGACATCACGACGACCCGGTCGGCGAGCACGATCGCCTCCTCGACGTCGTGCGTGATCAGCACCACCGTCCGGGGCTCGGTCTCGAGCACGTGCGAGAGCCATCCCTGCATCTCCAGGCGGGTGATTGCGTCGAGCGCGGCGAACGGCTCGTCGAGCGCCAGCACCGGTTTGCCGGCGAGCAATGTCCGCAGGAACGAGACCCGCTGGCGCATCCCGCCGGACAGCTCCGCCGGCCGGGTCCGCTCGAACCCGGCCAGCCCGAACCGCTCGAGCCACGGCTCCGCCTGCCGGCGGGCGTCGTCGCGGTCGACCCCGCGGGCGCGGAGCGCGAGGCACGCGTTGTCGAGTGCGCCGAGCCACGGCAGCAACAGGTCGCGCTGGGGCATCAGCGCGGCCGGCGCCGCCCGGACCGTACCGGCGTCGGGGGCCTGCAGGCCGCAGATCAGCTCGAGCAGCGTGCTCTTGCCGCAGCCGCTCGGGCCGACAACCGCGACCACCTCGCTCGGCGCCACGCGCAGGGACATCCGCGCGAGGGCCTCGACCGGCCCTCGCCGCGTAACGAACGTGCGACTGACAGCCTCGACGCTCACGCCATGCGGCGGTTGAACGTCGCGAGGCTCCTTCTCCGGAGCCTCGATCATCTATTTCGTCGCTCCCACCGCGGGCATTACCCCACAGGTTCGAAGGGTCAGCGCCGGGGCATCTTGCAGGGCGCTATCTCAGCCGGCTTTCCCGCCAGCCCCCCTGGTTTTCAGGTCTGCCTGATCCTACCGCGAGCGGAGCCCGCCGGCCCCGGTGCGGGACCGGCGGGCTCGCGCCACTACGGGTCCGGTCAGCTGGGGTCTCGCTGAGTAAATCCTAGTAAATCAATTGACTTTCTGCTATTTAACTCGGCTGGCGCCACCACACGGTCGGACGTGGTGTGGCTCCAAGGACGGAACGAGGGCAAGCGGCCGAGGCCGCGGCGGCCGGAATACGACATCACGAAAGCCGAGGTACGACTTGTTGGAACTCGACATCAGCTTGAGGCGACGCCTGTTTGCGTTCGGGGCCGTGGCCCTGACGTTTGGGGCGTTCGCGGTGACCGCGGACGCGGCCTCAGCGCCGCCGCCCACGTCGTCGGCCACTTGTTATGGGGGCGTGACGCCGGCACCGACCGCTGACGATCCGAACCTGCTCGACTACAGGTTCAACTGCGACCAGCGGATCACGGCGTACACGGTGATCGTCAACCGCGCGCTCGACAACGCGCCGGCGATCGACGACTTCGAGCCGGCCCCGGCCGCCTATCTCCAGGACGGGTCCACTCCCGACGCGACCGTCGCGTGGACGTGCGAGGGGTACCTCCCGAGCCTGGCGAGCAACTGCAACACCGGCACGAAGGGCGCGTTCATGGGCGCCTGGAGCTGGGTCGCCGGGTCGGTGGACCTGATCGATCCCTATTGCAAGAACCTGCCGGTCGGAGCGAAGCCGGGCACGCCCGCGGAGCCGCAGGCGTCCGTGGCGCTGGTCGTGACCGACGTCAGCGGCGGCCAGGACGGGCCGTTCCGCCTCTACTACACGGGCAAGAAGTGCGCGGCGGTGCCCGATCGCGCGCCGGCGCCGGTGAAGCCGAAGGCGAAGCCCACACCGGCCAAGCGCACGAGCAAGAAGCACTCAACCACGACGGCGAAAGGAACCAAGTGAAACGGGGGATCCAGTTCAAGGCGACCACGGTGGCGGCATTCGCCGGCATCCTCGCCCTGGCCGTGCCACAGGCCGCCGGGGCCGTGACCCTGTTCGGGTCGGGCTCGAGCGCCGCCCAGCCGTACATGCAAGAGCTGTTCAAGACGTACAGTCGCACTCACAAGGGAGTCGTGTTCCGGTACGTCGCCGACGGTGGTAACGCCGGCGTCGTCGACGTCCAGCAGCACCGCAGCCAGTTCGCGATCCAGGCGCGGCCGCCGCTGCCGAGCGACTCCGGGACGACCTGGGACAAGCTGTTCCTGGACGGTCTCTGCATCGCCGTCAACCCTCGCAACAGCCTCAGCAACGTCTCGCTCAGCGAGCTGAAGAACATCTTCCTGGCGACAGACACGAGCTGGAGCCAGGTGGCCGGTTCGAACCTGACGAGCACGATCGACCCGCAGGGTCGGAACTCGGCGGCGGGG
>DASXDA010000052.1:0-16571 GCA_036490875.1 Solirubrobacteraceae bacterium
CGCCGCCGCCCCAAGCAGCGCGTCGATCACCGCGTGCGTCAGCACGTCGGCGTCCGAGTGCCCGGCGAGCCCTCGGTCGTGCTCGAGCTCGACCCCGCCCAGTACCAGTCGCCGCCCTTCGGCGAGCCGGTGGCAGTCGTAGCCAATTCCCGTGGCGATCACTTGGCGAGCAGCTCCTCGGCGAGGCGAAGGTCGGTCAGGGTCGTGACCTTGATGTTCTGAACACCGGCCTCGACGATCCGCACCGTCCCGCCCGCCCGCTCGATCAGCCAGGCGTCGTCGGTCGCGGCGAAGAGCAGCTCATCCGGCGCGTCGCCCAGGGCCCGCTCGAGCGCGGCCCGGCGGAACACCTGCGGCGTCTGCACGGCCCACAGCCGGCCGCGATCGAGCGTCCGCGCGACCGTCAGCCCGTCACCGCCGACCTCCTTGATCGTGTCGGAGACCCGCGCGGCCGCGATCGCGGCGTCGGCGCCCGACGCCTCGAGCTCGGCGAGCGCTCGCTCGAACAGCGCTGAGGGCGCCAGTGGCCGCGCCGCGTCGTGGACGATCACCGGGTCGCCGTCGCCGCACACGCGCAGCGCCTCGCGAACCGAGTGCGAGCGCGCCTCGCCGCCGGCGACCGCGACGGTGCCGTCGGGGGCCGCCCCGAGCTCGCCGGCCGGCAGCGCGACGACGATCCGCTTCACTGCGGCCACCGCCCGGAGCGCGTCGACGCTCCACTCGAGCATCGGCCGGCCAGCAACCCAGACGAGCGCCTTGGGCCTCCCGGTCCCAAGGCGCTCGCCCCGTCCCGCGGCCACGATCAACGCGACCGCCATCCGCCGGCGCGGCCTACTTCGCGGCGACGGCCACCTTGCGGGCGCCGTTGCCGTTTGAGTGAGGAACGCCGAGCAGCCCGTAGATGTGGTCCTCGACGTCCTCCTCGTCCAATCCGAGCGCGTACATCAGCTCGGAGCAGAGGATCTTCTTTGCGCGGGTGAACATCTGCTTCTCGCCCGTCGAGAGCCCCTTCTGCGACTCGCGCACCGCCAGGTTGCGGACTACCTCCGCGAGCTCGTAGATGTCCCCCGTCTTGATCTTGTCTCGGTTGTGCTTGAACCGGCGATTCCAGTTCTTGGGCATCTCGGAACACTCGTCTCCAAGCACCGCCTGCACCTTCTTGACGGTCTCCTCGTCGATCACCCGGCGCAGGCCGGCGATCGCGGCGTTCTCAGTAGGGACCATCACGGTCATGTCGTTGTGCAGGATCTTGATCGTCAGGTACTCGCGGCGCTCGCCAAGGACCTCCTTCTTCTCCTTGCGGATCACCTTGCCGGCACCATGGTGCGGATACACCACACTGTCGCCGACCTCGAACTCGATATTCGGCGGAAGCTCGGGTTCGAGGTCGTTGAGGTGCTGTTCCGTTGAGTCTGAGATGGTGTCCTCCTCTGTTGATCCGCGCGGACATTGCGCCCGCAGGCGGTTTGCGACTAAGTCTGCAAGTAACGGTCCACGAGGTTGATCTCCTGCTGCCGGCGAAGGCCCTCGCGGATGTCCTTCGCCCGGATCTCTCCGACCCCGTCGACGGTCTCAAGCTCACCGTCCGTCGCAGCCAGCAGCTCCTCCAGCCCCCCGAACTCGTCCACGATCCGCTGGACGACCAGCTTTGGCAGACGCGGGATCCGGCCGAGGATCCGGAACCCGCGCGGCGACACCGGGTAGTCCAGCGTGTTCAGCTTGCGGTCGTACCCGAGCAGCTCCGCGAGCAGGCCGAAGTCCAGCAGGTCCGCGTGGGGAAGCCGGACGAGCTGGTCGGTCGCGACCGCGAACCCGTGATCGGAATCGTCGATCAGATAGTCGTGGACGAGCGCCGCCTTGTCGGCCGAGACCCCGACCATCGTCTCGTCGAGCTGCATCTCGATCAGCCGGCCCTCGGTCCCGAGCTCGACGATGAACCGCTCGATCTCGACCGCCATCCGGGTCACCAGCTCGGCCCGCTGGAGCACCGTGAGCACGTCGTGCAGCGTGGCGCCGCCCTCGAACTCGAGCGCGGTCAGCCGCGTGGAGACCTGGTCCAGCCGGCTGCGGTACTTGTCGAGCGTCGCCAGCGCCTGGTTGGCCTTGGCGAGCACGACCGGAATGTCCTCGAGGATGTACTTGGTCCCGTCGAGGTACACGGACACGACCTCGCGGCGCTCGGACACGGCGACGACGATCGCGTCGGTCTGCTTGGAGACGCGCTCCGCGGTTCGGTGGCGCGTCCCCGTCTCGAGCGTCAGGATCGTCGGATCCGGGTTCAGCTGGACGTTCACCTGCGCGATCTTGGTGGCGTTCATGCTCAGCACGATCGCGCCGTCCATCTTCGCCAGCTCGTACAGCAGCTCCGGCGAGTAGTCGAGGTCGAGCTTGATCCCTCCCGAGAACAGGAACGCCAGCTCCTCCGCGTCCCCGATCACGATCAGTCCTCCGGTACGCGCGTGGAGGATGTTGTCGATCCCCTCGCGAAGCGCCGTCCCCGGGGCCACCATCTCCAGCGCCCTTACGATCCGGGAATCCTGTCGCGACTCGAGCTCCTCTTTGAGCTCTTCACCGGAACGCGGCAGCATAGCCCGATTTTACCCGCAACAAACCAAACGAGCTCCCCGCCGAGGAGCCGCTATGCAGCCAGTTTCGCCGTCCGGCCCGGGTTCAGCGCGGCGTCGAGCGCCCCGCGCAACGTTCCTTGCACCCCCGGCTCCAATACCGGCGTGAGCCCGAACTTGCCGGCCTCGGCGACGCGGCGCTCCGCGTGAGCGACGGTCCGGAGCTCGCCGGTCAGCCCAAGCTCGCCGAAACAGGCGAGCGGCGCGTCCGCGTTGGCCGCCGTGAGCGCGGTCCGCTTCGCCGCGCTCGCCACCGCAAGCGCGATCGCCAGGTCCGCGCCCGGCTCGTCCACGTCGACCCCGCCGACCACGTTCACGAACACGTCGGCAGCGCCGAGCCCGATCCCGCCGTGCCGCCCGAGCACCGCGAGCACCAGCGCTAGCCGGTTGCGGTCAAGGCCGGACACGACGCGCCGCGGCGGCACCAGCTCGGAGTTCGATACGAGCGCCTGCACCTCGACCAGCAGCGGCCGCGAGCCCTCCATCGCGCAGAGCACGACGCTCCCGGGCGCGCGCGTCGCCTCGGCGACGAACCTCGCGGATGCGTCGAGCACCTCGACCAGCCCGTGGTCGTGCATCTCGAACACGCCCGCCTCGTTGGTCGAGCCGAACCGGTTCTTGACGGCGCGCACCGTCCGGTAGGTGCGCTCGCGCTCGCCCTCGAACTGGAGCACGCAGTCGACCAGGTGCTCGAGCACCCTCGGGCCGGCGAGGCTCCCCTCCTTCGTCACGTGCCCGACCAGCAGCACCGCAGTCCCGAGCCCCTTCGCGACCCGCATGATCTGGTCGGCCGCCTCGCGCACCTGCGCCACCGAGCCCGCGGCGCTCGACAGCTCGGCGCAGTGGAGCGCCTGGACCGAGTCGATCACGCACACGTCCGGCCGCTCGTGCTCGAGCGTCGCCAGCACCGTCTCGAGCTCGGTCTCGGCGATCACCGGAATCTCGAGCGCGCCCGGCGACCGCAGCCGCTCCGCCCGCAGCCGGACCTGCGCCGCCGATTCCTCCGCCGATACGTACAGCGTCCGCCGTCCGGCCGCGAGCACGTTCGCCAACGCCATCGTCGTCAGCGTCGACTTCCCGATCCCGGGCGCGCCCCCGATCAGCACCAGCGACCCGGGTACGATCCCGCCCCCGAGCACCGCGTCGAGCTCGCCGATCCCGGTGCTCAGCCGGGCGTGATCAGCGGCCCGGACCTCGCCGAGCCGCGTAGGGGTGGCTGGGACCCCGGCGGCGGCGCGCTCCTTCGAGCGGGCGCGGCGGCCGCCGGCGCCGGCCGCGGCCGCGGCCCGAACCTCCTCGACCAGCGAGTTCCACTCGCCGCAGCCGCTGCACCGCCCCTCCCACCGGCCGGTCTCGTGGCCGCAGGCGGAGCAGACGTAGATCGAGGATGACCGGGCCATCCCGCCACCTTACGGGCGGGGGCCGACGTCAACCGGTTCGTTCCGAGCGGACTGTCACAGACCGTTGCAAACGATGGCGATCTCGTCACTACAGGGGTGACAGAATCGCCATCGTCCGCGGCCGCCCGGAATCGCCATCGTCCGCGCGGGCGCGGGCGCGGACGCCCGCGCGCGGTCGAAAAGAGCCCTACTCGCCCTCGGGAGGCGTCTCCGGCTCCTCGACGACCGGAACGTCGTCGCCGGACACGTCGTCGCCCTCGGCCGGACCGCCCTCGGCGCCGACACCGACCGGCGTCGGCTTCGGGGCCGGCTCAATCACGGTCAGCTTCACCTCGGGGTCGGTGCCCTCCGGGGTTTCGCCGTCGGCCGGCGCATCGACCATCACGGTCGAGCCCTCGGGCACCTGCGAGCGGAGCACGAAGTCGGCCAGCGGGTCCTCGACGTAGCGCTGGATCGCGCGGCGCAGCGGCCGCGCGCCCATCGCCGGGTCCCACCCCTTTTCGACGAGCAGCTCCTTGGCTTCCTCGGACAGCTCGAGCTGCAGCGCGCGCTCGGCCATCGACTCGCGGATCCGCGTGAGCAGAAGGTCGACGATCTCCTTGATCTCGTCCTTGGAGAGCTTGTGGAAGACGATGACCTCGTCGATCCGGTTGAGGAACTCGGGCCGGAAGACCTTCTTCAGCTCGCCCATGATCCGGTTCTTCATGTCGTCGTAGGTGATTCCGGTCTCGTCGTCGGAGACCGCAAACCCAAGCGGCGTGTTTCTCGCGATTTCCGACGCCCCAATATTTGACGTCATGATCACGATGCAGTGCCGGAAGTCGACCGTCCGGCCCTGGGCGTCCGTCAAGCGGCCGTCCTCCAGGATCTGCAGCAGGATGTTGAACACGTCCGGGTGGGCCTTCTCGATCTCGTCGAGCAGCAGCACGCTGTAGGGCTTGCGGCGCACCGCCTCGGTCAGCTGGCCGCCCTCGTCGTAGCCGATGTAGCCCGGAGGCGATCCAACAAGCCGGGAAACGGCGTGTTTTTCCATGTACTCCGACATGTCAATTCGGATCATCGTGTCCTCGTCGCCGAAAAGGAACTCGGCGAGCGTCCGGGCAAGCTCGGTCTTCCCGACACCTGACGGTCCAAGGAAGATGAACGAGCCGGTCGGGCGCTTGGGGTCCTTCAGACCCGCGCGGCTCCGCCGGATCGCCTTCGAGACGACCTCGATCGCGGGGTGCTGGCCGATCACGCGCTTGTGGAGCTCGTCCTCCATCCGCATCAGCTTGGCGGTCTCGGCCTCGGTCAGCTTGAACACGGGGATGCCGGTCCACATCGAGACGATGTCGGCGATCTCCTCCTCGCCGATCGCGGGACGCTCGGTGGTCTCACCGGCCTCCCACTGGTCGGTGAGCTCGCGCTTCTGCTGCGAGAGCCGGCGCTCCTGATCGCGCAGGTTGGCGGCCTTCTCGAACTCCTGGTTCTCGATCGCCTCCTCCTTCGCGCGCCGGGTCTCCTCGATCTCATCCTCGAGCTCGCGGTACACGGGCGGCGAGGTCATCGACTTGATCCGCATCCGCGACGCGGCCTCGTCGATCAGGTCGATCGCCTTGTCGGGCAGGAACCGATCGGAGATGTAGCGGTCGGCCAGCTCGGCGGCGGCCTCGAGCGCCTCATCGGTGATCTGGACCTTGTGATGCTGCTCGTAGCGGTCGCGCAGGCCCTTCAGGATCTGGACCGTCTCCTCGGTCGACGGCTGGTCGACCGTGATCTTCTGGAAGCGGCGCTCCAGAGCGCTGTCGCGCTCGAGGTACTTGCGGTACTCCTCGAGCGTCGTCGCGCCGATCGTCTGCAGCTCGCCGCGAGCCAGCGCCGGCTTCAGGATCGAGGCCGCGTCGATCGCGCCCTCGGCCGCGCCCGCGCCGACGAGGTTGTGCAGCTCGTCGATGAACAGGATGATGTCGCCGCGCTGGGTGATCTCCTTCATCACCTTCTTCAGGCGCTCCTCAAATTCGCCGCGGTACTTGGAGCCCGCGACCAGGGCCGCCAGATCCAGCGTGTAGATCTGCTTGCCCTTCAGCAGCTCGGGCACGTCGCCGTGCGTGATCCGCTGCGCGAGGCCCTCGACGACGGCGGTCTTGCCGACGCCGGGCTCGCCAACGAGCACGGGGTTGTTCTTCGTGCGCCGCGAGAGGATCTGCATGATCCGCTCGATCTCGGTCTCACGCCCCACCACCGGGTCGAGCTTGCCCTCGGCCGCCAGCTTGGTCAGGTTGCGGCCGAACTGGTCGAGCAGCTTCGAGGACTTCTTGCTCTCGCCAGGGGTCGCGCCGCTGCCGCTGCCGCTTCCGCCGGAGCGCTGCCGCCCGCCGGGGCCGGACAGCATCCGGATCACCTCGTTGCGGATCTTCTCGGAGTCGGCGTCGAAGTCGAGCAGGATGCGGGCGGCGACGCCCTCGTTCTCGCGGACCAGCCCGAGCAGGATGTGCTCGGTGCCGATGTAGTTGTGGCCCAGGCTCAGCGCCTCGCGGAGCGCGAGCTCCAGCACCTTCTTGGCGCGCGGGGTGAACGGGATCTGGCCGGAGGTGACCTCCTCGCCGGAGCCGACGATCCGCACGACCTGAGCGCGTACGCGCTCAACGGTGATATCGAGCGACTCGAGCACACGGGCGGCGAGGCCCTCCTCCTCGCGCAGGAGGCCGAGCAGGATGTGCTCGGTGCCGATGTAGTTGTGCTTGAGGGTGCGGGCCTCCTCCTGGGCCAGCACGACAACTTGGCGGGCTCTCTCTGTGAATCGCTCGAACATGGGCTCTTCTCTCAGACTAGGCGGGTGCTTCCGTCGAGTGTTCGACTATACGAAGGCCGGTTGCCCTTATTTCCTCGTTCTAACACCGTGCCGGTTCCGTCGGTGCGCCGGACCCGGCCGTTTGGGGACGCAGATGAGACCGTTCTACCCATGTCTTCGGCCGTGCTGCCAAGGTTCATGAGCGAGACGGGCTCGTAGTGGCGCATAGCCCAGTTTACCAACCGGGGTCTACGCGCTTACAGGAAGGAAATGCCCCAACGTGCGCGTGATCACATTTCGGGGCGCATGCGCGCTACCACGGCCTGGCATCCGGCCAGTCCTTTTACTCCCGCATCGCCGGGAACAGCACGACCTCGCGGATCGAGCGCTTCCCGGACAGGGCCATCACCAGCCGGTCGATCCCGATCCCGATCCCGCCGGTCGGCGGCATTCCCTGCTCGAGCGCCTCGAGGAACGCCTCGTCGTACGGATGGGCCTCCTCGTCCCCCGCAGTCGCCAGCGCGCGCTGCTGCTCGAACCGCCGCCGCTGCTCGTCGGGGTCGTTGAGCTCGGTGAACGCGTTGGCGAGCTCGGTGCCGCCGACGTACGCCTCGAACCGCTCGACCAGGCCGTCCTCGGACCGGTGGCGCTTGGCGAACGGCGACAGCTCGACGGGGTAGTCGAACAGGATCGTCGGGGCTAGCAGCTCCGGCTCGACGTGCTTGGACAAGAGCTCGTCGACGAGCTGCGGCCAGGTGTCCTTCTCCGGCACCGCGAGCCCGCGGGAGCGCATCTCGCCGCCCAGCGCATCGCGGTCGCGGAACTCGAGCACGTCGATCCCGGTCCGCTCCCGGATCGCGTCGATCAGCTTCTCCCGCCGCCACGGCGGCGTGAAGTCGAACTCGCCGCCGTAGCCGACCGTGTCGGCGACGCACGCGATCAGCCGCTCGAACCGGCCCGCGACGTCCATGTAGTCGGCGTACGCCTCATACCACTCGAGCATCGTGAACTCGGGGTTGTGCGTGGTGTCGACTCCCTCGTTGCGGAAGTCCTTGCCGAGCTCGTAGACGCGCTCGAGCCCGCCGACGATCAGCCGCTTGAGGTACAGCTCGGTCGCGATCCGGAGGTACAGGGTGCGGTCCAGGGCGTTGTGGTGGGTCGTGAACGGCCGCGCAAGCGCTCCGCCGTACAGCGGCTGGAGCACCGGGGTCTCGACCTCCACGAACCCCTCGGTGTCGAGGAACGCGCGCACCGCCGCGATCGCCTTCGCGCGCAGGATGAACAGGTCGCGGGCCTCCTCGCTGGCGATCAGGTCCAGCTCGCGGTGGCGAAAGCGCGTCTCGACGTCCTTCAGCCCGTGATGCTTCTCGGGCGGCGGGCGCAGCGACTTCGCGAGCAGCGTGTAGCGCTCGACCCGCAGCGTCAGCTCGCCGCGCCGGGACGCGAATGCCAACCCATCGACCCCGACCACATCACCGAGGTCGAGCTCGAGCAGCTGCTCCATCCCTTCGGCTGCGAGCTCGTCGACCCGCGCCTGCAGCTGTATCCGGCCGGACCGGTCGACGAGGTCCAGGAACGCCATCTTCCCCTGGCCGCGCCGGGCCGCGAGCCGCCCCGCGACGCGATGATGCGCCTCGGTCTCCTCGCCCGCCGCCAGGCCCGCATGGGCGTCACGGACGGCCGCGATCGGCTCGACGTCCGGGAACGCGTGCGGGAACGGGTCGACCCCGGCGGCCCTCAGCGCGTCGAGCTTGCGCCGGCGGACGGCAAATACGTCTCCAGACGGCTCGTCCGCGGCGGCGCACACCGTGCCAGGCTACCTCCGCGGGGCATCCCGCCCCGCGCTCTCAAACAGCCGCTTCGCGTCCGGCTCGCTTAACCGTTCGCGCTGCGCGCTCACTACTTCGCGATGTCGATCTTGGTGATCTTGAGCTTGCGCTCGCCGCGGGGGGTCGTGATCACGACCTCCTCGCCGCGCTTATGTCCGAGCAGCGCCTTGCCGATCGGCGACTCGTTCGACAGCTTCATCTCCGTCGGGCTGGCCTCGGCCGAGCCGACGATCGTGTACTTGACCGACTTCCCGGACTCGTCCTTGACGTGGACCATCGTCCCGACGCCGACGACGTCGTTGCCGATGTCGGCGGAGTCGATCACGGTCGCCGAGCGCAGCTTGTCCTCGAGCGACGCGATCCGCGCCTCGAGCATCGCCTGCTCGTTCTTGGCGTCGTCGTACTCGGCGTTCTCGGAGATATCGCCGAACTCGCGCGCCTCCTTGATGCGCGCCGCGACCTCACGACGACGAGCGGTGGTCAGCGTGTCGAGCTCCGCCTTCAAATTGGCGAGCCCTTCCGGCGTGAGAATGACGTCCCTGGGCATAGTGAAACCTTGCGGCCGATCCTGGTATTCGGACGAGAAAAACCCGCCGGAATCAGCGGGAATCGTGTCCTTCCGGCGTACGTGGGCGGATCAGTATAGCCCCGCCCACGCCCATGCCTGAAATCTCCTGCTGGACGTACTACCCGGCCTCGGTCAGGCCGGAACCGCGGCCCCGCGGAACAGGCCCCGCGCGTCCTCGAGACCCGGTGCGGTCTGGAGCGACGCCTGCAGCGCCTTGCCTCCCCCGAGCGTGTCGGTGTACTCGCGCCCGAGCCGGTCCACGTACCACGGGTAGAACTTCCGCAAGTAGCGGGTCGCGCGCTCGGCGCCGAGGTGCTCGATCGCCCGCTCGATCACCCAGTCGAGCTCGTCGAGGATCTCGTCCGCCGACGGCTGGCAGTCGCGGACCCCGAGCAGCTCCTCGAACACCCACGGGTTCCCGAGCGACCCGCGCGCCATCAGCACGCCGGCGGCGCCAGTCGACTCGAACGCCGCCTGCGCCCGCGCCGCCGTGTCGAGCCCGCCCGAGATCAGCACCGGCACCGGCAGCTCGTCGACGAGACGGCGCGCGAGCGCGTAGTCGGGCGCGCCCTTGTGGCGCTGGGAGGCGTGGCGCGGATGGATCGCGAGCGCGGCGACGACGCCGTCGTCCGCGAGCCGGCGGGCCAGCTCGATCCCTCGCAGGTCGCCGGGACGCTGTCCCGAGCGGAGCTTCACCGTCACCGGCAACCCGCTTCCCCGCGCGGCCGCGCGCGCGAGCGCCACCGCCCGCTCGGGGTCGTCGAGCAGCGCGGCGCCGGCGCCGGTCTTGCACACCTTCGGCACCGGGCAGCCCATGTTGATGTCGATCAGGTCGGCGCCCGCGGCGGCGACGCGCTCGGCGGCCGAGGCCATCACCTCGGGGTCGTTCCCGAACAGCTGCACCGACACCGGGTGCTCGTCCGGGTGGATCCGCAGCAGCTCGCGCAGCGTGCGCTCGTTGCGGTAGTGGATCGCAAAGCTCGAAACCATCTCGGAGACGACCAGGCCGGCGCCGTGGCGCTTGGCCTGCAGGCGCACGAACCAGTTGCCGATTCCGGCCAGCGGCGCGAGCACCACCCGGTTTGGCACCCGCACCCCGCCGACCGTCCAGGTGTCTGTCAGCGATCGCTTCACAGCCAGTTCATGGTACGAATCCCGCGATGAACGTCGGCGATGCGCTCAGGCCGTGGACGGAACTAGCCCTCGAGCAGGTCCCCGCCATCGAGGTGTTCGACGCCCACACGCACATCGGGCAGAACGACCCAGACGGGATGCACCAGACGGCCGAGGAGCTGCTCGCCGGGCTGCAGCTGGCGGGCGCGCGCGGCGCGTTCGTGTTCCCGATGCACGAGCCCGACGGCTACCCGCGCGCGAACGACGAGGTGATCCAGGACGCACGCGAATCGGACGGTCGGCTGGTCCCGTTCTGCCGCGTGAACCCCCACGAGAACCCGGTGCCGGAAGCCGAGCGGTGCCTCGACATCGGCGCGCGCGGGATCAAGCTCCACCCCCGTGCGGAGCAGTTCACGCTCGACCACCCCGAGGTCCGCAGGCTCGCCGCGCTCGCCGACGAGCGGACGGTCCCGATCCTGATCCACGCGGGACGCGGGATCCCCGCGCTCGGCCTGCACGCCGTCGAGCTGGCCGAGGAGTTCCCGGGCGCGAGGCTGATCCTCGCGCACGCGGGAATCAGCGACCTCAGCTGGATCTGGCGGGTGGCACCCGATCTCCCGAACCTGCTGTTCGACACCGCCTGGTGGATACCGGCCGACCTGCGGGCGCTGTTCAGCCTCGTCCCGCCCGGCCAGATCGTGTTCGCGAGCGACGCGCCCTACGGCGCGACCGCGTTCTCGATCGCGTTCCAGCTGCGCACCGCGCTCCAGGCCGGGCTGAGCACCGAGCAGATCCGCTCGGTCACCTCCGAGCAGGCGCTCCGGGTCGCCGCCGGCGAACCGCTGCTGCCGGCCGGCGAGGCCGCCGGCGAGCAGGAGCACGCACCGCACGTGCTGCTCGATCGCGTCGCCGAGTTCCTTTTGATCTCGGTGATGGGCGCGATGCGGGGCGGCGACCCGACCGAGGGGCTCGCGCTCGCGCGGCTCGCGTGCGACGTGCCCGACGAGGTCGACGACGCTCCCGTGTTCGCGGCGATCCGCGGCCTGCTCGATGGCTTCGACGCCTACACCGCCGAGCACCCCGATGACCGCCGCCGGATGACGTTCCTGATCCTCGCGACGACCGTCGCGAGGACGCCGGACGTGCCCGTGCCTACGGCCGATTTCGCTCCCAGATCAGCCGCAGCCCAATCAGAGTGAGCAGATCGTCGACCTCGTCGATCGTCTCGCGGATAAACGGGACGACGACCTGGGCGAGCCCGCCGGTCGCGATCACGCGCGTGTCCTCCCCGAGCTCGTCGCGCAGCCGCCCGACGATCCCCTCGACCTGACCGGCGAACCCGAACGCGATCCCGCTGCGGACCGCCTCGACGGTCGACTTCCCGATCAGCGCCCGGGGCTCCGCGATCTCGACCTTCGGCAGCTTCGCGGCCCGCTCGTAGAGCGCGTCCATCGAGATCTCCGCGCCCGGGGTGATGATCCCGCCGAGGTACTCGCCAGCCGCCGACACGGCGTCATACGTGATCGCCGTCCCGAAGTCGACGACGATGCACGTGTCCTGCACGCGGGCGTAGGCGGCGACCGCGTTGACGAGCCGGTCGGCGCCCACCTCGTGGGGGTTGTCGACCCTGATCGGCATCCCGGTGCGCACCGCCGGGCCGACCACGAGCATCTCGTGGTTCAGATATCGCTCGGCCACCTGCGTCCACTGCTCGGAGAGCTGCGGCACCGTCGACGAGACGATCGAGCTGTCGACGTCGCCGAACGCGAGGCCCCGCAGCCCGAGCAGGTTCGAGAGCGCGGCGCCGAGCTCGTCCCCGGTCGATTCGCGCACGGTCGCGAACCGCCAGTGCTCGGTCACCTCGGTCCCCCCGCTCGGGATCACGCCGAAGTGCGTCTGGGTGTTGCCGACGTCGACGACAAGCAGCATCGCGACCGAACCCTACCCGTGCCTCAGACCAGCGGCGGGCCGGCGTTCCGCACGTCCTGGCCCGGCGGCAGCGCCGCGAGTAGGTCCGCGAGCCGCTCGCCGTCGGGCATCGCCAGCTCAGCATCGAGCTCGAGCAGCGGCACCAGCACAAACCGGCGCGATCGCACCTCGGGATGCGGCAGCCGCAGCCGCTCCGACGCGTACTCGAGCCCGTCGAACAGCAGCACGTCGATGTCGATCGCCCGCGGGCCGTGACGGACCCCGTCCTGCGGCCGGCCGAGCTCGTGCTCGACCGCCTTGCAGACCCCGAGCAGCGCCTCGGGGCCAAGCTCGGTCTCGATCCTCAGGCACGCGTTCAGGAAGTCCCGCTGGTCGAGCACCTCCCCGACCGGCTCGGTCTCGTACACCGAGGAAGAGCCCACCACGCGGACGCCGCGATCGGTGAGGCGGTCGACCGCCGCCTCCAGGTTTTTGTGCCGCTGACCGACGTTCGAGCCGAGCCCGAGGTAGCCCGTCACTCGGCTTCGCGCCAGACCTCGACCGAGACCTCCGACACCGGCAGCGCAATCGGCGGTTCCGGCTTCGCCGCCTTGATCCAGACCGAGCTCAGGTCATACGAGGCAAGCAGCCGGTCGGCGATCGCGGTGCACAGCCGCTCCAGCGTCCGGTACGACCGCTGCTGTGCGACCAGAGCCGCGATCTCGCACACCTGCGCGTAGTCGACCGTGTCCTCGAGCTGGTCGGTGAGCGTCGCGTCGGACTCGCCCACGTCGATCCGGATGTCGAGTAGCAGCCGCTGGCCGACCTCCTGCTCAGCCGCCGTCACCCCGATGTGCGTGTACAGCGAGAGCCCGCTGATCTCGATCGCGACCTCGGGCTCGGAGCGTTCCTCGTCGTCTTCTACCTCGTCGAACTCGTCGGCCTCGTCGTCCATGGCGCGACCGTAGCAGCCGCCACGAGCAGCGCGTCGTAGACCGGAGCGACGTCGTGCACGCGGAAGATCCGGGCTCCACGGTCGAGCGCAACCACGCATGTCGCGATCGTCCCGGGCACCCGGTCGGCGGGGTTCTCGCGCCCCGTGAGCCGGCCCAGGAACGACTTGCGCGAGGTGCCGATCACGATCGGCCGCCCGATCGCGACGAGCTCGTCGAGCCGCCGCAGCAGCTCGAGGTTGTGCTCGACGGTCTTGCCGAACCCGATCCCGGGGTCGAGCAGGATCTGCTCCTCGGCGATCCCCGCCGCGATCGCGTACGCCATCCGCTGCTCGAGGAACGCCTTGACGTCGGACACCACGTCGTCGTAGCGCGGATCGTCCTGCATCGTGCGCGGGTCGCCGAGCATGTGCATCAGGCAGCACTCGACGCCCGCGCTCGCGACGACCCCCGCCATCTCCGGGTCTCCGCGCATCGCCGTCACGTCGTTGACCAGCGTCGCGCCGACGTCGATCGCGGCGGCCGCGACGGCCGCCTTCGAGCTGTCGATCGAGATCCGCGCGGTGACGCCGCCCGCGATCAGCCCCTCGATCACGGGGAGCACCCGCGCGATCTCCTCCTTGGCCGGCACGGGGTCGGCGCCGGGGCGGGTCGATTCGCAGCCGACGTCGAGGATCGCGGCGCCGTCGCGCCAGAGCGCGACTCCCTGGTCGATCGCGGCAATCGGCTCGAGGTAGAGACCGCCGTCCGAGAACGAGTCGGGCGTGACGTTGACCACGCCCATCACGGTGAACGGCTCACTCATCGGGCCAGCGCCCGTGCTCGGAGAAGTAGTCGCGGGCGTCCTCCTCCTTGTCGCGCTCGCGGTTGGACTCGATGCTCATCCGGTACATCCAGTTGATCATCCACACGATCAGCGCCGCGATGATCAGCGCCACGCCGGCCGAAGCGGTCGCGGTCTGGCCGTGACCGATCACGATCGCGACGACTCCGGCGATGGCAATCGCAAGCGGCAGCCACATGCGGGTAGCCGTCAGAATCCACTTCGAACCCATGGGGGCGATAGTGTCACGGTGATGGGGCGGGACGGAATGGATGCCGACTTCAGCCGGCGAACGTTGTTGAGGGCTGCCGCCGGCGGCGCCGGCGCGCTCTATGCGGGCGCGCTCCCGGCTTGGGCCCGCGCCGGAACCGGCGCCGCTGGTCGCATCCGCCGCCCGGACAGCGTTCCGTTCCCGGGCCTGCCCGCGGGCGCGCCGAGCATGCCGCAGATCAAGCACATCGTCGTGCTGATGATGGAGAACCACTCGTTCGACAACATGCTCGGGATGGTCCCGTTCCAGGTGCCGGGGCGGGCCGGCCTCGACGGCCTGACGATGAAGCGCGGCCGGATCGTGAACTCCAATCCCGGCCCCCGCGGCCGCGTTGTCGCCCACCGCGCGAGCTCGCCGTGTCAGCTGCAGGGGGAGCCGAGCCAGGCGTGGAACGCGAGCCACATCTCCTACGCCCGCGGCCACAACAACGGGTTCGTGGCCGCGAGCGGTCCGAGCGCGATGTGGTTCTGGGACAAGCGTCACCTGCCGTTCACGTACTCGCTGGCGCGGCACTTCCCGATCGGCCAGCGCTACTTCTGCTCGACCCTGTGCCAGACCTACCCGAACCGGCGGTTCTTCTTCACGGGCACCGCGTCAGGGCTGATCTCGACGAATTTGACCCTGACCAACCAGATCCCTGCCGCCAACGGCTCGATCTTCGACCGGCTCGACGCCCATCGGATCGATTACGCCGTCTACTACGGGGACCTGCCGAGCTGGGCGATCGTCCCGGGCCTGGTGACCGCGGCGCGCGGGCGCCGGCAGCACAAGTTCGACGACTTCTATCCGGACGTCGCCGCCGGCAGGCTGCCCGCGTTCACGTTCCTGGACCCGAACTACAGCACCACCTCCGAAGAGGACCCGCAGGACGTCGATGTCGGCGAGGCGTTCATCGCGCGGGTCGTGCGCGCGCTGATGCGGGCGCCGACGTGGAAGAACACCGCCCTGTTCATCACCTACGACGAGCACGGCGGCTACTACGACCACGTCCCCCCGCCCCGCGCGATCAAGCCGGACAACATCGCGCCGAAGCTCGCCCCCGGCGACGTTCCCGGCGCCTACGACCGCTACGGCTTCCGGGTCCCGCTGATCGTCGTCTCCCCGTGGGCGCGCGCGGGCTACGTGTCGAGCGTCGTCCAGGACCACACGTCGATGACCGCCTTCATCGAGCGCAAGTGGAACCTCCCCGCGATGACCTTCCGCGACGCCAACGCCCAGCCGATGACCGACTACTTCGACTTCACCCGCCCCGCGTTCGCGAAGCCCCCGCCTCTGGCGGCGGCGCCGGCCCTGGCCCCGGGCCTGCGCGAGTGCCACGCGGACGGCCTGAACCCCCCGCTGCCGTCGAGCAAAAACGACGGGTAGCGACCACCGCCCGAACTCCGGCTAGCGACCGCCGCCGGGGCTCCTGCTAGCGGACTACGGCCGGCGCCCGCGCGGCGCAGCGTCGTCAGGCTCGTCGTGACTCGCGCCAGACAAGCCCACCGCCACGCGCTACCAAACCAGGGCGCGCCGTCACGACGAATCGGACGGCGCGGAGCTACTCCGCGGTCCCCCCAGCCAGCCCAGGCCGCGGGAGTGGTCTCGGCCCCTCCCGGGGCGCTCTTTCGGCCGGCGCAGACGGCGGGATCGGGACCTCGGGCGGCGGCGGCGCCTCGGCGCCGAACACGTCCTCCTCGGTCTGACCGCTCAAAAGCGCTTCGAACTGCTCCTTCTCGATCGTCTCGCGCTTGATCAGGATCTCCGAGAGCTTCTCGAGCGAATCCCGGTGCGAGCTCAGGATCTCCTTCGCCTGCACGTGCGCTGCCTCGACGATCCGGCGGATCTCGTCGTCGATCTCGCGAGCGATCTCGTCGGAGTAGTCCGGCTCGGCCGAGAACTCGCGACCCAGGAACGGCTGCCCGTGGTCGTGGCCGAACACGCGCGGACCGAGCTTCTCGGACATTCCGAACCGCATCACCATCTGCTTCGCGGTCGCCGTGACCTTCTCGAGGTCGTTCGACGCGCCGGTGGTGATCTCTCCGAAGATGATCTCCTCCGCCGCGCGGCCACCCAGAGTCATCGACAGCGTGTCGTTCAGCTCCGCGCGGGTGGTCAGGAACTTGTCCTCGCCGGGCAGCGAGATCGTGTAGCCAAGAGCCTGCCCGCGGGAGATGACGGAGATCTTGTGAATCGGGTCGGAGTGCGGCAGGTAGTGGCCGACCATCGCGTGTCCCATCTCGTGGTACGCGGTGATCCGGCGCTCCTTGTCGGACATCACGCGGGTCTTCTTCTCGGGGCCCGCGATCACCCGCATGATCCCTTCCTCGAGC